>CAZNFM010000055.1:0-3325 GCA_964572385.1 uncultured Planctomycetaceae bacterium | reverse complement strand
ATCCCCTCGTGCGCGAATCCTTTCTCGGGCAAATATTGCCGAACCGGGCCGCCCGCCGGCCCGCCCGCCCGCGAACCCCGGCACGCCCGCCGCCGCCGCCGCCGGAAGCGGGGGGGCAACGCTCGTGCGCGAATCCTTTCGCGCACGCCATCGGCGCACGCCGCTCGGGCGCGGATCCTCTCTCGGACGCCATCGCCACTCACCGCTCGTGCGAGAATCCTTTCGCGCACGTCATCGCCGCACGCCGCTCGGGCGCGGCTCCTTGCTCGGACGCCCCCGTGGTTGCGGGACGCCGCCCGGCCCTCAATGCCGCCCGTAGAGGTACGCGGTGAGCGACTCCACCATCTGCTGGTCCTTGGCCGCGTGCCAGGCGGTCACGTCGCCGATCGACAGCAGCCCGATCAGCCGACCTCCGCCGGCGACCGGCAGGTGGCGGATCCGCCGCTGCTTCATGATCGCCTCGATCTCCGCGATCGGCCGCTCGGGGGCGATGGCGATCACGTCGCGGGTCATCACCTCCCGCACCGGCGTCGCCGCCGCGTCCCGCCCGGCCGCGACCACCCGGTTGATCACGTCCCGCTCGGTGAAAATGCCCACGATCCGCTCCTGCTCCGTCACCACCAGGCAGCCTACGCGGTATTGCTGCATCTGGCGGCAGGCCTCCAGCACGGTGGCCCCCGGAGTCGTGGTAAAGACCTCCTGGCGTTCCTTGGCGGCCAGCAGTGTACGGGCGTCGGCCATGATGTTGCCTCCTCGCCGGGGACGGCGCTGGATCGCGACCGGCGAGACCGCGGCCCCGAACGGCGGCACCCAACGGTCTCGCCCGACCCCAGGTTTGTAGGCGGCCAACCCGCGCACAGTCAAGTCGCCCGCGGCCGGAACCCGCGGCGGCACGGACGGTCCGGCGGCCTCGACGGCGGGAGGTCGAGGCGGCACGCCGCCGGCGGGCGGACGCGCCGGACCCGTCGTCGCCCCGGTCGGCCCCGTGCCGGCAGCGAGAGCCCCGCGCGTCGCCGCTCGGCGTGGCTACTCCGCCGGTTCCAGCCGCAGATAGTCCAGCCCGAACATGTATCGGGGTATCGCTTCCGCGCGGGCCCCGACGATCTCCGCGGCGAATTCGTTCGGCCCCGGCTTGAGGGCGAAGACGCCCAGCTCGATCTCGTCGGAGACGCGGATGCCGTCATGGTAGAAGTCGAACGTCCCTGCCACCGGCTCGCCGCCCACCGACAACCGCACGATCCCGTAGTCCGCGGCCTTCAGGAAGCGGCCGAAGACCCGGTAGCGGCGGGCCTCCGGCGCTTCGAAGGTGACCACCAGCCGATCACCGATCCGCGCCTCCCGCCACCAGAGGTGCTTCTCGTGGCTGCATTCGAGGATCTCCTGCGGCGAGACCGTGCCCGTCTTCTCGATGACCGGCAACGTCTCGCCTTCGAGCGCTCCGGCCACGGCCGGCGGCTCGTACGGCGGCACCGGCGGCAGTCGCAGATCCTCGGCCCGCAAGACGGCGTGCTCCGCGGCCGCTCCCGGTCGGGCGTACCAGTAGGTGGCCGCCGCCATGCAGAGCGCGACGTCGTCGCGCTGGTGCCAGACCTCCATGTCGAAGCGAAAATCGCGGCCGAAGGGGATCCGGTCGAGGATGTGCCACCGGTTGACCGCCGAACGCCCGTAATTGCCCGGCCCATCGCAGCGGGGCTGGCTGTGGTAGGCGTGGACGAAACGCAGCGGGCTGCACCAGGCGTAACCGAAGTAGTCCTCCGTGCCGGTGCCGAAATGGCTGGGCCGGGTCTCGCCGTCCACGTAGATCTTCTCATCCCCTTCGCCCCACCAGTGTCGCACCGGGTTGGCGACCTCCAGCGCCGCGCCCACGAAAACGCCCTGCCCGCGGATCGTGGCGTAGTTCCAGTCGATGAACGGACGGCTGGGCACGTCGTCGATCCGCTTCCAGCGGGCAAAGAAGTGCAGCGAGCGGTCGGTCCACTGGTAAGAGGTCGTCACCCAGCGAATGGCCAGCGGAACGGACGTCGCGCCGACGTTCCGCACCTGCAATTCCGCGGATCGGGCGTAGGGCATGAACCAGTGGCTCCAGAGCTGCCCGTCCTCCGTGACGCCCATCGGCAGGGATTCGTAGGGATTCAGGCCGGGGCCGGCCCCGAAGAAGTCGCCGAAGGGGCATTCCACCGTGGTCTGCCCGTCAAACGTCATGGTCAGCACGAGTTGCCGCAGCCGGCTCTCGATCTCCGGGTCCGCCGCGTCGACTCGCGCATCCACGGCGACAATCGCCCCCGGGCCGTCCGCGGACAGGCGGCGGGTTTCTCCGGCAAGCAGCGGCAGCGGCGGACCGAGGGGTGCCAGCAGGGCGGCCCGCCCCTCGGGCGAGGAGGGTTCGACCACGGCGGTCCGCGGCGCCGCCAGCCGGGCCGCGACGGCCGCGATCACGGGTTGCAGCGTCTCGAAGTCCGACGCCCGGAAGGAGACCACCGGCGCGAAGAGTGCCGGGTAGGTGCGGTAGTTCACATGGTAATAGAACCCGCCTTCGTCACTGGTCACCTTGCAGTGGCGGGCGTAAGGGATGGGAAAGTGGCTGTTCCAGCCGTGGCTGCGGGTGCCGGCGAGCGGGACCGGAATGCCGGGCAGCTTGCCGCCGAGGATATCCGCCATGGGGGCGGCGATGACCGGGGTCCGGGAGTGGTCGAGGTAGATGCGGAGCGTGCCGCGGGGATTGGCGGACCAGATGCGGACGATGGCCCCCGGTCCGTTCGCGTCCATCAGGACGTGCTCCTTGCGGCCGTCGACCTCCTCCACGCGAAGGAATTGTCCCGTGTCGGCGTTGGCGAACCAGTCCTCCACACCCGGTCGGGTGCTCTTTCGATCGTAGCTGGAAAACTGCCGGCAGGTGAAAGGCGGCGTGGGGTATTCCGCCAGGGCGGCCAGATCGGTCATCTCGGTGAGCAGGCTTTCGGTGGTCACCGTCTTCATCGTGCCACAGCCGCCTGCCGCCGCGGCCAGCAGTCCCAAGCCCAGACCGGTCAACATCCTCTTCATGCTCGAATACCTCCCAAGGGCCGGTTCACCGCCGGTTTCCCGCCCGTGCAGGACTCCAGCCTCGCTCCTATACGCTGAGCGGCAGCCGCCCGCAACGCTGCAAACGCGGGAATTAATGAACCGATCTCGCGAGGCGGTGGGGGACGCCGCCCCGAAGAGGGCAACGGCGGCCAATGCGTCATGGCCGCCTGCCGGCGGGGAGCCGTCTCGGCTCTTGGTTCCCGGTGATCTAAATAACCGTGCGCGAACGCGCGGCGCTTTGTAACCTCTTGTAAATCAACAT
>CAZNFM010000054.1:0-3849 GCA_964572385.1 uncultured Planctomycetaceae bacterium | reverse complement strand
ATCGGCTGGATCCAACACTTCCGCCGCCTGTGCATCCGTTGGGAGAAGTCGACCAGGTTGTTCCAAGGCTTCCTGCATCTGGCCTGTGCCATTCTGCTCATTCGACAGGTGTGGGGATAGGCTCAAGTCTTCACGCTGCAGTCACGACGGCATCGTCGAGTCTCGCGACCTGCCGGAGCACAGGATCAATGCACGTCGTCGTACCGCGGAAGGTAGCGGGTCTCCAGACTCGATTGGAGGCGGCGGGAATCGAACCCGCGTCCCAGAGCATTTCGGGCAAGGCTTCTACGTGCGTAGTCGATCGTTTGTCGTCGACCCCGCGGACGCCGGTCGACAGGCTTCCGCGAGGTCCAGCTCGACTGGTTTCTCGCCCGACCGCGGCCGAGCAGCGCGATCGGGCCAGCCTGCTAGTTACCGCCTCCCCGCCTAGCAGACTTCGGCGGTTCGACGGGTCGCCTAATTAGGCGGCCATGCGCAACTGAGAGTTGGCACGTAAGGTTTTTGCCAGGTTTTTAGCGAGGCCACCTGACAACCTCGGCACGCCACCTTGCCGTCAACCTGCCCGGTCGAAACCAATTCGCCCCCGAGCGAATGCGGCCTTGTGCGGCTGTATGATAGCGGCTTCACCCGTACATTAGAAGGCTGCACCCGATTCGGCAGAGGCGGCAGAGTCGGGCTGCGGATCATGGCTGCATCGAGGCGCAGCAAGAGCCAACCACCGGAGTTCGGATTCGCAGACGTCAGTTCGCGACTATGAATATAGCTCACATGCCCTTCCAGGGGGAGGGTGTCCCAGATTAGTGATTGGCACGCAAATTGCCCCCAGCTTCAGCTTTCGGCGCTCGGGCTGAACCCGCTGGCGCTAAGCCCTGACTGTTCCTGAGGTTGAGGCCGGCATCGATCCGCAGAACAGGAGGCGGCAATCGGGCTGGAGGGTAGTGTAGCGGTGGATTCCGCATGCCGGCAAGGTGGAAGAACCCTCTCGCGACAACAGGATGACACATGTTCAAGATTCTTGATGCCAGACCATTGGCCTCGGACGTGAAGTGGTTCAAGATCGAGGCTCCGCTGGTGGCCAAGCACCGCGAGCCGGGTCAGTTCGTGATTCTGCGGCTCGGCGACGGCGGTGAGCGGATCCCACTCACCATCGCGGACTCGGATGCCACGGCCGGAACCATCGAACTGATTGTCAAAGCGATCGGCGCGACCACCACAGCGCTGTGTGCCAAGGGCCGCGGCGACACCATCGCCGACGTCATGGGTCCGCTGGGCCACCCCACGGAGATTGAGAAGGTCGGCCACGCCGTCCTGGTCGGCGGCGGGGTGGGCACGGCGGTCATTTACCCGCTGGCCAAGGCCCTCCGCAAGGTGGGTTGCTATGTGACGTCGATCACCGGCGGCCGCACCCGGGAGCTGGTCGTTCTAGAGGATGAGCTGAAACGGGTCTCCGACGTTGTCTACGCGACGACCGATGACGGCAGCTACGGCTACAAGGGCACCGTCGCCGACAAGCTCAAGGAGCTCATGGCCGATGCCGCCCGCCCGATCGGCGTGGTCTATGCCGCCGGTCCGGTGCCGATGATGCGGGCCATCGCCGAACTGACCCGTCCTGCCGGCATCAAGACCATCGTCTCACTGAACCCGATCATGGTGGATGGAACCGGGATGTGCGGTGGCTGTCGTGTGTCGGTGGGCGGCGAGACCAAGTTCGCTTGTGTGGACGGCCCAGAGTTCGATGGGCACAAGGTCGATTTTCGCGAGATGGCCGATCGGCTGACGGCCTATCGGAAACAGGAGAAGATCTCTCTTGAGCGTATGCAGGAGCGGCACGAGTGCCGGCTGGACGCCGCCGCTTCGCAGGGGAGGACTCGATGATGGCAATGACCCCTAAAGAGCGGATGGCGATCCCGCGGCAGAAAATGCCCGAGCGGGCGCCGGACGTCCGCAACCATGACTTCAAGGAAGTGAACCTCGGCTTCCAGGAGGAGTTGGCCAAGCTGGAGGCGGAGCGTTGCCTGCGGTGCAAGGACGGCAAGTGTGTGGACGGCTGCCCGGTGGGGATCGAGATCCCGAAGTTTCTTGATCTCATCGCTGCCGGCGATATGAAGGGCGCGGCGGAATGCCTCCTCGGGGCGAATTCGCTGCCCGGCATCACCGGCCGCGTGTGTCCGCAGGAGGAGCAGTGCGAGCAGGTCTGCATCCGCGGCAAGGGCCGCGGCGCGTCGGTGGCCATCGGCCACCTGGAGCGGTACGTGGCGGACTGGGCCCGCGAAAACCTCGACATGAAGACCATGCTGGCTCCGCCGAGCGGCTTCAAGGTCGCCGTGGTCGGCTCCGGCCCGGCGGGCCTCACCGCCGCGGGTGAACTGGCCAAGAAGGGCCACGACGTAACCATCTTCGAGGCGCTGCACGAGCCGGGCGGTGTGCTGGTCTATGGCATCCCGGAGTTCCGCCTGCCCAACAAGGTGATCGAGGCGGAGGTCAACCGCCTCCGCGAGATGGGCGTGAAGATCATCACCAACGTGGTGATCGGCCGCACGTTCACCGTGAAGGAACTGATGGTCCAGGAGGGCTTCGACGCCGTCTTCATCGCCAACGGCGCGGGCCTGCCGATCTTCCTCAACATCCCCGGTGAGAACCTCAAGGGCGTCTATTCGGCGAATGAGTACCTCACCCGCGTCAATCTCATGCGGGCATATGACTTCCCGAACGCCGACACCCCGGTCATCAGTGGCAAGCGGGTGGTCGTGCTGGGTGGTGGCAACGTCGCCATGGACGCCGTGCGCACGGCGAAGCGCTTGGGGGCCGAGCGGGCCATGCTGGTCTATCGCCGCAGCCGCGAGGAGATGCCGGCGCGGATCGAGGAGGTCCACCACGCCGAGGAAGAGCATATCGAGTTCATCATGCTCCACGCCCCAGTGCGGATCCTCGGAACCGAGGACGGCTGGGTCAGAGGCATTGAGTGCCAGCGGATGGAGTTGGGCGAACCGGACGATTCCGGACGCCGCCGCCCCGTACCCATCAAAGGCTCCGAATACGTCATCGAGTGCGACTTGGTGGTGGTGGCCATCGGCACACGGGCCAATCCGCTGCTGACCGCGACCACGCCGGAATTGAAGACCAACAAGTGGGGCTACATCATCGCCGACGAGCACGGCGCCACCAGCATGCCCGGTGTGTACGCCGGAGGCGACATCATCCGCGGCTCGGCAACCGTGATCTTGGCGATGGGCGACGGCAAACGGGCCGCGGCCTCGATCGACAAGTATCTACGCGAAACCAAGAAGACGCCAAGTGGCAGGCCGGCGTGAGTGCTTGGCGGGCGGCGTCTGAGATGTCGCGGGGGCTTGGAACGGGCGCCACGGTTTGGGGAGTCGATTCATGCGCCGCAAGCAGAAGCTGCTCTACGCGGGTACCAATCGCCATGTGATCGCGCTCGATCCGCGCACGGGCGAGGAAGTCTGGCGGACGAAACTGCCGCATAGCAGCGGCTTCGGGGGCGTCGTCGCCATGCTGATCGAGAGCGATACGCTCTACGCTGGAGGCGGCGGCCGAGTCTACGCGCTCAATCGCCACACCGGGGAAGTGCAGTGGCACAACGGGCTGCCCAAGACAGGTTACTACCCGGTGCTGTTGGCGATGGAAGGCGCAGCGGGCACGGACGCGGCGGGCGCCGCGGCCATGGCGATGCATCAAGCCCGAAGCGACACCGCCGCCACCTGAGGTCAACCAGCCTTCTCCGCGAGATCTACCCGCGGATCGT
Organism: uncultured Planctomycetaceae bacterium; assembly: GCA_964572385.1. Lineage (GTDB taxonomy): Bacteria > Planctomycetota > Phycisphaerae > UBA1845 > UTPLA1 > CAZNFM01. The sequence goes on along the minus strand of CAZNFM010000054.1, from coordinate 86 downwards.
TCGCCGCCGCAGCCAGAACGCCGCCGGAACGAGCCGCCCCATACCTGCGGGGTGGCAGGTTTGGTTGGACTTCAGGCTTCGGGCTT
>CAZNFM010000053.1:0-3962 GCA_964572385.1 uncultured Planctomycetaceae bacterium | reverse complement strand
TGAACCAGGACGGCTTCGTCGCCCTCGATGACCTCCCCTTGTTCGTCAACGCCCTCCTGGGGCTGTAAAATAGGAAACCTGAACACCCGGTGGCAGAGACACACTCTGCCGCCGGGTCTCCTTAACTGCCGTGCGAAAAGCCGACCTGCCGATCGGCGGTTCGCACGGCAGTTCTCTTGCCCGGCACGGTCGGCAGTCACTTTGCGAACGCTGCCCACGGCGATATCCTGCTGCATCCCCCGCGGCAAGAGCCGAAGTTGCACCCGAAGAAACACAGACAAACGATCCTCCAGATGCCCAAACTGCCTCTACTCGACCCATCCGCCGCGTATCGCCCTTGCATTCAGGACCTTCTCGCGGAAGGCCCGGAGGCACAGGCCTACTGGTTCGACCTGTTTGAAGCGCACCTGGAGACACTCGGCGATCTGCCTGCTAATGGACGCTGCTGCCGGGAGGATCCCCGGTGGCCGAACTTCGCCAAGGACTATCTGGTCGGGCTGGCCAGACTGCGGCGACAACCCGACCTCCGCGGTCAACTCAACGTGCTGGAGCTGACTCGGTATCGCGAGGAACGTTTTGCTGCGCACGGCTTCATCGACCCCTTTGCCGAACTCAAGCAGCGGGAAAACGCGATTGCTCTGGCGGCCCTGCCCGATGTCCTGCAAGAACTGGACGGCCTGCCTTCGCGAACGAGAAACCTCCGCCTCGTGGAAGGCGTGCTGGCGGGCAATCTGTTCGACATGGGGGCCAAGGCGGCCATCGAGGCGGTCGCGAGACATTCGACCGCCACCGCTGGATCGCGGGATTCCGTCGACGGCGGCAACGGCCTGGATTTCGCCGCCGTCCGCGGTCGCCTGCGGCCCCGGCCCTGGGCCGTGGACGACCTGGACGCCTGGTTGACGCGATGGGAACGCCCCGATGGCTTCTACCGACAGGCCCTGTACTTCGTGGACAACTCCGGCCCGGACATTGTGTTGGGAGTCCTGCCGCTGGCTCGCGAACTGCTCCGTCGCGGAGCCCGCGTGGTGCTCGCCGCCAACCACCGGCCGGCCCTGAACGATGTCACCGCCGCCGAGCTTCGCGAACTGCTGAACGCGTGCTCCCGCCTCGATCCGGAGCTGTCCGCCGCCTGGCGCGCCGGCCGGCTCACCGTCGTGAACTCCGGTGGCAACGCGCCGCTCATCGATCTCTCCCAAGTCACGCCGGAATGCTGTGCGGCGGCGGCGGAGAGCGATCTGCTGATTCTCGAAGGCATGGGTCGCGCGATCGAGAGCAACTACGACGCTCGTTTCACGGTGGACACGATCAAGCTCGCCTTGATCAAAGACGAAATGGTCGCCCGCCTGCTCGGCGTGAGGCTGTTCGACGCGGTATTCCGTTTCGAGGCGGCGGGCTGATCCGCGGCAGGCATTCGTTCACGGCTCGACGAAATCGATCTCGCCGGGGTCCGGCGTCAGGCCCAGGTCATGGGCCTGACGGAGCAGTTCGCGTACAGCCGCACGTCCGCGGTCACCGTAATCCACGGTCCAACGATTGACGTACATCTCGATGAAGCGGTCCGTAAGCTTCAGATCGAGATCTCGTCCGAAGCGGAGGGCATACGCCACGGCCTCGCGGCGATGGGCCAGACCGTGCTCGACCGAGGCGCGGATCAGCCGGGCCACGTCGCGACAGACCGCCGGTCCGAGATCGCGCCGGACGACATTGCCTCCCAACGGGAGCGGCAGGCCGGTCTGTCCGCACCACCATTCGGCCACGTCGACGACCTGGTTCAGGCCCATGCGTCCATAGGTGAGCTGGGCCTCGTGGATGATGAGACCCGCGTCCACGTCCCCGCGCAAGACGGCCTCGGGAATCGCGTCAAACGGCAGCACCCGATGGACGAACGTCCCCTTGCCCAGACACAGGCACAGGGCCAGGAACGCCGTGGTCCGCTCGCCGGGTACGGCGATGGTTCGGGCGCGAAGCTGGGACGGATTCAGCGGTTCACGACTGACGACCTTCGGCCCGTAGCCGTCGCCCATGCTGCATCCGCAGCCCAGTAGGGCGTAGTGTTGTCGAACGAACGGATAGGCGTGGATCGAGATGGCCGAGACCTCCAAGTCGCCGCTTTCCGCCCGACGATTGAGGGTCTCGATATCAGCCATTTCGTGAGCAAAGCGATATGGGCCGGTGTCGATCCGGCCTTCGGCCAAGGCAAAAAACATGAAGGCATCGTCGGGGTCTGGCGAATGGCCCACGCGGACGAGGATGGTCGGAGTCATGTGGAGATTCTATGCTACCTGGGCGGTCGGTGCAGCCGCCGCCATCAATCCGGATGAACGCCACACCGTGAAAGGAGAAGCGGCATTGCGGACCGGGGAGAGTTATATTGGGGCTGGAGCAGCGTGCGGCAACCGTGCTCCAACACGACCCTGAAGGAGAAGTCGTCTCCCAGCATCCTGGATCGCCGTGCAAACGTACCTCGACATCCCGGTCTGCGGGCAGAAGCTTGCCGCGTGTCTCCACCTGCCGCCCGCCGCCTCTGCGGCGACGCCGGCCCCGGTGGTCGTTTGCTGCCACGGGCTGACGGGCACACGGGTCGGCTCATGCTACCGGCAGGTCGCGTTGGCCCGACAGCTCGAGGCCGACGGCCTGGCCACGCTGCGTTTCGACTTCCGCGGCTGCGGCGAGAGCGACGGCCGGTTCATCGACCTGACGCCGGAATCGCTCGTCGAAGACCTGCGCGCCGTGCTGGATTCGCTGAAGAACCTGCCGGCATGCGACCCCGGCCGGATGGGGATCGTCGGCAGCAGCTTCGGGGCCTTCACGGCGGCCCAGGCCTGTGAGCAGATGACGGGGCTGCGTTGCCTGGTCTTCTGGGCGCCCGTGGCGGACCTGCGACGATTGTTGGAAGAGCAAATGCCGCCCGCCGCCTGGCGGCTGCTGCACAACCAAGGCTGGGTGGACCATCATGGACTGCCGCTGGGACGGGCCTTCTTGCAGAACGTCCCGCCCGAAGACGGACCGACCCGCCTGGCGCGGAACCCGCAACCGCTGCTGATCTTTCACGGGACCGGGGATCGGCAGATCCCCTTTGAACACGCCACAGCCTACGCCAAGGCCGTGCGGGCGACCGGCCGAGCAGTCCGCCTGGAGGCTTTGGACACGGAGGACCACGCGATGCGGCGGGTGGAGCTGAACGAGCGGATGATCCGCGAATCGGCTGCGTGGCTGCGACGGTACCTATCTTGACCTGGCCGAGCCGCTGCGGCGGCCCACTTCTTCGCGGAAAAGGGCGAAGCCCGACGATCTCTCGACCGCCGGGCTTCGCAAAAGCTGGCACTAACCTACTCTCGCCCTCTTGGACTACCATCGGCCCCGAGGACTTCACGACTGAGTTCGGAATGGGATCAGGTGTTTCCCCTCGGGTAAGGGCACCAGCACAGCCACGCTCGACCTCTCGGCCGAACGTGACAAACCTGTTCGATCCAGGCCGGCACGCGGCGGTCCGGCCGAAGCCGGGCGTCGGGGCAAGCCCAGATCGCTATACGGTGAATAGAGTGGACATGCGGAGCCGCACGGGGCTCTGCTGAAGCGATGGGGCCGCCGGCGGCACACGCGGAGGCGTGCGGGCCGACAGCGATTCATCAATGTGGTCAAGCGATCGACCATTAGTACCAGTCAGCTAAGGACATCTCTGCCCTTACACACCTGGCCTATCAACCTCGTGGTCTACAAGGGGTCTCTCGTCTCCGAAGAGACATCCAATCCTTATCTTCGGGGGGGCTTCACGCTTAGATGCTTTCAGCGTTTATCCTTTCAGTGCATGGCTACCCTGCGCTGCCCTTAGCAGGACAACAGGTGCACCAGAGGCACCTACAACCCAATCCTCTCGTACTAGGGTTGTCTCCCGTCAAGATTGGTGCGCCCACGGCAGATAGGGACCGACCTGGCTCACGCCGGTCTGAACCCAGCTCGCG
>CAZNFM010000052.1:0-6458 GCA_964572385.1 uncultured Planctomycetaceae bacterium | reverse complement strand
GCGTCTTCGCCGACGTGACCTACGCCGATGGGTTCATCCGCGTGGTCCCCGAGCCGGCTAGCTTGTTCCTGCTGCTGGTCGGCGGACTGGCCCTGGTTCGCCGCCGGTAGATAAGCTCCCCAGCCCAGGGCCTCTTCAATCCGAGTGCGGCGGGACGGTCGTGCAATCCGTCCCGCCGACGTGGGACGCCGCGTCGGGCCGTTATCGGTCGGGCGCGGCGTCCGCGTCTCCCGCCCCGCCACGCGGTTATAATATGAGCAAGGACTCTTCGCGGGCGGATTCGCCCGGATTTCCGCCGCACCTGGGGTGAACGTGAAAGCCGCCAAGATTGCTCTCGCCGTCGTCCTGTTCGCCGTCGCCGCCGCCCTGGCCGTCCGCAATCTCCGCGGCGGGCACGCCGTCCCGGATACGCCCGAAAGCCGCACCCAGTGGATGTGCTCCGCATGCCGACACCCCTTCCAGATGACCGCCCGCGAAGCGGAAGAGGCCGCCCGCCAAGGCCCGCTACCCTGGCCGCCGGCGTTCTGCCCGAAATGCCGGGCCAAGAAGGCCTACGTGGCGATGCGCTGCCCGGATTGCGGGACCTTCTTCTTCGGTCCGGAGGTCGAGGGCTACACGGGGGAATGTCCGGTGTGCCGCCCACCGCCGCCTCCCCCGCCGCCGCGGCCGGAGGATGAGGAAACCCCGGCTCCCGAGCGGCCGCGGCCCAAAGTCAGTTGAGCCGCCGCCCGAGCGGTATCCACCGTCGGAGTGTGTGGAACGTGCCGAAGCGAATCCTTCTCGACTGCCGCCGTTCACGCCGCCGCAGGCTCCCCCTGGACCCCGCGTTCACGCTGATCGAACTGCTGGTGGTGATCGCCGTCATCGCCGTCCTGATCTCCATCCTGCTGCCCGCCTTGCAAGGCGCCCGCAGCGAAGGCATGGCGGGCAAGTGCGTCGCCAACCTCCGCGGCATTGGCCAGGCCTCGGCCATGTACATGGAGGCCCAGGACGACCAGAAACTGCTGCCCTGGTACCAGTACCCGGCGCACGGCGGAACCCTGTCCAGCCCCGGCGGCACCTACGGCATCACCCTGTTCACCCCGTGGGTCTTCGGCGGCTTCAAGGCCCCCAAGCCCGATCGCAGCGACTACATCCCGGACGCCCACCACTACCCCACCGAAATCCGCCCGCTGAACCGGATCGTCGACCCGACCGCCCAGGGCAACGCCGTCATCCCGCTCTACATCTGCCCCGGCGACCGCAGCTACAGCGCCGCCGTCGTGGGCCAGTCCGGCGGCGGCACGGACGAAGAAACGCTCAGCTCCTGGCAGGCCAACGGCAGCAGCTATACGCTCAACACCCGCTGGGCGCAAGGCTACGCCTACCCCAGCGGCAACTTCTCCCTGGACGACTTCGCCTTCGGACGGGCCCCCGACAACGTGCCCTTCGGGCGGAAAATCGCCCGCCACCTGACCGGCGGCAAGGCGTCCCGTTTCATCATCTGGGGGGAGCAGGGGTTCTACAGCGCTACCTACCGCGCCGGGCCGACCACGGCGGGGATCGGCGGCGGAGCCCAGCCGCAACGCTGGGGGTGGCACCGCAAGTGGTCGGCCTGGTCCGTCGCCTTCGCCGACGGTCACGCCGCCTGCGGCTACTTCGACACGCGACAGATCTTCGGCCTCGGCGGCACCATCTGGCAGCCGGACTACCGCCCGGAGGAGTGACGCCGGCCCACTGCCCGCCTCAGAACCGCGGCGGCGAATCCCCGCCGTCGGGGTCCGCGACCGCAGCCGCGGCCGGAGACGCCGCGGCAGGCCGCCGCCGGGACATCACGTGATACAAGTCAACCGTCCAGATCGGATCACAACGAGTTCGCTCGGGCGGAATATCCTTGAACAGGTACACGCCCAGCTCCGCGAGCCGTGAAGGCGTCGCCGCAAACGACGCCACCTCCACGACCGCCAACTCGTACTCGCCCCGCCCCGGCGGCTCGCCGGTCGGCCCGGCCGAGACCGTCCGCACGGCTGAATTCCCGTCGGGCGACTCAGACCACGGATCCCACGGGTCGGTCCGGGCCAGCAGGATGCCCAGCACGGCGTCATCCACCGGGGTCCGCCATCGTTCCAGCGCCCGCTCCTCTTTCAGCAGCGCCCGGTTGTCGGCCACATAGTAAAAACCCCCGGAAGCCAACAAGGCATCCAGTCGCTCCTCGCTCAGCTCCTCCGCCAACAGCACTTCCGTCGGCCGTCGCCCGTAGAGCACTGCCTGGAGACGCCTTCCGACCAGAAACGAAAGCACGATCGGCTTCTTCGTCCGCACCGCGGCCCCGCGGGCGACCTCGATGGCCCGCGCGGCGTTGGCGATGGAAACGCTGGCGCTCGGGCGGCCCGCGAAACGGTCCGCCACTTGCAGATTCCAGAGCGGGATCGCCGCGAGAACGGCGATCGCCACGGCCCGAATCGGCCGGCCCGCCCACGCCGGCGCCCGGGCGTGCCGCGTGAGGTCGAGCAGGCCCGCCGACACCCCCGCCAGCACCAGGCACGCCGGCGGCAGGATCACGATCAGGTACCGCGGCAGGATGCTCGGCGGAAAGTAGCTCCGCAGGCTCATCGAACCCCACATCATGTACACGAACAGCCACAGCCCGCACAGCGGGATGAGCCACTGCCGGCGCCGCAGGAGCGGATACAACAGGGCCGACGCCAGCAACAGGGCCTTCAGGCTCGCGGGAAAATGCAGGCCGTTGTGAACGTTGAGAAAATGCCGAAACCGCTCCACCGGGTCGAACCCGCTGTGAAAGGCGAACTGCATGAGGCCGGAATCCGCCGACGCCGTCGTCCAGCCCAGGCGGAAGAACGGCCGGTCGCTCAGCATGGAGAAAATCGCGGCCTCGGCCGCGAAGATCACGAAGAATCCGGCCGCGAAGGCCGCCCCGACGGGGAAGGCTCCTCCCTCGGCGACCGGCGAGCCGCCCGCCACCGCGGCTTTCCGCCGAAACCGAAACGGGAAAATACCCTCATTCCACAGCCAGGCCGTGAAGAAGAAAGGCAGCAGCAGCAGCCCGGTCTCCTTCGTGCAGTAGGCCAGGCCGACACTGACCCCGGCGCCGAACACCGCGGCCGCCGCGGCCCGCCGCCGCCCCTCCCGCTTCCGCTCGTATCCCCAACTGAACGCCAGCACCGCCGACACCACAAAACACGCCAGCGGCAGGTCCGGGTACATGCTCGTGCTGTAGAGAATGATCAGCGGAACCGTCGCGACGTAATACGCCCCGATCAGTCCCGCCGTCCGTCCGTAGGCCCGCCGGCCCAGCAGAAAGGTCAGCACGATCAGCGCCAGATGGAAACAGACGTAAGATCCCGCGATGAGCTGGGCGTTCAGGCCGAACAGGCTCGCCACCAGGCAGTTCCAGCCCAGCAGGACCAGCCGGTCCTTGCCGAACCGCAAATCGTCGCCCAGCCGGCCGGTCTCCACCAGCCGCGCCGTCGCCTCGAAGTAGTCGCGGTCGTCATAGCTCGTGTAGCCCCGAAAACAGACCAGATCCACCACCAGGGCCAGCACCAGGATCCCGGCCAACCACGGCCACGCGCCGCGCTGCGGCGCCATGTCGCTCGACCACGACGGCGAGGGGAAACCCGTGCCCATGTCACCAGTCCCCGGCGCGGTCCGAGACTCCGACGCAGGCGGCCGCCGGCCCGCGCTCCGGCCCGCCCATCTTTAAGCTATCGACCGATCGCCCCGACGGACTTGGAGCCCCGCCCTCCTGCCGCCCGCGGCGGCCGTCGCGCGGCCGGGTCGAGACCGCCGACCGCGGCTCGTATAATCGCACCCCGCGCCGGACCCGCCCCACCGCCGTGACGAGGGTCGGGCGTCGGCCTCGAACCGCAACGGATCACGTGGATGAATGCCCGCCGCGCCAAGCACCGTGCCGCTTCGCCGTCGATCGGCCCGTCCCGCCTCGCGACCGATGACGCCTCGCCCCGCGACCGCCTGGTGCTCGCCGCGCTGCTCCTGGCGGTCTGCCTGGCGACGGCCGCCGCCCACTGGCCGGTCCTCTCCGCCCAGGCCCTCTGCTTCGACGACGAAGCCTTCATCGTCCGCAACCCGTTGGTCTGCAACCCCGGCTGGGCCTCGGTCGGCCGCTTCTTCCGCGAAGTCCTCGAACCCTCGACGGTCCAGGGCTATTACATCCCCCTGGCCATGACCTCCCTCATGGTGGATACCGCGCTCGGCGGTCGGCCCGACGACCTCGCCCCCTATCATCGCACCGCCCTGACCCTGCACGTGCTCAACACCGCCTTCATCATCGTCCTCTTGTATCTCCTCTTTCACCGGCCGTGGCCCGCGGCCCTGGCCGGGCTGCTCTTCGGCCTCCACCCTCTCCACGTGGAGCCGGTCGCCTGGGTGGGCGAACGCAAGACGCTCCTCGCCGCCTTCTTCTCGTTGATCTGCCTGATCTCCTACGTTCGCTTCGCCCAGTCCCGCGGCCGATTCGCCTACGGCCTAGCCCTGGCCGGTTACCTGCTGGCCCTGTTGTCCAAGCCGACCAGCACCCCCCTGCCGTTGCTCCTGCTCCTGCTGGACTACTGGCCGCTCGGAGGGCTGACCCGCCGCGCCCTGGTCGAGAAGGCTCCCTTCTTCATCATCTGCGCCGCGTCCGTCACGGTGACGCTCATCTCCCACGCCCGGACCGCCTCCGTCGGCGTAGCCGTCACCGCCGACGCCGGCCTGCTCCGACCCCTCCTCCTCCTCGGCCACAACCTGGGCTTCTACGCCGCCAAGCTCCTCCACCCGACCAACCTCACCCCCAACTATCCCCCGCCCCTGCCCCTCGACCTCTCCAACACCGCCGTCCTGGCCGGCGTGATCGCCACCGCGGCCGCGGCCGCGGTGGTCGCCGCGACCTGGCGCCGCACGCGGGCACTCGTCGTCGGCAGCCTCTTCTTCGTCCTGGCCATCGCCCCCACGCTCGGACTGGTGCGTTACTCCTGGGTCAACGTCTCGGACAAGTACGTCTATCTCCCGATCGTCGGCCTGCTGCTGCCCGTGGCCGCGGCTCTATCCCGAATCGAGCAGGCCCCGGCGGGATTCCGCCGAACGCGAAGCGTCGCCGCCGGCGCCATCGTCGGGCTGATCGCCGTGGCGGCCGGCTGGCAGACGCGGGCCGGCCTGGCCAACTGGCGCGACACCGTCACGCTTTACCAACACATGCTCTCGATCACGCCCGCGGACTCGCGAGTACACAACAACCTCGCGCAGGAGCTGACCGCCCGCGGCCGCCTGCCGGAGGCCCTGCCGCATTACCAGGCCGCCCTCGCCGCCGCCCCCGGCGATGTCCGCCTCCGCATCAACCTCGGCGCGGCTCTCGCGCGCCTGGGCCGTTACGACGAAGCCCTCGCCGAATACGAAAAGGCGGCGGAGGATCCGGTGGAAGCGGCCGTCGTGCAGAACAACATCGCCGACGTGCTCATCACCCTGGGACGCCTCGAAGAAGCCGTCCCGCGCCTGGACGCCGCGCTCGCCCGCAGGCCCGACTACGCCGAAGCCCACAACAACCGCGGCCGAGTGCTGCTCCTGCAAGGACGAACCGACGAGGCCCGCGCCTCGTTCGAGCGGGCCGCGCGACTCGACCCGACCCTGGTGGAGGCCAGCGTGAATCTGGGCGCGGCGCTGGCCCGCACCGGCGACCACGCCCAGGCCGTCCGTCACTACGAGCAGGCCCTGCGATTACGGCCCTCCTTCGCCGAAGCCCACGGCAACCTGGCCCTGAGCCTGATGGCCCTGAACCGCCCCACGGAGGCCGAAGCCCATCTGCAAACCGCCCTGCGGATCCGCCCGGACTTCGCCGACGCCTATCGCCACCTGGGCCGCCTGCGCGCCGCCCAGGGCCGCTGGCCCGAGGCGGAAGCCTGCTTCCGCGAGGCCCTGCGGCTCAACCCCCGCGATGCCCAGGCCGAAGCCGCCTTGCGCGAAGCGGCGGCCCATCGACCGGCCGCACCCTGACGCCGCGCCGACGGATTCTGCCGCGGCCCCTTTTCCACGCGCCGGCCTCCTTTCTTCACCTGTGCCTTCTTTGCGGCGCGAACCCGCGAGCGGCACCGTCCCGCCCGCATCAAATGTCGAGGCCGGCCCTTTTCGGTCGGCCTCTCCGCGACATTACCGGCTCCGCGCGGCCTGACCGCCGGCGGGAGGACCGAGCCCATAACCATGATGACAACACACCTGTTTGTCCACTGAATAAATAACTCAGTTGATATCCATGATAAGTTGACATCATCAAATTAAATCCATATCGTACTGGCATTGGACCGCGTGGTGTTCGCGCCGGTTCGCAAAGTCACGGTTCGGAGTTGGGGGGACGCCGCCGGCGTTGCTTTCCGTCCGGACCGGGGGACTCACCAGCAACAAACCTCTAGCCAGCAAGGAGTCAGCATGAACGCGTAGTGCACCTCCGGGGTGAGGCATAATGCTCACCC
>CAZNFM010000051.1:0-6473 GCA_964572385.1 uncultured Planctomycetaceae bacterium | reverse complement strand
ACGACCGCCGGAAGGCGGGGAACGATTGCCAGAAGGCGGGGAACGACCGCCGGAAGGCGGGGAACGATTGCCAGAAGGCGGGGAACGACCGCCGGAAGGCGGGGAACGACCGCCGGAAGGCGGGGAACGATTGCCGGCCCGGACGCCCTCCTCTGCCGGGTCCGGACCGCCCCGCGGAAGGCCGGTCACAGCGGACCAATCGGGGCGACTGGATTCGAACCAGCGACCTCCTGGACCCAAACCAGGCGCTCTAATCCAGGCTGAGCTACGCCCCGGGGCGCGGCGGGCCGCCCTCGGCCGGCCCGGCCCCGCTATCATAGACGGTCGGCCGCCGCCGCAAAAGGCCCGCCCCGCGGCCGTCCGCTCCGCGGCGAGGCGGCGACCCCCGGGCCGGGCACCCCGGCCGGGTCGCCCGGGCCGACCGCCGACCGCTCCCTTGACAACACGGCAACTTCCGCTAAGTTATTATGTTCTGATATTCCTCGCGGGGGAGCCGTCCAGGGACGGGGGGTTCTGTTGCTGCTGACGGATCGGCCGGACCTGCCCAGGTTGCCCGGGTCTCCTGATTTGGATCGAACCGGCAGCCGGCCCAGACATGAATACGGAGGATGCCATGAAGGGAAGGAATGCGCTCGCCTTGTGCCTCGGCGCCGCCTGGCTCGCGGCGACGGCCCCGTTGACCGCCACCGTCACCGTGCTGCCGACGGACGGGCATTTCATCTCCTCGCCGACGACGCTGATCACGTTTGAAGACGTCCCCGTGCCGCCGGCGATGACCATCCAGCACAACCGCTATCAAAGCCTGGGCGTGCACCTCTCCGGCGGCACCTCCAACGACTGCCTGTTGCCCGGCTGCAACCTCCTGGGAACTAGCACGGTCACCGCCTACACGGGCACGGTCGGGGCCACGGGATGCCCCGTGCCGCCGTGCGCGGTGCCGCCCTATTCCGGCAACGCGGGCATCGGCGACAGCATCACCGACCCGCCGCCCGGCGGCTGCGTGATCGTTCGCTTCGTGCAGCCCGGCACGTCCACGCCGACCTCCGTGCTGGAGGCCGGGGTCTGGGCGCACCGCGGGCTGGAAGACGACTGCATCGAGTTCCTGGACGCCAACCAGACCGTGCTGTACACCTTCACGGTCACCACCGATAGCTGGCAGTGGTACGGCATTCGCGCCACCGAAGGCATTCGCTATATCCGCTTCACCGGCCAACCGAGCTACCCGCCCTACGGCGGCGGCGGGGGCTATCTGATCGACGACCTGAAGTTCGGCGGCACGCCGGTGGTCAACCAACCGCCGGTCATCACCCAGGGCGAGACCGCGAGCCTCGCGGTCCACTGCAACACCAACTGCCCGCTCGCCGCCAACCAGATCACCCTCAACGCGACCGACCCGGACGGCAACCCCGCGCAACTGAACTGGTCCATCCAGACGAACCCGGCCCGCGGGACGCTCAGCCCCACCACCGGGACCGGCGCCGCCTTCACCACCTGCTACGACCCGAACGACGCCCAGATCCAGCCGGACAGCTTCGTGGTCAAGGTCGCCGACCCGGAGGGCGGATTCGACACGATCACCGTCAACGTCACCGTGACCAACGATGCCCCGGTCATCACCCAGGGGGAGACCCTGCCGCTCACGGTGGTCAAGGACAGCCTCTGCGGCTGCCCGACCTGTCCGGACGCCGGCAACGCCGTCACCCTCAGCGCGACGGACACCGAGACGCCGGGATCGGGTCTGCAATGGACGGTCAGCACGCCCCCGACGAAGGGCAGCGTGTGCTTCTGGCCCGCGGCGCAGACCGGCTCCAGCGTGGGGATTCGCTACCAGCCGAATCCCGGCCAGACCGGCCTCGACAGCTACGTGGTGCGGGTCGCCGACAACTGCGGCGGTGAGGACACCATCACGGTGGCGGTGACCATCAGCAGCGTGGCGTGCCTCTCCAGCGACAAGGCCGACATGAACGACGACGATCTGGTCGACGGCCTGGACATCGCCCTGTTCGTCTCCACCGTCCTCGATCCCGGCTCCGCGACGGTTTACGCCCGCTGCCGGGCGGACGTCGGCTCGGCCGGCGATCCCTGCGCGCCGGACGGCCAGGCGGACGTGAACGACCTCGCCGGTTTCATCCTGGCCCTGCTGGGGCAATCGTGCAACCAGCCGCCGGCCATCGTCGAGAACGGCCCGATTGGTCTGCCCGTGGCGGCAAACAGCGGCTGTCCGAACGCGGCCAACACGCTGAGCCTTAACGCCACCGACCCCGATCACGCCCCGGCGGAGCTGTCTTGGTCGATTCCGACTCCGCCGACCCACGGCCAGGTTCTGCCGGATACCCAGTCCGGCGGCAGCTTCACGTTCTGCTACGACCCGACCGACGGTTACACGGGATTGGACAGCTTCGTGGTCAAAGTGGAAGACCCGGCCGGCGGGAGCGACACACGACTGGTGAACGTGACCATCACCAACCAGCCGCCGGAGATCGCCCAAGGGGCCTCCGCGTCGCTGCCCGTGGCCGTCAACAGCAATTGTCCCAACGCCGCCAATGAGATCACCCTGGATGCGACCGATCCCGACGGCGACCCCGGGGTGCTGGCCTGGTCGATTCAGACCCCGCCGAGTCATGGCGTGGTGACGCCGACCGGCGGTGCCGGCGCGGCGTTCACGCTCTGCTACGACCCGAACGACGGGCAGAACGCCTCGGATTCCTTCGTTGTCAGGGTGCAGGATCCGCTGGGCGCCGCCGATTCGATCACCGTCAACGTGACCGTCACCAACACCCCGCCGGAGATCACCGAAGGCGGTTCGATCGGTCGGCAAGTCCAGAAGAACAGCGATTGCCCGAACGCGGGAAATGAAGTGACGGTACAGGCCACGGACGTGGACGGCCCCGCCGCGGCGTTGAGCTGGACCATCCAGACGCCGCCGAGCCGCGGCGTACTATCGCCGACGAGCGGAACGGGCGGCAGCTTCACCGTCTGCTACGACCCCGACAACGGCCAGGCCAACCCGGACAGCTTCGTGTTGCGCGTCAGCGATCCGTTTGGGGGCACGGACAGCATCACCGTCAACGTGACCGTGCAGGACCTCGCGCCGCAGATCCTCAACTCCGACCCCGAGGCGATGATCCTGGGGTTGAACAGCTTTTGCGGATTCGAGGAAAACGAACTGGAGTTGACCGCTACCGACGAGGAACCGGCCGGCCTCACCTGGTCGATCCTGGTCCCGCCGGCCACCGGCTTCGCGTCATTCCCCTACGGCAGCACCGGCCCGGCGGCGGTCGTTTGCTATGAGCCGGACTTCGACCAGAACCAGCCGGACAGTTTCGTCGTGCGGGTCACGGATCCGGGCGGAAAGACCGACGATCTCACGGTGAACGTGACGGTGGTCAACATCTCCCCGGTCATCACCAACGACATGAACGGGCAGTTGTTCCTGCAAGTGGCGCGCAACAGCACGTGCCCGAATGCGGTTAACCAATTGACCATCCAGGCGACCGATCCGGACGCGGAGTCGTCCTCCCTCACCTGGTCGATCCAGACGCCGCCCGGCACCGGCACGGCGACTTTCATCGGCAGCCACGTCGGCAGCCAGGTCGTCGTCTGCTACCAGCCCAACCCCAACCAGACGGCGGCCGACAGCTTCGTGGTGCGGGTGGAGGATTGCTGCGGCGGGTTCGATACGACCACGGTGCTGATCACCGTGACGCCCTAAGGGTTTTCGATCGCGGTAGTACTCGGCTGGGATTTCTGGGCTGTCCTGTCGGATGGCCTCGACTCCAGCATGGCTTCGCGCTCAATCTGTTGCCAAATCTTGGTCATAACGGTCCGATCAACGACGGGTTGCCCATTAACGATGAGCTTCATCCTGAGCTGCGTCAGTTGCGGCTCCAACGCTGTCAACATAAACGTCACAGATTCGTTGCGGTCTTGAGTAGCTGCAAGACCGAGCACGCCGAAAAAAACTGCTGCCGCCACCTTCGCGCCGGTGTTTGGATCGTGCCGCACGCCGGTCAGAATGCCAGAGGCCTTGTCACTGTGGCTAACCGTAAAGCCAAGGGCGAATAGGCCGTTGGCCGCAGCCTTATAGGCATCATCGTAGCCGCAGTCCATCTCCCTTGTCTCCAAGGCCTTGATCTCGGCCTGGGTCAGTGTTGCGCAGCCGGTTGCCGTTATCATCGCGCCGGATAACAACAGGATCACCAACACCGTAACGTGCGGGCTTTGCAAATGCATGGGCGCCCCCTCAGAACTTGGTCTGGCTGATTTTGTAATCGCGTACGATGTCCCTCTCATCGAAATAAATGATGAGCATCACTGTGGTCTCAGACCGCTCGGTTGATCCGACACCGCCGGCGACACCTCCTCCGCCAAAACCGCTGTTGCCCCAACCTCCACCAACGCCACCTGCGCCAAAGGCCGCGCTAGTCTGCTTGCTCGACACCTTGTCATAAACCCACATTTCGCCGCCGTCTCTGCGGGTAATCACATTCGGCGTCCCAAAGACCTCTACGACTTCAGCCATCGTGGTTTCTCCGGGCTTGATGTGCTTCTTCGCTGCACCCGGCGTGATGGCGCTCGGCTTAGAGTCGGAACAACCGGCCAGAAAAGCCAACGACAAGAAGACAAGCAGATGCCTCATGAACCAAACCTCCGATAGTAGATCATGTTGTTTAGAACATTAACTCCTTATTTAATTATGCATTTTTGCTGCTCTCGTGACAAGGTTTTCTGCTACTCGGCATATACCTCAACCGCTCCCTCCCTCAGGGCGAGTAACGAGAAGATTCGGTTCACGGCGAGTTGAGTCTTAAAAATCGCGATCGAACCTCTGACCTGCCCCTGCCAGGCAACTGGGCAGGTTCGTGGTTCTCTCTCGTGCCTCCTTTAGACAACATTTGATCGCCGTCGATGCATAGCTATACTGCTCGCTCGCGAGCAGATGCGCGAACTTCTCGCCGACGAGGGGGCTACTAGCTGTAGGCAGCCCAACCGACCTCGCGACGGATCGCGGCGGCAGGCTGGCCAAACTGAACTCTCCCATGCATTCCGACCTCATTGCCCGGATCAACACCGACCATCTGGTTCATAACTGTCGGGCTATCAGAGGATTATGTCGCCCAGGCACTCGTATCTGCGCCGTGCTCAAAGCGGATGCTTACGGGCACGGGTTGAGCCTGGTAGCCCCCGTGCTTCAAGAGGCAGGAGTCGAATTCGCAGCGGTCGCGACACTTGTGGAGGCGGTCGAGCTGCGGACGATCGGTTGGCGGCGACCCATTCTGGTGCTCGGCAACGTGCTGGCCGTCACGGACCCACGGGAGCGGCGGGAGCGGCTGCGAGCCATTGCCCGCCACCAGCTTACCTTGAGCATCACCGATCACGAGGCGATCAAGACGCTGGCCCGCATGGACGTGCAGTCACCCGTCGATGTCCATGTCAAGATCGACACCGGCATGGGCCGAATGGGAATCCTGCCGGACCAGGCACTGTTTCTAGTGCAGGCCGTGCTCGCCACTCCGAAGCTACGTCTGACGGGCATCTACTCCCACTTCGCCACAGCCGATTTCGAGCTTCGCGATCTCGTAGATCACCAGTTGACCACTTTCAGCACTGCCCTGAGTCGTCTGGCCCCCCTGCTCCCGCCGCAGGTCACCCGCCATATGGCCAATACTGCCGCGACCCTCACCCTGCCGGCAGCACACTTCGACATGGTGCGTCCGGGGTTGGCCATGTATGGCCTAGTCCCGGCGGAGCATCTTCGTGCCCATGTGGAACTGAGACCGGTACTGAGGCTGGTTTCTCACCTCACCACCGTGAAGGAGTTGCCCGTGGGCCACTGCGTGGGCTATGGGCAGACCTTCACGACGCGGCGGCCCACCCGGCTGGGGATCGTTCCTATCGGCTACTACGATGGTTACGTCCGCAGCCTCTCCAACCATGCCGTGGTTGGAACACCGGACGGCGACGCCCCGGTCATTGGTCGAGTCAGCATGGATCAGATGGCCGTGGACTTGACCGACCTGCCCCCGCAACGTTTGGGGACAGAAGTTGTCATCATTGACGATCGAACGGACCGCCCCAATTCAGTGCCCGCCTTGGCGAAGCTGATGGGCACGATTCCTTACGAGGTGCTTTGTCTCTTGGGGCAAAGAATCCAGCGAATCGCAGTCGGCAGTTCTTGCGCAGCGACCGCCCCGCCGCTGGATGCCCGTCAGAAGCAGGCTCTCCTGGCCGCCACAGATTGATAACTAAACTGCGTCTCCGGTAATGCCCGATGTGTAAGACACCTTGGGAGGGCGTACTACCTCGCCCAGGGTCGTGTTGGGTTGCCAAAGCAGTCGGGCTGATGCCCGTTCGCAGGCTGGGAAGCCGTCCGCCCCACCCTCCTGAGCGTTCACGGGGCGAGGCCTGCGGCCTCCTCGAAGGAGTCAGCATGAACGCGTAGTGCACCTCCGGGGTGAGGCATAATGCTCACC
>CAZNFM010000050.1:0-6714 GCA_964572385.1 uncultured Planctomycetaceae bacterium | reverse complement strand
AAGGGGCCTTCGGGGCGAAAAACGCTGGAGGTCTTGCACAACGAGTTCATAGGAGTAAACCATGCTGTCGCGTGTCTCTACCCGGTTCTTCAAGTGGTGGGCCCCGCTGCTGGTCGGTGGTGGAGTACTTCAAATCAACCTGACCGGCTGCGACCCAGAGGTGCGCGATGCCGTCCTAACCGGCATCCAGGACGCGATGGTCGGTTTGATCTCCGCGATCATCGAAGCCTTCTTCCTGTCTTTGAAGGATATCGGCGGCTCGACCACCCGCAGCGCGGTGCAGGCAACCCTGGAAGGCATCCAAGGCTGGCTCGCTTAAACGGACGTCCGCCGCTAGGATAGCCGCGGGCGGGCTAGCGAACGGCGGCCGGCCCGAGGAGGTCTGCATCGGCCATGGACCCGCGACGACGTTTGGCCAACCGCTGGTGGATATTACCGGTCCTCATGCTTCCCGCGTGGACGGGGTGTCTGCCCAACGACGCCTTCAAACAGGTGCTGGGCGAGAACCTGTTCATCACCGCCGCGACGGCCATTCAGACCGCAACCTGGGTGTTCTTCAACACCCTGTTCGGCTTCATCTGAGTTGAACAAGGCCGAACCCCGGGTGATTCCGCGCAGCCGGTTAAGCCCGTGGATCCCGCCGAAGGAGTTTGGTCATGCGATCAGACCGCGACGCTTTCGCACCGCTTGACAAGGCTGGTCTTCCGCAGAACGCGGCCGATTCGCGGCCATCGCCGGCAAGAGGTTTGATACGGGTCAGCGTAGCCTGGAGCCGGATCCGCCGCCTTGCACTCCTCATCGCCGCCCTACCTTTGCTGCAAACGACCGGCTGCTTCCCCGACCTGCTTGGCGCCCTGAACTACGAATTGCAGATGCTGGTCAACTCCACCCTTCTGAACGCGGTAAACATCATCATTCGCAATCTTCTTGGCCTGTAGGTCGAGACCAGCCGGTCTCGGGCATGCGGGGTTCCGCCGCGTTCATTTCGGCACCACCCGCTGGAGCATGAGGGGGCCGTTCTGTAACCCGATCGGAAAGACATCCGGACTCAAGGTTGAAGTCTTGAATACCTGTTCGGCCAGCAGCGTGCTGGCCGTTCCGGTGTTGTCCATCAGGTCGATCACGTCCGCGACATGGTTCAGACCTAGCAGGTGCCCGGCCTCGTGGGCGGCCACGTTTCCAATCGCCGTGCCGATACCTGCCACGGTCGGCTGTATGGCGAAAGGCTTGTCGAAGTCGTTGGTGAACACGATGCCGTCGTCGCAGCGATTGCGGTTGCCCTGATCGACGGATTGGGCCAGGCCGAACTTGTTGCTGCTGAAGCCGCCGAAGTAGATCGTGCTGTAAGCGCAGGTTCCCGGCGGCAGCGGATCTCCGTTGGTGATCACCACGAGACCGGTGTCGGCGTAGGCCCGCCGCACGGTCTCCACCACCTTCGCCCTGATCTCGGCGGTCTTGCCCGCGTAGGCGGCGTCGATATCGGCGGCGTCGAAAGCACTCAGGTTGAGCGTGCCCTCGCCCGGCAGGGTCACCGTGCCGCCGGCGAAATTCAAGAGCAGATATTGCACGGGAGGTATGGGGAACGTCCCGCCCCGCTCGACCCGGATGGAGCCGGTATAGGCACCCCCTTGGACATCGAAGCGGAACTTGGCCACGGCGAGGTAGTGCCGCTGGCCGGCGAGGGAGAGGATTTCATCGAGACCGGCGTTGTAATTATCCCCGGCGAAGTCGATGTCGTCGTTGTAAGCCAACAGGTGCTGATCACCGTTGAACAAGGCCACCGTCGGGTCCAGGCTGCTGCCCGCGGCCGCCGTGATGGTCACGATGATCCGGTCTCCCGGCTGGGCCGGCCCGAGGTCGTAGACATCGGGCTGATTGTCCGTGAGCGTGCCGACGATCTGGGCAGCCCCGCTCAAGTCGAGCGTCACCGGGCAAGCGGTGTCGAACGTCTTGCCCACGCATGCCGGGCTTGGGCAGAACGGCAAACCTGGGCACAGCGAACAGCCTGCTCCGCTGATGACCAAGATCAAGGCGCACAACACCGCGCCATGCTGCGGACGAAGACGGCGTCCGGCCATGTTTAGGGCTCCCTGATTACCGATTTCGCAGTCGCTCCACGGCATGCCCACGCGGCCGGATGCCCGGGTCCGCCCTTCACCCGTGGTTCGACCGCTGTCATGCTCCCAATCAACATCGGCTCCGGTAAGCCGGGCGCTCTCTGGCGAGCTAGGTTCTTTCCCCAATCCGTCGTTCAGCACCGTCCTGATCACCCTCCCACCTGTATCGAACCGGTTGCGGTTCCAAGTCCCAGCCTGCGAGGATTCAAGGCGTCACTGGCTTAGGCGGCTCTGCAACACGCGGAGGACATCGCCACCGTAGAGCCAGGCCGCCAGGGCCGTGCCGATCGCCGCCCCGATGATCAGCACGGCCTTCACCACCACGATCCGGCGGTCGAACCGCCGCAGGGCGACCGGATCGGTCGCCAACCGTTCGATCAGCCGGCAGCGTTGCTCGATGCTGGGGTGACGCCAGCCGCCGGCGTCGCGAGGAATTCCGTTCAAATCAGCGATTCGGGACAGGGTCCGTCCGAACAAATTGGCCGCCGAGACGCACAAACCCGCCGCCGCGGACGCCGGCGAGGCCGAATGCCACGGACACCATCCGACGCAGCGCCGCAGCTCATGGGCCACCGACCGCACGCCGTGAACGTCGGCCTGCCGCTCGAATTGCCGCGAGAGCCAACTGAAACCGAAGAGCCAGCAAGCCAGCAATACCCCCAGCGCCGCCAGCTCCAGTATCTCTCCGTCGTGCAACATGCCTCTTTGCCAGCGATGACCCAACAGCCACAGCAGGTGCATGGCCCCTCCGGCAAGGTACATCGAGATCATGGCGAACAGCACGAAGTATTGCAGATGCCAGTGACGAATATGGCCCGCCTCATGTCCGAACACGGCGGCGATCTCGTCCTCGTCCATGGTCTCCAGCAGTGCGTCGGAGACGAGGATGTAACGGAGCGGCCCGCAGAAACCCATCACCGCCGCGTTGATGGTCAGTCCGTGCGTGTGCCAGAGGAGGATCTCGCGGTAAGAAAGGCCAATCCGCCGGCAGGTCCGCACAAAGCGGTCGCGAAGTTCGCCGGCGGGCAGCGGCTCCGTGATCCAGATGTATCGCAGCAGGAAAGGGGCCAATCCCAGCACGATCACGGAGAAGACCCCCAGCAGGCCATCCGCCAGCCAGGCCAGGCCGGTCAAGTCGGTCAGTCGCTCGCGCCAGACGTCGGTGAAGTGCCTGGCGAAAACGATGAGGGTCATCGGCGCCGCCACGATGAGGACTTGCAGACGGAGCTTGTCCAGCAGAAATCCGGGCAGCCGCCTCCCCTCCTGGCGGGGCTGTCGGCGCGCGGCAGCGAGCGTCTGGCGTGCCGCGCTTCCCCTGCCGCCGCCGGTGGCGGACGCGGCGGGAACGGCGGAGTCGGCAAGCGGCAACTCGGTTCGGTGTGCCTGGGGTGGCCCGGCGGCGACGCCCACCGCCTCGGGCACGGATCGGCTCCATGCGTCCTGCCGGAGTTGCTGTTCGGCGTCAAAGAAGATGCTCCAGGACAGCAGAATCGAGACGAAGAACGGGGCCAGCACCAGCAGGTCACCCACCAGCGGCCAGGCGCCCAGTCCCCAGCCCTCCGGGGAGCGAGCCAGGCCCGCCCACGGCGTCAACAGCAGCGTCGCGACCAGGAAGATCGCCACCACCACCAGCAAGCGCCGCTGGGCCGCGGCGTACAGGTTGCTCGCCCGTTCATGCCCCGCCTCCGTGCCATCCAGCATCCGGAGGAGGCGTTGCCGATAGAGCAGCCCCACGCCCGCCACCACGAGAAGCTGCAAGGCCACCACCGCCAGCGTCGCCCAGAGCGGCCGTCCGACGTTCCACGGCGGCCCGCCCAGCAGGTTCAATCGCTCCGGCGGGAGGCCGTCCGTCAGGACCAAGGCAAAGGCCATGATGACCACAAAATACATAAGCACCTACAGTTACGAAGCGTGCCGCGGCCACGGCCGCCGCCGGCGTGTTGATTCTAAGTGCGAACGCGACCGAAACCAACGTCCCCCGCCGGCGATCCCGGCAATAGCCGCCCGCTGGCGGCGTTAGGCCCTCGGCGATACCTTGCGCCAAGATCGTCGACGCGGTGTCGCCTGGAGCGGCGGAGGCCGCTGCTCCGGCGAGCCGGTTCCGAGACTCTCACAGGAGACCAAAACCATGAAGAGGCGATGGGCGGCGTATTTCCTCATGACGTGGCTGCTGGCGGGAACGATGGCCTGGGGACAAGAACCCCCGCCACCGCCGGACGGCGGGCCGCGCCCCGGCCGGGGCGAGCGCGGCGAGGGCCGCTGGCAGCGGCCGGGCCGCGAACGCTCCGCGGAAGCCCAGATCGAGCGGCTCATCCAGGAACTGAAGCTGGACGAGCAGCAGACCGCGGAGGTCCGCAAGATCTACAAGGAGCACGAAGAGAAGATGCGGGAGATCCACGAGTCCTTCCGCCAGGATCCGGAGGAGATGGAGAAGATGGCCCAGCTCCGCGAGGAGATGCGGGCGGCCCGCGAGGCCGACGACCGGGACAAAATCCAGGAGGTCCGCAAGAAGATGCAGGCGGTACAGGAGGAACGGCGGGCCAAGATGGCTCCGCTCCGCGAGAAGCTGCTGGCGGCCGACGCCGAGCGGCATGAGCGGCTGCTCGCGGTGATGCACCCGGACCAGAAGGCGGCCTTCGAGAAGATCTGGCAGGAATGGACGCAGTTTCAACGGCCGTTCGTCTCCCTGCGGAACCCTCGCGTGCTGAAGGAGATCGTCGACAAGCTGCCGGACCTCTCTCTCGAGCAGCGGGAGCAGGTGGAACCGCTGTTCCGCGAGTTCCAGAAGGCCGTTCGCGAGCAGGAAGACCAGTCCGCGGAGTTCCGCCGCCTCGCGGCGAAGCTCTACGAGGACGTCACCAAGCTGTTGACGCCCGAGCAGAAGGCCGAGGTGGACCGGCAGCTCCGCGAGCGGGGCGAGCTGCGGCTCGGCGGCGAGCGGCGGCCGGATCGCGGCCCGCCCGACGCCGCGCCTCGCGGGCCGGGACGCCGCGGCGGCCCGCCGCGCGGCCCCGACGGCCCCGGCGACCCCGGCGCGCCGAACGAACCGCAGGGTTTCTAGCCCGTTGGACGGACGAGTCCGGACCTGATCGGCGGCGACGGGGACCTTTCCTCGTCGCCGCCGGGCTTTTTGCCGGGCGACGGCGGCCGCGGCGGTCTGGCAAATCGACTCGGCGGCGTTATATTCCGCGACGGAACGGTTCACCGCCGCGGTTCGCGGGGCCGATCGTCGTCCTGCTCCGCGGCGCCCCCCGAAAGGAGTCGGATCATGCCTCGTCGCCTCGTCCTCGCCCTGTGCGTCGTCGTTCTGGTCGGCGGGCCCGGCCTGGGCTGCAAGAAACCCGACCGGCCGCTGGCCCAGCCCTCCCTCGAGAAGGACTACAACCGCGAGCTGGCCCCCGGCGAGCCGGCCCTGGTGAAGATCGACCCGGCGGAATACCCCAATTTCGGCGAGGGCTGGACGCGGGCCAAGGGCGTCGGCCTGCGGAAGGCGGTGCAGTACAGCATCGACTACCTGCACAAGCCCTCCAGCCAGAAGTACTACCCGCTCCAGGGGATCACCCACGAGCAGGTGCTGCGTTCGCTGGAGGTTTTCCTCGCCTTGCTGGACCACGCCGCCACGCCGGAGGCCCTCAACACGCTGATCCGCGAGCACTTCGACGTGTACCGCTCGGTCGGCTGCGACCAGGAGGGCACGGTACTGTTCACCGGCTACTACACGCCCATCTTCGACGGCAGCCGCGAGCGGACCGAGCGTTTCCAGTACCCGCTCTACCGTTTCCCGCCGGACTTGCAGAAGAACGAAGAGGGCGAACTGGTCGGCGGCCCGTGGAAGACGCGGCAGGAGATCGAGGAGGGCAACCTGCTGGCCGGGCAGGAGATCGCCTGGCTGGGCGATCGCTTCGAGGCCTACGTGGTCAGCGTGCAGGGCTCGGGTTTCCTGCGGCTTCCGGACGGCACGCTCTACGAGTTGGGCTACGCCGGCAACAACGGGCACGAGTACACCTCGATCATCCGCCTGATGCAGGCCGACGGCGTGATCGACCGCTACCGCACCTCGCTGGACAACATGATCCGCTACTTCAAGCAGCACCCCGAGGACCTGGACCGCTATCTGTACCAGAACCCGCGTTACGTCTTCTTCCAGGACAGCCAGGGCGGCCCGTACGGTTCGATCGGGCAGCCGGTGACGGCCTACCACAGCGTGGCCACGGACAAGGAGATCTTCCCGCGGGGGGCCCTGGCCTTCGTGGACACGCGGGTGCCGAACCTGCCCCACGACTTCATGCGGCCGTACCGCAACTTCGTGCTGGACCAGGACCGCGGGGCGGCGATCCGCGCCCCCGGCCGCTGCGACATCTACATGGGCGTGGGCGAGGAGGCGGGCAAGACGGCGGGCTTCACCTACAGCGAGGGCCGGCTGTACTACCTGATCGCCAAGGACGGCGTGACGCCGGAGCAGTTCGGCGGCGCGCCGTAGGGGGCGGGGCGTGCCGGGGCGCGGCGGGGGCGGGCGCGAGGGGGTTCGCGCCCGGGCGAAGCCCTTTTCCGCGGTGGCGGCGGCGGGCGTGCCGGGGTTCGCGCCCGGGCGGGCCGG
>CAZNFM010000049.1:0-11717 GCA_964572385.1 uncultured Planctomycetaceae bacterium | reverse complement strand
ATCTTATGCGCCAAGCGCCTCGCGCCGGGACCTTAGGTTTTGCAACAGGGTCTAAATTGGTTAAAGGAGTGTGGACGGGTGCGCTTAGGTGTACACACGTCATCGCCCTTCGCACCCTCGATGAATCTACAGTAATAGTCGAGCCAACGACCCGCGTGACAGGGGTTCTCCATTGTGGCGGCCAAGCAGTCCTTTTTCGCTTTCTCGCAGATGTCAGCGCAGTTCTTGCCCTGTAATTCTTTCGGACACTTTCTATATCCCTTCTTTCCAAGCAACGGGCAGTCGTGCATGCATATGTCGTAGAGAAACTTACAGCAGACCGGCCAAAACCTGCCCGGCTCGCTCCCGGCCGGTGGCTTTGCGGTAACGTACTCTTCGTCATCACTTGGTCCGGAAGTCGGCGGTCCCCCACAACTGAATTCTGAACACAACCCATGTGGGTCAATTTTGCCAACAGGATTGTTGCGTATGACCTCGCACAAATTGAGGCCCCCGCGCTCCCCGATCGGATCCCGATTCAGCCACCGGCCCAGGCGCGGGAGCAGGTAGCGGTAGCCGTAGTAGTAGAGCCCGGTCTCGCTGTCGCGGTATTTGGTGCTGAACAGGAACGGGTTCTTCGAGCCGGACGAGCCCTTGATGATCGCGGACGTCAGGACCCCGCCGAAGGGGTAATACTCGTACCGCGCCACCGCCTGCCCGTAGTACGTGGAACCCGCCCGGGCGTCGATCACCTGGCCGACATTCCCATTGGCGTCGTAGAAGTAGATCATGTACGCGTCGTCCGCCTCGGTGGACGTGCTCTTGGTGTCGGTCATGGCCAACAGCCCGCCGACTTGCCCTTGACACGCCGTTGTGGCCGGCGTCCACGGGCCTCGCCTAGGCCGCTCTGCGGTAGCCGGGGTCCACGTGCCTCGCCCCAGCCGCTGCGCGGTTTGCGCCGTGGCAGGAATGCCCCCGGCGCCGTGCAGCCCCGCGGGGCTTTCGCTGACCCCGCCCGGCCACGGCGGGGCGTTGCCGTTCTGGCCGGAGAGGTCCAACCCCCACATGAATGTGGCCAGCGGGCACAGCGGATGCCTCGCCGGGCTGGCAGGGTTTGTGGGCATTACTTCATTATACCGCCGATCCCTGCGGGAACGGAATCCCGCGGTCGTGCGTGCGAGATCGGAATCTCGCACGAGCCGGAGAGGTCGAGGCCCCGCGTGAACTGGGTCAGCGGGCACAGCGGATGCCTCGCCGGGCTGGCACTGCTGGTGAGCATCATCCCATTATACCACCGACCTGTGCGGGAAAGGAATCCCGCAATCCTGCGTGCGAGATAGGAATCTCGCACGAGCCGGGCCCCCTTGGGGCGGGAACGGAATCCCGCGATCTTGCGTGCGAGATCGGAATCTCGCACGAGCCAGAATCTCGCACGAGCCAGTCAGTTCACATATCGCGGTGGCCGCCCTGCCCGGTGGCGGCGGTGAAGCCCGTTACCCCACGTCCAGCAGCCGGATCGCCTCGGCGTACTTGGCGGCGAGCATCGCCCGCAGCACGTGGCGCTCGGGCCGCTGCAAGCCGGGATCTTCCCGCACGATCTGCTGGGCGTCCTCCTGGGCTAGCCGCAGCAATTCCCCATCGTTCAGCAGGTCCGCCACCCGCAGCTCCGGCAACCCGTGCTGGCGGGTGCCCAGCATTTCCCCCGGCCCGCGGAGCCGCAGGTCTTCCTCGGCGATGCGGAAGCCGTCGGTGGTCTTCGCCAGGACCGCGAGGCGCTCGTTCTCCACCCCGCCCGTCGAGCCGGTCAGCAGCAGGCAGTACCCTTTGCGGGTGCCGCGCCCGATCCGCCCGCGGAGCTGATGAAGCTGCGACAGGCCGTACCGCTCGGCGTGCTCAATCACCATGCAGGTGGCATTGGGTACGTCAATGCCCACCTCCACCACCGTCGTCGCCACCAGCACCGCCAGCCGCCCGGCCGCGAAATTGCCCATGACCGCCTCACGCTCCGCGGCCGGCATTCGCCCATGCAGCAACCCCACGGCTCGACCCGCGAATACCTGCCGCTCCAGCCGCTCGAACTCCGTGGTGGCCGCCCGCAGGTCCAGTTTGTCCGACTCGTCGATGAGCGGGTACACCACAAAGGCCTGTTCCCCGGCGGCCAGCCTCGCGCGCACGAACTCCCACGCCGCGTCGTGCAACCGAGGCCCCAGCACCCGCGTGTCGATGCCCGCCCGGCCCGGCGGCATCTCGTCGATCACGGCCACGTCGAGATCGCCGAAGACGGTCATGGCCAGTGTTCGCGGGATCGGCGTCGCCGTCATCACCAGATAGTGCGGGGCCAATCCCTTGCTGCGGATCGTGGCTCGCTGGCGGACGCCGAAGCGGTGCTGCTCGTCCACGACGGTCAGGCCCAGGCGGGCAAACTGCACATCCTCTTGGATCAGGGCGTGGGTGCCCACCACGAGATCCACCTCGCCGTCCTCGATCCGCCGCAGGAGATCCCGCCGCTCGGCGGTCCGCAGGCCTCCGGTCAGCAGTGCGTAGCGCACGCGGCTATTCGTCAGATATCGCGCGATCGAGCGATAGTGCTGTTCGGCCAGCAGTTCCGTCGGGGCCATGATGGCCACCTGGCAACGGTGGGCGACGGCGACCAGCGCCGCGTACAAAGCCACGACGGTCTTGCCGCTGCCGACATCTCCTTGCAGCAACCGGTTCATCGGCCGCGGTCGGGCCAGGTCCGCGACGATCGCGGCAACGGCCCGCTCCTGCCCACCGGTCAGGGCGAAGGGAAACCTCCGGCGGATCCGCGCGTCGATTTCCGGCGTGCACCGCAGCTCCGGGGACCGGGCCGCGACCTCGCGATGACGCCGTGAAAGCGTGACCGCCACTTGCATGAGAAGCAGCTCGTCATACGCCAGCCGCCGCCGGGCCGCCTCGACTTGCCGATCTTCCCGCGGCCGGTGATACGTCGCCAAGGCCGCCCGCCTGGTCAACAGCTTCCGTTCCCGCAGCCACGCCGGCGGGTGCCACTCCTCCACCAGCTCCAGCATGCGGTCCAGATTGGCGTGTATCACCCTGGCGATGGTGCGGCTGGGCAACTCCGCCGTGGCGGGATACACGCCCTCGAAGCGCGGAGCCTCCGACTCGTCCACCGGCTTGGCGTCCGGCCCCAGCACCACGAACCGCGGGTTCACCATCTGCGGCAGGTCGCGGTAGCGGCGGACCTGGCCGGTTGCCCGAATGACCACGCCGGGGCGGATTTTCTCCCGCACCCACTCCGCGTTGAACCACCGCAGCCCGCAGCGGCCGGTGTTGTCGGTGAGGGTTGCGGAAAGCACGCCGCCCCGCCCGTACCGCCGACCACCCACCGCCGTGATCTGCCCGACAACCGTGGCCACCACGCCTTCGTCGAGGTGTTCAATGGTGAGGGTTTCGTGTTGTTCGTGGCGTGCCGGAAGGTATTCGAGCAGGTCGCCGACACTGCGAACCCCCAGCCGCTGAAAACGCTCCGCCAACCGTGGACCGACTCCCGGCAGAAACTGAACGCTGTCCGCCAGGGAACCGGGTGAACGTTCGCCGCCGCTCACGGCACGATGAGCTTCATGCCCGCCCGCAGATCCTCCGGCGTGCCCAGGCGGTTTCGGTTGGCCACATAAATCCTTCGCCACTGCTTGCCGTCGCCGTAATACTTCACCGCGATGCTGTACAGCGTGTCCCCGGCCTGCACGGTGTGAACCCGGCCGGGCAGGCGGGCCAGTTCCGGATCGGCCACTTCCGTTTCCGGGGGCTTGGCGGGCTCCACCGCGGCTGGCGGATTGCCGCCGCCATCGACGGCCGGTTGCGTGGTTGGCGCGGGGCCGCAGAAGCCGACCCCCAGGGTCAGAACGACGGCTGCTGCCCGCCACCGGTGGCCCCGCCGCCTTCGGCGATCGCGCTGGCCTGTTCTGCTCGGTGCTTTCGCGCTCCACACAGCCATCCGGACACCTCACCGCCCGCCGGATTCTCGCCCCGCTCCGCCCTGCCTGTCAACGCGGCGCGTTTGACCTGGTCCCGCGGCCGTCGCAGAATGCGAATGAACGCCTCGCCCGCCCCGCGTCCCGCAGATGGGCGTCTACGGACTTATGGGTTGCGAGCCGGCGCGGGGTGATCGATCAACCGTCGCCCACCGCTCCGCGTCCGGTCGGCGTCGCCAGCGGTCGGGGCGCGGTTCTTCGAGGGAGCTACGCCTAATGTCCCTGTTGGTCAGCGGCACGATCGGTCTGGATACGGTGGAAACCCCGCGGCGGCGCGTGGAGGGCGTGCTCGGCGGATCGGCGGCGTACTTCTCCGTGGCCGCATCACTTTTGGCCCCGGTGCGGCTGGTGGCCGTCGTCGGCGGCGATTTTCCGCCGGCGTTCCGCCGGGTCTTCGAGGGTCGCGCCATCGACACCGCCGGGTTGGAGGTTCGCGCCGGCTCGAAAACGTTCGCCTGGCACGGCCGCTACCTCGAGAACATGAACGAACGAGAGACACTCCGCACCGACCTGAACGTGATCAGCGAACTGCCGCCGCGGATCCCGCCGGCCTTCCGCGATTCCGAGTTCGTCTTCCTCGCCAACACGCACCCGGTCATTCAGCGCGAGTTCATCGAGCAGCTCGCCCGCCCGCGACTGATCGTGCTGGATACCATGAACCTGTGGATCGAGAGTTTCCGCGACGACCTCCTGCAAACGCTGCGGCTCGTGCACGGTGTCGTGGTCAACGACGGCGAGGCCCGCCAACTGACCGGCGCGGACCACCTCGTCGCGGCCGGCCGGGCCATCCTCGAGCTGGGGCCGCGCTTCGTGGTCATCAAGAAAGGGGAACACGGCGCGATGCTGGTGACCGCTGAGGATTTGTTCGTGCTGCCGGCCATCCCCTCGGCCAACGTCGTCGATCCCACCGGGGCGGGCGACAGCTTCGCCGGCGGAATGATGGGCCACCTCGCCGCCATCCGCCGCGACGACCCCGCGGCTCTCCGCGCTGCCATCGCCCGCGGCACCTGCGTCGCCTCCATCACGATCGAGGGCTTCTCGCTCGACGCCCTGGCCGCCGCTGACCGCCGCACCGTGGAAGAGCGCCTCACCCGCCTGCGGTCGATGACCGCCTTCGATTGAGACACCCGCCTTCCTGGAGCACCTGCCATGCGTGCCTTCATCGCCGTGGACTTGATCCCGCCGGTCCGCAAGCAACTGGCCGAAACTCAGGCCCGTCTGAAACGGCGATGCCCGCCGCTCAAGTGGGTGGAGCCGGCCAACCTGCATATCACGGTCAAGTTCCTCGGCGAGATCGACCCACGGATCACACCGGAAGTGCAGGCCGCTCTCTCCCAGGTTGCCGCGGAGTGCCGCCCGTTTGACATCGTGGTCGAGGGCTGGGGTACTTTCGGAGCGAGCGGGCCGGTCCGGGTCCTGTGGGTCGGTCTCCGCGACGCTGCCGGGGGACTGGCCGCATTGGCCCGGCGCTGCGACGACGTGCTCGAGCCGCTTGGGCTGCCCCGAGAGCAGCGGGCCTTTTCCGCCCATCTGACCCTGGCTCGCAACAACGACTTTCGCCGCAGCCGTGAAATTCGCGAGGTCCTGGCCGCGGAACCGCCTTTCCGCGCCGGCACACAGAACGTGGACGAGCTGACCTTCTACCAATCGACCCTCACGCCTCGCGGCCCGATCTACCAGCCCCTCAGCCGCCACGACTTCGGCGGCGGATAGCGCCGCGGTGGCGGCCGGATCAGTGCGGCGCGATGCCGATCACCAACGTATTCCGCTGCTCGGGCGGCGTGGAGTCAGTTCTCGTGTTCAAGAGGCAGCGGCGCGCCGTGCCGTCTCCACCACACCAGGGAATGCCCGCCACCGCTTCGTCTGCGCTCGTGTCTGCCGGCGGCCGTCAGATGTCCCATGGAGGGAACCCCGCACTGCCGGTTGGTCGCAGGGGATCGACCTCCCGCAGGTCCCTGGCGACCCACGCCGCGGCAGGGCGGGCTGCCATGTATCAGGAAGCCGAAAGTCAACAGGTGGGAATCTCCACGGTGACCCGGGTTCCTCGCCCGGGTTCGCTGCTGATGGACATGGTGCCGCCGTGGGCTTCAACGATCCGCAGACAGATCGACAGCCCCAGGCCCGTTCCGCGGGCCTTGGTCGTGAAGAACGGCTCGAATACCCGCGGCAGGATATCGGGCGGGATGCCGATTCCGTTGTCCTCCACGGTCAACCGCAGGCTGGTCTCCAGACGGCTGATCCTGCACCGGACTTCTCCGCCCGGATCGCTGGCATGGGCGGCGTTGATCAGCAGGTTGGTGATGACCTGCTGCATCTGGTCTTCGTCCACGTCCGCTTCGTGCTCGCAGTTCAGCCCTTCGCAACGGACCCGCAGGCGGCGAAAGGCCGGTTCCTGCCGAAACAGAATCAAGGCCCGTTCCAGCAGCGTATTCACGTCGACCCGCTTGATGCTCGGCGGCCGGGGGCGGGCGTAGATCAGCAGATCCTTGACGGCGGCGTCCAGCCGATCAATCTGCCGCAGGGCCTCGGCGATGATCTCCCGGTGCGGGTGGCGGCTGTCCAGCCCGGCGCCGAGCACCTGGATCGCGCCGCTGATCCCCGCCAGCGGATTCTTGATCTCATGGGCGAGCGAGGCCGCGAGGTGTCCCACCGTGGCGAGGTGCTCCGACTCGCTCAGCTTCTGCTCGTATTGGGTCCGCTGCATCTCCTTGATGCGCTTGACGAAGTCCTCCCGGTAGGTTTCGTTCATGATGGCCAGCTCGATGTCGAGGATCTTATGGAGTGCGGCAAGGTACACGGACGCATTCGGGAGCTGGAGCGATTCGATCTTCTTCACGAGGCCCAGCCGAATCACGTTCATGGCCGTGAACATGTAATGCTGGGGTAGGTCGATGCGAACGTGTGCCCGTCCGATCTCGCAGCGCTGGTCGTAATACCGTTCGTCGTAGGTTCCGTTGAACAACTCCCGCAGCCAGGCGAAGAGCGTCTGCCGAAGCCGGTAAAGCTCCGCTTTGGAACGAGTCAAAACCGCCGCGGCGCCGGGATGCTCCAGGATGCGACGGTAGAAGAGGTCGACGATATCCGGCAGGGCCGGGGTCAGGCGGGGCTGCAACTCGGCCAGGGCGGCGGCATCTTCTTCGGTGAAGCCCACGAACCGCCGCATGTCTTCAAGGAGATGGCCGGCCATGCGCCGGATTATAGCGGCCGCGGACGCGGCACCGTAGCGGCACGGCGCCGCAGCGAGGGCGGCACCCATCGTTCCTCGACGGCCCGGTCCGCCGAAGCGGGCGCAGCGATGTCCCGTGCGGCGGGTCTGGGCAGCGGCCCGAAGACCGGCTCGCTGGTCAAGGCCCGACAGCGGGATAACCAGCGACAGTCCGTCGGGCACGACGGCTCATAAGCGCCGAAGCAGCGGCAGTGACCGTCCTGTTCCTGCATGTGCCACACCAGGTCGAGGTTCAGACTCTCACCGGTGCGGAGGGCGAAACGAATGGCCTTGTCGCGTATCAGAATGGAATCTTCCGTGACCATCATCTCCTCCCGGTCATCACGGTCTGCGTTGAGGCCGCGTCGGATATGGAAAAGCGGTCGCGTCTTATAATATCCGTGAATGAATGGAATGCCAGAGATTTCCGCCGCTCTTCCAGGAGACGTTCCTTTGCCATCCCTGGGATGCTGGTATCGTTAACAGCATCCTCTCCGCGTCTCATCGGCCATTGGTTCCAGCTCGCTGCAATGGCCAATCGACCGGCTGCCGAGCGGCGGCTGAAAGATGGTCATCGCGACCCCGCCCGGGGGGCGAGCCTCCGGCAGGATCCGTCACCCGGTCGTGGGGTCCAGCCGTAGCCGCAGTTCGACGCGGTCGGTGTCGGGGAGCGGGTGGATGGTGAAGCCCAGTTTCGTGCCTAGGGCCAGCATCGCCTGATTG
Organism: uncultured Planctomycetaceae bacterium; assembly: GCA_964572385.1. Lineage (GTDB taxonomy): Bacteria > Planctomycetota > Phycisphaerae > UBA1845 > UTPLA1 > CAZNFM01. Next base: position 3,797 of record CAZNFM010000049.1, on the reverse strand, counting down.
TTGGCCAGAACCTGCCCGACGATCTCCTGAATCCCTCGGTTGCGGCAGTAGGTGATCAACTTCCGCATCATCGCGGTGCCGAGGCCCGTGCGTTTGAGGTCGGACCGAACCATCACCGCGAAGTTGGTCGTCACGGCGTCACGCCCGGTGAGGAGGCGGGCGACCGCCAGGGTCTCGCCCTGTTCTTCGCCTTTGAGGGCCGTGGCGATGAAGGCCATCTCACGGTCGTAATCCACCTGGGTCAAGCGGGCCATTTCCTTGGGGGGAATGTCACGGATGACGCCCAGGAAGCGAAACCGGAGGTCTTCGGGCGTCAGGCGCTCGACGAATCGCTTGTGGGCTGGCGCATCCTCGGGCCGAATCGGACGGAGCAGCACTTCCAGCCCCGAAGGCAGCCGAATGGCCTCCTCCTGCTCTCTGGGATAAGGCCGGATGGCCAACCGGTCCTGGCCGGAGGCGGAGGCCGGAACGACCCGAATCCGCGCGTCCAGGGCCAGCACGCCTTGCTCGTCGGCGAACAGGGGATTGATGTCAAGCTCAATGATCTCGGGCCGGTCGATGATGAGCTGCGCGACCTGAACCAGCACGAGGGCGATGGCATCCAGATCTGCCGGCGGCCGATCGCGGTAGCCTTGCAAGAGCTTGTAGATCTGGGTCCGGGAGATCAGCGACCGGGCCAGAACGGAGTTCAGCGGAGGGAGGGCGAACGACCGGTCGCCGATCACCTCCACGGCCGTTCCGCCGCGGCCGAACATGATGACGGGGCCGAACTGCGGGTCGGTGGTCACGCCCACGATCAACTCATGGGCCCGGGGCCGCTGGGCCATCTTCTGCACCGTGAAACCCGACAGATGCGCCTGGGGAAAGATCTTGGCGACGCGGGCCAGCATGGTTTCCGCGGCGGCCCGGACCTCCTCGGCCGTATCCAGCGCCAGGGCCACTCCGCCGACGTCGCTCTTGTGGGTGATGTCGGGGGAGAGGATCTTCAACGCCACGGGGAACCCGATCTCGCCGGCCAGTTCGACCGCCTCGGCGACCGAGGAGGCGATGCGGGTTTCCACCACCGGGATACCGTAGGACGCCAGGACACGCTTGGCCTCCGGTTCGCTGAGCAGCTCCCGCTTCTCCGAGATCGCGTTGCCGATGACCAACTGGGCAATGCCCGGCCACGAGGTGAAGTCCGTCGGCAAGGAGGGCGGAACCTGGCTCAGGATCTGCTGGTTGCGGCGGTAGCGCACCATGTGCATGAAGGCCCGGACGGCCTTCTCCGGCGTGTCGTAGGTCGGTATCTCCGCCTCGGAGAAGATGCGCCGGGCGCGACTGGCCGCCTCGCCGCCCAGCCAACTGGTGAGGATGGGGATCTTGGCCTGGCGCACGATGTCCACGATGCCGCGGGCGGCCTCCTCCGGCGGGGCGATGGCACTGGGCGCGTTCAACACCAGGACGGCGTCGATGCCGGGGTCTTCCAGGAGGATTTTGAGGCTGGCCGCGTACACCTTGGCGTCCGCGTCGCCGATCATGTCCACGGGGTTGCCCTGGGACCACGTGCCCGGCAGGATCTCGTTCAATCGGCGCAGGGTTTCCGGGGAGAGCTCGGCCAGTTGGCCGTGTTCGAAGGTGAGGGCGTCCGTGGCGATGACGCCGGGGCCGCCGCCGTTGGTGAGGATCGCCAGTCGCTCGCCTTCCAGGGGCTTGGAGCGGGCCAACGTCTCGACACCGTCGAACAGTTCATCCAGGTTGTTGACGCGGAGGATGCCCGCTCGGCGCAAGGCCGCCTCGTAGACATGGTCGGAGCCGGCCAACGCGCCGGTGTGGGAGGCCGCCGCTCGGGCGCCGGCGGCGTGGCGGCCCGCCTTGATGGCCAGCACGGGCTTGTTCCGCGACGCGGCCCGGGCGGCGGACATGAACTTGCGGGCCTCGTCCCGCCCGATGGACTCCATGTAGAGCAGCACCGCGGTGGTGTCCGGGTCGCTGGCCAGGTAATCGAGCACGTCGCCGAAATCCACGTCGGCGCTGTTGCCCAGCGAGATGAAATGGGAGAAGCCGATGCCCCTGGCCCGGGCCCAGTCGAGGGTGGCCGTGCAGAAGCCCCCGGACTGGGAGACGAAGGCCAGCGATCCCGGCTCGATGGCGGCGTGGGCGAAGGTGGCGTTCAGGCCCAGGCCGGGCACCAGCAGGCCCACGCAATTCGGGCCGAGGATGCGGAGCAGGTACGGCCGGGCCGCGTCCAGCATGGCCTCGTGGGCGGTGCGACCGTCCGGCAGGCGGACCTCCGCCAGCCCGGCGGTGATGACGATGGCGGCGCGGGTGCCGCGTTCCCCGAGCTGCTGGATCAGCGGCGGCACCGTGGCCGGGGGGGTGCAGAGCACCCCGACGTCGGGCACCACCGGAAGACTGCGGATGTCGGGATAGGTCAGGATTCCGGCCACCGCCTGGTACTTGGGGTTCACCGGCATGATCGGACCGGTGAAGCCGGCCCGCAGCAGGTTGCGGAGCACGACCCCGCCGATGCTTTTGGGCGCGTCGGAGGCTCCGATGACGGCGATCGAACGAGGCTTGAAAAGAAACTCCAGATGGCGGATACTCATGGTGTCCTCCCGACGCTGAGCGGCGTAGTCTAGGAGAGGCCGCCACGCCTGCCAAGCCGTCGGCTCGGCCGCGGTTCAGCGGTCGGCGGCCCGCGGCGGACCGGATTTCCACTCTTCGTCGCGGGGGGGAGTCCTTCTATCCGGGTCGCGCCGCCCTTCGGGCCGGCGGCCGGGCGACCCGCGGTCCACGAGCCCGCGTGACGGCGGCGGCAGGGAGCGAACATGCGCTGGAGCGGTGCGGGTGAACGGCGGGGCGGCTTCACGCTGATCGAGCTGCTGGTGGTGATCGCGATCATCGCGGTGCTGCTATCCATCCTGGTCCCGGCGCTCAGCGCCGCCAAGGAGACCGGCAACATCGCCCAGTGCCTGAACAACCTGCGGGAGATCGGCAAGACCGCCGACATGTACGGCAGCGACAACAGCCCCAGCGGTTACGGCAGCTATCCCACGCAGCCCTGGCACCTCGGCTACAACTACGGCAACATCTCCGTGCAGTTGGTGTCGGAGTGGGTCTACGGCGGCTTCCAGCCCACCACGCGGCACCCCTATTACGGCGACAACGCCGACTGGTACCGCTACCCCACGGAGTGGCGGCCCTACAACAAGTACATCGCCCCCGGCGTGCAGGGCCGCACCCAGATCCGCACCTACATCTGCCCGTCGGACAAGTCCTACATCACCGGTTACCAGGGGCAATACGGCCAGGAGGTGACCGTCGAGGACCGCCACGGCTCCTTCGAGGTCTGCGGCACCAGCTACCCGATCAGTTGGCAGTGGTACGAGGATCCCCGCTTCGACGGCCGCCGCGAGTACGGCAACCTGGCCCTGATGAGCGCCTGCGGCAGCGAGACGCTCAAGGAGAAGGTGGGGGGGCTGGCCGCCGAGTTCGTCATCTTCCTCGAGGACCAGATGGACGCCTACATGATGGACGCCCGTCCCCCGGACGGCTCGCAGGGGCAGAGCCTCATCCAGGCGCTGGGCATGGGCTGGCACCGCAAGTTCTCGAGTTACTCGATGGCCTTTCTGGACGGGCACGCGGACTTCAAGTTCATCGACACCCGCTATACCCGCGGTCCAGGCTGGAACATCCGCCCGGGGCGGTGAGGGGGCCGCGGCGGCGGGCGCTCAACAGTGCGCACAAACTGCGCACCGCGGCGCGCGGACCGATAACCACTGTGCGCCGGTCGCGAAGGGCGCAAAAGCCGCCGA
>CAZNFM010000048.1:0-11831 GCA_964572385.1 uncultured Planctomycetaceae bacterium | reverse complement strand
GTTCCCCGCCTTCTGGCGGTCGTTCCCCGCCTTCCGGCGGTCGTTCCCCGCCTTCCGGCGGTCGTTCCCCGCCTTCTGGCAGTCGTTCCCCGCCTTCTGGCAGTCGTTCCCCGCCCTCTGGCGGTCGTTCCCCGCCTTCTGGCAATCGTTCCCCGCCTTCCGGCGGTCGTTCCCCGCCTTCTGGCAATCGTTCTCCGCCTTCTGGCAGTCGTTCCCCGCCCTCTGGCGGTCGTTCCCCGCCCTCTGGCGGTCGTTCCCCGCCTTCGCTGCTTACTTCGCGGCGTTCCCCGCTGCTGGCGCTGCTGCTGGCGCGGCGTTCCCCGCTGCCTTCGCCGCGTTCTCCGCCTCCTTCTCCGCGTCCTTCGCCGCGTTCAGCGCGGCCTGCTCCGCGGCTACCTGTAGGCCCGGCGGGATCGGCGTCAGCGGCGTCGTCAGTTGGTTCGAGGTCGTCACCCTGCCCGCCTGGGGCGAGATCTTGATCTCGCGGCGGGCGTTGCCGGCGGCGAGCTGCACGATGGCGGCCACGTCCTGGTCGGTCCCGCCGCTGGGGTCGAAGACCAGGACCGAATCGCCGCCGAGATCCTCGGCATACAGACGCACGCTGCGGACCGCCGGGTTGCCGGTCGCCCCGAACTGCACGACGTAGGGCCGGCCGGTCGCGGGATGGACCAGCGTGACGGCCGTCTCGTTGGCTGCTCCGGGGCTCTTGGTCTTCAGGGAGTAGTTGTTGTTGATCCCGTCCACGACCAGCAGCACCCGCTGGTCGGGCCGGGCGACCGCCAGGCTGCGGGCGTAGGCGACGTCCGCCTCGATCATGCGGGCGGCGGCATCGGCCTCCTGCTGGGCGGCGGCGTCGGAGTTGGGCAGCGCCGCCAGCGTCAGGATGCCGAGCACCACGACGACGATGAGCAGCTCGATCAGCGTGAAGGCGGTGCGCAGAAACATGGCTTCCTTCCCCTCCGCGGGTTCCCTCTCAGCGGCGACCGCCGCGGGCGGCGCCATCGGCTTTATCGGTGTCCGCGGACTTGACCTTGACGGGCTTGTTCTGCAAATGGTCGAGGATCTCCTCCAGCAGCTTATTGGTCCGTCGGGCCTCGTCGATCAGGACGTTGCGCTGGAGGCCGGAGTCCGGTATCTGGGCCTGGGCCTCGCGGACCAGCGGCGGGCGGGCGGCCCACAGCTCCACGGCGATCACCGCCAGCAGGACGGTGAGGGCGGTCAACAACAGCCGGGTGCCGCGGTCCAGAGCGAAAACGGGTGACACGGTCATGGTCGGAGCCTCCTTCCTCAATCCTCGGTCCAGCTCAGCACGGTCATCGGCAGACGCTCGGCGGAGCGGCTGAAATCCCAGAACGTGGCCTTGGCACAGTCGTAGGTGGCGCGGTAGTTGTCGCCGCTGCCGACGGAGTTGAACCCCCAGCCGAGGATCATGGCCCCGGTCACGGACAGGTTGGTGACATAGCCCTGGTCGTAGACGCCACCGAAGCAGACCAGCGAGCCGTTGCAGTCGAGGGTGGCGTTGTGGCGGTTGTAGGCGATGCTGCCGAAGACCACCAGGGCGGGGTAATCCGGCTGGGCGTTGATCCGGGCGCCGGTGTTGTCGACGTAGAGATTGCCCCGGACCACCAGCGTGCCGTTCAGGGCGGCGTCCTTGTTGATCTGAAAATTGCCCGAAGGGGTGATGATGATCCGGCCGGGGTTGGTCGCGGACCAGTTCAACGCATTGAGCGCGTCGGCGTCGGACTTGCTCAGGCTGGTTTTGCTGTAGGCATAGGCCGTGTACTTGACGCCGTTGATGGTGTAATTCGCGTATTGCGCGGAACCGCCGGAAGGGGTCGCCGGGAACGGCCGCACATAGCGGTTGACGGCCGCCGGCGGTCCGCTTCCGTTCCACCAGATGTAGTCGGAGGCGGAGACCGTGCTTCTGCACCAGGAGTAGGCGGACAATTGCCCGTTGACGTGGAGGTTGCCGTCCACGGCGAGGGTGCTGGGCAGCCAGGTGTCGGACAGACCCAGGTAGGCGTACGGGATCTGGTACTTCCCGTCGGAAGGCCGGATCACCTGCGCGGTGATGGAACGGCGTCCCAACACGGTCACGCCGTCGAAGTCGTGGGCGAAACCGGCCGCGGTGATGGTGAAGAGGTTGGGGTCGGTCGCGTCCTGGGTCACCGAGATGTTCGTGTAGTCGGTGCCGGCATCGATGGCGATGTTGGATCCGCCCGTCCAGTAGTGGCCGCAGGCCACGGTGGTGGGCGGATACATGAGGAAGTGCATTCCCAAGGCGATGCCGGACTCGGCGAGATATTGAGCCCGCAACGCCCCCAGGCGATTCCGTGCTTCCGGCAGGAGCGTGTCGTGTGCGTCCAGGAAGGCCCAACCCAGGGCGGCGACCGTCGCGGTGAGGGCCAGGACGAAGATCAGGACGTATCCTCGCCGACGAGGCGGGTTTCCGCCGCGGGTTGCCGGGATTCTGTCCGGGCCTTGGCGCATCATGGTCACTTGCCCCCCGTGATGACGCTGGTCAGCCCGCTCCAGGCGGAGATCGTGCCGCGCACGATGCGGTCCGTGCCGGGCGGCGGCGTGCCCTGGGCCTGGGGGTTGAACAGGTAATCCCCCGGCGCGCGAGGGACGGCCGCGGTCTGGAACGTGGTCGCCTCGGAGCCGGTCCCGATGGTGAACGTGACCTCGACGATGCGGGTCTCCGTCTTCGGGGGGTAGCCGGCGAAGGTCAGGCTTTCGACCCCCTCGGCCCAGACGACGACCCGCGTGGCGGTGCTGCCGGCGAAGAGAGCGGCCAGGGCGGCGGCATCGGTGAGCGTGGTCTGGCTGATCGAGCCGGTGGGGCCGCCGGCGCCGAACGCGATGAAACGAAGCTGCTTGGCCCCGCTGTCGTAGGTCAGCAGGCCCATTTCATCGGCATTGGGCCAGTCGTCGTTGTTCTGGTCGCTGAGCCAGAGGGTGACGGAGATCGGCGTGACCTCGCCGACGCAGCGGGCGGAGCGGACGGTCGAGGCGATGCGATTCAGGGCGTAGTGCCCGGCGGCCTGGACGTCCGCGACGTTGCGGGTCTGCTCGGCGGCCCGACTGGCCGCCGCGATCATGGTGGCGGCGGCCGTGGCGATGAGAGCGGTGCAGGCCGAGGCGATCAGGAGTTCGGGCAGGGTGAACCCGCGGCGGGCGGCAAGGGCTGGCGAGCGGTTTCGCATGGGCTAGTTCTCCCGCGTGGCGATGCGGCAGAGCCGGACCAGCGGCACGCCGTTTTCGGAGACGCGAACCTCGATCCTCACGAAGCTGTTGGTGTCCGTAGCCTGCTGGCCCAGCCCCGCGAAGCTCACGTACTGCACGGTGGCGGTGCGCCGGAAGCCCACCAGGCTGCTGGCGGTGATGGTATTGCCCAGGAAGTTCTGGAGGCCGTCGGTGAGTTCGTCGAGGCCGTGGAAGTCGTCGATGTTGTCGAATTGGTCGCGGCTGGTTTCGCCCGGCTCCGGTCCGAGGACGTTGGTCTTGTCGTTGGGGTCGGTGAAGGGTCTGGCGAGGATCTCCTCCATGAGGGCCTGGCCGAGGGCCACGGCCTGCTCCAGCCTGGCGGCCTCGGCGGCTTGCTGCACGCCGGCGATGAAGGGCCACATCGCCGTGGCGCCGACGATGGCGAGGACGGTCGCGGCCAGCAGGGCCTCCGCGAGGGTGAACCCCCGTCGGCGTCGGCGAAGGGTTGAGTCGACCAGAGTCAGGCTGGATGAGGGCATGTTGCTTGGTTCCCCCGGCGCCTCGCGGCGGCTTCCGGTGCCGGACCCGTTGCGGTGGACGGGGCGGCATTCTCTCGCCCCGGCTTCACCCGTTTCCCGCACAGATAACATACGATTCAACCGGCCGGTGGAGGGCGTCTCGCGGACGATAACGGGCCTGCGGCATCAGAAGGTTCCACGTTATTCGCCAGCCAGTGACGTCTTCAACCAAAACGACCGGTAAGCGGCGGAAGGGTCTTCCGCCGCACCGGTCGTTGGTCGCATCTCCGGCCCACCGGCCCGCAGCTTGCCGGCAGCGGCGAGTGCCTCAGGGTTACAGGTTGTTGTGCGGAGCCGCGGCCTTGAACTCGCCGGTGGTCTCGTTGTAGGTCCAGTCGGTGCCGATGGCGTTGCCGTTGGTGTAGGGGTTCTTGGGAATCGACTGGAGATACGGGCCGAGCGTCGGCGTGCCGGTGGTCGTTCCGTCGGCGTTGGTCTTCTTGGTCATCTGATCGACGAAATTCGCGGCGGTCGGGTAATTGCCGTTGTGCTGGAGCTTGTACAGCTCGATCTGGCCGCGGATCGTAGCCAGATTGGTCGTCAGCGAACTCATCTGGGCGTCGCCGCTGGCGTCGGAGAACTGCGGGATCACCACCGCCGCCAGAATGCCCAGAATGATCACGACGATCAACAATTCGACCAGAGTGAACGCCTTGCGTGCCATGTCCTAGACCTCCCTCTACCTGTCTGAGTTTTGTGTGCCCACGACCCTTCTTCGTCGGCAGCTTCCACGGTTTGGCCGAGCATCGCGACCCCCGCCTTCGGAGGCCGAGTCTTGACGGCTCATCGCCGCCTATCATCGGGTGTCGGTGTCGGCGGCCTTAGATCGCAAAGGCCGCTTATTGACGGAAAATTCGGGTGGGGTCCGCGTGCCGAGGCCGAGCGCCCCAGAACGTGCGGACAGCCGGAATCGCGATATCCGGCGGAACGCTTGCGTCGCGAAGGCTTTCGCTGCTATAGTGGTATATTGCGCCTTTTCCGGGACGTCCCGGCATCCGGCGCTGAAGACCGCTGGACGGTTCAGGACCCCAGCCGCCCGGCTTCGGGTTTCAAACCGCTTCGTGCGGCGGTCCGGCGTCCCTGACGCCGGGTGCGTCCGGCCGCCTTCGAGACCGACCGAGAGGATTGATGACCGTGCCTGATAGTCTACCCTTGCTTTCCGATGCGGAGCGTGCGGAACGCGACGCCGCCATCGCCGACTTCGTTCGCCGCTTCGCCCCCGGCCCCGACGCCGAGCTGTACGAGAGCATGATTCGCACCATCTGCCGAATGGCGCGCGACGGAGCCGTCCGGGCCGACGCCAAACTGGTGGATCGGGCCTTGCAGGAGCTGCGTTACGCCTTCAAGACCTTCGCGCCGTACGAGCACATCCCCAAAGTGACGATCTTCGGTTCCAGCCGCACGCCGGAGGGCCATCCGGAATACGTGCAGGCGGTTCGCTTCGCGGAGCGGATGCGGCAATGCAACTGGATGGTGATCACCGGCGCGGGCGACGGCATCATGAAGGCCGGGCACGGCGGAGCCGGCCGCGAGGCCAGTTTCGGCGTGGCCATCAGCCTGCCCTTCGAGCAGAAGACCAACGAAATCATCGAGGGCGACAAGAAGCTCATCAATTTCAAGTACTTCTTCACTCGCAAGCTGCTGTTCACCAAGGAAGCCAAGGCCGTGGCCCTGTTTCCCGGCGGTTTCGGCACGCAGGACGAAGGCTTCGAGGTGATGACCCTGGTGCAGACCGGCAAGGCCATGATGGTGCCGATCGTGCTGCTGGATGCTCCCGGCGGGACGTACTGGCAGCATTGGCGGACGTATGTCAAGGCGGAACTGCTGCACACCGGCATGATCAGCCCCGAGGACATGCACCTCTTCAAATTGACCGACGACGTGGAGACCGCCGTCGAGGAGATCCTGCGGTTTTACCGGCGGTTCCACTCTTACCGCTATGTGCGGGAGAAGCTCGTGCTGCGGCTGAAAAGCCCCCTGGAGCCGCGCGACGTGGAGCGGCTGTCCGGCGACTTCGCCGACATCATCGACGGCGGCGGCATCGTGCAGACTTCCGCTCTGGAGGAGGAAGGAAACGACGTGCCGGAGCTGCCGCGGCTGGTCATGCACTTCAATCGCAAATCACACGGCCGCCTGCGGGAACTGATCGACGCGATCAACGCCGCCGGCGTAAGCCCCGAGCGGCGGGTCATGCCGGCCGGCCGATGAACGAGCTTCGCTCCCTTGGGCGTCGGAGGGCTTGGCCATGAAGTGGTCGCGGTCTCTGGTTATCGCCCTTTTGCTGCTGATCCCGCCGGGCCTCGCCGTGGTGGTGGATACGGTCCGACAGCAGCCGCGGCGCTTCGCCGAGGTGATTCCCGGACGGCTGTATCGCGGCGGCTTGCCGACGGGCGAGCAGATTCGCTGGCTGCATCGCCGACACCATATCCAGACCGTGATCAGCCTGACGGACGAGGTCGACAAGCCGAGGTATAATGAGGAATTGCGAGCCGTGGAGTCGGCCGGACTCCGCTTCCTGCGGTTTCCCATGCCCGGCGACGGTTGTGCCGAGCTGGGCGACCTGGACCGCGCCGCGGACGCGCTCGGCAGCAGCGACCTGTGGCCGATCTTCTTCCACTGCGCCGCCGGCAAGCAGAGGTCCAACGCCGTGCTCGCCGCCTATCGGATGAAGCACGAAGGCTGGACGCTGGCTGAAGCCTTGGCCGAACTGGAACGGGATTACGATCTGGATCGCCGGACCGAAGCCGGGCTGGTGGAGCGATTGGCGGAGTACGAGCGTTGGCTGACCGTCGGGCCTGGCCGTCGCTAGGAGCGGCCTGCGGTTCGGGCGGGGTCGGCGGCTTCTGAAGCGGTGGTGTGCGGATACGGCGGACCCGCCAAGGGCCGCCGCGAGCGAGTGCTCTCCTGCTGCCGCGTATGTCGAGGTCTGATCCATGTTGATTCTGATGGCCAAAGGGGCGACGCCCGACGACATCGCCCGGGTATGTGATCGCGTTCGCGAGTTGGGGTTCACCCCGCACGAGATTCCCGGTTCGATCCGCGTGGCGATCGGCATCACCGGCAACCAAGGCCCGGTTCCGCCGGAACACTTTCAGAATCTTTCCGGCGTGGCTGAATGCGTCCCGGTCAGCCGGCCGTACAAGCTGGTGAGCCGCGAGGTGAAGCCGGAACCGACGGTGGTCAGTGTTCGCGGGGCCGGCATCGGCGGCGGCGGGCTGGCGGTGATCGCCGGCCCCTGTTCGGTGGAGTCGCGGGACCAGGTCTTCCGCACGGCGGAAGCCGTGGCCGCGACCGGCGCGAAGTTCTTCCGCGGCGGTGCCTTCAAGCCGCGCACCAGCCCCTACGTCTTTCAAGGCTTGAAGGAGGAAGGTCTTCGTTTGCTGGACGAAATCCGGCAGCAGTTCGACTTGCGGGTGGTGACCGAGGTGAAGGACACGGAGACGCTTCCGGCGGTCGCCCAGGCCGCGGATGTCTTGCAGATCGGGGCCCGCAACATGCAGAACTTCTCGCTGCTGGAGGCGGTGGGCCGGATGAAGCGGCCGGTGCTGCTGAAGCGCGGGATGAGCGCCACCTTGCAGGAGTTGTTCATGGCCGCGGAGTATCTGCTGGCCCTGGGCAATTACCAGGTGGTTCTCTGCGAGCGGGGCATTCGCACGTTCGAGACCATGACCCGCAACACGTTCGACCTCTCCGCGGTGGTGATGATCAAGCATCACACGCACCTGCCCGTGGTCGCCGATCCGTCGCACGGCGTGGGCATCGACTGGGCCGTGGCCCCGTTGGCTCGGGCGGCGGTGGTGGCCGGCGCGGATGCCGTGATGGTCGAGGTGCATCCGGATCCTGCCCGGGCCTTGTCCGACGGTCAGCAGTCGCTGACCTTCGACGCCTATCGTGCCCTGGCGGCGGATCTGGCCGCGCTGGACGCCTGGCGGTCAGGTCGATGAATCGCCGGATCGGGGTGGTGCGGCGGCGGTTGTTGCTGCGTGTGCCGCTGAAGGCCACGGCCCTGACTCTGCTGGCCGTGGCGGTCTGCTTTCCCCATCCACCGCGCCTGGCCCGGCATCTGGTCCGCCTGGGCAACCTGCAAGCCATGATCGAACCGCAGGCCGCGGAGTTGGCCGCTTGGGACGGTCCGCTGCGCGAGCGGTTGGAGAAGGCGGCCCGCGTCGCCGCCGGGCAGGACTCCGCGCCGCCGCTCCCCGCCGGCGCGGAGTTGGCGGAACTGCTGCGGCGGCTTGCTCCTCGCCGGGTGCAGGCCGAGGTGGAGCGGTTCGTCTATGAGCAGGTGACCTACGCGTGGGACTGGGACTTGTGGTGGAATGCCGACTATCTCCCGACCGTTGCCGAGATCTTCGCCAAGGCGGCCTCGGGCGACGGCGTGCTGCGCGAGGATTGCGACGGCCGGGCGGTGATCGCCGCGTCGCTGATGCGGCGATTGGGCTACGAGTCGTCACTGGTGACAGACCTGCGGCATGTGTGGGTGCTGACTCCGGAGGGAGAGTGGATGGGACCGGGTCGCGAGAAGACGCTGATCTCGACGCCCCAAGGCAACCGGCTGGCTTTGCGGACGGCGTGGACCAACGTGCCCGTGTCGCTCTCCTACGGATTGGCGGTGTTTCCCCTATGGCGGGAGCTGGTGATTCTGGGCGGAGCGTTCCTGTTGGTTCGCCACCCGCGGGTGCCGGCCCGGACCCAGGCGCTGGTGGCGTTATTCCTGCTGGATGGGCTGTTGTTTATGCGCTGCGGGGTGATCGATCCTCGCGGAGTGGGAGGCTTTCGGGCGTGGTGGCCGGTCGGGGTCGGCCTGCTGCATTGGGCGATCGGCTTCGGGATGCTGGCGGTCTCTGCTCATCGGGCTCGCCGGGACGCGGCGGCGGGTGCGGGCCGGGCGTAGGGCGGCGGCGCATGAGACCGCCCCGCCGGGCACGAACCGGGCGGGGCGGGAACAACGGTGTCGGAGGATGGCGGCGTCAGGCGGGCGGGGCTTCGGCGGCATCGGTCTTGGGTTTGGGGGCGCGAAGTTCGGTCAGTTCCTTCTTGGCCTCGGTCCACATCTTGTAGGCTTCGGCCGTGTTTCCGCGGAGGTACTCTCGTCCGGCTTCTCGTCGCTTGCGTTTGATTTCCTTTGACTTTCGCATGGGCAGCACCTGTCGGAGCTGACGGCGCAGCGTTCAGCTCCGTCCAAATAAGGTAATTTCCAACGTTGGATCAATCCGCTATGGCCTCGGCCGGGGCGGCGGCCCGACTGAAGCAGCGGCGATTATACTAGGAAGCCGGCGGGCGGACGAGCAGTGATAGTCCGATAACCGAAATGCGGGCGGCAAGAAGACAGCAACCCGGATGGAGTAATGCTTTAGTAAATGTTTGTTTAATAATAGGTTAAGAGAAATCATCCCCACGGAAAAAAACCTGAAAAAAGCGGGTTGACAGCCGCATTCGGACGGATACAGTGTGGGACTGCAAGTGATTGATCCCGCTGGACGCTGGGAGGCGTGATCAAAGGCGGGATGGAGGTGCTTGCTGAAGCGAAGGCCGGACAAGGCGGCGTGTTCCTGAGGATCGAAAACGCGGGGCATCGGTGGAACCGATAGCCACCGGCGAGATCCGGTGGTTTTTTTGTCGCCTGAAGATTGGGCCATCGCGGGTCGAGGCAGTCCGGTGCAGAAGGCCGGCGGCCGAGGCCGACAAGTGATAAGTCGCCTGTTGCGAGCGGTTTCGGCCGCCCAGGGCAGGGCAGGGCTCGTAGCTCAGTTGGTTAGAGCGCGTCCCTGATAAGGACGAGGTCAGTGGTTCGAGTCCACTCGGGCCCATTCGGTGGTCGAACGGCCGACCCGCGGGAGTCTCGATCCAATGACATGGGGCGGGCTCATCCTGATCGGCCTGGCGGTCTTGCTCCTGCTGATGCGGTCCAAGGGCGGCGGCTGAAGGTCGCGTGGATGTGACTGAGCGTGTCTCAGTCGTCGCGGATCGGGGCCGTAGCTCAGTTGGGAGAGCACTGGCTTTGCAAGCCAGGGGTTGCCGGTTCGAACCCGGTCGGCTCCAGTGAGGCAGAGACCCCCAGCGGCGTTTCGAGTTCCGGGCGAGGCGAACAGGGCTCGATCGGAACCCGCGACGAAGCGTGGCGGGTCGGCTTCCGTGAGGGAGCCGGGCGATCTTTGACAATTGAATAGAGTGGATATGTGAGAACCATCACGAGGTTCGAGATCTCGAATTCCGGTTGTTCGCGGTGCGGACTGCGGTTCGCGTTGCGGCGGCCGGGAAGCGAGCGCTGACGGCGAGTTGGCTGATTGATGGTTGTGGTCGGCGGCGTGAGGTCGAGGCCGGGCCTGCGGGTCCGGCGGCGGCCGTCGGGTCGGCGACAGCGATACATCAATGTGGTCAAGCTCGTAAGGGTGCAAGGTGGATGCCTAGGCGTCCAGAGGCGATGAAAGACGTGGTAGGCTGCGATAAGCTCCGGGGAGTTGTCAAACAAGCGTTGATCCGGAGATCTCTGAATGGGGAAACCCGGCATCGCTTAACAAGCGGTGTCACCGGCGCGTGAATGCATAGCGCGTCGGGGCCCACCCAGGGAACTGAAACATCTCAGTACCTGGAGGAAAGGAAATCAACCGAGACTCCGTAAGTAGCGGCGAGCGAAAGCGGATCTAGCCCAAACCGGGCTTCGGCCCGGGGTTGCGGGCCCTCGAGGAGTTACAAAGGCACGATCAGCAGAACGGTCTGGAAAGGCCGGCGACACAGGGTGACAGCCCCGTACGCGAAGGTCGGTGCCCTCCGTTGAGAGGTGTCCCAGAGTAGCGCGGATGCCGTGGAACTCCGCGTGAAGCCGGGGGGCCCACCCTCCAAGGCTAAGTACTCCTGGACGACCGATAGTGTACAAGTATGGCGACTGAAAGGTGAAAAGCACCCCAACAAGGGGAGTTAAAAGTACCTGAAACCTTGCATCTACAAGCAGTCGAAGACCTGATGGCCGCCTCCGGGCGGCTCTGGTCGACGGCGTACCTTTTGCATAATGGACCGGCGAGTTACTCCTCTGTGGCAAGGCTAAACCGTTCAGCGGTGGAGCCGTAGCGAAAGCGAGTCTGAACAGGGCGTCTGAGTCGCAGGGGGTAGACCCGAAACTGCGTGATCTACCCATGGGCAGAATGAAGCACTCTTAACCGAGTGCGGAGGTTCGAAGCCGTGAACGTTGAAAAGTTCTGGCATGACCTGTGGGGAGGAGTAAAAGTCTAATCAAACGCAGAGATAGCTGGTTCTCCCCGAAAATGCTTTAGGGCATGCCTCGGGCCACTACGTCGTGGGGGTAGAGCTACTGAATGGATCGCGGGGGCTACCCGCCTACCGCCTCCAATCAAACTCCGAATACCACGGCGACTAGCCCGGGAGAAAGTCCGTGGGTGATAATGTCCACGGTCAAGAGGGGAATAACCCAGACCGCCAGCTAAGGTCCCCAATGATCTCTGAGTGCATAAGGAAGTTGGGTTTCCGTGACAGCGGGGATGTTGGCTTAGAAGCAGCCACCATTTAAAAAGTGCGTAATAGCTTACCCGTCGAGAAATCCGGCACCGATAATTAACGGGACTAAGAGGTCAACCGAAGCTGCGGCTGTGACGGCACTGCGGTGTCGTCACGGGGTAGGGGAGCGCTGATAGGCAGATACAAGGTGTACCGCAAGGAGCACTCCAGGGCCTATCAGGTGAGTATGCCGGTTTAAGTAACGAGAAAGAGGGTGAAAATCCCTCTCGCCGTAAGCCTAAGGTTTCCTGGGGAAGGGAAATCCGCCCAGGGTTAGGCGGTCCCTAAGGCGAGGCCGAAAGGCGTAGCCGATGGACAGCAGGTTAATATTCCTGCCCTCCGCATGGCGGTTGAAGCGAAAGTTCGTTTTTCCAAGGTGCAGCCCACTACGAGCGAGGGTTCCCGCAAGGGCGAGGCCGATTTGTTGCTGAAGTGCATGGCGGAAGAACCGAGAAAAGCTTTCGCGGACAAAGTGCGGATCCGTACTAAAACTGACACAGGTAGGCGAGGAGAGTATCCTCAGGCGCTCGAGAG
>CAZNFM010000047.1:0-13666 GCA_964572385.1 uncultured Planctomycetaceae bacterium | reverse complement strand
GGCGGCCAGTTCATCCCGGTCGTTGTAGGCCCAGAGCGTGAACCGGCTGGGATTGAACGCCGACCCCGTGGTCACCACGCTGGTCCGGCGCCGGAGGGCGTCACCCTGGTGCGAGAATCCCTTCTCGCACCCACCATCGTGACCAGGCTGGTCCGCCCAAACCGGCCGGAGTCGCAGGATTTCATTCGCGCCCCCTTGGGCGGGAAAGGAGTCCCGCGGTCGTGCGTGCGAGATAGGAATCTCGCACGAGCGGCCGGGAAATCCGACCGTCAGGTCGACAGATCTTTTGATGGCAAGGGGACAACCCGCGTGCTGCCATGCTCCGGCATTGTCGGGCAGTGTGCCGTACGTAGGCACTATTTTTATTTGTTATCGTTATCAGGTTATTGACAATGAACTCGTGGAGGTGGGAAGATTTGCGAAGATCAGTTCGTCAGCCAGTTCTGGAGGTAAACCACCATGGACAATCGCTCCTCTCTATACGGATGTATGTCGCGATTCACTACCCATGACTCATGATCTTATTGACGCTCAGTCTTTTGAGGGCTTCGCCTCCCGTGTCTGCGGACGATTGCCCGCCGGCGCGTGATAGCCAATCATTGCCACCGAGCTTCTTTGAAACGGTCGGTGCGCAGCAGGCGGCGTATGACCGATGCATGGCCGCAAGCGGCGAAGAGTACCTCGCCTGTTTGGATATTGCGGAGGCAGAACTCGACCATTGCTGGGCATCCAACGGACTCTTGGGTCCGGCGGTCGGCGCCATCGTGGGGTGCATGGTTCGAGCCATGGCGGGTGGTGCGGGCTTGGGCGGGGTGGCTGCGGTGAAGGCGGTCTTGATTTGGTGCGGCGTGGGCGGAATCGTCGGAGCCGTGGTGGCCATCGCCCAGTGCTACCTGCGGTATGATCAGGATTTGGAAAACTGCATGATCCGTTACACGCTTGGGGCGCGGCGTTGCGTAGCCCTCCACTGTGATGTGAGCGATGAGGAGGCGACCGCTCCCAGCCTGCCGGTCGCCCACGGGACTCCGGAAGCCACGGATTAATGAGGGTGACCATTCATGCCCAGTTCAGCCGAAATTCAACAGGCGCTTCAGGCGATGTTGGACCCCGAGCGGATTGAAGAGGCCCGGCGTCGTTTCCAGATCGAAGGTTCGGAGATCGCGGCTCTTGACCATGCTCTTCAGAGGGTCGTGGACCTCAGCCCAGCGATGCTGCCCAATGCGTGTGTCCAGGGAGCCGTCGCCACCGGATCGGTGTGGGAGATGATCGTCATGGCCTGGCCTCTGCTGGCCATGGTGATCGGCGGTGCGTGTTTGGGCAACTATCTTGCGTACCGGCTGATCCTGCGAATCTGGTTCCGCGGACAGTGGCAGCCGGCCAGCCGAATTGACTGCCAAGGGTGACCGTCATGCTTGACGCTGCAACACTCGATCGAGCGATTCAGTTCGTGTTCAGTCCGGACCGCGTCGCCGCGGCGTGCCAGGCCGTGGGGTTAAGCGCCAGCGACGCGAATGCCGTCCGACACGCCATCGCGGCAGCCCGCCAATTGGTGGTGGTTGAATTCGAGAGGCAACAACAATCGCCTTGGAGGGCGGACGCATTCTCCCGGTTGATGGATTATTGGCACGTGGGCCTGCTGTCCGCGGCCGGCAGTTGCGTGCTCGCTTTACTGTGCTACCGAATCACCAGGTGGTTTACCCGCAGGCCAACCGGGGTCCTCGGCTGACGTGCCGCGTCGCCCCACGCCGGCCCGGCAGCCCGCTACGCCCGCCGCCTCCCGCTCGGCATCAGGTCACGGTGGCGGACCCCTTGGCGTGGGAGCGGGTTCCGACGGGAGCGGGACGGAGAGGATCGGCCGGTATTCGCCGGTGAGGCGGCGGGGCGGCTAGGGTTCCGGTCGTGCCGGGGCCGTCGTGGTCGGTGCGGTCGCGGGGGCAGCCGTCGGCAGGGCCAGCGACTTGGCCTTCACCAGCCACTCGTAGAATTCGCCGGGCGGCGGGGCCGGAGCGGCGTACATCGGGGTGTGGACCTGCTGTCCGATGGGCGAACACATCACGCAGATCTGGGGTTTCTGCACTCGGAAGCGAGAGGCGATATCCGGGAAGTAGGCGAACTCCAACTCCACGTTCACGGTGTCCAGCAGTTCGCGTTTCACCGCCGGATCCTCGAACACGGTGATCTTCATGTTGCGATGATCGCTGCTGTCCCACGCCTTGAAGTAGATCAGCATCGGCTTGTTCTGCTCGCGGGCCAGACGCTCGGCAAAGCCGGGGTCCAGGTACCAGACCGGCCCGCAGCCCCCGACCGCGACGACCGCCGCGAGACCCAGCCAGGCCGATGAGGCCCAGATCCGCCGCCGTCGACGGACGGACGAGGAGACCCCGGTTTCAGCGTTGGTTCGTCTCAGTGTGCTTCGGCGCATACACTCCCTTTGCCATAGCCCATTCTTGGATGTTTCATCTCGCGCAATACGTTACCGGCGGCGGCGACCGCGGCGGCGCCCGCCATTCCCGTTCCGCGGGGCGTGGCTCGGCCCCGGTGGCGGGCCGTTGGGCCGGGGCGGCGGCGGCTCCAGGGGATTCCTCCCGACCGGTCCCGCCGGTGGCGGCGGCGGCCCGATCGTGGCCCCGGGGACCTCCCGCCCGCGTCGATCCGTGCAGGACATCCGCACCTCGTCCACTGCGAACTCGCTCTCGGGGTGGATGCGGATGGTCTGGCCGGTGGCCCGTTCCAAGTCCGTCAGTTGATGCCGCTTGCGGTTGAGCAACTCGGTGGCCACCGCCGGCGCCAGGGAGACGTCGATGCTGGCCACGCCGTTGGTGTGGCTGGCCAGGCGGATTCGGCGCATGACATCGAGGACGACCGTCTCGGTGGCTTTCACCCGACCGGTGCCGCCGCATCGCGTGCAGTCGCGGTACATGCCCTTGGCGAAGGAGGCCCGCTGCCGCTGCCGCGTCATCTCCAGGATTCCGAATTTGCTGATGCGGAGCAGCTTGGCCCGTTCCTTGTGTTTCTTGAGGGCCTCGGCCAGCCGGCGCTCCACCGCCCGACGGTGCTTCTCCTGCGACATGTCGATCAGGTCCAGCACGATCAGGCCGCCCAGATCGCGAAGGCGAAGCTGCCGGGCGATCTCGTCCACCGCCTCCAAGTTGACGCGGTAGGCGGTCTCCTCGGCGCTTTCGGGGATGCGGAACTTGCCCGAATTCACGTCGATGGCCACCAGGGCTTCGGTCGACTCGATCACCAGAGAGCCGCCGCTGGGCAGCGGCACATGCCGCGAGTGCAGCTTGTCGATTTCCGACTCGATCCCGTAGCGGTGGAACATCGGTTCCGCGTCGCTGTAGAGGGCGACGATGTCCTGCGAGCGTGGACTGGCGATGGAGAGGAACTCGCGGACACGGGCCTCGACCGCGGGGTGATCGACGAGGATCTTGCGAAGGTTGGAGTCGTACACGTCCCGAATGGTGCGAATGACCAGGTCGGACTCTTTGTACAACTCGGCCGGGGCCGGCTCGCTCTGGATCCGCCGCTCTACTTTCTTCCACAGGCGGGTCAGGTAGTTCAGGTCGCGCTGCAAATCGCGTTTGGTGCGGTCCACGCCCGCGGTGCGGACGATGAAGCCCACGCCCTTGGGCAGCGACAATTCGCCCAGCATGTCGCGGAGGCGGCGGCGAAGGTCCTCGTCCTCGATTTTCCGCGAGACCCCCAACTGGTCCATGTGCGGCATCATCACCAGGAATCGGCCGGGCAGGGAGATATACGACGACAAGGTGGGGCCTTTGGTCCCGATCCCTTCCTTGATGACCTGGACGATCACCTCGCGGCCCGGCCGCAGGCAGGCCTGGATCGGCGGGCGTTGCCGCCGGGGAGTCTTCTTGCCGACCAGCTCCGGCTCTCCCTTGCTGTTGGGGAAATACATGGGATGCACATCGCTGATGTGCAGGAACCCGTGCTGCGGCAGCCCGAAATCGATGAATGCGGCCTGGATCGAAGGCTCCACATTGGTGACTCGGCCCTTGTAGATGTTGCCGACGTTGGACGCGCTGGTGGCCCGCTCGATATACAGTTCTTCGAGCCGATTTTCGTGCAGGATGGCGATCCGGCATTCATCGCTCTCGGCGACATTGATCAGCATCACCCGATCTTCGGTCGAGGGCGTTCCGCCGACACCAGGCTCGACCTCAAGGTCTTCTTCCTCGTGGAAGGTGGGCGACCGACGCGACCGCCCGCGACCCCTGGCCCGCGAGGATTCGCGCTGGGGCGGCCTGTCTCCTTGGTCAGCAGGTCCCCCGCCGCCGGATTCCGTCGGGAGGGTCGCATCCCGCAGAGAGTCCAGGTGATCATCGAGATCGTCGCCGATTTCCGTGATTTCCGTGTCCGCCTCCGGGAGCGGCGTCGTTTCGGTGGAGACTCCCACTGCGTAGGCGGCGCCGTGAGGCGCGCCGTTTTCGGTGCCCACCAAGTGATCGCCGGTCCGGCGGTGTTCGACTTCGTCGAAGTCCAGAGGCGTCGTGGAGCCGGTTTCGCCGCCTGGCGGCAGCGCGGATTCGCCCTTCGGCGAAGCGGCCGCCACCTGTTCCGGCGGTTCTCCGGCGGAACCCTGATCGCGGGAGCGGCGGCCCCGCCGGCCTCGTTGCTTTTTGCGGGGTGCAGGGTCCGCGGTCGTGGCCGCCGCGGCGGCCTCGGCCGGTGCCGTGTCCGACTGCTTCCCGTCGGATTGCCCGGCGGTCTGGTCGGCCTGTTCCGCGGATGCTGCTGGTGCCGCCGCGTCCGGGTCGCCTGCCGTCTCGCGGCGGCCTCGCCGTCGTCGGCGACCGGCAGCCGTTCGGCTCTTGGTGGGGTTCGCGGTTGTGTCCTGCGACGGGCCGGGGGTTTCGGGCGCCGCGGCGGCGGACGACACGGCCGTTGCCGCAACGGGATGTTCGGTCGCGGCGTTCTCGGGCGCAACCAGCGGTGGGGCGGCTGCCGGGTCATCCAGAATGCCGTCGCCGAAACCGATGCCCGAATCCGCCGCCGCAAAGGTCAGGCGGCTGACGGTCGCAAACCCGCGGACCGCCGCAGGCCGCTGCGGCGCGATGCCGCCACCCGTGAACCGCGGCTCGCTTTCCTGAATAAGGCCGGCGCTCGATCTGGGCGACCGACCGGATTCCGTCGATGAACTCGCTGTCGTGTCGTACTCACTGGGATCATCCCGGACCGGCGATACCGGGCCGCTCCGCGTGCCGCGGTTTCTCGAGCCGGGTCGGCCTCGGTCCTCTCGGCCGGATTCCCTCTGTACGTTGCCCGCCGTCTCGGGGCGGGCCCGTCTTCTTCTCTTGCTCACAGGACTCCTCGTGGGGAATTGCGCAACCACCGAGCGGTCGAGGCGACTCAGGGCTGATAGGAAACGCGTTCGCGTTTCACCCTATGCAGGCGACCAGCATCCAGGCCGAGTGCGGCGAGCACTTCTTCCGGGCGGGCGGTGCCGGTGGAACGGATCGACTGCGTCCACCGCAATCGATCGCCTTCCACCGCGATGCTCAGCAGGTAGGGCCGAAGATCCACGGTCTTGGTGGTCCGGGCCTTGGGGATCGGGCGGTTGATCTCGACCCGATCGGCAGCCAGCAGCTCCGCAGCCCGCCGTGCCAGTCCATCGGCTTCCTCCGGTGCGACGGGCAACGTATAAACCGCTTCGACGGGAATCCGCCGTTCTCCGTCAGCCAGCGGCTCCGCTGCGTGAAGGACAAGACCTTGCGGAACCTGCCCGCTCAGCCTGGCGAGAAAAGCCTCCGGTGAAACCGGCTCAGTCAGTTCGACCACCAGCAACTCATCCTCGGAGGCGACCCCCACGGTTCGCGGTAGAGCGATCGTCATCCGCGGTCGCGGATTGAAGCCTTCTGAGTAGCGAACCGGCAGCCCGGCACGGGCCAAGGCCCGCTCGAACAACCGCACTGAGTCGTGGTGGGAGATGTACCGTAGGTCACCCTCGACGCCGAATCGAAGCGCCAGACGATTGCGCAATCCTCTTTTATTACCTCATGGCTGTTTGTAGTCTCCGGATCTCACGGCGTTTACACGACGCCGTCGCCGGGACGTGTTCGGTCACTCACCCGTCGGGCGAGCGGCGGCAAAGCACCTGGTGGAAAGTCCGGTGCGTTGCCGCGGCCGGCCCAAGACCGGGTCAAATGTCCTCCCAGACCTTGCGGGTCTCGTCCCGCAGATAGTTGAGAACCTCACGTTCCGTCTCGAACGACAAGACGCGGCGTTTCACACGCTCCGCATCGGCCAATGATATACTGCGGATGATCTTCTTGATACGGGGAATATTGCTGGCGGCCATGGAAAGCGTTCGCAAACCCAGTCCTACTAATAAGATAGTGAAAAGCGGGTCGCCGGCCATTTCCCCGCAGAGGCTGACCGAAACCCCTTCTCGCCGGCCATCGCGGACCACACCCCGAATGAGGCGGAGGATCGACGGATCGGCCGGCGTATAGAGCTGCGCGACCCGCTCGTTGGTGCGATCGACGGCGAGCGTGTATTGCACCAGGTCGTTGGTGCCGATGCTCAGGAAGGAGACCTCGTGGGCCAGCTCCCGGGCGCAGATGGCTGCGGCGGGCGTTTCCACCATCACGCCGACGGGGATCGGGTTGCGAAACTCGTAACCTTCCTCCTCCAGCTCCTCCATCACCAGGCTGAGCACGAACTTGGCCTGGCGCAGCTCCATGATCCGCGAGATCAACGGGAACATGACGCGGACATCCGCATGGGCGCTGGCCCGCACTATGGCCCGCAGTTGCGGCCGGAACATGGAGAGATGCTGAAGACTGTAGCGAATGGAACGGAGGCCGAGGAAGGGATTTTTCTCCGTCTCCCACGGGATGCCCGCGCAGAGCTTGTCGCCGCCGAGATCCATGGTGCGGATGACCAGGGGGCGACCGCCGACCTGCTCGGCGGCCTCGCGATAGGCCTCGTATTGCTGCTCCTCGGTCGGCGGCGTGGCGTCCTGCATGAAGAGAAACTCGGTGCGGAAGAGGCCGATGCCGCCGGCGCCTTTGGCCAGGCATTCCGGGACTTCGGACGGGAATTCGATGTTGCCGAGCAGCTCGATCTTCACACCGTCCAGCGTTTCGGCGGGCAGATCGCGGAGTTCCTCCAGCGTCTGGCGCATCCGCTGGAGATGGGCGGCCTGGGCGGCGTATTCGCTGCGCTGGGCGTCGTCCGGATTGATGACCACCACACCGTGCTGGGCATCGATGACCAGCGTGTCGCCGCCGGAGACGTGCGCGGTGATGTCCTCCAGACCGACGACGCCGGGGATCCCCAAGCCCATGGCGATGATGGCGGTGTGCGAGGTGGCGCCGCCGGCGTCGATGGCGAAGCCCAGCAACCGCTTGGTGCGCTCTAGGGCCACCAATTGCGAGGGGGTCAGATCGTGGGCCACGACGATCACCGGCTGGTCGAGGGAAGCCAGCTCGTGCCGGGCCTGGCCGCTGAGTTGATGGAGCAGGCGGCGTTCGATGTCCACGAGGTCGCGAGCGCGTTCCTGGAGGAACGGGCTGCCGATCTCCTGAAACCGCCGCCGATATCGCCGCATGAAGACGCTGATGGCGTAGGCGGCGCTATAGAGCTTCTCTTCGATGAGATCGGAGATTTCCTTGCGTGGGCGGGGATCCGCCAGCCACCGCTCGTGAAACCCGAAGATGTCAGCCAGTTCGGTGCCGGCGCGGGCGGCGAACTCCTCGCGCTCCGCGGCGACGTTCTTCTGGGCGGAGTCGAAGGCCTTCATCAAGGTGGCGAGTTCGTGAGGGACCTGCTTCTGCGGGACGGTGCGGCGCGGAACCCGCGTCTCCTCGGTCTCCATGACCACGGCGTCGCCGATGGCCACGCCGGAGGAAACACCCGTGCCCCTCTTCAGCGGCATACGGCACTACTCCCGATTCCGCGAACGCCGACGAACAACAGGGCCTCGACTGCGGTGCGGAGGTTCACTCTTCCCCGAACTTGTCGCTGATGAGACCGGCCAGGGCCGCGACGGCCGCCTGGGCGTCGTCGCCCTCCGCGATGATCCGCAACGACGTGCCCTGGGTCGCGGCGAGCAGCATCATCTCCATCGGGCTCTTGCCGTCCACTTCGTCGCGACCTTTGCGGACGCGAATGGAACTTTGGAAGGTTCCGGCCAGGTCGACAAAGCGCATGACCGGCCGGGCGTGGAGCCCTTGCCGGTTCGAGATCACCACCTCGACCTCCGCCTGGTTGCGCTTCTGTCGCATCGGGTCCGTCCATGGCTGTTCCCGGACAGGTTGACTCGCTGGGGTGCTCATGCCGTCGATACTCCGGCCGGTCGAATCGCTCGGCGGAAGAAACCGGCGGCCGCCAGCGTTCAGCCGGCCGGCGTCTCGTCGGCTTCTTTGATCAAGTCCATGATAGCTTCCGCTGTTTCCGATTGCCGGAGGAAGCGGCGGAAGTTGTCCCGCTGCAAGTGGCGGAACACGTTCTCCATCGCCTGCAAGTGCTCGTCGGGGTTGTCCACCGGCGAGAGCAACAGCACGACGATATAAACTGGGGCACGGTCCAGCGCGGCAAAATCCACGCCCTGCGGACTCCGGCCGATCGCGGCCATGATCCGCTTTACCTTGGCGTGCTTCACATGCGGAACGGCGACACCTCGCCCAAACCCGGTGCTCCCCTGATTTTCACGCTGGATCACCGCCCGGGCCACTATGTCGGCGTCCTCTTCGGCCAGCACCTTGGCCGCCGCCAAAGCCCCGACCAGCTCCCGGATCACTCCGTTGCGGTCGGTCGCCTTGAGTTCCGGGATCGTGGCCTCGGCCACCACAAAATCTGTGAGCTTCATGAAGACTCGCCTTCCATCTGGGTCTCTGCCGATGGGCTACCCGCGGATTCGCCGCTCATCGACCGGCGTTCGTCGCGACTGGCGGCGTGCTTTCGGTTACGAAATTTCTCCTTGTGGCGGTTCAATTGCCGCTCGACATCCCGCAATGCGGCGTCCAGGCACGCCTGAGCATCCACGTGCTGCTCGCTGGCCACAAAAGTCTCCGCGTGGTCCGCACGGGCGATCACCTCGCAGCGATGCCGGGGGCCATCCACGTCAAAAACCACCTCGACAGTATGAACCCGGTCGTAGTAGCGATCGAGCCGGCCCGCCTTCTCCTGAACGTAAGTTTTCAACTCCGCAGTCAGCTCCGCGTGACGACCGGTCACCGTGACCCGCATGGTGATGCCTCCCTTGCCTGCCCGCTCCTCCACGCCGCCACAGTTCGCCCCCTCGATGAACCGATGCAGAGAACGCTTGATACCCTTAACATACAGCCAGACATACAGTTATGCACTTCATGCCCAGCGGGCGAGAAGTTTACGTCGCCGCCGCCCGCCGGTCAACCCCTGACCCCATTCCCTCGTTGCGGCTGCGAATCGCCTGATGACGGGCCTCCACCGTAGGCCGCCGGCGGAACCGAGGACGCTTCGCGCGTGCCGCGGAGCAAGGCCGCCGCGTCCAGCAACACCGGCCGGTCGGACGTTGCCGAACGGTCTCCGGACGATAAGGCGACGTGCATCCGTCTCAAATTCGGCTCGAACACCACACTGTGGTAGGTCATGATCCTTCTGACTTCGCCTCGGGGCAGGCTGACTCGGTCCAAGGCCTTCCAGGCGTCATCCACGGTGACGACCCTGCCGGCTTCGTGTCTGGCCGACAGATATCGGACGATCCCCTCATACCGCTCGCAGGCGGAAGGCCCCGCGCGGAGTCGGTAGTGATTCGTGCAGACCTGAAAAGTGGGGGCCGGCGGCGGCGATGCCGCTTTGCCGTTCTGGTGGCGATGCCCGCCCTCCTTGGACTCCTCCCTGGTGGGCTTCCGCGGCGTCAACCCTTGGGAGTTTTCCCGGTTGCCGTCGTACTCAAACACGATGGCAGGCGTGCCCTTGCCGCTATACGGCCAGGTCACCATGACGTTGTTGCCCACGGCACAACGCCTCGACCGCAGCACCCGAGCCACGTCCTTCGCTGCCGTCCGGGCGTGGGCGGCCTCGATCGCCTCGCGGAGGGCCAACCCGCGGGGCGTGAAACCGAACTTGTCGGTCGGCGGATCGGCCCAGACGTCGTGCATGGCTACGGTCACGCCCTCCGCATTCATTCCGGTCAGGCAGCCGATCACGCACGGCCATGTCACCGAAACCCAGCCGACGGCCTTGCCGTCCGGGTCGAGTTGATGCACCAGGATGATCTGGGCGTCCTGCAACGGCGCCAGGGTGTTCCAATCCAGGTTTCGCCCGGTGAGCACGCCGCCCCCTTCAGCCAGGTTTCCCCACACCGCGAAGGAAGAGCACCCCATTCTCGCAAAATCGGGGATGCAGTTCACGGCGACGAGATCCTCATAGCGTAACGGACGACGGAGGGAGGGAACCTCTACCTCATTCCCGAGAACGGCCTGCACGCCGGCCAGCAATCCCTGCAATTCCTCGCGGTACGCGGGTTCGATCTTCATCAGACCGATCATCGGCAGGATGCGGCCTTCGTACGTTTCCAGCCCGCCGCGAACGCCGCCTTCGGTCAGGAAGCGATCCAACAAGACAAGGATGTCCTGGGCCAGGAGGGCGCCGTGGGCGTAGCCCCGTTCATGGGGCGTGCCCCAGACTCGAAGGATCCGCACCCCGTCCTGTCGCGTGAGCGAGCCGTTGACCTTCACGGCGGACGGGGGATCCGCGGCGTGCAGCAGCGGGGGGCACAAGATGCTCAGTATCAGGAGAAGGGCTGGGGCTACTCGCCGGAAGAACCGGGAACCGCGTAGGGTCTGGGCTGTCATGCCCATAAGGATACGGCCCGGCGGCCACCGATGGAAACAGAGATTGGCCTTTGTATAGGGTTATTATTGCCGTCTTGTCATGGACTTCGTCGCCGAGGGGATCTCGGCCGCTTTCTGCGTTCCGGGCCTCTTGGCGCAACCTGCTCAATGCCCCAGAATGGTCGGTTCTCGCGGGCCGCGGATGGAGGGAGGCGGCATTCTTCATTTGGATCCGCTGCGTATGAATAAAACACCCAATCGCGTGCTGCTGTCCAAGGTCGGGCTGGACGGCCATGACCGCGGCGTCAAAGTGCTGGCTCGCAGCTTTCGGGACGCCGGCATGGAGGTCATCTACACCGGCCTCTGGCAGACGCCCGCCGGCGCTGTCAAGGCGACGCTGGAAGAGGACGTCGATGTCTTCGGCGTGAGTTTCCACAGCGCCGCCCACCTCACCCTTGTGCCCATCATCATGCAGGAGCTGAAGGAGCGGGGTCGCGGCGACATCCCCGTGGTCATCGGCGGCATCATCCCGCCGGAAGACGTGTCGGTCATGCGGCAGGCGGGCGTGGCGGAGGTTTTCCAGCCGGAGGACTCGATGGAGTCCATCATCGCCCGCATCAACGAGTTGGCCGCCCAGACCCGCGAGCGGCGGCTGCAAGCCTGGAGCACGCCGGAGCTGGATCGCTGGATCGCCTCTGCGGGGGAAGGTAACCCCGCCGCGCTCGGGCAGGTGCTGACCTGGGTGGAAAACTCGCCTCATGTGGAGGATGTGTCCCGCCGTCTGA
The DNA here is from genome assembly GCA_964572385.1 of uncultured Planctomycetaceae bacterium. Lineage (GTDB taxonomy): Bacteria > Planctomycetota > Phycisphaerae > UBA1845 > UTPLA1 > CAZNFM01. The sequence continues at coordinate 2,100 of CAZNFM010000047.1, read as the reverse complement.
AGGCCGACGGTCGTCGACCCATCGTGGTCGGGATCACCGGCGCCCCCGGTGTCGGCAAGAGCACCCTGATCGGTCGGCTCATGAAGGAACTGTGCGCCCGGGATCGCCGCGTGGCCACGCTGGCCGTCGATCCGGCCAGCCCACTCACTCACGGGGCGTTGCTCGGCGATCGCGCGCGGATGACCCTGGCGGCCGGCCACCCGCGGGTCTTCTTGCGATCTTCCGCCAGCCGGGGGGAGCTGGGCGGCCTGGCCCCGCGGACCGCGGAGATGATCCAGGCTCTGCGGCTCGGCGGGGTGGACGTGGTGATCGTGGAGACGGTGGGCGCCGGGCAGAACGACGTGACCGTGCGGCACTGGGCCTCGCCCGTGGTGCTGTTGCTGATGCCGGGCGCGGGCGACGACCTACAACTCGACAAAGCCGGCATCACTGAGGTCGCCGAAGTGTTCGTGATCAACAAGGCCGACTTGCCGGGCGCTGACCGGCTGGAGGCCCAGATACGAGATACGCTGGGGTCCAATCGCCCGGTGGTGCGGACCGTCGCCTCGCACGGCGACGGCATTCGCGAGTTGGCGGATGTCCTGCTGGAGTACGGCGGGCAGAATAACCGCTGATCTGGTTCTGGTATTCGAGAAGGCAGACTGGGAGCACCGATGAAAATCCTCGTGCTGGTAAAGAACGTTCCGGATTCCACGGCGACCATCAAGGTGAAGGGCGACGGCAGCGGAATCGAGACCGCCGGCCTGAAGATGGTGATGAACGCCTTTTGCGAGTTTGCCGTCGAGGCGGCGTTGCAGATCAAGGAGAAGCACCCTGCGGCCGCCGCCGACATCACCGTGATGACCCTCGGTCCGGCCGACGACGCCAACGTGATCCGCACGGCCTACGCCATGGGCGTGGAGAAGGGCGTCCACCTGTGTGACGACCTGTTCAAGGACCTGGACGAACTGACCACGGCCCGGGTGGTGGCGGCCGCCGTGAAAGGGGAGAGCTACGACCTGATCCTGACCGGCAAGGTGGCGATCGACTACGACAGCGGCCAGTTCGGCCCGGCGTTGGCGGAGTGTCTCGGTCTCCCGCACGTCGGCGCGGTGACCGCGATCGAATGGGCCGGGGACTACAAGTCCGCGACGGTCCGCCGACGGATCGAGGGCGCGGAAGAAGTCGTCGAGATCCGTCTGCCCTGCCTGTTGACCATCGAGAAGGGGTTGTGCGAGCCGCGCTATCCGTCGCTGCCCGGCCTGATGAAGGCCAAGAAGAAGCCGGTCGACACCAAGAATGCCGCGGCGCTGGGGCTGAGCGCCAAGGATCTGTCGCGCGAGGCGGTCGGCACGTGGTTGACCGAGTTCGCTCCGCCGCCGCCCCGCCCGCCGGGACGCAAACTGGTCGGGGAACCGGCCGAAGCGGTCAAGGAGCTGGTGCGACTGCTCCGCGACGAAGAGAAGATCATCTGAAACGCCTTCGGCGGGTTTCTCGTAGGCGTCCAATGTTTCGGAGACCGCGGCCAGGCGGGGACCGCAGCCTGTGGTGCGGTGTCGATGAGCCATGACCCGCCGCCGGGCCTGTAGCTCAATGGTTAGAGCAAGGGACTCATAATCTCTTGGTTCCCGGTTCGAGTCCGGGCAGGCCCATCCGACATTCCATGTCAGTATTATCCGTGCCGCTCAGTACCGCGAAAACCGGGTTTTTACCTTCCGGCTTCCGCTCCGGTTCGCTCGATTCCGCTGTGGAGCGCGCCGCAAAGCGCGCCGCGCCCGTTTCGCCCTGAACGGCGTCGGTGAAGTACTCGTCCCGGACCTGCAAGTAGTGGTCTTCTGCGACCGACACGGCTCGGGCGAGATTCCTATCTCGCACGCAGGATCCTGGCTCGTGCGAGATTCCTATCTCGCACGCACGATCGCGGGATTCCGTTCCCGCACCAGGGGGCGAGGGTGGGCCCTGCGAGAGGGAAAGGATTCCCGCAATGGTGGGTGCGAGAAGGGATTCTCGCACCAGGGTGACGCCCTCCGCCGCCGGACCAGCGTGGTCACGACGGGCACGGCCTACAATCCCAGCCGGTTCACGCTCTGGGCCTACAACGACCGGGATGAACTGGCCGCC
>CAZNFM010000046.1:0-13768 GCA_964572385.1 uncultured Planctomycetaceae bacterium | reverse complement strand
TGTTGATTTACAAGAGGTTACAAAGCGCCGCGCGTTCGCGCACGGTTATTTAGCCTACGGAACGCCGCTTTCGGCTCGGCCACGGAGAACCAAAATCGTTCGCACCACTCGTCGTCCTTGCTGATCCCGCCGAGCGTAAGCGATTCGCCTTGGAAACGTAGGATCGGCGAAGGCCCCGCTTGATCCAATTCGCCTAGACTCTCAAGGCTGCAAAGGATCTCGTCCCTTCGACGAGCTGGACCCGACAGAATCACGTATAACAGCGGTGTGGTCACAAGCGGATCAGTTGTCCTCATGGGCATGACTTCAACCTCCCGCAGCATCGAGCCGCATGCCAACACCGGTCGGCTCGTGCGAGATTCCCATCTCGCACGCAAGATCGCGGGATTCCGTTCCCGCACCAGGGGGCGAATGGGGCCATCTGCGGGAAGGGATTCCCCGCAATGATGGGTGCGAGAAAGGAATCTCGCACCAGGGCGCCTCCCATCGCTGCTCCGCCCCGACCCAGAGTCGCATACTCCGCCCGCTTCAGGCGCGGGCCGGTGGCGGTTCCCAAGCCGCCTCGCGGCCATCTGCCGTTGCCGTCAGCAGCTGGTGAACAAACTCAACGGGGCGGTCGATCATCTTCAGATCGTATCGGCAGCCACGTTCCTCGCCGGTCGATCCCGCGATAGTGACCACCATGGCATTCGTGTCGATATCGAGTTGCCGACTCCGCAGATCGCAGGATCTCGGGCGATCCGTCTTGGACCACCAGTGGCGGATCCTGCCGGCAGAAACTCACGCTCCAGGAAACGGGCATTGATGAAGAAGGGCGCGACCAGCGTTAGCAGTGCACAGGCCGTTGTGGGATAATGGCGAAGGCGGAACCGGCTGATCCATGCAGACTTTGCCTCGGGCTCGCGAGCCCCCGCGAGTGACCGGCGGCCTGTGCCGACATCTGAGGCCGCATCCCCCCCCGCCTGCAAGACCGCCGGAGGCGTCGCGGTCTGAGGGGTCGCGCGAACGCCGTCGGGGTCGCGGATCAGCCAAGCGACCGCAACGCGGGCAAGCAGGATGAAAGCCACCCCCACGGCGCAAAGCCGGAGGACCTCCGGCCACCATTGGACTAGCACCAGCGCGGCCACCCCGAAGGTGCTGGCTGTGGTGTTCAGCAGGCGGAGCTGGCACCAGTGGTCAAGCAGAGTCACCCACCAGAACGAACTGGAACGACGCCGACGACTGATCAGCCACAGCAGCCCCCAAATGCAGAAGAAGCAGATCAGCGAGCCAAGGACGGCGCCTGCTACCATACTCCGGGTAGCTCTCCCGCCAAGCCCGAAGACCAGAAGGTGGGCGAATAAGCTCGTGATAGCGCCCGTCGCAGCAAGGTGGGTGGGATGAAAGGACATACCAAACCTCTAGCCGAATACGGCTTGCTATACACCAACGTGTCGTGAGTAACAGGCTTGGGCTGGATCACTCTCTCCGGGGTGATCGCCGCGGCCGTCAGATAGCCCGCAGCCATCCCTACCAAAAAACTGTCGGCTCGTGCGAGATTCCGATCTCGCACGCAAGATCGCGGGATTCCTTTCCCGCAAATAGGGGGCGCGAATGGGGGCCTCCGCGGGAAAGGATTCCCGCAATGGTGGGTGCAAGACAAAGATTCTCGCACCAGGCCGCGCCTGCATATAGATCAGGCCGGTGCTCGGCCGGGTGTACGCCGACCAGCGGAGTTCATGCGTCGCCTTATCCTGCATGTCCTCCAGCACGCCAGTCGCCGCGATCCGGCACCCGCAAAGAAGCCGGTCGATGAGCTCAAGTTACCAGACACAGGGTGAGTAAGTCAAGAAAAATGCGTATAGCATATTGTTTCTTATTGAATTACTAACACGATAAGCATGGACATTGCGATGGTATCGTTAACAAGACCTAGTATAAGCCAGCAGAAGCGGATTATCAACGGAGACAACTCCAATTAATCACCGATGGCGGGACAGTCGCAACCTCGCCCGACCGAAGGAGGCAGGCTGCCATAAGCGGGGACTCCGGGGAGATTCGAGGGCCAAGCCCTCGGCGGAGCGGAGCCTTCACCAGCTCACCGCAGGACTGACCCGATATTGCGACTGCCCGGTTTGATCCATCCTCGGGATGCTGCCGCCTTGACGACCATAGGGCCAGCAGGTACACTGCGGGGCTAATTTGCGACATGAGGAGGCAACGCCGGCGATGGACATTCAACCCGGAACCACGGTCACCGTGACGGTCAAGAAGACCCCCAACTGCGAAGCCGCGGCCAAGACGCTGTCCCGCCTCTTTGCCAAGGATCCCGCCAACCGCAAGCCGCGGCTCCTCCGCAAGAAACTCCTCGCGGCCGCAGTGACCGGGCATCGCCGCGGCGGGCGGACCTGGTACGGCCACGAGAAGGCACCACGCTTGTTTCAACCGGTGAGGGGCGACCGCTGCTCGCTGCGGGCCACCTGCGACGTGATCCGCGATCTCGGCAGTGTCCGGCGGTTCGTTGACGTCCAGCCGTCCAAGTGAACCCGCGATCCGCCGGGTCCCCTCACCTGGCCAGCCTCCTCCTCCGCGGAAGATCCCGGCCAACGCCGCCGCGAACGTCGCCACCCCTCGCCTGATGCCATCGTCAAAGCGGCACCTGAGCGCGGAGCTCGCCCAACAGGGCAGGATGTTGCCCGGGTGATATCCCCGCGACCGCAACGCACGGGCTAAGCCGGCACAGCCCGGAAGAACCTGGTCTCGCCCAGACTGAACCTTAGGTCCAGGCGCGATTGCGGGGTCACGCCCGGAGCGGACCGCCACAGACGATCTCCACCGGTAGGCTCCAACGGCACGAGGCGGGTGGACGGCGGCGCGGTGACACTCACGTCGCCTCCCAGCCGGCTGTTCACCGAGATCACCGCTCCGCGATGATGCACGACGCAACCGGGCGGGGCATACAGCGGCACGCCCGCCGCGGCGGCGACGCGGCGCACCATCCAGCCCGGCAGCATGGGCGCTCCGCAGTAGAGGCTTCGCCAGCCGTCCTGCTCCAACCAGGCCAGCCCGGGGCGTCCGTTGTGCGCATAGTGCCCGAGGGTGGCGGCCTGCGGATCGTCCACTTCCACGATCGGAGAGAGCGGCGTATCCCAGCCGTCGCGGCGTTGCGTCATGATGACGGCGAGCTGGGACTCCGTCAGCCGGGCACCGAATCGAGCGGCCCCGCGGGGCGTGTCGTACTCGCCGTCCAACAGCGGGTGACCCCGCTCGCGGATGTCGATCTCCGGGACCACGGCCGTGGGGTCGAACCGAACGCGCACGCCGGTCAGATCGTGCACGCCTTCCGGGCCGGCGGAACGCTCGTCGTAGTAGCCCGCCGCATGGAACCAGATCGAGGTCACGCCGGGGCGGCGGACGCAGCGGTGGATCATCCGCCGGGCGGCGCGGTCAACCCGCCAGCAGTTGAGGAACAGGTAGACGGTGTACGGCCCGGCGCGTTCGAGGTCGGACAGCAGCACCGTATCGATCGGAAAGCCCAGATCGCTCCACAGCAGTTGCCGCGGCAGGCTGGTGAAGTAGAGGTTGTGGTTGCTGTGCAGATCGGCGCAGGCCAGGCCGTGGCTGTCCACGACGAAGGCCGCGCGGGCGTGGCGCTCGCTCGGCTCCTCGCCGAGCATCCGGGCCAGGCGGTTGAGGTCCGCGACCTCCGCCTGGATCTCCGGGTCGGCGTACCACCCTTCGTGCATCAGGTCCATCCACCAGCCGTTGCCGCCCGTGCCCAGCACGGCGGCGGCGTCGCGGCGGAGCACCAGTCGGCTCTGGGCCGCGTTGACCGGGATGGCGTGCCGCTTCACGAAGCCGTGGCGGTGGCTGGTCAGGTGGGTGATGGTGTCGATTTCGTCCAGGTGCAGCTTGCCGGCCAGTTCCACCGCCAGCGGCACGGTCTGGCTGTTGTGCACGCCGCCGAGGTCGCGGTGGTCGTAGTGGTACGGCGAGCTGATGTAGTCCAGGTCCGGGCAGTCAAAGACCTTGCGGAGGGCCAGGTGCCCGCTGCGGGCGGCGTTCTGGTTGTTCCAGTGCGGCCAGGTGTAGCCGTAGAAGGAGCCGACGAGTTTCTGTCGCCCGCAGGCCTCCTTGGCGGCCCGCGCCAGGGCGACGAGTTGGCCGGCGTTCCACTCGCTGAGGGCGTCGAGCCAGTCGAGGACCGGGCGCTCGCGGGCGGGGTCGCGGAGGAAGCCCCACCGGGCCTCGTGCAGCTCCCGCGGGCGGGGCACGACCGCGGTGGCGAGGGAGACGCCGTCGCGGTTCCACGCGGCCCGCAGGGCGTCGTCCGTGCCGTAGCGTTCGCGGAGGAAGCGGCGAAAGGCCTCCTCGGCGATCGCGGAGTAGTCCTCGTAGACGTTGGGGATGTAGGTCCACCAGCGGAACCACTCGCAGGAGATGTTCCCGCCGAGCTGGTAGCCGAAGACGCGGTCGCCGTACTGCTCCTCGAAGTGGCGCACGAACGCGGCCATAGCGGCGGAGGCGTCGCGGACCCACTCCTCCGACGCGGCCGACTGCCAGTTCTCGATGGCGTGGGCCCGGACCTCGAGGTAGTTGACCTTCTTTTCGTCCAGGTCCAGCCCGACGGCGAGCTGGTCGGGGTGGTTCCACGCCCACCAGCCCTCGCCGGCGTAGCCGAAGCCCACCCGCGGATGCAGCAGCACGCCCGGCGCGTCGCGGAGGAACTCCCCCACCTGGGCGTCGATCTCGGAGAAGTCGTATGTCCCGGGGCCGACCCACCAGGACGGGCCCCGGACGTGGAACTGGCAGATCCGCAATCCGGCGGCGGTGAAGTCGCGGACGGCGTTGGGCCACCCGTAGGCCCACATCTCGTGGGTGGGTCGGCCGTTGATGACCAGCATCGGCCGGCCCTGCACGTTTTGCACGGACACTGTCAGGCTCATGGCGGAATTCCGGAACCCAGGCGGGGGGAGTGAGGATCAGGCAAGTCGGCGGCGATCGGCCCGAGGCCAGGCGCCCCCCGGCCGCCGGACCTTCCGGCCGCCCGGCGGGCGCGGTACAAAGTATAGCCGCGGCCGCCGGAAAAGGAAGCCGGCCGCCCGACGACGTCCCGCGATTCGAGAGGTGCCCCATGCAATACGTCCAGCTCGGCCGGACCGGCCTGAAGGTCAGCCGCCTGTGCCTCGGCACGATGAATTTCGGCCCGGAGACCACGGAGGCCGACAGCTTCGCGATCATGGACCGGGCCCACGAGCTCGGCATCAACTTCTTCGACACCGCCGACATCTACGGCTGGAAGAAGGGCGAGGGCCTCACCGAGCAGATCATCGGGCGGTGGTTCGCCCAGGGCGGCGGCCGGCGAGAGCGGACCGTCCTCGCCACCAAGCTCTTCGGCGAGATGGGCGACTGGCCGAACACCAGCCGCCTCTCCGCCCTGCACATCCGTCGGGCCTGCGAGGGCAGCCTCCGCCGCCTGCGGACCGACTACCTCGACCTCTACCAGATGCACCACGTCTGCCGCGAGACGCCCTGGGAGGAGATCTGGCAGGCCATGGAGCAGCTCTACCGCGAGGGCAAGATCCTCTACGTCGGCTCGTCCAACTTCGCCGCCTGGCACATCGTGCAGGCCCAGGAGGCCGCCCGCCGCCGGAACTTCCTCGGCCTCGTCGCCGAGCAGAGCAAGTACAGCCTGCTCCACCGGACCGTCGAGCTGGAGGTGCTGCCCGCCTGCGCCCATTACGGGCTGGCGGTGATCCCCTGGTCGCCGCTGGCCGGCGGGCTGCTGGGCGGGAACATGGGCCAGGCCCGGGTCGGCCGCCGGGCCGGCGACTGGGCCCGGAAGGACTACGCGAAGCACGCCCCGAAGATCCGGGCCTTCGAGAAGGCCTGCGCCGCCGCTCGGCTCCGCCCCGGCGAGGTCGCCCTGGCCTGGGTGCTGCGCCACCCGGCGGTCACCGCCCCGATCATCGGCCCGCGGACGCGGGAGCAGCTCGACAGCGCCGTGCGGGCGTTGCGGCTGAAGCTCAGCGCCCAGTTCGTGCGGAAGCTGGACGAGATCTTCCCCGGCCCGGGCGGCCCGGCCCCGGAGGCCTACGCGTGGTAGGAGATCCCGGGGCCGCGGAGACGCCGCGGCGGGCGTCGGCCGCGGCGCGGCGGGCGGTCACCGACGCCTGCCGGGCGCTGGCCGCCGCGTACTGACCGATCACCGCAATGCGACGCCGCTCGTGCGAGAATCCTTTCTCGCACGCCGCCGTCGTCCTCCCCTCGTGCGAGAATCCTTTCTCGCACGCCGCCGTCGTCTGGGTGCGAGCCCCTCGTGCGAGAATCCTTTCTCGCACGCCGCCGTCGTCTGGGTGCGAGCCCCTCGTGCGAGAATCCTTTCTCGCACGCCGCCGTCGTCGCGGGAATGGATTCCCCGGAGCGTGGGGGTGCGAGAAGGGATTCTCGCACCAGCAGGCGTTTCGGCGTGGACGGGCGGCGTTTCGGCGTCGCCGCACGCCGTTCCGCCGCCGCCGCGCAGGATTTGCGCGATGCCGAGCGGCGTTTCGGCGTGGACGGGCGGCGTTTCGCCGTCGCCGGGCGGCGTTTCGCCGTGGACGGGCGGCGTTTCGGCGTCGCCGCACGCCGTTCCGCCGCCGCCGCGCAGGATTTGCGCGATGCCGAGCGGCGTTTCGGCGTGGACGGGCGGCGTTTCGCCGTCGCCGGGCGGCGTTTCGCCGTGGACGGGCGGCGTTTCGCCGTCGCCGGGCGGCGTTTCGCCGTCGCCGCACGCCCCTCCGCCGCGGCCGTTTTTACCCGCGCCGCGGCCGTTTTTACCCGCGCCGCGGCCGTTTTTACCCGCGCCGCGGCCGTGCCCCGGCGCGTTTGGTGCGCTCCCCGCCGCGTTTGGTGCGCTCCCCGCCGCGTTTGGTGCGCTCCCCGGCGCGTTTGGTGCGCTCCCCGGCGCGCCGCGTGCGCCTTTCGGCGCGCCGCGTGCGCGTTTTGCTCCGCCGCACCCCGAAAAAACCCAGAAAAACGGCGTTTTCAGCCCCGCCCAGGGCCCCCGCCGCCCGACCCCGCCCGCCGGCAGGTTCGCCCGGCAGGTTTTTACGGCGGAACCCCCCAGCTCGTGCGAGATTCCCATCTCGCACGCACGATCGCGGGATTCCGTTCCCGCTCCATGAGGCGCGAATGGGGTCCTGCGCGGGAAAGGATTCCCACAACAGTGGGTGCGAGAAGGGATTTTCGCACCAGCGTGCGGCCGGTCCGCCCGGCCGGTTTTTACCGCTCGTGCGAGAATCCTTTCTCGCACGCCGCCTTGGTTGCGGGAAGGGATTCCCCGGAACGCCGGAACGCCGGTGCGAGAAGGGATTTTCGCACCAGCAGACGGGGTTCTCGCACCAGCAGCCGCCGTAGCGCGGCCGCGAGAAGGGAGTCTCGCACCAGCAGGCCGCGGCCCGCTCACTCCACCCGCAGGATCCGTCGGGCCGTGGCGGTCTGCTGGAACAGGTCCGTGGTCCGCACCTCCACCACGTGCACCCCCGGGGCCAGCCCCGCCGGCAGCCGCGCCGCCCACAAATGCGGGCAGATCGCCGGTTCCCCGAGCTGGTGCCCCGGCGGCGGCTTGCGCTCCGCCTCCGCCTTCCGCACCGCCGCGTAATTGGGGTCCACCCGCGCCGTCCGCTCCAGCGCCGCCCACGCCCCGCCGCCGATCCGCCACTCGACCGTCGAACGCTCCGAACCGGCATAGACGTTCACCAGCAGCTCGGTCCGCCCCGCCTCCGCGGCGGGCACGCTCTCCGGCAGGTAAATGGCCATCTGCTCGTCCGCCGGGCGGCGGGCCGGCACGAAGCGGACCGAGTAGCCCGTGCCGCGAAAGGTGATCACCGACCAGCCGTTGGGCGCCCCGTCGCGGCTGAGCGTGTGGGGGATGCCGCACTCGTCGCGGCCCCCGCTCCACCACGAGCCGCAGGCCGTCGGGTGGACCAGGTGGTGGTGCGGCGTCCGCCCCGGCCAGCCGTCCTGCTCGGTCAGGAAGAAATGCTGCTGGTAGTGCCAGTGGGCCGACAGCGAAAAGGTGTGCGGCCGGTCCTTCAGCAGGGCGAAGAGCCGCTCCTTGTCGCGGGCCTCCACCACCGGGATGTGCATCAGCAACACCACCAGCCGGTCCCGCGGGACGTGCCGCAGGTCGTTCTCGAGGAAGACCAAATGGCGGCCGAAGGCGCCATCGTACTTGCCCGGCTCCGCCGGACCGCGGAGCTGCACGTCGTCCACCACGATGAAATGCACCGGACCGTGGTTGAAGGCGTAGGTCGGCGGGCCGAAGACCCGCTTCCAGCTCTCGTTGCCCTGCTCGTCGCCGTCCCCGTCGTAGTTGTGGTCGTGGTTGCCGGGCACGTTGTACCAGGGCAGCCCCAGCGTGCCCACCACCGCCGCGTACGGCTCGAAGAGGGTCAGCCGATCGTAGACGATGTCCCCCAGCGACACGCCGAAGGCCACGCCGCGAGGATCCACCCGCTCCACCACGTCGCGGGCCAGGTAGGTCACCTCGGTCAGGTCCCGCGGCTGCGGATCGCCGAAGACGAGCACGTCGAACTGCTCCGGCTCGGGCCGCTTGGTCAGGGGAAAGTCGATCGACGCGGGCAACGGCCCGGTTGGGGCCACGCCGGCGTAACGCAGCTTCGCCGGCGAACCGGCGGGCTGATGCAGGTAATAAAACCGGGGAAGCTGCTGCGCGCTGACGGGCGTCATGAAATCCCGCGGCTTGATCACGAAGACGGCCTGCCCCTCGATGGCGGGCAGCTCGTAGCGGCCTTCGCGGTCCGTCTTGACCACGTCGCGGCCGTTGGAGACGCCCACGTCGGCCAGGCCCGGCTCGCCCGCGTCGCGGCGGCCGTCGCCGTTCCGATCCTCGAACACCACGCCCCGGGCCGGCTCCTCCGACCGGGCCGTGCCGGGGAAACCACCCAGCCACACCAACGCCGCCAGACCCACGATCCAGGCACCCGCGCGACTCATTTGGCCTTCTCCTTCCCAGCGTTCGACTTCACTCCCCGCGATCGATCCGCGGGATCGCTCACGACGGGACTATAGGGGATGATGACGCCGCTGGCGAACCGCAGCGCGGAATCAGCGGGCGCAACAGTAAAGCGACGCGAGGCGAGGTGCCAGCCGGCCCCGCGGAGTCCTCCGCCCCGCCGCAGCCAGGCCGGCACCGCTCCCGGGCCTGGTTTCCGCTCGGCCCTCGCGGCACAGGGCCGCAGGACGCAAGCCGGTGCCGCCGAGCGCTCGGAGCAGGTTCGCGGCCGCCATGGCCGGCACCGTCTTGCCGGTTCACGATGATCAGCGGAGTCTCCGGCTCCGCGCGACGGACGGCCGTGGCGACACGAAGCAGTCCGACATCCCCATCGCGATGAGCGCCGGTCAGCGGGCGGTCCGGCTGGCAGCAGACCCGCAGAACGACCTCGCGAGGAAGAGGAACGCCCTCAATCAGACTGTGCTGCCCCCGGAAGGCGTCCAGTCGTCGAACCACGGTGCGGGCGTTGCAGCCGCGGTCGGTCATCTCCATCTTGAAGCGGTCGATTTCCTCGATCACCCCGACGGGATGATGACCGTATTGTTCTCGAAGTGAAGAATGGAAGAACGGTCGTAGAGAAGGATATTGGCGTCGAGCAGGTAATTCTTGGGCATCAGCGGAGGGTGCGTCGGGCCTATTCCCATCCTTGCCCGGCGCCGCGTCGTGGGTACCACGTCGCCTCCCGGGCACCTCGTTCCGTAGGCCGCACACTACTCGCGCGGCGCATCGGGGAGCCGACGCTCAAGCAGTCGACGCCGTCCGCCGGGGGCGGGTCACTCAAGTCGGCCCCGGCAATGCAGGCGAGAGCCGTCTGTGTTTCATTGCGCCATCCGCTCGATCTCGATCTGGTCCCCGACTCCGAAGTCCGCCACCCAGACATCTCCGCCAGCTTCCCAGGTCGCCAGCAACGCCGACATGTCCGCATTGTCCGACAGGCATAGGCGCCCCCCGCCGGTGACCGACAGAATCCGACCAGCCGGTGAGAGATTTCCCGTCAACAGCGTCATCCCGACCAAGTGCGCGGGAAACGGAATCCCCGTGTCGGTCGAAACGCAATGCTGCTCGACATCGACCTGAGTCAACCGCAGCCGACCCGTTAAGACATCTGAGCCCTCCAACCCCAGAATCAGACGAGGTCCGCTCCATTCCGCCGACGAAATCGTATAGAAGGCGGAGTGGTTCGAGTTGAAGATGCGGACGCCGGCACCCGGCAACCCGGATAGGTCACCACCACCTTCCGTCACGTCGACACTGATCGACCTGTCGGCGTGGTTGGAAGCCACGACGGCCCCGCGAACCGTTGGGAGAACCGGGAGCGTCAAGGGCGGATCGCTCGCGGTCAGCAGCGACCCGCCGAGGATCAGGCACCGATCCCAAACGCCCCCATCCTGGCTGGCGAAGGTCACGACGCCGTCTGAAGTGACGCCTCCACCCAAGGAGTGAAGAAGGCCGCTTTCCGGAGAGACTGAGATCCGATCAATGGCATCGCCCCGTCGAACCGACAAGACGACGATGCGATCGGCGTCGTTTCCCAAGGCCGAGTCATCCTCCAGCGTCACCTCGTCGATCAACGGCAGATCCGTCATTTCCCATACCACGACGAACGTGTTGCCGCCAACTCCGCTGCTCTTGCGCAGGAGGATGTATTTCAACACAGTCGGCACCCGCTGGAGAGGGGATACGTAGGCATCTGCCAAAACGATCTCTTGTTCGGGTTGTGCGGGGATGTGGATCCTCAGTCGCGTTGGAGGCAGGTCTGGATCATCCGGACAAGTCCACTGGGCGACGGAGACGCCGGTCGGGGTGACACTCTGCCAATTGAACAAGTGTGAGTAACCGCTCCCGCAGTAACCGTAGAATGGCCCTCCATATCCCGGTTGCCCCAAAATCGGGTCGTCGTACAACTCACCGTAGCCGACGTTCGGGCCTGCCAGCGTGCCTTCCACAACCGGTGGCGGCAAAGGAGCACCGGTGAAGTCGAACGTGCCCGCCCCACCGTGCAGGCTCAAGACATGGTCTTCGCCGCCACGCACGCGAAACACATCCACCAGGTAGGCATTGTCCGCACCGATCTCGACGAACGCCAGGGTGCGACGATAGATGGTAGCCTGCGGATAGGAGCCGGCCGCGTCCACATCGACAACGTGAAGTGACCCGCCCCAATGGAACCGCAACAGTCGGCCGGCGGTATTGCCCAGTTGCTTGCTCTCGTCCACCATCACGGTGTTGTGGCTGATGGTGTTCTTCGACCAACTGTACACACCCGGGACGTACTCGTTCATGAAGTCCGGATAGCCCAAGTCCGGCGAGAGCCTGCGCCCTCGGCCGTACACTTCCACGTTGAGGCGATCATGATGGCCGTGCACGGCGCGCAGACCGTAGAATAGACTGACCCCGGCGGTGTCCCCGGCGTTATTGAGTATGACCAGGCCCAAACCGTCGAAGAATCGAGAAGCCTGCGCCGGCTCGTGACTCGCCGCATCAGCCAGAGCCTGGGCGCGGATCGGCTCCTTGAACAACTGCTCAAATGACCGGTACTCAGCGCCTTCCAATGCGCCTTGCTCGCGCAATAGCCAGGCGTATGCGCGTTCTTGAAGATTCCGGTAGGCGTCCTCATAGGCGGCATCGCTGGGAACCGCCAGACCCGTATGGGGTCCGCCGGAATCTCCCTCCGACGGCGTGAACCGCTGCGTACAGATCAGGCCCAACGGCAGATTGAACATCGCCCGCATCCGGTTCATTTGGTAGATGTTGATCCCAGCCGGCAGTAGGCTGCGTCCCAACGAAGCCAGGTAGTTGACCCGCACGGCACCGTAGTCCGGGGAGGTCAGCCACGGCATGCCGTCCTTGGCAACACTGTTGTAGAGGGCGTAGTACAGGCCGTCGAGTAAGATGCCGTCTCCGGAGTGATTCAGGATGTCCTCCAATTGGCTCTCCAGCGAACTGCCCTGCCTCACGATCACCGCGGTGGCTCGTGCACTGGGATTGCCGGCAATTCGACCATCGGCCACCGCCTGTAATCCTTCCTCAAGGAAATTGGCTTCAATGTTGGCTCGCAGGTCCGCGGTGCTCCTCCAGGGAAGGCAGATGCCATCCGGCTCCAGGACCGCATCAAAGACGAGATCATAGGCCACCGCCAGGTCCAGCAGAGTCTTGGTTTCCCAAAGGGCATTGAGTATCTTCCCTTTGTACTCACCGCCGGTGAGCTCGCCCATCCGCGATTGGGTTGCATAATCCATGCCCGGATACACTTGCGCGATGCGGTCGAGCATGACCAGGGTCTTCCTGGCGTAAAGACGGTCCCCGGTCAAAGCGTACGCCTGGCTTAGCTTGGTGACTGCCGGCAGCCAGTTGTTCCTCCAGTTCCAATGGCAGGCATAGCCCACCATCCAGTACTTCTCGCCGCTCGGGGAAATCCACCCGCGACCGTCATCAGGATAAGGCCCCGTCAGCAGAGAGGGGTCGCTGAACCCGCTCGCATAGTATGCCGCGAAGTCGTTGCTCGGATACTTCTCGTGGCCGATGGGGCACTCAATCGTGAAAGGTTCCTCGACGTTCAGAATCCACGGGTACGTCCCGTATTGATATACGGCAGAGCCGTGGAGCGGACACTCCTGGGTGGAGACATTGAAGGCGCGGCAGACCTGCGAGTCCGGCAGTCGCCAAAACAATTCCTGGTCGGGGATGGCGGCCCAGTAGGCAGCGGCTCCGACGATCGCGTCCTTCAAGGCGATGGCTGCCGGATGGGTCCGGCACAGTTGGCGTGCGGCAGCGATCTGCTCATTCGTCAGAAGGATGCGAGAACCCTTCATGGACCAGAGAAGAGTCCGGGGCCCTTTCGCGTATCGCGGGTCGGAAACCAACTCCGGATCCAAGGCTGAGCCGCCGACATTCGCCGATGGCGGTTCGCCGCCTAGCGCTCCACCGAACGCAGAACTGTTCGACTCCTCCGGCGAAACACCGGGGTCAGCTTTCGTCTGCACGCCGCCCGTGTTCCAAGGATCTTCCTGTCCGCCGGGAAAGGCCCCGTCGCCTGTCAGACTCTGAGATCCACATCCAGTGACCAGCAGCGATAGCACGGCAAGCATGAGACGCAGATGCCTTGTCTTTCGACCACTATGTTTCTCCAGAATAGGAGAACTTGCCAAGGCATGTTCTGCCGCACCCAGGCCAACCGAACCCCTGCGATTCGTGGTCATCCCACCCCACCCCGGCCGGTTTGTGCCGTTCGGTCATCTAGCCAGCACACTCATCGCCGATTAGCCATCTTGCCTATATTGACCTACGATTCGTGGAAGCAAGCTGCAAGAAACCTGCGGTAATGAGCGGAAGCGAGGCGCTAGAAGTCCTCTATCTGCTGCACAGAATCGCATCTGCGGTGGACAGTCGCGTTTTCGTCCGAATTACCTCTGGCGCAGAGTCAGTGTTCCGGAACACCCGTTTGACACGCGGCAGGTCTGCGTTTGCCCGCGCCGGAACCTGGCGAGATGAAGAACGAGGGCATGACATGTCCTGCCCGAATCGTTGATATCAGCCTTGCACCAGAGGTGAAACGCTCTTCACCTGGCTTGGTCCGCGACGACGTCTCAAGGGCTCCTGGCCCGCTGTCGTGATCCGCAGTAGCATCGGAGCCTCGCAAAGAAGAATCAGGTCAATGGGTCTGAAGAAGAGATACGAGAGCTATAACCGAATTTCGTTGATGGCCGGCTGAAAAAAGGCGGCGTACTCTTC
>CAZNFM010000045.1:0-16168 GCA_964572385.1 uncultured Planctomycetaceae bacterium | reverse complement strand
AAGGGGCCTTCGGGGCGAAAAACGCTGGAGGTCTTGCACAACGAGTTCATAGGAGCCTCCCATGTCGACCGAGGAGTTCATGAAGCAGCAGTACATCACCCTTCGCGACGAGATCCGTGGCGCCAAGGTGCGGATGTTCGGGTTGCTGGTGCTGGTCGCGGTATTCGTCCCGCTGACCGCGTTTCTGGCCCAGCGGTTCGAGGCTGTCTACGCGGCGGCGTCGATGCCGTTTGTCGTCCTGGTCTTCATGCTGGCGTTCATCATGGAGCAGAACAGTGTCATCCGCGCGGGCCGTTATCTGAAGGAGCACGTCGAGCCGCACATCGAAACGGCCGTCACCTGGGAGAAATGGCTGGAGAGCAACCGCCACCTGCGGGATGCGGACCGCTACTTCTTCGGCAGCGTGGTGCTGATCTTCTTCCTGTTTTATGCGATCGGGGCCGTACTGGCCGTGCAGAGCTGGGCAGAGAGCGAGTGGCAGCAGCACATGTGGCCCGCGGCAGCAGCCTATGCCATTGGCGGCCTGTGGTTCATCGTGGTGCTGTTGCGGCACTGGCACTCCTGCACCACGACGCAGGGTTGACTGCCAGAGAAAGACCCTGACCGAGTTACCCCCTCGTCCTACAGTTCCGTCTCGCCGGGGTCCCTGTCCGGCCTTTCAGGGCTGGGTGGCGGGCCATCGCGATCTCGCCCGAAGCCGCGGAATCCGGGAGGTCGCGGACCCTTCTGACGCGGCTCCGCGGTGATTCGCCCTTGCTTGACTTCCTCCACCCGGCGGGCAATCAGGTCGTCCCGATCTTTCATCTCCTGCTCCAGGCGGGCACGCTGCTCCTCCAGTCGGCTTTGCTGCTCGCGCAAGCGTCGCTCGAACTCATCCAAGCGGAAGGCTTGTCGGCGGAAACGGAGCTCCGTCTGCTCGCGAACCAGCTCTTCGATCTGCCGGGCCAGGTCGGCCTGGGCCTCGGGCCGTTCGGCGGCCGCGCGGTATTGTCGGCTGAGTTCGGCCAACTGTTGTTCGATGCGGAACTCCGCGATGATGGTGTCCGCCATCTCCGGGTGCCGATCACGGATCTCCAGATACTCCATTACGACCGGCAGGACGACGTGAACCGCAGCCTCGAACCGTCTGGGGTTTTCTGCCCGCAGACGCTCCAGGCGGGCGTGATACTCGGGGAATTTCTCGCGGATAACCGTCATCGCCCGGTCGATCAACTCCGGCGGCATCGGGCCGCGATCCGGGCCGAAACCCTCTTTGAACCGCGGCCGCATCCGTGGACGACCGCCCTCGCCCGATTCGCCCATTCGGCGGTCGGGCCGTCCCATCCACGGCGGCCCTTGGTCGTCCGGCGGCGGGGGCGGTGGACCATCCTCGACCCAACCGCGATCGCGATCATCCGCGGGGCGAGAATCCTGCGCCGGCTCTCCCGGCAGCATCGCCGCCGAGGCTGAGGCCGCGACGGTCAACAGTACCCCCCCGACAGCACAACCAACCGACAGTATCTTCAGCAGGCGGTTCATCAGGCTTCCTCGATTCTCGGTGACGCCGGCACTGGCCGATAGGATGACGGAAGTTCGGATTCGCTTTCCCCGACCGACTCGCTTGACCGCACCGCGTCTTCCAGGGCACGGTACAACATCGTGCCATCCAGATCCCACGCATCGTCTGCGGCCCACGACTCCAGTTCGGCCAGGTCCGTGCTCAGGTTGACCATGTGCGTGGCATCCTCGCTGGTCTCCGGAGGCCAGGGTTGCAGATCGGCGTCTGCTTCCGCGAAGAACATATTGTTCACGCCGCGATCGGAGACCCAGTAGTGCCAACCCAACCACGCCGCCAGAACCACCGTTGCCGCGGCCGCCAGCCCCCCCCACCGCCACCGCAGCACCGCCCTGCGGCGTAAGGCAGCCCGCACCGCGGCTTTGGTTGCCGCCACGCCCACCGCCGACGGCAACGGGGTCTCCCACGTCGCCAGCCAGTTCTCCGCGTCGCGGATCTCCCGTTCGAGTTCGTGGTCTTCGTTGTTCATGCCAATTACTCGCTCGCGGCAACTCCGCCGCAGGGCCGAAGTTGCTCTCGGATATCTCGCACCCGATCACCGATTCCCCGCATCTCCGGGCGACGAGGCCTCGCGCGGTTCTTGCGGCAAAGTCTCCTCTTTGCACCATTGGCGCAGCTTAGCCAGACCACGGTGCGCCCGCGCCAACGCGGTTCCCAGGGGTGTGCCCGTGGCGTCGGCAATCTCCTTGAAGGACATCTGCGAGAAGTGTCGCAACACGATCACCTCTCGTTCCGGCTCCGGAAGCCGGGCCAAGGCGGCGCCCAGCGCGTCCAGTTCCTCGCGATGGATCAGCCGAGCATCGACCGACTCCGCCTCGCCCGCCAGGCCATCGAGCGCGTCGGTGGGCAGCGTGCCTTTATCGTACTCGCCGTCTCGGCCGCCACTCACGGCGGAACGAGGAGATCGCCGTCGCCGCCGCAGTCGATCGCGTGCCAGGTTCGCGGCAATCCGAAACAGCCAGGACTCGAAGCGGTCGTCATGCTGATAGGAGGCAATCGTCCGGACCACCCGGAGAAACACCTCCTGCATGAGGTCTTCGGCCTCTTCGCGCGAGAACGTCGCACGGAAGAAAAAGCCGAATACGCGACTCGCGAACGCGTCGATCAGGCCCTCAAAGCTTGCGGCCTCTCCTCGCTGGGCGCCGTGGATCAAGTCCGCCAACCTGTCGCGATCCATGCGTCCCTCGCAAGGCCAAACGCCGCATGCGACGGTTCATTGCCGCAGCGGGGACTCGTTTCCGGCTCCGATTTTATCGGCCGCCGCGTTTCCCGCCACGAAAACCAGACTTATAAGCGGTCTTGCCCTGGGTTCGATTCATGCTATACTTGCCGGACTCGTTTTTGAGTCTGAACGACGAGGTGCATCATGCCACGTGTCTGCCACTTTACCGGGAAGCGCACGCGAGCCGGCCGACAGTATACCCATCGCGGCAAGGCCAAGTACCTGGGTGGGGTCGGTACCAAGGTGACCGGCATCACCAAGCGCAAGTTCAAACCGAACATCCAACGCGTCCGGGCCGTCATCGACGGCCGGGTGTGCCGGATCAAGGTCTCGACCAAGGCGATCCGCATGGGCTTGGTCGTCAAGCCGATGAAGCGAGACTGGAAACCCGCCTCGGAGGCTGCCGCATCCTGAACGGAGACACCCGACCGCGGCAGCGGCCGAAGGCTGACGGCCGGGGTCCTTTACGCCAAAGACGACAAGTGATAGAAGGCGGCGCGGGATCATCGGCGCCGCCTTTTCCATGCGCGCGATAAGCCCCATCGAGGTGGACCATGCCCGGCGAGATAGACGAGCAACTGGTTCGGCACATCGCCCAATTGGCGAGACTCAAGCTCTCCGACCAGGAAGTGGGCCAGTTCGGCGGACAACTCGGAGCGATTCTCGATTACATGAAGCAGCTCAACGAAGTGGACACGGCAGGTGTCGAACCCACCGCCCACCCGCTCCCGGTGCATGGCGTCTTCCGCGAGGACCGGCCAACCGAGCCGTTGGGCGTCGCTCGTGTACTGGCCAACGCGCCGGAGGCGGTAGGACCGTACTTCAAAGTGCCCAAGGTTCTGGAGCAGGACACCGCCTGACGCCATCAACCGGCCCGTTCCTGCCCGCCGCCGATGGGAAGCGATGACCATGACCGTCACAGAGGGCATCACGACGACCTTCGAACGGATCGCCCGTTTCGACCCGATGCTCCGTTGCGTTCTCGAGCTGCTGGAAGCGTCGGCCCTGGAGGCGGCGAGGCGGCTGGATGCGGCACGCAGAAACAGCAACCCCGCCGGCCCCCTGCACGGCCTGCCCATCGCTGTCAAGGACAACATCTGCCTGAACGTCGGCGCGACGACCTGCGGCTCTCGCATGTTGGCGAACTTCCACTCGCCCTATAACGCCCACGTCATCGAGCGGCTGCTCGCCGCCGGAGCGATTCCGGTCTGCAAGACGAACCTCGACGAGTTCGCCATGGGTGGATCGACGGAGAACTCCGGCTTCTTCCCCACGCGGAACCCGTGGAATCTCGACCATGTGCCCGGCGGCTCCTCGGGCGGCTCGGCGGCGGCGGTGGCCGCCCGGCTGGTGCCGTATGCCCTCGGCAGCGAGACCGGCGGCTCGGTGCGACAGCCGGCGGCCTTCTGCGGGGTTTGCGGGTTGAAGCCGAGCTATGGGCGGGTCTCGCGATATGGGCTGGTGGCCTTCGGCAGCAGCCTGGATCAGGTGGGGATCTTCGCGACCGACGTGCCGGGACTGGCCACGGTCCTCAGGGTGATCGCGGGGCACGACCCGCGCGACTCCACCAGCGTGGCCGCCCCGGTGCCGGATTATGTCGGTGTGCTCAACGAGCCGATCGGCCCGGTGCGGATCGGCATCCCTCCGGAGTACTTCGGCGCGGGGCTGGATCCGGAGGTGCGGGCCGCCGTGGAGGCCGCCATCGAGGTCTATCGCGCCCTGGGGGCCGAGGTCCGCGAAGTCCGCCTGCCGCACGCGGCCTACACCATCGCCTGCTACTACATCCTCTGCACGGCGGAGGCATCCAGCAATCTGGCCCGGTTCGACGGCGTGCGCTACGGTCACCGGACCGCGAAACCCGCCGACTACATCGACCTCTATAGCGCCAGCCGCGCAGAAGGTTTCGGGCCGGAGGTCAAGCGGCGGATTATGCTCGGCACATACGTTTTATCCAGCGGCTACTACGACGCCTACTACCTGAAGGCCCTGAAAGTCCGCACGCTGATCCGCAACGACTTCCTTGGCGCGTTGAGCGATTGCGAGGTGATCCTCTCGCCTACCACCCCGACACCCGCGTTCCGTCTTGGCGAGAAGACCGCCGACCCACTGCAAATGTACCTCATGGACATTTATAACTGTGGGGCCAACCTGGCCGGCATCCCAGCGGTGAGTATTCCGTGCGGCTTCACGCGGGCCGGCCTGCCGATCGGCCTGCAGCTCATGTCTGCGCCGTTCGCGGAGGAGCGATTACTGCAAATCGCCCATGCCTACCAGCAGGCGACCGAACACCATATCCGCCGACCCCCCATCTGCGCTGCGTGAGCGGCAGGACGAAGATCGCCAAGGACGAGCGGCCATCTCCAGCAAGTAAACCGCTCGTGATGGCTGCTGCGACGCTTGCCGACCTTGTCTGGATGTATCGGGCACAAGACGGACGACAACCGCCACGGGACTGTCTTGCGGGCTGAGGCAGAGCCTACGTCGGATTCACCATCGCCCGCATCCAGAAACCTCTCCCCCCAACAGGCGGGCCTCGCCGACCGGTGTTCGGCATCCCGATTCCGGAAAGGTCAGCTCGTGGAAGCCGTTATACTGGACAAACCGCATGGGTGAGCCATGCAGGATACTGAGGAGCCGTCATGTCATCCAGGCACGATCGAGTATTCGTTGTTTCTTTGGGTGGGTTGTTGCTGCTGCTTTCCAACCCGCTGTTCGCCCAGGACCGCCCCAAGCCGCCCCCAAACGAGGAGCGGTGGCACGTCGTGTTGATGCAGGGCAAGAAGTGCGGGCACATGATGACCTCAGTGCGGACGCTCGGCGAAGAAGTCCGCTCCCGTTCGGTCATGCAGATCGAGATCGCCCGCAACAAGGCCAAGATCAAAATAGCCTTTGATCAGCGGTATCGCGAGACGCTGGATGGAAAACCCATCTCGCTGAAGGCCGATCTGAACATGGGCGGGGAGCCTGCCACAACGACTGGCGTAATCAAGGACGGCAAGATCCACCTGGTTATGGAGCAGTTCGGCTCGAAGCGAGAACTCACGCACGACTTCGACCCGGAAATCCTCTTCCCGTATGGGCAGTTGTTGGAGACTCGCCGCCGCGGTCTCCAGCCCGGCACCAAGTACCGTATCAAGGGATACGAGCCGTCACAGAAAGTGGACGGGCCGATCGAGACCGAGATCGTCGTGCAGGGCAAAGAAACCGTGGAAGTGCTGGGCAAGAAGCGGGAGCTGACCCGCGTCACCGCAACCGCTCTGCTGCCGGTGCCGATTGCCTCCGACCTGTGGGTCGACGACGAGGGCAATCCCATCATTACAACGATCAAGATGGGGATTGTCGATCTCCAGGTGGTCGCCTCCAGCAAGGAGGAGGCCCTCCGAGGCGAGGGCGAGGCCCCGGAGATGTTCTTGGAGACGCTGGTCCGGGCCAATCGGCGGGTGCCGGCCGAGGCCCAGTCCGTGCGCATGCGTCTGCGACTGCCTGCGGACGGCACTCGTTTTCCCGAACTACCGACCACGGGCATGCAGAAGTTCAAGCGGATCAGCGACCACGAAGC
This sequence comes from uncultured Planctomycetaceae bacterium, assembly GCA_964572385.1. Taxonomy (GTDB): domain Bacteria; phylum Planctomycetota; class Phycisphaerae; order UBA1845; family UTPLA1; genus CAZNFM01. The sequence continues at coordinate 9,832 of CAZNFM010000045.1, read as the reverse complement.
GGAATTAGTCATCCGCCGGATCGATTGGAAGAAGCTGCGGGGCCTGAAGGAGGCGCCCGCCGCGGATCGCGAGCAAGCGGCGAAGTACCTGAAGGCCTCCACCCTCTGCGACATCAAGGACCGGCAAATCCGGCGTCTGGCGGTCCGGGCCGTGGGCAAGGCCGCGACGCCCGCGGAGAAGGCCGACGCCCTGCGTAAGTTCGTCACCGATTACGTCACCGACAAGGGGTTGGACGTGGCCTTCGCCACGGCTTCGGAAGTGGCCCGCAGCCGCCAGGGCGACTGCTCGGAGCACGGCGTGCTGCTGGCAGCGCTGGCTCGTGCCGCCAACCTGCCCGCCCGCGGCGTCAGCGGCCTCGTGCAGATTCCCGAAGGCACGCTCGGCGCGGGGCGGGAAGGCGTCTTCGGTTATCACATGTGGACGCAGGTCTATATCGACGGGCAGTGGGTGGACATCGACGCGGCCTTGCGGCAGACCGACTGCGACCCGACGCACATCGCCCTGGCCTTGCCTAGCCTGAACGACGAGGGACTGATCGACTCCATGCTCAATCTGCTGCCGCTGCTGGGGCGGCTGGAGATCGAGATCACGGAAGTCAAGTAAGGGGGTGAACCGGAACTCCTCGCGAACCCCTACGGTTCCGCGATACCTGCCGACGGCGCGGAACTCGGGGGCGACGTCGTCGACCGCTCCTCCCCGGCCATGGACAGGGCCAAGGCCAGCGTCGGGCTGATGAGGAAGGCTCGCTCCTTGACGTAGCGGGCCAGTTCGGTGGCACGCTGTTCACGCGACCATCCCTGCTGTCGTTGGGTCCACAATTCAAACGCCAGCGTGTCGCGGGCCAGCCTGAAGACCTTGGCCGCCTCCGGAAAGGCCAACGGCCAAGCCCAGGCCGTGACCACGGCAAAAGACTTGCCCTTCTTCTTCTCCAACGCCGCCGGAGCGAAATCCCACACCGCCGCATCCATGAGGCGGTGCGAAGGGCAGCACATCCGCCAGGCAACGTCAGGCGGCAGGTTACTGGGCAGGCCCAGGTGAAGCAGAGCAGTATCGTCCGGCACCGCGGACGTGATGAGGCAGAGCGTCTCCTCCGACATGCCCGATTCCGCCAGCTTGCGACGTTGGGCTTCTACGGTCGGCAGGTCGGCGGCGGGCACGCCGCTGGCCAAACCGGTTCGGCGTTGCCAGCGAACCAGTTCCTCCAAAGACGGAATACCGGGCGGCTCGCCCTTGTCCACGACAATCACCAGGCCCTTGCCCAACTCCCGGCCGTAGGTCCGCCGGACATGGGCCGCCAACTCGCTGATCCAGCCCTCGGCCTCTCCAGCCACGGTCTTGTCGGCCGCATAGACATAGGCCACCGGCGTATGCCAGAGGACTCGCGGGCCGAGCTTCTCCGGTAACGTGTCCGGGTTGGGCAGCAACTTGCCGGGGCCGCAGCCGACCAGGCCGGCGAACATCAAACCGAGAAACACAATCGCCGTGCGGTGTTTCGAGCCAATCATCGCCGGTATCATAACCGCCGGTCCGCTGCCATGAAATCAGCCTCAGGTATCCAGCCGAGCAGCGGGACAAAGCAGCGTCTCCTCCGAGAGGAAGCCATGAAGGTGGCGTGGATCGGAACCGGCAGAATGGGCGGGGCCATGGCCGCGCGGCTGCTGGCGCAAGGGCACTCCCTGAAGATACACAACCGTACCCCCGCGAAAGCGAAGCCGCTGATCGATGCGGGCGCGGAGTGGGCGGACTCACCCGCGAACGCCGCGCAGGGAAGCGAGGCGGTCTTCACCATGGTGACCGGCCCGGCGGAGCTCCGCGAGGTTGTCCTGGGGCGGCAAGGCGTGTTCGAAGGGCTGGGCCGCGGATGTATCCTGGTCGACTGTACGACCAGCAGCCCGCGATTGGCGGCGGAGATCGCCGCTCGCGGCGAGGACATCGGCATCGCCTGCCTCGATGCGCCGGTCACCGGCGGCGACATCGGCGCCAGGGACGGCACGCTCTCGTTCATGGTGGGGGGCGAAGCCACGGTGCTGGATCGCGTTCGGCCTCTGCTGAGGGCGATGGGCCGGACCATCGTGCTTCAAGGCCCGCCGGGCAGCGGGCAGCACGCCAAGATGGTGAACCAGATCATGATCGCCGCCGGAATGGTGGCGATGTGCGAAGGGTTGGTATACGCCCGAGCGGCGGGTCTGGACCTGGCCCGCGTCCTGGAGAGTGTCAGCGGCGGCGCGGCGGGTTCGTGGAGCCTGACGAACTACGCCCCGCGGATCCTCCGCGGCGATTTCACGTCGGGGTTCGCCGTCCGCAACTACCTGAAGGACCTGCGGATAGCCTTGGACGAAGCCGACCACATGAATCTCTGCCTGCCGGGATTGGCGCTGGCCAAGCAGTTGTACGCCGCCGTCGCCGCCAGCGGCGGGCAGGAGGACGGCACCCAAAGCCTGGTGCGACTGCTGGCTCGTCTCTCCGGCAGGCCGTGGGAATCGACAAGCCCAAGCTAGCTGGATCTTCACGGTCCGCCGCGGGCGTCAGGAGCGCTTGGCCTGACCTACCGGCCGCAGCGCCAGGGCGATGACCGCGGCGACCAGACACGCGACACCCGCGATCATGAACGGCGTCTTCCAGGCCTCCACGGCGCCGCCGGAGGGCTGGAAGTAGGCTCCCACCTGCGGCCCGGCAATGCCGGCGACGCCGTAGGCGATGAACACCCAGGGATAGTTCGATCCCACGTTCTTGTTGCCGAAGAAGTCCGCCGTGGCGGCGGGGAACAGGGCGAAGTTGCCGCCGAAGTTGAACCCGATGACACACGCGCCGACGATCAAGCCGACTTCCGTGGCTCCCAGGCGATAGAAGAGCAGCATCATGACGCCCTGGAAAAGGCACATCAGCAACAGCGACACCTTGCGGCCGATCTTGTCGGACACGGAACCCCAGATGATCCGCCCCAGACCGTTGAAGATGGCATACCAGGCCATGGCCGTCCCGGCGATGCCGCCCGCCAGCTTCTTCGCGGCCTCCAAGGTGTCGGCGGCGACGACCCCGTTGGCGATGAGACTGTCCGTACCGAAAAGCCGAATCACGCCGATGACCATCAAGCCGGCCATGGCCGACCCGGTGAACATCAACACCAATCCCCAGTATTGCGGCGTCCCCGCCATCTGCCGCGCCGTGAGATCGACGCTCCCTCCCGCCTTGGCGACGGCGGCCGGGCTGGGGTTCCATCCGGCCGGCTTCCACCCAGCCGGCGGATTGACCATGACGACGCTGCCCAGCAGGATCAGGATCAGCCACGCCACCCCGTAAATCACGAAGACGCTCTGCACGCCCGGCAATCCCAGAACGCGGGTCGTGTTCAGCAACCCGCCGAACCACTCCCCGGCCAGCTTCACCCAGAGGGTCGCCCCGAAACCGAACCCCGCCACGGCGAGGCCGGTGATCAGCCCTTTCTTGTCGGGGAACCACTTCACCCCCACGGCGATCGGCACCACGTAAGCGAGGCCGATGCCCACGCCGCCCACGGCCCCGATCAGGAGCAACTGGGGCAGGAACGACTTGCCCAGCAGGCCGCCGAGCACATAGCCCGCGCCGAGGACCAATCCGCCGACGACGGCCACCGGCCGCGGCCCCACCTTGGCCTGCCAACGCCCGGCGAAGAGCATGGACAGCGCGAAGCAGGCCAGCCCCATGGAGAAGATCCACTGGGTCTGGGAGGCCGTGAAGCCGTAGCCGCCCGATTCGATGCTCGCCTTCAAGCTGGTCGTGAAGACGCTCCAGGCGTACAGCCCACCCAGGCAGAGCTGGATGAGGATCGCGCCGACGACCACCAACCATCGATTCATGACTGTCGCCGCAGCGACCTCGGATTGTCCTGCCTGCAAGCTGCGCTCATCTTTCACTGCTGACTTCTCCTTCAGGCTCCCGCGGTCCCGCGGCAGCTCGGCCCCTGGCACGCGGCGATTCGGCGAGTCCGGGATCGTTCCCTTCCGGTATCTCAGGTGGTGGAGGAGCCTCATCCACGGCAGCCGCGCCAGGTTCGCCGCTGGACGAGGCGGGGATCGGTCCGCCGGCCGTCGTTCGGCAGATATCCCGAGCCGGAGCTCCGCATTCTGGAGCAGGCGGGGACTTCACGCAAGGGCCTCCATGATCCGTCCGCCGCCCGCCGCGCCGGTGCGGCCCTATCCCGCCTCCCGGCCGGGGCGGTGCAGCACGGCGACAAAACCGATCAACTGAATCACCCGGCAGGGCACGGCCGCCGCCAGGGCCTCGGCCAGGGCCCGGATCTCGCTCCGCGCCGTCGGCTGAAACCGGACCTTGATCAGCTCCGCATGGCGGAACGCGGCCCGGACCTGCTGGATGACCGCGTCGGTCGCGCCGGCCTTGCCCACCAGGACCGAGGCCTTCAAGGTCCGTGCCTGCCGAGCGAGATCGCGCCGCTCCTGATCCATGGTCATGAGTTCGTCCCTTCGCCGGTCCCGGGTTGCGGCGGCCGCCTCGGCTCAGCCGACGGCAGCAGGATTGGTTTGGGCGGGTACAGGTCGAATCGGCCGCGGGGCAACGGTTCGCCCAGCCGCATCTCGTAGTAGCTGCATCCCAGCAGGACTTCCTCGCGTCCGTCCGGCCCCTGTCGTTCCACTGCCCACCCGCGGAGGACATCTTGATCCTGGTCGATCCACAGCCGCAGGGTCTGGGTCGGTTCGCGGCCCCAGCCCCGGCGGGCCAGCACGTAGCAGGGACGCTCGGCGTGCCACCCGACGCCGGCCAGGCTCCAGCCGGGGTACTGCCCGTCGCGCGTGCCGCCGAACGCCGGGGACCCGCGGCTCAACAGCGTCGGCAGCAGGAACGGCACGCCTTTGCCGAGCAGGTAGGCCGAGGTCTCGATCGGGTTCCGCGTGAACCGGGTGTGGCGCCGGAACCGCCGGGTGGTCGAGTCATAGAACCACGAGTCGTCGGCCGTGACCACGGCCAGGTCCAGCTCGATCTGGAGCCGCCAGCGATCCGGCCGGGCGTAGTCCCAAGCGATGTTCGCCACCCGCCGCTCCGCCGCGCGGTAGTCGCGGAGGATCCCCCGGGCCTGCACCGTGGCCGCCGTCTCGTAGGCCCGCACGCACCGGCCCAGGATATCCCGCACCTCCAGGCTGCCGGAGACCACCCGGGCCGTCGGCTCCCCGCAACCGGCCAGGGCGGCCGCCGCCGCGGACAGCAGCACCAGGCGGGCAGCGGACGGCAGGAGCGGGGACACGGCGCCGGCTCTCCTCGGGACAGCGGGTCGTCGCCGTTGTACGCGATGGTCCCGCGGGCCGCAATCCCCGAGCCGTCAGGGCGGATGCAGCAGCCGCCCCTCCATGCCTCCGGCAACCGGCAGGATCGTGCCGCTGAGGTGGCCGGCCAGGCGATCCGACGTGAGGAAGACCACGGCCGCCGCGACGTCCTCCGGTTGGGCCACGCCGCGGAGCGGGCGGGTGGCCGTCACCCGGCGGAGGACGGCGGGGTCGGCCAGCGGCCCCGCCGCCATCGGCGTGGCCGTCCAGCCGGGGCAGACGCAATTCACCCGTCCCCGCGGGGCCAGCCGCACGATCTCGTTCTTGAGGCTGAGCGTCAGGCCGTAGGCCAGGCCGGCCTTGGCGGCGGCGTAATCCGCGTGGCCGGCCTCGCCGAAGAGGGCCGCGGTGCTGGCCACCAGCACCACGGAGGCCCGTTCGCGCGGCGACTCCTCCAGGTGCCGCAGGAAGGCCCGGCAGGTCAGGAACGCGGAGGTCAGGTCGGCGTCGAGGGTCTCCCGCCATTGGGCCGCGGTCAGGCGATGCAGGGGGACGTCCTCCGTCCGCCAGACGCCGGCATTGACCACGACCGCGTCGATCCGCCCGGCCCGCCGGACGGCCGCGGCGAACAGCTCCTCCACCGCCCGCTCGTCGCGGAGGTCCGCGGCCAGCACCGCCGCGTCCACGGCCGGATGCGGCGCGTCCACGGCCGGATGCGTGGCGTCCGCGGCCAGTTCCGCCCGCAGGCGTTCGGCCTCCGCGACGTGGCGATGGGCGTGCAGCAGCAGTCCCGCTCCCTCCGCGGCGAAGGCCCGGGCCGTCGCCTGCCCGATGCCGCCGGAGGCCCCGGTGATCAGCACCCACCGGCCGTTCAAGTCCGTCTCCATGACCTAAGGCCCTCCTTCCGGCGAAGCGCCGTCACGGCCGCGGCCCGCCGCCGCTCCGTCGGCCGCGGGGCCGCGGAACCACGCCCCCAGGTCGGCGGCCCAGACGGCCAGGCCCACGATGAACAGCCCGTCCACGGCCCAGCGGATCCGCTCCAGCGGGATGAACACGACGGCCGCCGCCAACTGGCTGAGGACCAGCCCGATCAGCAGCCCCCGCACCCGCCCGGGGTCGCGGAACCGCAGCAGCCCGACGGCGCCCAGCGGCACGACGTAGAGCGGGGTGGTCAGCGGCAGGCCGGTCTCGTACACGGAGTACGCCGTCACCGCCGCCGTCGCCGCGAGGGCCGCCAGCAGGGCGCGGTACGCCTTCCGGCGGCGGGGATCGAGGCCTCCTTCCCGCCGGGCCGCGGTCGCGGCGGCGGCGACCGTGGCCAGGGCCAGCAGCAGGCTCACCGGCCCGTGCTGGGGGACGGTGGGCCGGAACCAGACCCCCGCCTTCCGCACCGCGTTGCGGGCCGTTTCGCCGGGGTTCTCCGCCAGGAAGGCCAGCCCCCGCCGCCACAGTTCGCGGTCCGCCTCGGCCTCGGAGAGGCCCGCGGCCCGCAGCCGGGCGTACGCCGCGTAGTCGGTCCGCCCCCCCAGGCCCGGCTCGGCGGCATAGTCCGGGTTGTGGCCGAGGTAGAAGTTCAGCCCCGCGGTCGTGGACAGGGTGAACCGGCCCACGGCGCGGTCGTTCCGCAGCATCCACGGCAGCAAGCCGAGGACCGCCGGGAGGGTGAGGGCCGCGGCCCGGGCCAGGCGGAGGCGGGCGGCGCCGGGGCGGGCCAGGGTGTCGGCCAGCGGCGGCAGCAGGAGCAGCAGGGCGTTCGGCCGGGTGAGGGCGGCGAGGCCGAGCAGGGCGGAGACGCCCCCCAGGGCGGCGAGCCGGGGACCGGTCCGGAGCGGCGGGGCCGCGGCGGCGACGTAGGCGTACACCGCCGCGGTCAGCAGCAGGATCAGCAGGGTCTCGGCGAGGAAGGACATCTGCAGGAAGCGGAAGGGCGAGTACAGGGCGGCCACGGTGCCGGCCAGCGCCGCCGCCCGGGGGCCGCCGAGGCGTTCGGCCAGCAGGGCCAGGAGCAGGGTGGCGGCCCAGCTCAGGACGGACTGCACCGCGAGGACCGCGTGGGGCCAGGCCTCCGGCCCCTGCCACCGGCGGACGGCCGCCAGCAGGGCGGGATAGAGGGGGGGCCGGCGGGCGGCGTCCCCGTCGGGCAGGCGGAGCGAGCCTTCCTCGGCCAGGGCGGCCCCCAGGGCCAGGTATTCGCGTTCGTCGGGGGACGGCGGGAGGTCCTCGCGGAGCAGGAAGAAGGCGGCGTGGGTCAGCAGGGCCAGGCCGCCGACGAGGAGGGGCCAGCGGCGGCGGGCGGCGGGGCGGGCGGCGCGGGGGGCGGGGTCGGTCATGGCGGCGGCGGCAAGGTCACGATCCGGGCGGGGCGGGCGGCCCGCCGGCGGGGGGACCGGCCCTCAGCCCTCGCGGCGGTCGCGGTCCCGGCGGAGGTCGGCGACCTCGGCCTCCAGCCTCTTGAGCTGTCTATGGAGTTCCGGCAGGCGTTCCACGAGGGCGATGGAGCGCATGGCCTCCTTCATCGGGGCGGCGGGGAGTCCGGCCAGGCGGCTGCCGGGGGGCACGTCGCGCATGACGCCGCTCATGGCGGCGATCTCGGCCTCGTCGCCGATGCGGAGGTGCCCGGCCACGCCCACCTTGCCCGCCAGGGTGACGTGGCGGCCCACGGTCACGGAGCCGGCGATGCCCACCTGGGCCACGAAGAGGCAATCGGGGCCGATGCGGGTGCCGTGGCCGATGGCGATGAGGTTGCTGAACTTGGTGCCGGCCCCGATCACGGTGCGGCCGAGGGTGGCCCGGTCCAGGGCGCAGTTGGCCCCGATCTCCACGTCGTCGCCGATCTCCACCGCGCCCACCTGCGGGATCTTGTGCCATTTGCCGCCGACGGGGGCGTACCCCAGGCCGTCCTCGCCGATGACGGTGCCGGCGTGGACGGTCACGCGGTGGCCCAGGACGGTCCCCTCGTAGAGCACGACGTTGGGGTAGAGCAGGCAGTCGTCCCCGATCCGGCAGCCGCGGCCCACGTAGCAGCCGGGGTAGAGGACGGCCCGTCGGCCGATGACCACGTCGGCCTCGATGGTGACCCCGTGGCGGACGGTGGCCCCTTCGCCGAGCCGGGCCGAGGGGTCGATGACCGCCCGCGGGTCGATCCCGTCGCCGGGGTGGCGGCGGAAGCCGAAGATGTGGACCATGACCATGGTCACGGCGGCATAGGGGTCGGGGGTGCGGAGGGCGGCGGGCCCGGGGGGGACCTCCTGGTCGGGGGCCACGATCACCGCCCCGGCCCGGGTGGCCCGGAGCTGTTCGGCGTACTTGGCGTTGGCCAGGAAGCTGACCTCGTCGGGACCGGCATCCTCCAGCGTGGCCACGCCGGCGACGGTGCGGTCGGGGTCGCCGTCCACGGTGCAGGGCAGCCCCTGCCGGGTCACCAGGTCCGCGAGGTCGCCGAGTCGGTAGGCCATGCCGCTCCCGCCGGGTGGAGGGGCCGCGGGTCGTCCGCCGCGGACGGCCGGCGCCCCGGGGGTCGGCCGGGCATGGTAGGGCGTCCCGCGGGGCCTGTCAAACCGGCCGCGGCGGGACGCCGGGTCCGCGCGATACGGCGTGGAAGCCCCGCGGCGGGACGGCGGGGCCGCGGGGCGATTCAGCCGGGCCGCGGGGCGGGGCGGCGGGGGCCGCGTAGCGGACGTTCGGCGGATTTTGCGCGGGTCCGCGAACCCGCGGCGCGGGGGGCGGGCCGATTTTTCATGCTGATAGTGGCCAAACGCGGGGCAATTTTCAAAAATTTGCTCCGAAGCGTGGACGCTTTGCCCCGGCGCGTGGACGCTTTGCCCCGGCGCGTGGACGCTTTGCCGCGGCGCATGGACGCTTTGCCGCGGCGCATGGACGCTTTGCCGCGGCGCATGGACGCTTTGCGTCGGCGCATGGACGCTTTGTCGCGGCGCGTGGACGCTTTGCCGCGGCGCGTGGACGCTTTGCCGCGGCGCGTGGACGCTTTGCCGCGGCGCGTGGACGCTTTGCCGCGGCGCATGGACGCTTTGCTCCGAAGCGTGGACGCTTTGCTCCGAAGCGTGGACGCTTTGCCCCGGCGCATGGACGCTTTGCTCCGAAGCGTGGACGCTTTGCCCCGGCCCATGGACGCTTTGCGTCGGCGCATGGACGCTTTGCCGCGGCGCGTGGACGCTTTGCCGCGGCGCATGGACGCTTTGCCGCGGCGCGTGGACGCTTTGCCGCGGCGCGGCCGCCCCGTCGCCCGCCGCGTCTCGATATCGCAGCGCGCCAGCCCTCGCCCGCCCCGCCGCGTCCGGCCCGCCGACCCGACCGGCCGCCCCGCCGCCCGAAGCCGCCGCTCAGGCTCGCTCGTGCGAGAATCCTTTCTCGCACGCCGCCGTCGTTGCGGGAACGCCCGCCGTCGTTGCGGGGAAGGGATTCCCCGGAGCGTGGGTGCGAGAAGGGATTCTCGCCCGCCGCGTCCGCCCCCCCGCCCGGCCGATCCGCCCGGCGACCTGACGCGCGGACCGGACGCCCCGCCGCGTCCGCCCCGGCTCGCTCGTGCGAGAATCCTTTCTCGCACGCCGCCGTCGTT
>CAZNFM010000044.1:0-17219 GCA_964572385.1 uncultured Planctomycetaceae bacterium | reverse complement strand
CCGTCGTGGCATCCCTGATATCGGCAATCCACATGGTTTTGCAACAGGGTCTTAATGTCATCCAGCCCGCACGGGTGCCACATCAATGCCTGCCGAATGGCTGGCTTCCGCTGGTGCTTCTTGTTGTTGGCGGTGCCATCGGTTTGTTGTGGCTGTACAGCAATTGTATATATTCAAGTAAGTATATTTATATATATGACAGTAATCCCACAGATCAGCTGTACATTCCTGGGCGGGATTACAGCCTTTTTATTCATGACGGGAGCGTGCACTTATCTGTTGAGCGGTATTCCTTGGAGCCATTGCCGGACTTGTGGAAAGAACGTGAGGCGTGTGGTATAAGATACGTGTGTTGTAAGGAAGCATGTGGTTTTGACCCGGGATGGGTAGAGGCACGGTCGTGTTCGGTACCTCTCCCCTACCTGGCGATGGCGACGTGGGTTAGTCCATCTGTTTGGGTTGTTCAGAGGCTGCGGCTGCGGCGAGCAGGGCTGCGATCGGAAGCAGCGGCAAGATGCCCGAAGTGTGATTACCTTTTGGTCGGTAACGTGAGCGGTATTTGTCCGGAGTGCGGTCGCGCCGTGCCGGAGCGGGCCCGAAATGTCGATCCGCCTCCGATGCGATCGGGTGACCGGGCGGATGGGGAGCAATAGTCCGGCTCGTGCGAGATTCCGATCTCGCACGCCAGACCGCGGGATTCCGTTCCCGCACCAGGGGGCGCGAAGGGGGTCCTGCGAGGAAAAGGATTCCCGCAATGGCGGGTACGAGAAAGGATTCTCGCACCAGGGCAAAGACTCAAAGCGTGTGGTGGGGTTTGCATCGGGAGGTAAATGCAGACCAGTGAGCCCGGAGTCGACCCTATGTGCGCAATAGGCACAGTTCCTGATGGTTTATGCCCGTATTGTCACTACCCGATCAACGCTGGGATGTGCCCTGAGTGCGGCAACACCGTCCTTGGTAGCGAATTGCTGAGCAAGACCGTCCTGGATCGTGTGCGGAGAAAACGCATGCTTGGCTTTGTGTGCGCGATACATGTCCTGCTTGGAGTGTGCGCTGGCGCCTTGCTCTATGCTCGATGGGAGATCTGCGTGTGGGGGCGGCCGTGGCAGCCCCCTCTGTGGCTGGTGATAGCCGGGTGGGTTTATGCCACCGGGCTCGGGCCCATGCTGATCCTGTTGCTGACCAGCGCTCTCTTGCGGACCTCCGCGAGCGAGTCCATATTCCTTGGTGTGTGCCTGACAGCTCCTTTGTATTTGTCCTTTTCGGTGCCGTGGTTATACAGCGGAGGCAGCTTCACGTGGGAGTTTCTGGCGGGTCCTTTGTCTGGAGTCGTCCTCGGTCCCGCGGCGACAATGCTCCTGTCCTTCGCGCGGCGCATACACAAAACCGAAAGAAAGCTTTGAACTTGATAAACCGGCTCGTGCGAGATTCCGATCTCGCAGGCACGATCGCGGGATTCCGTTCCCGCACCAGGGGGCGCGAATGGGGCCCTGCGAGAGGAAGAGGATTCCCGCAATGGCGAGTGCGAGAAAGGATTCCCGCACCAGGGTGACGCCCTCCGCCGCCGGACCAGCGTGGTCACGACGGGCACGGCCTACAATCCCGGCCGGTTCACGCTCTGGGCCTACAACGACCGGGATGAACTGGCCGCCAGCCGGAGGTATAATGGAACGGACCCCGGCAACACGAGCAGTCCGGTGGCGAGCCAGCAGTTCGTCTTCGGCTACGACCCCATCGGCAACCGGACCAGCTACGCCGGTGACGGCATCGAGGGCGCCTTGACCTACTTCACCAACAGCTTGAACCAGTACACCGCCACGAGCCAACCGGCGGAGTCCTTCCAGTACGACGGCAACGCCGGCCCGCCGCGGAACGACGGCAACCTGACCCAGGACGGGCGGTACGACTACACCTACGACGGGGAGAACCGGCTGATCTCGGTCACGCCGCGGACGGTGGTCGTCGGCTCGAAGAAGGTGGCCTTCGCCTACGACTACCGCAACCGCCGCGTGCGGAAGCAGGTGTGGACGTGGTCGCAAAGCCAGTTTGGCAGTCAGCCGTACGAGTGGATCCTGACCGAGGACCGGCGGTTCGTCTACGACGGCTGGAACCTGCTGATGGAGCTGAACGCCCGCAACAGCCACATCCCCATGACCAAGTTCACCTGGGGGCTCGACCTCTCCGGCCAGAACGGCAACGCCTCCGTGGCCGGTCTGCACGGCGCCGGGGGGATCGGCGGGCTGCTGGCGATGGCGGACACCAAGGACACGCAGGAGACCTGGGACGACGTACAGCACATCTACTTTTATGATGCCAACGGCAACATCGGGCAGGTCATCAACGTCCGGGCGGGTTCCACGTACTACGGGCAGGCGGTGGCGCGGTACGAGTACTACCCCTTCGGCGGGGTCCTGGTCGCTCGGACCCTCGCGGGCTCGTCCGGCTCGAAGAACCCGTTCCTGTTCAGCACCAAGTACCGCGACAGCGAGACCGGGCTGTACTACTACGGCGAACGCTACCTGCTCCCGCGGCTGGGACGGTGGCTGAATCGGGATCCAATTGGGGAACTCGGCGGGCAGAATCTGTACCGGGCGCTGCGGAATGACCCCGTGAGTGTGGTGGATTCGTTGGGTCTTCTCCCGCCCGGTGGAGGGTGTCTGTTCTGTGGCAAGTACACTGGATGCGACTGCTGCAACCGGGGCGATACAGCGAGCCGATCATCAAGCCTCATGCAGCCGGGTGATGACGAGTTGATGATCGGGACCATCTCGGCGGAAGCAAGCAACTGTTGTACGGGTGCCAGCGTTACGATCGCGGCGGGCGTCTACATGGAGAAGACGGGCCGTCTACGTCTTCGCTATTCCGAGGATGCATTGCCATATCTTGGACGGGATGATGAGCTGGCACGCATCGCCCGCAAGGAGCTCAAGGACAAATACTTTCACTTGCAGACACGTTTCGGCCAGGAGTTTGCCACAGCATGGGGGCCCTCGGGGCGCACCGCCAATGCCGGTAAGACAAATGCACTATTGAATTCGGGCGGGCGTATACTCAAGCGCGTTGGCCGAGGAATGGTGGTTGTGGGCGTAACCGTGGATGTGGTGGCCGTCATCAAGGCCCCAAGTGGAGAGTGTGGTCGGATCGTGGCAAGAAGCGTCGGCGGGGTAGCAGGTGGGTGGGCTGGCGGTGCAGGTGGTGTCTGGGCCGGGGCGAAGCTCGGTGCCTTGTGCGGTTCCTGGGGCGGGCCTGTTGGCGTTGCGGTTGGGGGCTTGGGCGGGGCGATTGGCGGAGCGATCTTGGGGGAACTCGTCGTTGAAACGATATGGGACAATGTGTCCACGAACAACACCCAGCGGGGGATTGAATCCGGAATTGGAGGCTGTCGCTGTGGACCAGGGGGCATCTGCGGGCAGTGTCGGCAACCCTAGCCCGCAGTGCTGAGCGAGAAAAGTGTGTTCTGGGAGAGAACCATGCGGCCCATCGATGAAGGCACGATCACCTTGGAAGGCAACAGGCTGGCGTTCTCAGCAGAGCACTATGGCGATTGGACAGTCAGCGTTGACAACATTGCCGTTATAGGAGAGTACACTACCTCGGAGGGCCCGTGGCTGCCGGACTACTTTTGGGTTGTGGTGCAGAAACAAGGAACTTGGCACATAGCATCGAATGGGGCCAAGAACCTCGCCACTGTGCTTGGCGCGTTAAAACGTCGCCTAGGTGGTGACTGGAAGTACGGTTTGTGTGGCTCCGTGGATATAGCGAGTCACATCGTGTGGCCGACTGTTCTCGCGGGCAAGCCTTTGTTCACCTTTAGCACGCTACCAATCACCGGCTGGCGCAGGCTCCTCTTCTTCCTTGGTCCGGACTTCAAGATCGATCTGACGGTCGAGGTGAAGGAGTACTTGAAATCTCTGCTCCCCGTCTCCGAGCCGGTCCAGAATGTCGATCCGCCTCCGATTCGCTCTGGTGATCGTGCTGATGGGAAGGATGGGGAGCAATAATCTGCTCTGCGGCCGATGTCTTGGAACCGGTGAGCAGGAATCCGGAAGGATGCTACCGCACGGGCGCCGAGTGGTCGAGGGGATGGTGACGATCGCGGCCGGCTCGTGCGAGATTCCTATCTCGCACGCAAGATCGCGGGATTCCGTTCCCGCGCCAGGGGTCGCGAGTGGGGTCCTGCGAGGGAAAGGATTCCAGCAATGGCGGGTGCGAGAAAGGATTCTCGCACCAGGGCGAGAAGGATAAACGCAACCCGCCGGACTACAACTTTATCCATGACTGTTATTGGTATGCTGCGAAGCTGTTTAACATGGGAGTGCGCGGAGGTGGAGAATGTCGGTTTTGAGTAATGGCCGCACCAGGAGCGGAGGTCGCTTCGGGCGAAGAGCCCCATATATGCTCATGTTGTTCGCGATATGCGGGGCTGCGTTGTGGGCTTTCGTTGGCTACAAGCGAACCTCCGACATGGCCATGTTCCGTCTCGCGGAAACTGCGCGAGCGTTGGGGAGGTACCTGGAACTGTCACACGGCACCTGGCCCGACTCGCTCGCAGCGCTAGAGCGTGCCGACATCATCAGGATGCACGACACAAACGAGTTCGCTGTCGTGTATGACGGAGAAGTGGCAGGGTTCGCAGGATTCGGCCCTGGGGGACTATTGATCAGCACAGAGGAGATCGCAATAGGTTGGAATGGCTTGCCGGTAGATGCATCCGGGAACGTCATTGGGGTCCGAGGCTATCTGCGTGATCATTTTCGGGAACTCGCCGAATTGTTGTCACGGCGGCTTCGGGAAATAGGAGCTGTCAGAGAATGACCTGGAGGTTGAAGCGGGGACGCAGGAACTCGGAACAGGGACGCAGCCAGTTATGGCACGGTGGCGGGCGACCCGCTCGGCGTGGAATACTGCCTCGAGGACGCCGGCTCGTGCGAGATTCCGATCTCGCACCCAGGATCGCGGGATTCCTTTCCCCGCCAAGGGGGCGCGAATGGAATCCTGCGACTCCGGCCGGTTTGGGCGGACCAGCCTGGTCACGATGGTGGGTGCGAGAAAGGATTCTCGCACCAGGGTGGAAGATCGCGGGACTCCGTTCCCGCCCCAAGGGGGCGCGAATGGGGCCCTGCGAGGGAGAGGCCTCCCGCAATGGCGGGTGCGAGAAAGGATTCTCGCACCAGGGTGTCTCGCCTGAGCCGGCTGGGGAGCATCGTCTGAATAGACCCGTCAACAGGCAGGCGGGAGTCTCGCCCTCGCGGGCCTTGGGGTCGGCCCGCGCCGCCGCGTTGCCGACCGTCGGTGAGGTCATATAATGGCGGCCGAACCACTTAGGGAGAGCCATGCCTACGCTCGGTGTCAACATCGATCATGTCGCCACGGTCCGACAGGCGCGGCGGACCGACGAGCCGGACCCGGTCTGGGCGGCGGCCGAGGCCCAACTGGCGGGGGCCTCCTGTATCACCTTCCACCTCCGCGAGGACCGGCGGCATATCACCGACCGCGACGTGCCGCTGCTGCGGGCGACGGTGACGACCAAGTTGAACATGGAGATGTCCATCGCCCAGGAGATCGTGGACATCGCCTGCCGAACGCTCCCGGACCAATGCTGCCTGGTGCCGGAGCACCGCCAGGAACTGACCACCGAAGGCGGCCTCGACGTGGTCCGGCTGGCCGACCGCGTCGGCCCGGCCGTGCGGCAACTGCATTCCGCCGGCATCGTGTGCAGCGCCTTCATCGAGCCGCGGCCCGAGCAGATCGCCAAGTCCGCCGAACTGGGCTTCGAGGTGGTCGAACTGTGGACCGGCGGTTATGCCCACGCCCGAACGCCCGCCGAGAAGGCGGCGGCGTTGGACGTGCTCCGCCGCGGTATCGAGACGGCGTTGGCCTGCGGCCTGGAGGTGCACGGCGGGCACGGCCTGACCTACCGCAACATCGGCCCGGTGGCGGCGCTGCCGGGCTTCACGGAGTTCAACATCGGCCACAGCATCATCGCCCGCGCCGTGTTCGTGGGCCTGCGGCAGGCCGTCCGCGAGATGATCGAGCTGTTGGAGCGTTACGGTCCTCGACGGGAGGCGAAGTAAACGCATGTTCACCGGATGCATGGCCGCCTTGGTCACGCCCTTCCGCGACGGGAAGGTGGATTTTGCCGCTCTGGACGGGCTGGTCGACCATGTGCTGGCCGGCGGCGTCAGCGGGTTGGTGCCCTGCGGCACGACCGGCGAATCGCCGACGCTAGACGACGACGAGCGAAACGCCGTGATCAAGGCGGTGGCTCGGCGAGTTCGCGGACGGGTGCCCGTGATCGCCGGAACCGGCACGAACAGCACCGCCCGCTCGGTGGACCACTCGCGGGCGGCGCTGGCGGCCGGAGCCGATGGCGTGATGCTGGTCGCGCCGTACTACAACCGGCCCAGCCAGGCGGGCCTTTACGAGCACTTCAGCGCGGTGGCCCGCCAGGTGTCGGCGCCGATCATCCTGTATAACATCCCCGGGCGGACCGGCGTCGAGATCTCCATCGAGACGATCGCCCGACTGCGGGCCGATCATCGCCACATCGTCGCGGTGAAGCACGCCACCGGCTCGCTGGACGGGGCTTCGGAGCTGGCCGCGGCCTGCGACATCACCATCCTGAGCGGCGACGATTCCCTGACGCTGCCGCTGGTCAGCGTTGGGGCGGTGGGGGTCATCAGCGTGCTGGCCAACCTGCTTCCAGCGGAGATGTCCGCCTTCACCGCGGCGGCCGTCTCGGGCGACCTCCGCGGGGCCCAGCAGTGGCACCGCAGGCTGTTCCCGCTGGCGCGCGGGCTGCTGCGGCTCGACACGAACCCGATTCCGATCAAGACGGCCCTGGCCCTGCGGGGCATGATGGCCGAGGAGTTTCGTCTGCCGCTCTGTCCGATGGGGACGGAAACGCGGCAGCGGCTGACCACCCTTCTTTCGCCCGCTGCGGGGTCGCCCGGGGCGGCAATGGTGACGGCATGACGGCAGCGCAGACCAGTGATCGTCCCGCCCAGACCGCGGCGGGCGGCGGGGAGTTGCTGATTCGCCGGGTGCGGTTCTGCTGCGGCATGGCGGTGGCGGCGGCGATTTTCTGGTACGTCGGCTGGCCGGTAACGCGGCCGATCGATCCGGCAGGGCCGGTGTCGCTGCTCCTGGTGCGGCAGGGCGTGGTGACACTGGCGGAATTACTGGGCCTGGCAGTGGCGGCGAGCGGGCTGGCCGTGGCCATCTGCGGGGCCGGCTCGGCGGACCGCGGGCCGCTGGCCATTGCCGTCGGGCTGGCGGCGATGGGCCTCCGCGGCGGACAGCTCGATGGGCTGGTTATGTATCGCCTGACCCTCCCGCCGACGGACCCGGTCTCGCTGAACGCCTTTCCGACGTGGGCATTGATCGCCGAGTGCTGGCTGTGGATGGCGTTGATCGCCGTGGGCTTCGTGGTCGGGCGTTGGGTGGACGGCTGGTTCGGCCCTCCGGCGTCGGCATCTTCCACGGACAAGCCGTTGGCGGACCACACCGGCGACGTTCGCCAGGGCGCCACGGCCATTCTGCTGACCGTGCTGGTCACCTGGGCGGTGTACTCCTTTGCCATCGGCGAGGAACGGCACGCGATTCTCAAAGGGCAGATTTACTTCGCCGTCGCCATCTCGTTTCTGGCGGGCGGGCTGGCGGCACACGCCTTCTTCCGTTCCAGCGGGCGGGTGTGGGCGATGGTGGCTGTGCCGATCGTGGCGATCATGGCTTATGTGGTCGGCTCGCCGAGCGAAGCGGCCCTGGCCGCCGCGCGGGAGTCCGGCACCTATCTGGTGCTGCGCCCGATCGCCCGCCCGCTGCCGCTGGAGTTCGCGGCGCTGGGGGCCATCGGTGTTCTGATCGAGGCGGACGCGATGGAGTCGTTGCGGGCCATGTTCGGCCTCCCGCCGAGAGAAGGCCGCGAAGCCTAGCCCGAGCCGCAGCGCTCCGGTCGCGGGGGACACGCCCGCTGGGGAGGGAAGGCCCATTCTCCGGCCGGAGCCGAAGGATGAATCCCGCGGCTCCGCGGCGGCGTGCCACGGCGCGCCTATACTTCGTCCATGTCACGCGACCTGCACGCACAGCGATTCGGCGCGCACCTCTCCGTCGCCGGAGGGCTGGAGAAGGCGTTCGAAGCCGCCGCGGAGTTGGGCTGCGACTGCCTCCAGATCTTCGTGAAGAACCAGCGGCAGTGGTCGGCTCCGCCTCTGGACGAGGAGCAGATCCGGCGATTTCGCAGCGCAGCCCGTCACGGGGCGCGGCCGGTTGTGGCCCACGCCAGCTATCTGCTTAACCTGGCCTCGCCGGACTCCGCCATCCGCCGTCGCAGCGTCCTGGCCCTGATTGACGAACTGACCCGCTGCGAGACTCTCGGCGTCCGCCGGCTGGTCGTCCATCCCGGTGCGCACCTGGGGGCGGGCCTTGACGCCGGCATCGCCCGCATCGCCGCGTCGCTCGACGAGGCCCATGAGGCCACGCCCGGTTTCCGCGTCCGGGTGCTGCTGGAGACGACCGCCGGGCAGGGCACTACGATCGGCCACGAGCCGGCCCACCTCGGCCGCATTCTGCACGCTGTCCGCCAGCCCGAACGGCTCGGTGTCTGCGTGGATACCTGCCATGTCTTCGCCGCCGGATACGACCTCCGCACTGCCGACGGCTACGAACGGCTGCTCGCCGACCTCGCCCGTCATGTCGGCCTCCGCCGGATCCACTGCATCCATGTGAACGACTCGAAAACGCCTTGCAACGCCCGCCGCGACCGCCACGAACACATAGGCCGCGGGCGGATCGGGAGGGCCGGTTTCGCTCGACTGGTCAACGACCGGCGGCTGGCGGACATCCCCAAGATCCTGGAGACGCCCAAGGGCGAGGACGGCCGCGGCGTGGACCTGGACCGCGTGAACCTGCGGCGACTGCGGAGGATGATCGGCCTCCAGGTGCCAGCCGCCTGACCGCATCGACCACGCTGAGTGCGAAGGAACGCCCCCCGCGGCCCCCCGCTCCTCCCAGCCATTCGTTCGAGAAACCGTGCTCGTGAGCAGGTCATCGAGCGGGAAGGGAATAGAGGCCTTCCACAGCGCGGCGCAGGCTGCTCCGGCGGTCTCCTCCCCCAGCGTGCCCCGCGCTACTCGCGAACAGCGTACATCGCGTATTCGTAAGACGTGGTCCCGGGCCGGAAGTTAAAGGCGGCCGCGCCCGGGGGAATGACCAGCTCATAGCCCAGCACGCCATCCCAGCGGCCGTCGACGAGCGTCCCGCGGATGAAGATCGTCGCGGAAACCAGCTCCACCGGCCCCACCACCAGCCGGGCCAGGCCGGTCGCCGCCGCCGCGTCCGCGATCTGGCCGCCATAGGGTGCGCCGACATAGGACGCGCCCGGCATCTCGCTCGCGTGCAGTTGTCCGTCCGGCAGGATGGTTTCCGGCAGAGTGGTGCGGACAAAGCGGTTCTCGTAGATGCGGAGGATCTCGCCGCGAGGACCGAACTCGATCCGCGCGACCAGCATCGGCCGGCCCGTGGCGGGCGCTGGGTGATCGAGGTCAATAGCCACGGGCGCGTCGGGGTCTTCGGTGTACACCGCCCAGGTGGTGTTCGCGAGCGCGGGTGGGCCGGAGTAAATGGGAGCCTCGACGGAGAGTTGCGTCTGGCTGTTCAGCACGACGGCCATCGAGTCGGGAAAGGCGGGATCGTAACACCCGGACGCAGCGAGCAGGAGGGAAAAGAGTGTGGCCGCAGCGTGGCGAACGGACATGGTGATACTCCTTAGCAGATGGGACGTCGCGAACCAGCCCCCGCGGCCCGTTCGCGGACCAGTTCGAGGAGGAGCGTAGGCTCCGGTGGCGACTGCGTCAACCGTCCGTCGTACGTCGTCGGCCTGCGGCGGACCCACTGCATCCATGTGAACGACTCGATAACGCCCGGCAACGCCCGCCGCGACCGCCACGAACACATCGGCCGCGGGCGGATCGGCCGGGCCGGCTTCGCTCGACTGGTCAACGACCGGCGGCTGGCGGACATCCCCAAGACCCTGGAGACGCCCATGGGCGAGGACGGCCGCAGCGTGGACCTGGACCGCGTGAACCCGCGGCGACTGCGGGGTATGATCGGCCTCCAAGCGCCGGCCGACCGTCCGCGTTTACCAGGCTGAGAGACGCGAGAAGACTGTTCCTCGGCCTGGCGGTTCGGCCGTCCGGTGCGTTTTGGGAGCATCCCTCGTGACTCAGACCACCGGCGGTAACGTCGCCCTCCAGGCGTTGAAATCATACTTCAAGGATTTCGCGGCCCTGCGGGAGTGCCGCCGCGAGTTCTGGGTCGTGCAGCTCGTCAATCTGCTGGACGGCGTGGCCTACTTCGCCATGCTGACGGTCAGCACGCTCTACCTGAGCGAGACCCTGGGATACAACGACGAGCGGGCGGCCTACATCTGGGCGAGCTGCATGCTCGTCTATACGGCCGTGGGGTTCGTGGCCGGGTTTATCGGCGACTCGCTCGGCATCCGGCGGACACTGCACCTCTCCATCGTGTTGCTGGTGCTGTCGCGCGTGGCCATCAGCCTGACCACGGCCAAGGTCGTCGTGCTACCGGCGCTGGTGATCATCTCCATCGGCACGGCCATCATGACCCCGATCCTCATCTCGGCCACCAAGCGCTACACCACGAAATCCACCCAGACGGCCGGATTCAACCTGCTCTACTTCCTGATGAATATCGGGGCATTCGTCGGCAACGCCACCCTGGACCCGCTCCGGCATCTGCCGTGGGGCAACCGCACGATCTTCATGTTCGGCTCGGCGATGAGCATCCTGTGTTGGATCGCGATCCTGCTGTTGTGGCACCGAAGACTGCCGGCTGAGACGGGACGGGCGAGTCCGGAGACGGCGACGGCGGCAGAGGAGAAATGGGAAGCCCCCTGGACCATCGCGCTCAGCGTCTTCCGCGAGTCCGCCTTCTGGCGGTTCATGCTCTTCCTCCTCATCCTGGTCGGCGTGAAGCTGGTCTTCGAACACCAGAATCAGGTGTACCCCAAGTACTATCAGCGGACCCTGGCCACGCTGCTGTTTTCAGCAGGCACGGCGGCGGACCTGGACGAGCTGAACGCCGGCACGCTCCCCCGAGCGCTGGCCGACGTCTTCGCGAAATCCGGGCACGAGCTATCCGCGGCCGCTCGCGTAGCTGTCAAGGACCCGGGCGTCCGGTGGGAATTGCGGGACGGCGGCCGGGTCTACTACCTCCGCGTGGACGACGACGTACTGAATATCTACGACTCTGAAGCACCGATCGGCCTGTTGAATTCCATTAACCCGTTTATCGTGTGCTTCGGTGTGATTGTGACCACGCCGCTGGTGGCCCGTTTCCGCCTGTTCAACGTCATGTTCGTGGGGATCCTGTTTTCGTCCTTCTCGATGCTTCTGCTGGCGGTCGATCCGCGGTGGTTCCACGCAGCCTTGGGCTGGACGCTGCCCCAGGGCTACACCCTGCTGGTCATCCTGCAAATTGTGTTTTTCTCGATCGGCGAGATGATCTGGTCGCCGCGGCTGTATGAGTACACCGCTGCGGTGGCCCCCGAGGGACGCGAGGCCTCGTACATGGGACTGTCGTATGTGCCCATGTTCGTGGCCCGCTTCGCCGAGGGGCCGCTCGCCGCGAAGCTGCTGACCTGGTACTGCCCGCCGGATGTCACGCAGCGGCTGGACCGGGTGCCCTATCGGGAGAGTCCGCAGTTCATGAACCTGATCCTGGCGGCGATCGCCATTGCCACCCCGGTGCTGATTCTTCTGCTGCGGGGGGTGATTCAGAAAGAAGGTCGCGCGCGGGAGTTGTAGCCGCGGCAGCCCGCACGCGGGCCGCCCTTGCGTCGCGGAGGCTACATCGACAGCCGGCGGGTCAGCAGGATACTCCCGGCGGCAGAGGACAGCACCCCCACCAGCAACAGGACGAGGCCGGGCAACAGGATGCCGGACCATTCGCCCTCGCGCAGCAGCGTCGCCAGCCCGAAGCCTTCGTTGCGGATCAAAGCGATGAAGCCGTCATAGGCCCAGCCGTTGATGGTCAGGAGGCCCAGTTTCTGCATGAAAGGCGGCATGATGAAGCGAGGAACCATGCTGCCGCCGACGGCCCCCATGGCCAGGATCACGGTGGTCCCGATGGCGTCGAGCTGTTCGGCCGTGCGGCACAGCGAGGCCAGCAACATCCCGAAGCCGGTCATGGCCAGACAGGTGACCAGGGTAAGCACCGCCAGCCCTCCGGCGATCTGCCACACCGCGACCCCGAACACCAGCCAGGCGAACAGGTACATGGCCCCGCACTGTACCATTGCCAGCACCATTGCGTAGAGCTGCTGGCTGAGCAGGATGTGCGCCGGGCGGATCGGCGCTGCCAGGAGCCGCTTGATTCCGCCGCTTTGCAGCTCCAGCAGCAGCCCGCGGGCGGCGTTGGCGCAAGTAAACAGCAGGAACAACGGCACGATACCCGCCAGAAAAGTGTGTTTGGACGCGATCTGCATCCGCTCGATGGAGACGCCGGTCTTGCGAACCTTGACGAGCGCGCGGCTCTCGCCGGCGTCCGGCGCGGCCTCGCCGTCCGGTCCGCTTGACCGGAACATCCGCTCGAAGATTACCCGCCCGGCGGCCATTTGGAGCAGGCCCGCGGCGGCCTCGGCCTCCATCGGCTGGGTTTCGTCGTAGATCAGTTCGAGTCCCTGGTGTTTGGAACCCGCCAGCACGTTGGGGGCTTCACCATAGCCCCGCGGGATGACCACGGCGACGCGATATTTGCCATTGCGGCGAATCTGCCGTCGGGCGGTCTCGGCGGAGAGGAGAGGGCTGCCCGGCGTCTCGTCCTCCGTGAGGACCGGGATGACGTTGGATCGGCCAAAGGCCTCGATCAGCAGCCGCGAGGCGTCCGAACGGTCCTCGTCCACCACGGCGACGCGGAAGGGCCGCATCCCGCCCGCCGGGCCTTCAAAGATCTTGGTGAAGACCCAGTACATGACAATGCCGGGCAGGAACAACACCAGCAACATCGCCCGCATCCGCGAGAGGATCCGCAGGTTCGAGGCACAGAGATGCCAGATGATCCGCAGGGAGCGCATTTCATTCTCGCAAGGCGTGGCCGGTCAGCTCCAGGAAGACGGTTTCGAGGTCCGGCTCCTGCAACCGCATGGCGCGGAGCCGCAAGCCGGCCTCGTCGGCGGCCCGCACGATGTCCACCAGGCCGCAAGCCGTCTCGCCAAGCGTCAGACGGATGGACCGGTCTTCGATCCGCCACGGGACCTGACCGAGCCGCGCGGCCAACGCCGCCGCCCCTTGAGCGGTCATTCCGTCGCCCTCCAGGATGAGTTCTCGCTGTGCCCGAAGGCCGGCGACCAGTTCGGCCAGCGTCCCGCAGGCGAGGATGCGGCCGTGGTCGATGATCGCGGTGCGGCGGCACAGCCGTTGAGCCTCTTCCATGTAGTGCGTGGTGTAGAGAATCGCGCGCCCGTCTCCGGCCAGCCGTTCGATCAGCTCGAAGATATAGGCCCGGGCCTGCGGATCGACGCCGACCGTCGGCTCGTCCAGGAGAATCAGGGCGGGACTGTGGAGCAGCGCGGCGGCGATATTGAGGCGGCGTTTCATCCCGCCGGAGTAGGTTCCGACCAGGTCGTCGGCGCGGTCCTCCAGCCCGACGGTCTGGAGCGTCTCCGCCGCGCGTCGTCGCAGTTCCGCGCCGCTCAGGTCGTACAGACGGCCGAGCAGCATCAGGTTCTCTCTCGCCGTAAGCTGTTCAACGAGGCTGAGTTCCTGGGGAACGTATCCGATCTTCCGCTTGTAGGCCGCGGCGGAGGACCGCGGCGTGCCGTCAACGAAAATCTCGCCGGCGTCGGGCCGGAGCAACCCGGCGATGGCATTGATGGTGGTGGATTTTCCCGCTCCGTTCGGACCCAGCAGCCCGAATACCTCGCCGGCCTCGATGGCCAGACTGATCCCATCCACGGCGCGGAGGTCGCCATAGGATTTGTGGAGATCGACGACACGCAGCAGCGGCACGGCAAACTCCGGGCAGAGGTCCGCCTGGGCGGATGACGGCGACCGCGGCAAGGTTTCCACCGTCCGCCGACGCGTTGCCAGCATAACACGGGCGCGTCGGTCGGCACAGTCGCCCGCGGCGGATGGTCAGTGCGGCTCATCGACCATAAAATGGCTCGGGTGGGCCGACCGGCGGCCACCTCCGCAAGCGTCGGCCGTTCAGGCCGTTGAACAAAGCGAGGACGCAGCGGCGATGTTCCTGACCCGCGACGGAATGCGCGAGATCCTCCTGGCGACGGCCACGCTCGGCGTCGGCGGCGGGGCTGCCGCCTGCGCAGCAGTAGCGGTTTCGCCGTGGTGGTGGGCGGCGGCGGCGCCGCTACTGGCGGCGTGGGGCTTGGTGCTGGCCTTCTTCCGCGACCCCGTCCGGGTCATCCCCGACCACCCCGGCTCGCTGGTTTCCCCCGCCGACGGCCGCGTGACCGAAATCAGCCGACTCGCGCACCATGAAGGCATCGACGGCCCCGCCTGGCGGATCGGCATCTTCCTCTCCATTTTCGACGTGCATGTGAACCGCTCGCCATGCAGCGGGCAAGTCGTCGCGATCGACTACCAGCCGGGCGCTTTTCTCGACGCCCGTCACCCGGAGAGCGGCATCCGTAACGAATCCAACACGCTCCGCATCGCCCCCGCCGATCCCACCATCGGCGTGGTCATCGTGCGCCAAATCGCGGGGCTGATCGCCCGGCGCGTGGTCTGCCGGCCGAAGGTCGGCGATCTGGTCTATCGCGGGGAGCGAATCGGCATGTTGAAATTCGGTTCCCGGACCGAGTTGATCGTCCCGGTCGGCAGTGGGCTGAAGCCGGCGGTGGAGCTGAACGATCATGTGGCGGGCGGCTCGACGATCCTGATGCACCGCGCCGATCCCGCGGAGAACGGCGGCCGCGTTCCGTCGGCCGCGGAGGAGGCTCGACCGTGAAGTACGTCCCGCCGATGACTTCTGCGGACCGCCGCCGTCGCCGGCGGGACCGCGTATTGCGCAGTGTGCAGGTGCTGCCGTCACTGGCGACGCTCGGCAATCTGGTGTGCGGCCTGGGGGCGATCTACTTCTGCCTGCTCAGCGCTCAGGCGGGAGGCAGCGACCTCGCCGCACGAGCCGCGGGCAACGCCAAGCTCGCCAGCATCTTTCCGACTTACCTGGCCATGGGCGCCTACTTGCTCGTGGCGGCGATGTTCTTCGACGGCATCGACGGCCGCCTGGCCCGCTTCACCCGCAAGACCAGCGAGTTCGGCGGGCAGCTCGACTCTCTCGCCGACATGGTCAGCTTCGGCGTGGCCCCGGCGGTGCTGGTCTTGAGCATCGTTCGCCCGCACGACGTGGCGGTGCTGACCGGCCTGCCCCGGGTGTACTGGCGGGCGGAGTGGGTCATGGCTGCGGTGTACGTCTGCTGCGCTGCTCTACGGCTGGCCCGGTTCAACGTGGAAAATGAAGAAGACGAATCCGCTCACCTAGGATTCCGCGGCCTGCCCAGCCCGGGCGCGGCGGCGGCCGTGGTGGGCCTGGTGGTGTTTCATCAGGACCTACTGCCCGATCTGGCGCGGGCCAAGACCCTGGCCATCGTGGCCGCATGCATGCCGCCGTTCATCATGTTGCTCGGTTTGCTGATGGTGAGCCGCCTCCCGTACCTGCACCTGATCAACGCTCTCCTTCGCGGCCGCAGGCCGTTCTGGCAGGTGGTCACGCTGTTCATCGCCTTCCTGGTCGGGCTGGTGGTGCAGTTTCAGTTGACCATCGCCCTGGCCGCGTGCCTGTACGCCCTCAGTGGTCCGACGGCGTGGTTGATGCTCAAGGCTCGGCGAGCGGCGGCCCCAGCAGCCGAACGGGCCGGCCCCTCGGCGGATTCGGCCGACCGCACGCTCACCGCCGCCGATCCGACGCGAGACGACCAGAAATCTTCAAAGACAGTTTTGTAGCAAACCGACCCGTTGACCCCGATGTCTCCTGCCAACGCCGTGGTCGGCGGCGGTGACTCCGCCTGCTTGCGGTGCATTCTGGAGAGGGCAGGCCCCGGCCGCACGCGGATGGGTTTGAGCGGCTCAGGTGCCCGACGGGCAGGTCGTCGTTTGGCAGGCCGTGCCGGGGCCTTGCGGCTGGCCGTAGGCGGCGAGGCAATCCTCAACAGGCAGGTCGAGGCAGACATCGTCGTAGTAACAACAGGCCTCAGTGGGAGGATCGCACGAACCCGCCGCGCACGACGAACCTTCTCCCTGCGGATCGCCGCCCGCCGACCGACAGTCCGCCGGGGTGAGATCCGAACAATCCTGTTCGGCGAAGCAACAAGCCTCCGTCGGGGGCGGCGGGCATGACCAAGTCTGACAGGACGAGTCCAGGGCCCCCATCGTGCCGCCGGCGGCAAGGCAATCGGGCGGGGTCTTATCCAGGCAGCCGCCGTCGCTGAAGCAGCAGGCCCTCGCTTCGCACTCGTCGGGGATGCCGTTGCGATTCTGGTCGCCGTAGGCCGTGATCGTGTCGCAGTCGTCCGGGATGCCGTTGCCGTTGCAGTCCTGGCTGGCGCCAAGGAGCAAGTCCATCGCGTCGTCGATGCCGTTATGGTTGCAGTCGGTGATCGGCAGCGGCCCGAAGTCGATCGGCGGAACGATGAAACTGATGGTCATGCCCGGCATGAAATGCACGCCGATGCGGAACTCCTGGGCGGCGATCTGGTCCCCGGGGCGAAGGGCCGAGTAGCTCGGCAGCGTCGCATCCGGCGCGATGGTCGCGGTCACGGTAATCCGCTCGACTCGCGTCCAGAGCACGACTTGCACCGCCTCCGGTCCGCTGTCGCCGAGCCGCCGGGTGGTTTGCCGCACGTCCTGGCCCGATTGCACGAAGGTCGCTTCCACCAGCAGGGCCACGCCGGACTGGTTCTCCAGGCGAAGCTGCACGCCTTCGGTATCCAGCGCCGGGAAGCCGCTCGGCGGATTCAGGGAATCCAGCCAGTTCTGGATGGCGTCGCAGGCCGGAACGCCGCAGAGCAAGGCCGCCATCACCGCCGGCACACCCCAGGATCGCCATGATCGCAGTCGCATCAGCCAGTGCCTCCGCTGGGTCGTCGTCGGCCGCGGCCGAACCTTGCCGACACCGATGTGTACGAGAACCGCTAAATAACCGTGCGCGAACGCGCGGCGCTTTGTAACCTCTTGTAAATCAAC
>CAZNFM010000043.1:0-18477 GCA_964572385.1 uncultured Planctomycetaceae bacterium | reverse complement strand
TGCCGTCGTGGCATCCCTGATATCGGCAATCCACATGGTTTTGCAACAGGGTCTATGTGCTGCTGGCCGAGCCGGAGCCGTCCATACTGCGAGCGGGCATCGCCGGCCTGCTCTGGTGCGGGGCCGTCATATTTCGTGCCTACCCGAGCTATACCAACTGGCTGGCTTGCTCGGCCATCGTGATCCTGCTGGTCAGCCCCACCGACGTGTTCCGCCCTGCCTTTCAACTCAGCTTCGTGGCCGTACTCGGCCTGATGCATCTGACCGCGCCGATTCGGCGCGGTACCGGCTTCTTGCTGGCCCGCGCGGCTTCAGTACCACCGCTCTCCCGTATTCTGGACTACACCTGGTTCGGTTCAGCCTACGAGGAGTTCGTCTTCCAGGCGGAAGAATCGCGAAAGAGATGGGTTCTGCGTGGAGCGGCCCGATTCCTTCACACCGCCTTGGCTGTATCCCTCGCCGCGTGGCTCGCCACGCTGCCGCTCACCTGTTACCACTTCAACCAGTTCACACCCTGGGGTTGGCTGGCCACCCTGTTGCTGATTCTGCCCGCGTTTCTGGTCACGCTATTCGGCTACCTGTTGGTCAGTGTCGGCCTGCTCCTGCCGCCGATCGGCTGGCTGCTCGCGCCGCTGCTGAACGGATCAACCCGCCTCCTGCTGACGGGAGTGTCCTGGCTCGACGCCATCCCGGGGACGGTCCTTGACGGCCGTTCACCGTCCCTCGCCTGGGTGCTGGCCGCCTATGCCGTCGGCGGTTTGATTCTCCTGCGAACGACTGGACGATGGTGGCCGATCGCCAAACGAACCGCAGTCGTCCTACTGCTGCTCTGGTGGATGACTCCGCCTCGCTGGTTCAGGGCGGACTGGGATACCCTCCACGCCTGGGTGCTGTCCGTCGGCCACGGGCAGGCCGTGGTTCTGGAACTGCCCGGAAACCGCACTCTGATTTGCGACTTCGGCTCGCGTTCCCCGTCGCAAGCCCAACGCGCCGGGTTGGATCTGTTGCGCACCCGCGGCATCACCCGGGTTGACGCCGTGCTCATCTCGCACCCCAACCTGGACCATTACAACGCCATCCCGGCGCTGGCCGATCGTATCGAGATTGGTGAACTGATCGTCAATGATTGGTTCACCCGCACTGCAACCGCCGAAGCCGCCGCCTTTCTAGAGGAGATGAACCACCGGAAAATCCCCGTCCGAGTTCTCAGCGGCCCTTGCCGGCTCGGACAATGGGGGCCCACCGAGGTGGCCGTGCTCTGGCCGCCGGCCGGGAACGAGCTTGATACGGGCCTGGACGCCAACGAATCATCCATGGTTCTGCGGGTCGCCTGCCGCGGTCATGCCCTGCTGATTCCGGGTGACGTCGGCCGAACGGCGTTGACTCGGCTGACCTGGCAATATGGCAAGGGAACGGCAGCAACAGCAGACTTCGGACCAGACTCTCTTGCCGGACTGCGCGCCGACGTACTCATTCTGCCGCATCACGGCGCCGTAGTGACCGGAACTCGGTCCTTTTTGGCGGAGGTCGACCCGGCGGTAGTCATTCGATCCACGGGCCAGAGCCGCCGCCTGACCGTAACGGAAATCGACCGTCTGACGGCGGGGCGGGCCACGTTCAATACCGCCGACGACGGTTGCATTCAAGTCACCTTCGGACCGGACGGGATGGAGATCCGCCCGAGCCGTGCATCGCCCCGCCCGCTGCTCAGATGACGACGTCCGCCCGCCGATCCACATCGTCGATCGGGCGAGCCTGCGGCGGCGGACGACGTCGCGGAAAGACCAGAATCAACGCGGCTCCGGCCGCGAATCCCCCGATGTGCGCCCAATAAGCCACATTGCCTCCCGCACTGAATGTCGCCGGATACAGGTTCTGCACCACGAAGTAGATCCCCAGGAACACCCAGGCGGGCAGGCTGACGTATAAGGGATACCAACCCACCGGAACCAGCGCGAGGATTCGCGTCCGCGGGAACAGCAGCACGTACGCCCCCATGACGCCGCTGATCGCGCCGCTCGCTCCAACCAGGGGCACTAAACCCGGGTCGAACAGCGTGTGCGCCAGATTGCCCACCACGCCCGTGCCGAGATAAAACACCGTGAACAGCACGGGGCCCAGCCGGTCCTCGATGTTGTTGCCGAAGATCCACAGATAGAGCATGTTGCCAAGCAGATGCATCCAGCCGCCATGCAGGAACATGCAGGTGAAGATGTTTACATAGGCCGGCAGGGCCGGGGCCTGGTCGTTGGCCACCGTGTTGACTTGTAACACCGGCCGCCCGGTCAGCACGTACTTGAGCGGGCGGCCTTGCGGGTCTCGCCGGACCTCGACAATGGGATGCTCCCGCAGATGCTCCACGAAGCCCGCCGACCCCTGCACCAGCTCGGCGGGAACGTAGCCGTATTTCCAGATCATGCGGTCCGCGCCGCCCGGCCCCCACGCTTGGTAGAGGAAGATCCCGATATTCAGCGTGATCAGCAGGATGGTGATGTAGGGCGTGGAAGAGGTTGGGTTCTGATCGCGAATGGGAATCATGCGATGGCGTCCAAGCGTGGCGGGCGGCTTCGGCATCGCGCCGAGCCGGCCACGATGTGGGATTCTAGGCCAGCCGCCCAGCGGTGAAAACCACCCCCGCCGGTTGCCCGTCCGTCAGCCGACCAGGAGCCATGATCGGACGGCCGACCAGCCGCTGCGGCGAGATTCCAGCTTTGCTCGTCGTATTCTGGTTCGCATATGCTTACTATCTTCATAATCACGGCGGGGCAGGCCCGCCAAAGAGAGAGGAGACAACCGCCATGCAGACCAAGACGACTTTCGAAAACGCCGCGGCCAGACGATTCCCCGAACCCGTGGTAATCGCCATCGCCAAGGACCCACAAGGGAAGTTCAATCCCGTCACCCTGGGCTGGGCCATGATGGCCTCCCATGAACCGCCGATGATGGCCGTGGCCGTCGGCCAAGGCCGCTACTCCCTCGAGCTCATGCGTCAGGCAGGCGAGTTCGTCCTGGCGTTCCCTTCCGCGGCCATGGCCCGCGATGCCGTATTCCATGGAACCCGCTCCGGACGCGACCTCGACAAGCTGGCTGAGTGCGGCACGCGGACGCTGCCCGCCACGGAGATCGATGGCGTGCTTCTGACCGACGCCGTGGCGAACTTCGAGTGCCGGCTGGCGGGGGAGCTTGTCGCCGGCGACCATGTGATCCTGGTCGGTCGGGTGGTGGCCGCACACGTCAACACCGACGCCACGCTGCCGAGGCTCTTCACACTCGGCAATGAGCAGATGGGCGCGGTCCAACCGGCCAGGTAGCCCGTGTCCTGACCGACCCACGCCGCGTCATCGCACCACCCGGTCTCGCACCCAGGCGGTCGCCGGAACCGGCTGCTTCGGGAGACCCGGCCCTTCCCACGCCAAGGCCAGGCCGTAATCGCCGCTGCGCTGGAACATCACCAGCGTTACGGCATGCCGCCCTTTGGCAAGGGCCACCGATTCGCCACGTTCGATCATCCCGTGCAAGCCGTCGTGATCGATCAGCAGCCGATCACCCACGTACAATTTGCTTCCGTCATCTGAACTGAGAAACAGGGTGTACACGCCCGTGCGGGGAACCTCCAAGCAACCTTGCAGTTTAACCGCGAAATGGGCCTCACGCCGCCGCGGCTCCAGCGAAACGCCCTCCGTGAGGCCGGTGGCGACAGGTGTTAGAACAGCCGTTTCGGGCACGGCCGACCAGACACCCTCGTAGTACTTGTAGGTCAACCCCGGCTCGACGGGGCCGGTTTGATCCGCCGCCCGCGGTTCGACGAACGTAAAGACCCCCGTCGTGGCCTGATCGGCCTCGCCCACATCGGTGAAGACCCGAGCCTTGACCGTGGTGGTCGTGGCCAGCCGCAGGGGTCTGGTGTAGCGGAGGGCGTCGCGGGTCGGCTCGCTGCCGTCCAGCGTGTAGTGGATCTCCGCGCCCGGCTGGTCCGTGGAGAACGTCACTTCGAACGGTTCGATCGCCAGACCGCCGGGCGGCGACATCTTCACCGCGGCCACGGAGTCGTACAGATCGCCCGCGGCCATCAGGTCGTCGTTCTCGTTCAAAGCCACGGTGACCGCCGCCACCTTGATCCGCTCGTCGGCAGGCAAAGTGAGCGTCCTCGCTCCGGCGGGCAGGTCGAAGCGGTACTTGAACCAGTAGCAAAAGCGGTAAGCCTCGTTGCCGCGCGTGCGGTGGTGTCGGTGGGTACCGACCCACGCTACCGGGTCGCGCTTGATGAACGGCGGCGACATCCTCGCCGCATCGACGACCTTTCCGTCCACCACCAGGCTCTGAGACTGCCCCACGAAGCCGGTCCAGTCCTGAACCCGCCGTGAACAGGCCGTCCCCCCGATGCGGAACGTCGCCTCGACATCGCCAACCGCTGCCGCCAGCAGGTAGAGCCGGTTCCAATTGCCGGCGGGCAGGTCGATGGTCTGCCCGCGACAAGTCACGGCGTTGAACTGCTGCGGAGCCGACGAGCCGATGGCAAAAGGAATGCCCTCCGTCGTGATGATCGGCGGAAGCAACTCCGCGGGCATGGAACGGCCCTGACCGTCGAAGTCGCCGTCGGCGCGATCGGCGTCGGCGCTGACCACGTCCGTATCGAAGGGTATCTCGACCGTCTGACAGGTCGGCGGAGCCAGCCGCAGCGGCGGCGAGCCGAGCGTCACCGCAAAAGCTCTCGGTCGATACGGCAGGAGATCAACCACCAGCTCGCCATCCTGCACGAGTGCACCAGCGGACGCCAGGGGTTGCTCCGCGCCGGTTACCTCTCGGGCGGACAGAATCGGGGCCGCGAAGTGAATGCGAACGCCTTCGGCAGGCTCTCCCCACAGTTCTTGCAGGCGGAAGACGACCTCGTCGCTCTCCTCGGCCTTCTTGACGGCCTGCACCGACACCTGCGGGTGGCTGCACGAGAGCATCGAGAAGGTTCGGCCAAGCTTGCCCTCGGCGGGTCGCGCCTGGAATCCCCGGAGCGGCTGATTCAACCGTGCTGCTCGGGCTGCGACGCCCGCTTGTCGCCAGCCGCCGGAGTGCCCGGCGACGGCGTAGGTAAAGCGATGATGGCCCATGTCTTTCTGGATCTGGTGGGGGCTATGGATCAGCGTTAATCGCAGCAGGTTGTCGCCGGGCTTGTCCCACCCATACTTGCAGTCGCTCATAATGGCCACGCCGTAGCCGCCGTCCTCGGCGGTCAGGTCGGCCCACTGTTGAGCGGGAACCTCGTAAAGCCTATCCGTGTTGTTGCCACGTTGGATAGTGCCGAGGCCAAGATCGTAGGTCGCCAGTGGGTTCGAGACCGCCAGCGGGAAGGCGGCTTTCAGCAGGGTCTGCGGGGTACGCCAGTCCACCGTGGTATCGAACTCGACGCGATCGCCCGCCGCACCGGCCGCAAGGCGGATTCGCTGTCGGAAGGTGGACCCGTCCGCGTGGCGGACCACCTCGAGCGTCGCGCGGACCGGTCCGGCTTCAACGACCCGCACGCGGGGCGGCCCACCCACCGAAGCCCGCGGCCCTTTGAGCAGGTCCTCGTATTGAACCTCCCACTCGGGCCACTGCGCGGGCCTGTCGTCGATCAATTCCAGCCGGTGCGGCGCGGCCAGCAACTCCCGCCCAGCCTGCTTGTCGAAGATGGCAGCCACGTCCCCATCCGCATCAACCGTCAGGCGGTATCGCTCGTTCTCCAGCGATGACTCGGTCGCCTTCAAGCCGGTGGCCAGGGTGCAGGGAGAATCGCTCGCGCGGACATCAAAGACGCAATACCCCACTGAAGGAACCCGGGCCAGGAACACCACCCGGATCCGTCGCAAGCCCGCGGCGATAATCTGCGAAGGAACCTCCGCACCGGAAGGATCGAACACGCGAACCGCCTTGGGCGCGGCCGAGGGGTAGGTCAACGTGGCTTCGACCAGATCCTCGCGGGCCACAGCCAACGGGTTGTAGACGATGACCGGTGTACCCTCGACCCGCGTATCCAGCGCCCTGGCCACGACGCCGGCCGAGTTGGCGAGTACCTCGGCGAACTGATTCAACGAAAGGATCTCGTCGTTCCAGGAGAAGGTGTACGCCTCCGGAATGCTCGTGCCGGTCAGGTCGTCGTGGAACTGGTGCCAGAGGAAGCGGATCCACGCCTCCGTCAGTTTCTCTCGCGGGTAAGGGCTGCCTCCCAGCCAGTCGGCGACGACGGCGGCGCGCTCGGCGGCATCGGCCAATTGCTCGTTCTGCCGGTTCCAACGCTTCATCGGTGCCTGGGAGGTGTAGCAACCCGTGCCGTGCCGAGTCATGAGCATTTCGCCCTTGTAGCGAGGCAACCGCGCAACCTGCTCAGGGGTCAGTTCCCGGTGGATCCGGTCGGCCGGCACGCTAAGAACCCGAATGGGGCCGTGGCCGGCGATGCTCTTCTCCAACCAGGCGACGGACTCGTCATCTGGCGCGCCCCCGGTGTCGCCGACGCCGAAGTAGCGGTAGGCCAGCGGCAGCCCGGCTTCCTTGTCCAGTTTCTCGATGGCTTCCAGCCACTTCTTGCTGTGGCTGAGGTCCTCGCGAAGCTGCGCCACATAGGCGCCGGGGTTCACGGCAGCCGTGAGAGTGGAGCCGTCCACCCCCTCCCACACGCCGATATCGAACGGAATGCCGACGGACGAACCCCAGGTCAGCTTCTGCGTCGAAAAACCCTTCAGCCCGCAGTGTGCGGCCACCGCCGGCAACGCATAGCCGAAGCCGAAGCAGTCCGGCAGGAAGATATCGCAACTGGTCTTACCGAATTCACTGCGGAAGAAGCCGTTTCCGTAAAGGGTCTGGCGAATCAACGACTCCGGCGAGGGGATGTTCACGTCGCAGGCATCGACCGAGCTGCCGCACACGTGCCACCGATCGGCAGCGATATACTGCTTCAGGCGAGCGTAATCTTGGGGATAATACTCCCGGGCCAGCATGTAGCGAAAAGCGCCTTCGAAACTGAAGACGTAGTTGGGATATTTGTCGAAACGGGCGAAGTTCTCGCGCAGCGTGAGCGGAATGTAATGATTGATGGTGTCCTGGATCGTCCACAGCCATTGCGTATCCAGGTGTGACGTGGCCACGACGTGGAGCACCTTGGGCGGCCCCTCCGCGGCGATTGCCGCCGCCGTCTCGACCGGTGTGGCGGCCGGAACATCCTGGGCCGACACCGAACTGCTGAGACCGGCTGCGGCCGACAGCAACGGCGTGCAGCAGAGCAACGCAAGGGGGCGAGGACGGCGATTCGCCGCGAAATGGATGGATGACATGGATACCGGATTCGCATTGGCCTTCATATGCTTGGACTCCAGCAGGTCGAGGACGCCTCTTCGATGCCAGTCTATCACCGGCTGTGCGGAGGCAACAGCCGGAGCGAGAACAGCCCCCGCCGACCTGCGGTAGAGGTCACGGCTTGCTCCCGTCCGCAGCGAGGGAATAAGATAAGCGGGTCGTGCAGCGTCAAGTGTCGCGACCGGTTGCGATTCCGTGAAGACGGCCGAGTAGCCAGGCCCCCTTGAGTTTCGCCGGACGAGCGGCAGGCTGACGGTCGTACCGCGTCGGATCAAGCGGATGCATATCCTGCTCGTCGAAGACAATCTGAAGATGGTCCGCTTCATCCGTCAGGGGCTGGAGGAACAAGGGTACGCCGTCGATGTGGCCATGACCGGCGAAGACGGCGAGCATCTGGCCGCGACGCAGCCTTGCGATCTGATCATCCTGGACGTGATGCTGCCCGACCAGGACGGCATCCAGACCTGCAAGAATCTGCGTCGCCGTGGGGTCAAGGCACCCATCCTGATGCTGACGGCCCTCTCCACCACAAGTGACAAAGTGCATGGATTGGACGCGGGGGCCGACGACTACCTGACCAAGCCTTTTGAGTTCGATGAACTCGTGGCCAGGGTTCGTGCTCTGCTGCGCCGGGGCCAAGCCCAGGAAGCCTCGCTCCTGAAATACGGCGAACTGGAAATGGACCTGCTGGCCCGGACGCTGACGCGGGCCGGGCGCAAGATCAAACTGACCGCCAAAGAATTCGCCCTGCTGGAATGCTTCATGCGCAACCCGGATCGCGTGCTGACCCGCACGGTGATCGGTGAGCGGGTGTGGGACATGAACTTCGACAGCGACAGCAACGTGATCGACGTGTACGTCGGCCTGCTGCGGCGCAAGATCGACCGAGAATCCGACAAGCGGCTCCTTCACACCGTCAAAGGCGCCGGGTACATGTTGAGCTGCCGGCAACCCGACGAGTGATGCCCGGCAAGAGGTGGGGCCAGACGTGTGGCGGCACTTCACAAGCCTGCGCTTCAAACTGGCCTCTCTGTGCGTCGTGGTCTTCGGCGCGATCCTGACCACGCTGGGCATCATTATCCTGACCGTCTCCGAGCGGGACCTGCGCAATGAGTTTGACTTCGCCCTGCGGGATCGAGCCGAAGCCATGGCTGACCGGATCGTGGTCTCACCGGATGAATGGCCCCCCTCGCCCTCTCCGGCCAACCCGATCCCTCGATTGAACCCCTTTCGTTTTCCCAGACATTACATCCAGATCCGCCTGGGTGACGAATCCGTCGCCGAGCGATCGCCCAATTTGGGCAAGCACATTCTGCCGCTGTCCGATCCGGCCCGGCAGGCCCGAACCACCAACCAGCCGGTGTTCGAAACGCTCCGCGACGAAATCGCCCGAGCCCTGATTGGCAGCGACTCCGGCGAACTCCGCCTGCTGACGATCTATCGGCAGGCCGCACACACGGCCCCTTTCTACCTCCAAGTCGGCGTAAACCAGGGCCGGGTCAATCAGTCGGTGCAGGATCTGCGGCGCTTGTTTCTGCTGCTGATGCCGACCGGGCTGGTCGTCGTCGCCGTGGCTTCGTGGTGGCTGGCCGGCCGCTTTCTAAGACCGATCCGACGAATTGCGGACCTGGCCGGCCGCCTGGGTGCTCACAACCTCGGCCTCCGCTTTGACCCGCCGCGGGGGCAGGACGAAATGGCCGAACTGGTCGTCACCATCAATCAGATGCTGGACCGCATCTCGGAAGCATTTCACGCCCAGGAACGGTTCATGGCCGACGTGTCGCACGAGTTGAAGACTCCCCTCTCCGTCCTGCTGGGCGAGGCCCAGGTCATTCTTCAGAAGGAACGAAGCACGGCAGACTACGAGCGATTCGTCAGCAGCGTCCAGGATGAGGTTCGCTCCCTCGCCCAGACCGTCGACAGCGTGCTGACGCTGACCCACGCGGAGGCGGGTGCTCCGATCACGAACGCCGCCGAGTTGGCTCTCAACGATGTTGTCATGGAGGCCGTGGAACGTTGCCAATCGCTGGCCCGGCAACGAGGCGTCCGCATCGTTCCCGTCCTGGCTCTGCCCCGAGGCGATCGCTCCGGACCGGTGCTTTCCGGGGATCCCGAGTTGCTCTGCATCCTGTTCGTGAACCTGATCCGCAACGCGGTCCGCTACTCACCGGCTGGGATGGCCGTGGACGTGCAGGTCCGCTGGACCGATACCGAGGCTGAAGTCTCCGTCCGCGACCATGGTCCGGGGATCCCCCCACAATACATCGACCGCGTCTTCGAGCGGTTCTTCCGGGTTCCCCAGAGTGATGGCCAATTCAAAGGAGCCGGCTTGGGGCTTACCATCGCGCGGGGCATTGCCCGCCTGCACGCCGGTTCAGTGCGGGCAGCCAACTGCCCGGACGGCGGCTGCATATTCACGGTCCTGCTCTCGCTCAGGCAGAATCCACCGCAGCCGGGTTCCGCATAATAGTTATTAAAAGACTACACATCTCAGAATATAAGACACCAGAGTGTCTACTGGTTCCCATAAGCGGACGCCTTCTGGAAAGGTGGGCACATGAAAGGATTTTCATGTGGATTTCAGCCTGCCTTCACCCTTGAATCCAATACTTCCTATGAAGATCGCCGGCCTCGTGCCGCGGCTTCAGGCGGTGCCTGAGGCCCGCGGATCTACGCTGTGGCTGGGCCGTGCGGTTGAAAGCGTGTGCTGCCGGATGCGTTCTCGGGGAGCATCGCCTGCGTGAAACAACAAACCAGCGGCCGAACAGCCACCGGCTTCCCTAACCCTGACTGTTGCATGCGTGTCTCAGGTGCAAAAGGGATCAACCTCTAATCGTTCTCGGGGAGAACCGCCTTGTCCGCATTACCCGGCCGTCTGGCCCTTCTGGATCCGTTGCTTGACTCCGTGCCCGGTCGCGCGCGGCGGCGGGCCAGGCAATGGTCGGACGTAGCCTTCAAGTCCTGCGTGGTCGTGACTTCCGGCTTCATCCTCCTGCTCGCCTGGTGGTTCCACTCCGGGCGAGAAGCGATGCAATTGATGATGGCCTCGGCAACCGGTCGCGGCCTGCTCTACGCGGGAGGGCTCTACGGGAGTCTCAGCACGATCTGGACCTTCTGGAGGCTCTACCTGGCTATTCGCTACCGGCCTTTCCCCGTGGTGGAGGATCACCGTCTCCCGCGGATCACCGTCGTCGTCCCGGCCTACAACGAAGGACGTCTGGTGGGCGAGACTATCCGGCATATCGCCAACGCCGACTACCCGCGGCACCTTCTGGAGATCATCGCCGTTGACGATGGCAGCGAAGACGACACTTGGATCCATATCGAGGCCGCCGCCCGGGAATTGGGCAACTTGGTCACCGCCGTCCGCTGCCCACGGAATCGGGGCAAGCGATGGGCGTTGTACGAAGGCTTTCGCCGTGGCACCGGCAGCATTTATGTCACGGTCGACAGCGATTCGTTGATCGCCCGTGACTCGCTCAAGGCCCTGGTCAGCCCGCTGGTTCTGGACCCGCAAATCGGAGGCGTGGCCGGCAACGTCCGCGTACTGAACCGCAACGAAGGTCTGATCCCCCGGATGATGGCCGTCCGCTACGTCATGACCTTCGATTACAAGCGGGCGGCCCAGAGCATGATGGGCGGCGGAGCCGTTCTCTGCTGCGCCGGCGCGTTGGCGGCCTACCGCCGCTCGGCAGTGACGCCGATGCTTGATCGCTGGCTGCATCAGACGTTTCGCGGCGGGCCGGCACGGGCCGGCGAAGACCACGCCATGACCAATTTCATCCTCAGCCAGGGTTACAAGGTCTGCTATCAGAGGACGGCCCAGGTCGAAACCAAGACACCGACCACCTACACCGGCCTCTGCAAGATGTTCCTGCGCTGGGGCCGCAGCAACGTACGTGAGACCGTTCACACCGGTCGATACGTCTTCTCGCGGTTTCGCGAAAACGGCCTCTGGGGCATTCGGTTCAACTACCTCATGTGTGCCGTCGGCCTCATTCTGCCGTACTTCTTCCTGGTTTCGGCGATCCTGCTCTCGATCGTCCTGCCGACGGTCTTCGGGCTGAAGCTGCTGGCCAGTTGCGTGCTCGGCTCGAGTTTCACCGTCCTCTTCTTCCTCGCTCGAGAACGACAAAGCGATGCCCTCTACGGCGTGCCCTACGGTTTCTACTCCACCTTCCTGTTGTGGTGGATCTGGCCCTACGCCCTGCTGACCTGCAACAAGAGCATCTGGATGACGCGAACGGCCGCAACCCGGAGAGACGCGCCGCGTCGGAATCGACCGGCCTCGACGATGCCGACACCGCCGCTGCCGGCCCTGGACCTCCGCGAGCTGACTCCGCAGCGCGGCCTGCTCGCCGCCGGCATTTGTCACCGGGCGCCGCCCGACGCCGCAGCCGGCCCTCTGCCGTAACCATGCCAGCGGTCAGACGACGATCCGCTTGCCCTTTTGTTTTTTTTCGCGCTTGGCGTCTCCCCGCCGCGGAGTCATAATCCCCCTGCCGTAACTTGGTGCCCATCTCGATCACCGGCGGCAAGGCGAGATCCATGACGCAACCCGCGACCCTCCCGGCCCATCTGGCAAATCCTCAGACTCGAGCGGAATCACTGATCGACCGGTTTGTTCATCATCTGCGATTCTCGCAGGCTCATGCCTTCGTTTCCGCGACGCCTCTCGATCATTACCTCAGCCTGGCTCGGGCGGTCCGCGACCAGATCGTCGACCAGCTCATCGCCACCCAGGGCGCTTACCAAAAGGCCGATGCTAAACGCGTGTAC
Source organism: uncultured Planctomycetaceae bacterium (assembly GCA_964572385.1). GTDB lineage: Bacteria > Planctomycetota > Phycisphaerae > UBA1845 > UTPLA1 > CAZNFM01. Next base: position 6,378 of record CAZNFM010000043.1, on the reverse strand, counting down.
TACCTCTCGATGGAGTACCTGATGGGCCGGCAGTTGCGGAACAATCTGGTCTGCCTCGGACTGCTCGACGAAGCCCGCGCCGGGCTGGCCCGCATGGGCATCAGCCTCGACGGCCTCCTGGAACTGGAGCCGGACGCGGGCCTCGGCAACGGCGGCCTCGGACGTCTCGCCGCCTGTTACCTGGATTCGGCCACGACCTTGCAAATCCCGATCTACGGCTACGGGCTTCGCTACGAATACGGCATCTTCGAGCAGGAAATCGTCGACGGCTGGCAGGTCGAGAGGCCTGACTACTGGTTGCGGCTGGGGTCGCCGTGGGAGCTGCCGCGGCCGGAATATTCCTGCCCGGTCCGTCTGTACGGCCGTGTGGTGGAGCGGACCGACGGCAACGGTCGCCGCCGGCCGGTCTGGGAGAACTACCGCCGCGTCATCGGGATGCCTTACGACATCCCCATCCTCGCCTACGGCGTGAACAACGTGAATCTGCTGCGGCTCTGGTCGGCCTCCGCTTCGGAGACCTTCGACCTGGCTGCGTTCAATCGCGGCGGTTACGTCGAGGCGGTCCGCGAGCAGGCTTTGAGCGAAACCATCACCAAGGTGCTCTACCCGAGCGACGAAACCGACGCCGGACGCGAGCTTCGTCTCGTGCAGCAGTACCTCTTTGTCGCCTGCACGCTGAGCGACATCATTCGCCGCTACGAAAAGAACCACGAGGGCTTCGCCGCCTTCCCCGACAAGGTCGCGGTGCAGCTCAACGATACCCATCCGTCGCTGGCCATCGCCGAACTGATGCACATCCTGGTGGACGAGCGGGGACTGCCCTGGGAGGAAGCCTGGGAGATCACGCGGGCAACCTTCGCCTACACCAACCATACCCTGCTGCCCGAGGCGCTGGAGGTCTGGCCCGTGCCACTGCTGGGGCGGGTTCTGCCGCGTCACTTGCAGATCATCTACGAGATCAACCAGCGGTTTCTAGACGGTGAAGTCAACACGGTCTGGCCGGGAGACATGCAGCGGCGGCAGCGGATGTCGCTCATCCAGGAAGGCACCGTGCAGTCGGTCCGCATGGCGCATCTGGCCATTGTCGGCAGTCACCATGTCAACGGCGTGGCCGCACTGCACGCGGACCTGGTGCGAACCCGGCTCGTGCCCGATTTCGCCGAGCTTTGGCCGGAACGCTTTCTCGGCATCACCAATGGGGTCACGCCCCGACGCTGGCTGCTGGCCTGCAATCCCAGACTGGCGGAGCTGATCACCCGTCGGATTGGCCCGGCGTGGATCACCGACCTCGAGCAGCTTCGCCGACTGGAGCCGCTCGCCGACGATCTGGGCTTCCAGGCCGAGTTTCTCGAGGTCAAGCGCCAGAACAAACGGCAACTGGCGGCCTGGGTGCAGACCCGCATGGGTCTTCGGCTGTCCCCGGAGGCCTTGTTCGACGCGCAGGTCAAGCGCCTGCACGAATATAAGCGCCAGCTCCTCAACTTGATTCAGGTCGTGATGCGGTACCAGCGGCTGATCGATTCGCCGGGGGCGGACCTGGCTCCCCGCGTGGTCATCTTCGGGGCCAAGGCGGCGCCCGCCTACCATCGGGCCAAGCTGATCATCAAGCTGATCAACGAGGTCGCCCGCACGATCAACCATGACGAACGCGTCAAGGACCGCCTCCGCGTGGTATTCATCCCCAACTACTCCGTCTCCCTGGCCGAGCGGATCATTCCGGCCACGGATCTTTCCGAGCAGATCTCGACCGCCGGCACCGAGGCCTCCGGCACCGGCAACATGAAGTTCGCCATGAACGGCGCCCTGACTATCGGCACGCTGGACGGGGCCAACGTGGAGATCCGCCAAGCCGTCGGCGAGGAGAACTTCTTCCTGTTCGGCCTCACCGCCGACGAAGTCGCCCGGCACCGCTGGACCCACGCCCCGGAGGTCGTCTATCACGGCGATGCCGGAGTCCGCCGGGCGCTGGACGCCATCGCCGACGGCACGTTCTGCCCGCACGACCGCGACCTGTTCCGCCAGGTCTTCGACTGGCTGCTCCGCGACCGCGACTATTACCTGCTGCTGGCCGACATCGGATCGTACGTGCGGGCCCAGGACCGGGTCGATGCGCTTTGGCGCGACCAGCGGGCTTGGGCCAGGGCCGCCATCCTGAACGTGGCCCGCGTCGGTTTCTTTTCCAGCGATCGCGCGGTGCAGGAATACTGCGACAAGATATGGAAGGCGAAGCCTGTCCCGGTGGAAGCTCCGTTCCTGGACGTCACGCCGAACCTGCCGGCGGAGTGAGCCTCCACGGAGCGACCCCGAGCGTGTTGTCGCGCGGTCCGTCCCCCGACGGCGGGCGTGGCGTATTCGTCCACTGTTCCTTGAGGTGCCCAATCATGATTCAGCGGACTCTGGCGGTCGGTCTCTCGCTCTGGGTTTCGTCCTGGGCGGTCGCCCAGCAGACGCCCCCTGAACCCCGGGCCGATCCGCAGGCGGTGGTGGTGTCGGGCGGGGCGAGATTCACGGTGCTGACGCCGTCGCTGATTCGACTGGAGTGGTCGCCGTCCGCGAAGTTCGAGGACCGGGCTTCGTTGGTCTTCATCAACCGCCGCCTGTCCGTACCGAAGTTCGAGGTTCAAAAGGAAGACGGCTGGCTGGTCCTGCGGACCTCTGAACTGGCTCTGCGGTATCGCGAGGGCGGCGGCTTCGACCGCGACGGCCTGTCAGTTGCCTTTCGCCTCAATGGGCGCGAGCAGACCTGGCGACCCGGCCAGGAGGACCGCGGCAACCTGCGGGGCACGCGGACCTCGCTGGACGGCATCTCCGGCGCCGCGGACCTAGAACCGGGTCTGCTGTCGCGGGACGGTTGGGTCGTGGTGGACGACTCGACCCAGCCGCTCCTGGGCCGGGACGGCTGGCCGCAGCCGCGAGCCGAAAAGGGCGGCATCGACTGGTACTTCTTCGGCTACGGGCACCGCTACCGAGAGGCCCTGGCAGACTTCACCAAGGTGGCCGGCCGCGTGCCGCTGCCGCCGAAGTTCGTCTTCGGCTCGTGGTGGTCCCGCTACTGGGCCTATTCGGATGAGGAGCTGAAGGACATCGTCCGCCAGTTCGACGAGCACGACATTCCGCTGGATGTGCTGGTCCTGGACATGGACTGGCACCTGCCGGGATGGAGCGGCTACTCCTGGGAGCCGAAGTTCTTTCCCGATCCGCCGGCCTTTCTTGCCTGGGCGCTCCAACAGCGGTTGCAGGTGACGCTCAACCTGCATCCCGGCTTCGACGTCGAAAAGCACGAGACCCGCTACGCCGACTTCGCCAAGGCCCTCGGCCGCGATCCGCAGCAGGGCGCGAACATACCGTTCGACCATACCGATCCGAAGTTCGCCCGGGCCTACTTCGAACACCTCATCCACCCGCTCGAGCGCGACGGCGTGGACTTCTGGTGGCTGGATTACGCGGGCCACGCCCCGCAACCGTCGGTCGAGGGCCTCAACGTCCTGCTCTGGTGCAACATCCTGCACTATCTGGACAGCCAGAAGAACGGCGGCCGCGGCCTCATGTTCAGCCGCTGGGGCGGTCTGGCCAATCACCGCTATCAGATCGGCTTCTCGGCGGACGCCTACAGCACCTGGGAATCGCTCGCCTTCCAGCCCTACTTCAACGCCACCGCCGGGAACGTCTGCTTCCCCTACTGGAGCCACGACATCGGCGGGCACCTGCCCGGCCCCTGCGAGCCGGAGCTCTATTTGCGCTGGATCCAGTGGGGGGCGTTCAGCCCGACGCTGCGGACCCACGCCACGCGGAACGAGAAGGCCGAGCGCCGCATCTGGGCCTTTCCCCCCGACGTCTTCGCCGCCGCCAAGGAAGCCTTCCAGCTTCGCTATGAGTTGATTCCCTACATCTACACCGCGGCGCGGCGGTGCCATGACACGGCCGTGCCGCTGTGCCGTCCGCTCTATTACGATTGGCCCGAGCTGGACGCCGCGTACGCCTGCCCCGGACAGTTCCTCTTCGGCGACGATCTGCTGGTTGCGCCCGTCACCGTGCCGGCCGACCCGGTCAGCCGCTGCGCGCCGACGCGGGTCTGGGTTCCGCCCGGCGAGTGGATCCACTGGTTCACCGGCGAAACCTTCGCCGGGCCGAAGGACGTCGTGCTCTGGACGCCGCTCGCCGAGATCCCGGTCTTCGCCCGGGCGGGGGCGATCATCCCCGCCGCGCCAAAGAGGCGGCGGCTGAGCGAGCGGCCGGTCGATCCGCTGATTCTCCACGTCTTCCCCGGCGCCGCGGGGCAGGCCGAGGTCTATGAAGACGACGGCGCGAGCCGCGCTTACGAGCGGAACGAGTGCGCCCGGCTGACCGTGCAGCACGACGCCGTGGACGGCCGCCCGCGGCTGCGGATCGGCCCCTGGCGAGGCGATTACGTCGGCCGGCCCGCCGAGCGCGGCTACGAGATTCGCTGGCACGACCTCCCGCCGCCGGTCGCGGTCCGGCTGGACGGCCGGCCGGTCGAGGCGGGAGCCGCGGACGGCCCCGCGTGGCGGTACGACGCGGCGAATCTGACGCTGGTCGTGCGCGTGCCGCCGCGTCCGGCGGACCGGGGCGCCGAGTTGTCCGTCGAACCGTGCGGCACGATCGCGGAGCGGGGCCTGTTCCGCCAGGCGCTGCGGGGGCGGCTGAACCTGTTGCGGGAGATGGCGGGCCTGTTGGGCGAGAAGACGCCGCCTCAGGTGGTCGCGGCCTCGGGTTGCCGCGGGCTGCTGCCGGCCGACCCGGCCGCATTCTTCGAGCAGGCCCGTCGCGTGGTGGAGGAGTGGCCCGCGCTGCTCCGGGCCGGCCTGGAGGCAGAGGCTTCCGGGGAGGCGCGGGAGCGGGTGGCGGCCCGGCTGCTGGGCACCGCGATGCGAATGCAGGTCCGCAGCGACCCGGACGCGGTGGCGGCCCGCGTGACGGTGGACCTGGCCTCTGCGCCGCCGTTCGGCACGCTGGCGGGCGTGGCGGGCCGCATTCGTCTGCACGTGCCCGAGCATTGGCGGGTGCAGGGGGACGACGCGGCCCCGCGCGCCCTCGAATGGACGGCGGAGTTGAAGGACGGCCGGGCGGCCTCCTTCCACGCCCTGCTGGTTCCCGACGGCCCGCCGCGGACGGGCATCGTTCGCGCCGAGTTCGAGACGACCGCCGGGCGGCGGGCGCTGCGGGCGGAGCGGGAGACCACGCTGTTGCCGTCGATCGGGCGCTGGTGGGTGATCGGTCCCTTCGAGAATCCCTGGTCGCAGGGCCTGGACCGGGTGTTTCCGCCGGAGGAGCGGATCGACCTGACGGCGACGTACGCCGGGGCGGGCGGCGGCGCGGTCGCGTGGCGGAAGGCCGAGCGGGAGATCCGGCCGGGCGCGGACCTCACGGCGGAGTTCGCCATCGACGGCGACCGTTTCTACGGCGCGCACTTCGACGGCGTGGTGGTCTACGCCCTCACCTACCTGCACGCGCCGCAGGATCTGGACGCGGTCCTGGCGGTGGGCAGCGACGACGGCGTGGCGGTGTGGCTGAACGGCCGGGAGGTTCACCGTTTGCTGATCGGTCGGCCGTATTCGCCCCGGCAGGACCGGGTGCCGGTGCGGTTGCAGCGGGGGAGCAACACGTTGCTGCTGAAGATCTGCCAGGGCGGCGGTCCGTGGGGCTTCGGCGCGCACGTCGAGACGCCTGACGGCCGGGCGTTGCCCGAGGTGGAGGCCCGGCTGACGCCGTAGCGGCGGGGGCGTCGATCGTGCGCGGCGGCCCCACGACCGCGGGGGCGAGAATCCCTTCGCGCCCGAGCGGCGGGCGGCGGGGGCGTCCGAGAAACGACCTTTGCACGAGCGTTGAGCGGCGGCGGCGGGCGAGAAAGGATTCGCGCACGAGCGTTGCCCACCCGCTTCCCGCGGCGGCGGGGGCGGGCGTGCCGGGGTTCGCGGCCGGGCGGGCCGCCGGGCGGCCCGGTTCGGCAATATTTGCCCGAGAAAGGATTCGCGCACGAGGGGATTCGGCAATATTCGCCTGACGTACCCCGCCATTTGCCCGCTGCACGACGATGTTTCATCGATGCACAACGATATTTCATCCATGCACAACGATATTTCATGGATGCACAACGATGTTTCATGGATGCACAACGATGTTTCATGGATGCACAACGATGTTTCATCCATGCACAACGATATTTCATGGATGCACAACGATGTTTCATCCATGCACAACGATGTTTCATGGATGCACAATCGTAAAAAATGACCCGATAACCGCCGTGAACGGCGTTATCAGCGTGAAAAACGCGGGTTCGGCGGCTTTTGCGCCCTTCGCGACCGGCGCACAGTGGTTATCGGTCCGCGCGCATTGGCGAGCAGCCAGCGCGCCGCG
>CAZNFM010000042.1:0-19901 GCA_964572385.1 uncultured Planctomycetaceae bacterium | reverse complement strand
GCGCCCTTCGCGACCGGCGCACAGTGGTTATCGGTCCGCGCGCCGCGGTGCGCAGCTTGTGCGCACTGTTGAACGCCCGCCGCGCCGCCTTCTCCGCCCGGCGCCCGGCGGTGATCGGTCAGCGTGGATTGGTGAGCGCCCGGACCGCTGGTGCGAGAATCCCTTCTCGCACCCGCGGCCCGGGGAATCCTTCCCCGCAGGACGAAGACGTGCGAGAAAGGATTCTCGCACGAGCGGTGAGCGCCCGCCGCGCCGCGTTCTCCGCCCGGCGCCTAGCGGTGACTGCTGGTGCGAGAATCCCTTCTCGCACCAGCGCTCCGGGGAATCCTTCCCCGCGACGACGCGGGCGTGCCCGCAACGGCGGCGGCGTGCGCGAAAGGATTCGCGCACGAGCGGGAAACACCCTCGCGCGGGCCGGCGAACCCCCCACGCAGGGTGGCGAACCCCCCGCGCGGGGCGGCCCGCCGCCCGAAACCCGCCAAAACCAAGGGCGCGCCCGACGGGGCGCGCCCTTCTTCCAGGATCCGGCCGCTTGGTCCCGGAGGACTAGAGCAGCCGATCGACCAGGGCCGGCACGTCGAGGCCATCCAGCACCCCGTCGCTGTTGACGTCGGCGGCGCAGTCCCCGACGCCGTCCAGCAGGGCCTGCACGAACGGGGCCACGTCGTCGACGGTGACGAAGCCGTCGTGGTTCAGGTCGCCCGCCCCGCAGAGGCCGTTCAGCATCACCGTCTGCTCGGCGGTGTTGCCGGCCACGTCGGTCACGCGGACCGTGCCCCGCCCGCAGGCGCCGGGATCCACCAGCACCACCTCGAAGACCACCAGCCGGTCGCCGGGGGTGAAGGCGTCCACGTGCAGGGCCACGTTGCAGGCGTCGTGCAGCGTGACCGCCTGCACGCCGGAATGCAGGGCCTCGCCGTCGCGGGCCTCGCCGGCGAAGCGCTCCGGGAAGGTGGCGGAGGTGATGGTCAGCCACCAGCGGTCCAAGGTGCCCTGGTAGTTGGCCGCGTCGTCCGCCACCCGCAGCGAATAGGTGTTCACCGCGGGCGCGCCGTCCAGCGGGGCCAGCGTGGCCGGGGCCTCGGGGCGGAACCGCCCGTCGAACGGGGCCAGCGTGGCCGTCTGCGGGATCTCCACCGCCGCCTCGTCGTCCAGCGTGGTGTTGAAGAAGTCGTTGCCCGTGCTGCCCACGTCGGTGAACAGGGTGATCATCACCGGCGACAGCAGGGTCAGGTCGATGTCCGCGGCGTAGGGGTGGGAGATGAACAGGGTGAGGTCCACGTCGCTGATGATATCCGTGTCCGTCACCACGATGTCGGAGACCACCCCGGCCACGTTGTTGTCGGGCAGGGCCGCGGGCAGGTCCGGCCCGCTCACGTAGCGCTTGGTCGTGCCGACGAAGCCGCCCACCGTGGGGGCCACCGCGTCGATCTCCACCAAGACGTGCGTCCGCCGCCCGCAGACGTCGGTCACGCGGACGTAGCCGCGGCCGTTGGCGGCGGGATCGACCAGCCCGACGGTGAACTGGACCGACGCGGCCGGCAGCGCCGGGGTCACGTCGATGACCTGGAGATTGGTGCCGAACGGGGCCAGCTCCACGGCCTGGATGCCGGTGTCGCCGGGCTGCGTGTCGGCGGCCGTGCCCTCGAAGACATGAGTGGCCGGGTTGACCGCGCCGCCGACCACCGGCGGGTTGGTGTCGCCGCTGCCGGGGAAGAGGAGCAGCGGGACGGAGGTGACGTTGCTGGCGCAGTCGGTGATTTCCAGCACGCCGTTGCCGACCTGGGCGGGATCGACCAGCTCGACGCGGTAGTCCACGACCTGGTCGCCGGGCGTGAAGGCGGCGATCACCGTCAGATTGGAGGCCCCGGCGGCCAGCGCCACGGAACAGATGCCCGCGCCGGGGGCCAGGTCCACCGCCCGGCCGACGTAGCGGTCGGGTCCGCAGGGGTTCTTCAGCGTCATGGACCAGCGGCGGAACACCGTGGTGCGGGAACCGGGGAAGCCGGGCCGCACGTCGGCGACGTACAGGTCCCAATCGCCCGCGGCGTCGGCGTTGGCCAGGCGGAAGAGCAGGTTATCGCGGGGGTCGCTGCTGATGCCGTTGAGCAAGAAGTCGCCGCGGCCGTCGGGCTGGTGCAGGCCGTAGAACTCGATGGCCGAGTTGGCCGGCTCGAGGTGGGCGTCATCCGCCACCGGGGCGTCGTCGTCCAGCCAGACCTCGATCACGTCCTTGGTCCGGCCGACGCCGTAGCGCTCCTCCATGCCGATCCGGTTGAGCAGGGCGGCGAACTGGCCGCCGTGGGCGAGGGTGGAGGTGATCTGCCCGATCTCCTGCGTGTCGATGGTGATGGCGGTCTCGACCTCGCCGACGGGCAGGCTGTCGGCGACGGTGATGGTCGAAACGACGCCGGCGGGGTTCTCCGAAGGCACGGAGGCCAGCACCTCCTTCTTGAAGGTGAGATCGGTGGTGACGAAGCCGCTGTTGGCCGGGCCGGTCACGTCGGCCAGGCCGCTCAGGGCGACCACGGAGGAGCACTGGTTGCCCTGTAGGTCGGTGACCACGACCGTGCCGGAGCCGTTTTGCGACGGGTCGAGGAGCGTCACCGAGTAGGCGACCGCGGTCGCCCCCGGCGTGAAGCCGGGCGGCAGGTGGAGCTGGGTGTTCACGGCGTTGTTCAGGACGATCGACTGGATGCCGGCGTCGAAGGTCTGCTGGTCGGTCGTGGAGCCGGCAAAAGTCTCCGGCCCGGCGAAGCCGGCGCTGAGATCCAGCGACCAGCGGACCAGCCGCGAGCCGCCGCTGGCGGAGCTGGAGTCGTCCACGACGTTCAGCTTCCACACGCCCTGGGCGTTCTCGCCGATGAGCTTGGCCAGGCCCTGGGGATCCTCCGGCTTCCAGGTGCCGGTGTAGGGCGCGGCCCCGCTGGTGTTGGGCAGGATGTCCGTCGCGCTGTCGTCGAAGGTGGCGTCGGTGATGTCCCAGGCGAGGCTGCTGCCGCGATCGGTGAACAGCTCGACCCGCGTGCCCAGCGGGCTTTCCAGCCAGCAGTCGATGTCCCCCGAATTGACCGCCTCGATGGTGACGGTCACGTTGACGTCGGTGATCACGCCGCTTTCGTCGACGGTGATCTCGCCGTTGATGCCGGGACCGGACGGCTGGTTGTCGGGCGCGTGGATGGGGTCGTGCAGGCTGAAGGGCGTCCGCTTGGCGAAGTTGTAGCCGGTGCAGACCGGGGCCTGGACGTCGATGCGGACCGGCTGACAGGCGGTGTTGCCGACGCAGTCGGTGACCCGCACCTTGCCGAAGCCGCTGGCGGCGGGGTTCACCAGCGCCACGTCGAAGGTGACCGCGCCGGAGGGCAGACCGCTCAGGTTGATGATCTGCAAGTTGGTCGCGTCCACCAGGGCGACGTCGCAGACGCCGCTGTCGCCGCCGGCGTTGTCTGTCGCCGTGCCGTGGACGACGTCATTGTCGTAATCCGGCACGAGCGAGAGCACCGGGTCGAGGACCTCCGCAAGGGCCGGCGCGGCGTCGTTGAGGAAGATGGCCAGGTGGTAGGTCTCCGTCGGGCCGACCTGCGAACCGCTGCTCTGCGGGCCGACCTGGACGTAGTGCGTGCCGGTGGTGCGGGCGACGAAAAAGCCCGCCTGGGCGGGGTAGTCCGGCGTGGCGGTCTGCACGGCGTTGGAGTCGGCGACGGTCAGCAGGGTGTCGCCGGCCGGATCCATGATGACCATCTTGGCGTGGAAGGCGTTGGGGTCGGTGCCGGGCGAGACGTTGCCGGCGCTGTCCCGCTCGGGGTCGCCGTCGATGGCGATGAAGACGCGATCCCCGGCGGCGGCCTCGAAGGCGTAGAAGTCGAGGTCGGTGCCGGCGGTGACGGCCCCGCGGAAGTAATTCTTGCCTGAGCGGTCGGCGGTGGCGATGGTGTTGTTCGGCTCGCACTCCAGCAGCGGGGCACGATCCGCGGTCTGCACGCCGACGTGCAGGCGGTAGCGGTGCACCGTGCCGGTGGCGGACTTGGCGGTGACCCGCAGGTAGTGGGTTCCGTCGGAGGTGAACATCGCGCCGGAGATGGCCGCGGAAGAGGTCGAGTAGATGTAGCGCAGGTCGCTGATCGGACTGTCGCCGCCCTCGCCGTCGTCGTCGTCATATTCGATGAGCGTGGTGCCGTCGGCGGCGTAGAAGCGAACCTCCGTGTCGATGGTGCTGTTGATCGATCCGCCGTTGTTTACCCAGACGAAAACGCGGTCGCCGGTGTTGCCGGACACCGCGTACCAGTCCTCGTCGGCGGGGCCGACGATCTGCCCGCCGTTGAGCGGCGTGGTGATCGGCGTGGCCTCGATGGCGGAGTTGTTGGGCTCGGCCTCGGTCATCTCATAGGCGGCCGCGTCGGCGACGATGAGGGCATACGGCCCGGTGATGGCCGTGGTGCTGCCGTCGTCGACGAAGATGTAGTAGTCCTTGCCCTCCTCCAGATAGACATTGACCAGTTCGTGGCGGGCGCCGCTGGTGGTGGTGGAATTGTGGTTGGAGGCCCCGATGCAGCCGTCGCCGAAGAAGGGCGGGCAGGAATCGTCGATGTAGAGCACGCCGTCAAAGGCATCGGCGGCGAGTTCCACGGCGTAGTAGCCGTCGGCGGGCGGAGAGAAGTAATAGACGTGATCCGGCCCCGCGGCGGTGGTGGTCGTCGCCACCGAGCACAAGCCGCCGGACTGCGTGAAGCCGAAATCGTTGACCCCGCCGTTGATGCTGGCCAGGGCAACGGCGGGCACCGCGGAAGGAAGCGTGATGGCCGTCGCGCAATCATCGGGTGCGACCGTCGGCAGCGTGCCAACCAGCAGGGTAAAATCAAACGTGTCCCAGGCGATGTCGTCGTGGTCCACGCCGATCAGGTAGGTCGTGCCGCCGGTCAGGGCCACGTCGAAGGACACCGGCCGGGCGTCACCCGCCGCGCGGGCTCCGGCGAGGAAACTGTAGTTGCCGCCGCCCAGGTCGAGGAACGCATAGATGACGAACCGCCGGTCGGAACTGCGGAGCGGGGCCTTCTGCCAGGGCAGGAGCATGATGCGGTACGTGTCCGACGTCGCCGGCGTGAAGCTGTAGAAGACATCCGGCCCGTCCATGAAGGCATCGAGCGCGGAGAGCTGTCCGCCGCTGGTGTTGATGCTGTTGTCGGCCATGACGCTGTTGCCGTAAACCAGGATGGGCACGGCCGGCCCGATGACCTCGGCGTTGGCCACGGTATCGTTCGGGGGCGGCGGCGGCAGGGCCGAGGCCGGCGCGGCCGCGAGAAATACGGCGAGTACCACCGCAAGCGTCAGGTTGGCGAGACGAGTTCCAAAGCTGTGCATGATCGAAACCTCCTAATGGTGGGTTGTCGGGGCGGTATGGCTCGCGACAACGGTTGAAGGGCCTCCCGATGGCTGACTGTTAACGTTCTCTATCACGTAGGCACCGAAGTTCCGTGCGGAACCCCGCCGGCGTCCGCGACCGTCGACCGCTAAGCTGGCGATCTGCCCGGCGCACGAATGCGAAGAGGTCGCGTCGGTGATGTCCCTACAACTGAGAGCTGAACAACGTGGCCGGTTGGGTGAGCACCCTTCGACGGTGCCGGCCGCTTGTGTGATCGCCCTCCGCGACCAGCCCGTACGGTCGGAACGGCTGGCCGCCGCACCTTCCACTCGCTTCCAAGTTACCCGGTTTCGGGGGGGCGGGTCAAGCTCTATCGGTGCTGAGTGGGGAAGACACCGCCGCTGACAGGATTTGGATTATCGACATCCGAGGCGGGTTATCCAGCGACGTACGTATTGACTATCGTCTAACGGTCGGGACCAGTCGATTGTGACTGAGTGTGCAGTTCGGTCTCGCCGATTAAACCGAAAGCGATTCCCCGTATCGATTGTTTCGTGCAATCCCGGCCGGCGGATGCAGTTATCCGGAGCGTTCCACCAACGGGGCAGCCATCGTGGCAGGAGAACGAGACGCCGGTCGCCGCAAGACCCCCGTCGAGCAGATCGGCCCGGTCGGCGTCGAGAGCCGAAAAGTTCTTCTAACCATTCCGGTTTCCGGTTAGGATAGAGTGTGGAGGTCACGGGGATTCGTGCTCGGCCACCGATCAGGTGGGAGAGAGTCCCTGCGTTCGGATTCACGGTTTCCTACCGCCTCACCGTCGGCTGATCGGCCCTCCGGTGAACCATGGGAGTCACGATCATGTTCGCTGTGCGCCCTTCTCGCAATCACGCGCGGACCCTGTTGACGTTTGCCGCGGTCCTGGCCGGGTTCAACTCGCTTCCCGCCATGGCGGCGCCGGTCATTCAAGCGGGCTTCTTCTACGACGGCGGCGGCCGCTGCGCGTTCACGGTGTCGTCGTCGGAAGTCGTCGTCTGCCTCAAAAGGGCCGCGGGAGTTAACGTTACCGCGCGGCCGTCGTTTCTTCCGCCGCGCATCTCGCCGGACCACCTGCCGCCCAGCGCGGTCCAACTGGAAACCCTGCTGGAGCAGCGGGGAGTGCATGTGGCGAGGGGAGACTCGCTGGATGCTCTGCCGGCCCATCCCCAAGTGGCCTACGCTTTGCCCGTCCTCTGGCTACGGGACGGGACGCCGATCTATCCGACCGACCGCTTGGTGACGGCTCTCAAACCCGGGGTCGATGCCGCCGAACTCGCCGCGTTCGCCGCGGCGCATGGATGCGACCTGGAGCCTCGGCCCTACGGCGTGGGCCGCTTCGTGTTGCGGGTGAAGAACGCTCGCTCCACCGATCCGATCGCCATCGCCAATGAACTGCATGAGCGGGACGACCTCGTGCTGTATGCCCACCCGGACTACTTCGCGCCCAAGGTGACGCAATCGCCTCCGGTCATCCTGGATCCGTATTACCTGAGCCACCAGTGGCACCTTGATGGCGATGTCGACAAGGGCGCCGCAGCCGGCAGCGACATCAACGTGGAGGCGGCCTGGGACAGCGTGCACGGACCGTTCGCTGAGGGCCGCCCGGAAGTCCGCGTGGCCATTCTCGACGAGTGCGTGGAGAAGTGGCACCCGGATCTCTTCCCCAACTGGGCCACCGGCCTCGACCTGGATCCCGACATCCCGGACGACGATCCCAGCCCGGACGGCGGGCAACAGCACGGGACGGCCTGCGCCGGTGTGGCGGTCGCCGCCGGCAACAGTATCGGCGTTCGCGGGGCGGCGACGAACTGCGGATTGATCGGTGTCAAGTTCTTTGGCGCCACGGTCGCCGAGATGGCCGAAGGGTTCTACTTCTGCGTGGATCCGAATCAGGATGGCGACCACAGCGATGGCGCTGCCGTGCTGAGCAACAGTTGGTCCTTCGCCAGCGGCACCTTGCAGCCGCCGGAGGTCGTGAACGCCATCAATTACGCCGCCAACAGCGGCCGCAACGGCAAAGGGTGCCTGGTGCTCTTCGCCGCCGCCAACAACGACCACACCGTCAACGGCGTCACCGCTCTGGCCCAGCTTCCTTCGGTCATGGCCGTCGGCGGCACGAACAGCAACGCCGGGCATACGGAGTTCAGCGACGTGGGCCCGGAGCTCGCCATCGCCACGCCGACCAACGATCGCGGAGACGACGGCGTCCGCTTCAGTTGGCTTGATATCACCACGGTCGACAACACCGGCACCAGCGGCTACAACGGCCTGCCCGACCTGGACTATACCAACGCCTTCGGCGGCACCAGCTCGGCGACGCCGCTGGCGGCGGGCATTCTGGGCCTGATCATCTCGCAAGACATCAACATGACTGCCGCCCAGGCCCGGGCCATTCTCCAGCATACCGCCGTGCGCCTCGACGAGCCGTACGGCCGCTTTGATCCCGTCACGGGCCACAGCCACCGCTATGGTTTCGGCAAGGCCGATGCCGGTCTGGCGGTGGCCGCGGCCCATGCCGGCTTGCGGTGGCCGGATCGAATCAAGACGATGACGGCCACGGGTGTCGGCAACGATGTCCTGCTGGTTTGGACCACTCCCCCCAACGACTACGTCGACAGCGTGGTAGTCCGCTCCGCCAAGCCGCTGGCCTGGCGGCCGACGGACGGGCAGACGTATTCCGTCGGCGAGTATGTGGCCCATGGCGTGCAAGTGATCCATATCGGGACCGCTGGAACCTATACCGATGTGGGGGCCGCCGACGGGGCCTTCTTCTATGCCGCCTTTCCGCGAAGCTCGGCCAATCTGTACGGCTTCGGGGCCAAGGCCCATGTCTTCCGCAACGGCATCAATATCCTGTACGACAACAGCGAGGGGGCGGACCCCGGTTGGACCCACGGCGGCATCTACGACGAATGGACCCGCGGGACGCCGACCTCGGCCAACAGCATCTTCGGTCAGGTCGTCACCGGGAGCGGGCCGCTGGCCGGCCTGAACGGAACGCGGGCCATCAACGGGAACAAGTGCTGGGGGACGGACATGACGTATACCTACGACGCCAACACGGACTCCTACTTGCAAACCCCGCTGCTGAATCTGACCGGCGTCACCACGCCGGTGTTCCTGGAGTATTACGACTGGTGTCTGCTGGAAACCTACTATGACCGCTGCACCATCGAGGTGGTCGGCGCCGATCAGCAGTTCCTCGGCTATGTGGACCCCGACACCGGCGGGGACTACGACTGGACCCGGCGGGTGTACGACCTGACGCCCTTCTGCGGACAGCCGATACACGTCCGCTTCCGGATTACCGCCGACGGCCTGTATCAGCGGGACGGCTGGTTCATCGACGAGGTTCGCGTGGTGGCCGTGAACGCAACCACGCTGCCGCCCGCCGCCCGGAACATCAACGCCGAAACGCCGGCCAATACGCCGGTGCTGGTCGGCCTCCTGGCCGTGGACCCGAATCTGGGCGACACGCTCGATTACGTGATCGACTCGTTGCCGCTGCACGGCAGTCTGTCCGACCCCAACGCCGGACCCATCACGGCCGTCCCCTACACGCTCGCGGCTCACGGCCGTTTCGTGCATTTCACTCCGGAGACCGATTACCAAGGCGCGGACTTCTTCACCTACCACGCGACGGATGGCGTGCTGAACTCGAACGTCGCCCAAGTGAAGGTGATCATCGGCACGGCAACGCCGATCTACACGTTCAACCTCGATACCAACCCCGGCTGGCTGACCGAAGGTGACTGGGCCTATGGCCGTCCCCTCGGCTCCGGCGGCGACCCGTCCAGCGGCTATACCGGTCTCAACGTGTACGGGTACAACCTGGCGGGCGCCTATCCCAACAACCTTCCGCCGCAGCGGCTGACCATGCTGCCGATCAACTGCTCCGGCCTGTCCCGCGTCACCCTGCGGTTTGCGCGCTGGTTGGGCATTGAGGCCGGCAGTTACGACAAGGCCTCCATCGAGGCCTCCACGGACGGCGTGAGCTGGACCACGGTGTGGACTTACACCGGCACGACCAACTTGCAGGAAACCTCTTGGACCCAGCAGACCTACAACCTGTCCGCCATCGCCGACGACCAGCCCTTCGTGCTGATCCGCTGGGTGATGGGGCCGACCGACGCTTCGGACACCTTCAGCGGCTGGAACATCGACGACATCGTCCTCTCAGCCATCGGCACGCCGCCGTCCAACCAGCCGCCTTACGCCCGGAATGTGGCCTCGTCCACGGCCGTTAACCAGTCGGTGAGCATCTCTCTGTCGGCCATCGACGCCGACGCCGACCCGCTGACATATGTCATCGTCTCCCTGCCCGATCATGCCGTCCTGCATGATCCCGCGGGCGGAGCAATCACCAGCGTGCCCTACACGCTGCTCAATCAGGGACAGACCGTTTGGTGCGTGCCGGAGGTCGGCTTCGTCGGTGGCACGTCTTTCCAGTATCGCGCCGAGGACGCCGTGCAGAGTTCCAACACGGCGACGGTGTCGGTCGAGGTCCTCCAGCCCGCCTCCTTCCCGTTCGTCGATGGCTTCGAGGCCGGCCCGCCGCTGGGTGTGTACTGGCAGACCGGCTCCAGCAGCACCGGCCGCATCCTGGTGACCCCGGCCAACGGCCCGATCGGCAATTACCACGTCACCATGGATTCCTCCGCCGAGTCGACCTACGCCCGCAACGAACTGACGCTGATCGCGAACCTGGCTGGTCAGTCCATGGTCATTCTTCAGTTCGATTGGAAGAACTTCTCCGACGAGGCCCACCCGTTGCCGGCCTCGTGGACCGGCTCCGCTGACGGCGACGGGGTGGCGGTCAGCGTGGACGGCGTGACCTGGTACCGCCTGGCCGACCTGACCGGCGGGCCCGCGGCCGTCTACCAGAACGTGCGGATCGATCTCGACGACGCCGTGGCCGCGGCCGGGCTGTCGTACACCAACACCTTCCGCATTCGCTTCCAGCAGTACGACAACAACCCGATCAGCAACAACGACGGCATTGCCCTCGACAACATCCAACTCTTGCAGGGGACCAACGATCCGTTGATCGCCACTGGCAGTCTCCCGACCGCCAACCTGGGCGAGCCGTACTACGCCACGCTCCAGGCCATCGGCGGCGATCCCCCGCTCACATGGACGACGATCGATGCCTACGACGCAATCGACCTCGGCCAGAACGACTTCCAGACCGTGGGGGTCGGGCAAGGTTGGACCGGCGACGACCGCGTCTTCGACTACAACCTGCCCTTCGCCTTCCCCTTCTGGGGCGCGACCTACACGGCAGTCAAAGTCGCCACGGACGGCTGGATCAACTTCGGCCCCTACGTCGGCTCGACCTACAACAACAGCACGGCCTTGCTTCGCTCCAACAAGCGCATCGCCGTCCTGTGGGACGATCTGCGCACCGACCAGGGCGGCGACATCTTTGTGGATACGGGGACGCCCGGCCAGGTCACCTTCCGGTGGAACGCGGTGACCCGCTCCGGGCTGTATCCCTGCAACTTCAGCGCCACGCTGAAGGACAGCGGGGATATCCTGTTCCGCTACGGCCCCGGCAACACGAACCTGACGCCGACCGTGGGGATCTCCGCGGGCGAAGGCACCTCCTCTCCCCGGTACCTGCTGACCGCCTACGACGGGCAGCCCGTGCTGACCAACGTCAACTCGCTGCGGCTCGAGTGGCTGGCCTTGCCCCCCGACCTTGTTCTCGAGCCTTACGGAGCCATCCACGGCTTCCCGTCGCGGGCCGGCACGTTCCGGCCGCTGTTCAAGGTGACTGATGCCATCGGGCGGACCGACAGTCGCCAGATCCCGCTGGTTGTCGCCAGCACGCTATTCGGCGACTTCGATGGCGACGGTGACGTGGATGAGGAGGATCTGGCCCAGTTCCGGATCTGTTTCACGGGGGCGGGTGGCGGCCCGCTGTCCGGCGTATGCCTGTTGGGCGATTCCGACGCGGACGACGACATCGACTGTACCGATTGGGCGGCTTTCCGCGCCGCGTTCCTCGCCAGCATGGGCTATCCGCCCTTGCCGGACCTGGAGGAGTTCGTGGCCACGCTGCTGTCGCCTACTCCCAACACGGTCGAATTCTGCATGGCGGATCTGGACGCCGACGGCTCGGCGGACGGTCGCGACGTGCAGCCGTTGGTCGACGCCTTGCTGAATCCCTGACCGCCGGCTCTGGCCGCTCGAACGGCGTGGGTTATGATGGGGCGACCGGGCGCCGTCCTCCGGACGGACGGCGGCTCGGCGCGGGATCGGTTGTGCGCGTCGGACTCTTCATCCCCTGCTATGTCGACCAGTGTTTCCCGCGGGTCGGCCGCGCCGCGGTCCGCCTGCTGCGGCGGCTCGGCGTGGAGTGCGACTTCGATCCGCGGCAGACCTGTTGCGGCCAGCCCGCCTACCACGCCGGCTACTGGGAGCACGCCCGCCGCGTCGCCGAGCACTTCGTCCGCGTGTTCGATCGCTTCGAGACCATCGTCGCCCCCGGCGGCTCCTGCGTCAGCATGGTCCGCAGCCACTATCGCGACCTGCTCGGGCGCGACGAGCCGGTCACCGCTCGCGTCCACGAACTCTGCGAGTTTCTCACTCAGACGCTGAACGTCGACGACCTCGGCGCGGTCCTGCCCGGGCGGGCCGCCCTGCATGTGCCCTGCCACATGCTGCGCGGTCTGGACGGCTCCGGCCCGGTTCGGCGGCTGCTGCGGTCGGTTCGCGGTCTGGAGGTGGTGGACCTGCCGTCGGACTCGTGGTGTTGCGGGTTCGGCGGAGTCTTCAGCGTGAAGTTCCCGCATCTCTCCGCGGCGATGGGCCTCCGCAAGCTTCGCGAGATGCAGCGGGAGCGGCTCGACTACGTGCTCTCGCCCGACGCAAGCTGCCTGATGCAGCTCGATGGACTGGCCCGGCGGCACGGTCTCGGCCCGCGGCGGCTGCATGTGGTCGAGGTCCTGGCGGGCCTGGAGGAGTGACCCCCGGTCATGTGGACCTTCGAGCAGACCAGCCGCGCGAAACTCGCCGACGCCGCCCTTGCCGATCAGTTGCACCGGGCCACGGAGACCTCGCTACGCAAGTATCGCGAGCGGGTCGCCGAGCTGCCCCACTGGGAGGCCCTCCGCCGCCGCGCCCGCCAGGTGAAGCGGCATACGCTGACCCATCTGGACGAGTACCTGCGGCAGTTCGTCGCCGCCGCCGAGGCGAACGGCGCCACCGTCTCCTGGGCCGACACCGGCGAGGACGCCTGCGCGGAGATCGTCGAACTGGCCTGCCGCCAAAAGGTTCGCCGCGTGGTCAAGGCCAAGTCCATGACCGGGGAGGAGATCGAGCTGAACGAGGCTTTGATTCGGGCCGGCGTGGAGCCGGTCGAGACCGACTTCGGCGAGATGGTCTGCCAGCTCGCCGGGCAGCGTCCCAGCCACGTCACCGCGCCGATCATCCAGTGGTCGATGGAACAGGTCGCCCGACTGCTTCACGAACGCGGGATTCTGGACGCGATCCCGGCGGAACTGGGCGACGCGGCCACGGCGGCGGCCCTTGGTTCGGAGGAGCGGAGCCGCGTCGCCGCCCGGCTGGTGGAGGCGGCCCGCCGGGCCTTGCGGCCCCAGTTCCTCTCCGCGGAACTGGGCTTCAGCGGGGCCAACTTCGCCGTGGCCGAGAGCGGCACCCTGGTCCTGGTGGAGAACGAGGCCAACCTCCGCCTCTCGACCTCGTCCCCGCCGTTTCACGTCGCCGTGGTCGGCATCGACAAGCTCATCCCGCGGCTCGAGGATCTGGCGACGTTCCTCACGCTGCTGCCGGTCGCGGCCACCGGGCAGCGGCAGAGCGCCTACGTCTCGCTGCTCCACCGCCCGTACCAGCGGCTGCATATCATCCTGCTGGACAACGGGCGGTCGACGCTGCTGGCCGACGCGGAACACTTCGACCTGCTGAGCTGCATCCGCTGCGGGGCCTGCCTGAACGTCTGCCCGGTCTATCGCCACGTGTCCGGGCACGGCTACGCCTCGGTCTATCCCGGCCCGATCGGCGCGGCCCTCACCCCGCACCTCTGGCCGGACGAGCACTACCGGCAGTTGCCTTGGGCCAGCAGCCTGTGCGGGGCCTGCGCGGAGATCTGCCCGATGCAGATCCCCTTGGACGACCGCCTGCGGCAATGGCGGCGGCGGCTCGTCGGCCGGCCTGGACGCCGTGGGGCAGAGCGGCTGGCCTTCGCGGCGTGGTCCTGGCTGATGCGGCATCCGGCACTGTACCGGGCGATCCGCCCGCCTGCGGGGTGGAGGCAGGCCCTCGCGGGGTGGCTCGGCCCCCTCCGCCGGTGGCGGAGCACCCGCGAACTGCCCGCGGCGGCGGAAGAAACCTTTGCCGACTGGTGGAGGAAGCGCCATGCGACCCGCGAGGATCGTCCCGCTGATCCAGCAGCGGATTGAGCGGCTGGCCCAAGCGGCCCGCGCCCACCCGCCCGTTCCGTATCCTCCGGACGACGTAATCGGTATGCCGCCGCCCGCCGACCTGGCGGCCTGCTTCGCGCGGCGGCTGGACGAGTTGCGGGCCCCGGGCGACGCGGAGCCGGCGGTCCTCGAGGTGGCCGACACGGCGGCCGCGGCCGCGGCGGTCAGGGCACTCGTCCAGGCCTTGAGCCCCGACGAGATCGCCTGGCCGGACGTGGCGGAGACCGCCGGAGCGGGTGTCGACCGCTGCCGCCCGCCCCGCGACCGCCGCGTCGGCGTCACCCCGGCATCGGCCCTCATCGCCGCCACCGGGACCGTGGTCGTGGAACTGCCCGACCGGGTCGCGGCCTGGACCTCGCTGTACGTCGATCGGCACGTGGTGGTCGCGGACCGCGCGCAGTTGCTGCCGGACCTGTCCTCGTTCTATCGCGGGCTGGCGGCCCGGCGGGCGGGCGGTGAGCGGCTGCCGGTGCAGGTCTGCATCACCGGGTGCAGCCGGACGGCGGATATCGAGAAACTGCTGGTGATCCCCGCGCACGGCCCGCGGCAGGTGCGGGTGGTGCTTTCGGCGACGCCGCTGGACTGGGCGGCATGGCGGCGGCGGCTGGTGGGGGCGGGGCCGCGGTGACCGGGGCGATCAGCGGGATCCGCCTCGGCGGCCGGACGGAGGAGGTCGCCGGCGGGGTTCGAGACCCTGCCCGCCGCCGTTCGGGCACCCGCCCGGCACGGTTGGAGTACCGGCCTTATCTGACCCGAGTACCCGCCTGACTCGATCCGAGTACCCGCCTGACTCGACCCGAGTACCCGCCGGACCCGATCCGAGTACCCGCCTGACCCGATCCGAGTACCCGCCGGACCCGATCCGAGTACCCGCCGGACCCGATCCGAGTACCCGCCTGACTCGACCCGAGTCCCCGCCTTACACGACGCGAGTACCCGCCTTGGGCGACGGGGACTCCCCCAGGCTTGGCGTCGACTCCCGGCGCCAGACCTCGATCGAGCGTTGAGTCCAGCTTGGCCACGGCGGCGCGGTGGTGCCTGGGCGGACCGCCGCCATGATCCGGCCCGGCTGATCCCGGTCCCGCCGGCCGCGGGGAGCGGGCCGCGGCGGGAGGGTGCCGGTGGAACGCCAGCCAACCCCGGAGGCCGGTCGAGACCCGGCCGGACCCGCCGGGGTGGGGCGGGCGGTGGGCAATTTTCGTGCCATAACATCGCCTCCAGCTACCTTTCCGGCCTCGCCCCCGTTATAATCCTGCTGAAAAGGCCCCGGCGAGCCGAAAAACTGGTCGGGCGGGTCGTGGAGACCCGGTCCAGGCCGATCCGGATCCCGTGAGGAGTGGCCCTCGTGTCGCAGTACCTCGCCATGCTGCCATCGCAGCAGATGCGGCTGGAGCAGCGGCTGACCCCGCAGCTCATCCAGTCCATGGAGATACTGCAATTGCCGCTCCTGGCCCTGGAGGCCCGGGTTCGAGAGGAGCTGGAGCAGAATCCCGTCCTGGAGGAGGTCGCCGACAAGCCCGCCGCTTTGCCGGAGCCGGAGGCCCGCGAGAACCCCCCCCGCACCGAGGAAAGCCAGGCCGAGGCCGAGAGCTTCGATCGGCTGGACCGGATGTCCCGCGAGCTGGAGTTCGACCCGGGAGACCTGCCCTACGGCCGCGGCGGAGACTACGACGGCGAGCGGGACGCGAAGATGGACGCCATGGCCAACACGGCGGCCCGCGGCGTCAGCCTCGCCGAGTACTTGCAGCGGCAGTGGTCGCTGATGGATGTCCCCGCGGACGTGCGGGACTGCGGCGAAGCGCTGATCGAATGGATGGATGAGGACGGCTACCTGCGGCGGGAGGCGGAGACGCCGCCGCCCCCACAGAACGGTGAATCGCCCGAATTGCCGCCGCTCATCATCCGGCGCGACGACGCGTCGCGACAGAAGCTGATGGAGGAGATCGCGCTCTCGCGGACCCCGCCGCTGAACCTGGAGACCCTGGCAGACGCCCTGCGGCGGGTGCAGACGTTGGAGCCGGTCGGAGTCGGGGCGCGGGACCTGACCGAATGCCTGCGGATCCAGATCGAGGCCCTGGGCGAGTCCGATCCGCTGGTCGTCGAGCTGATCGAGAGGCATCTCTCGGATCTGGCGCGGAACCGCCTGCCCGCGGTGGCCAAGGCCACGGGCCGGTCGATCGACGAAATCAAGGGCGCCCTGAAGGCCGTCGCCAAGCTCGAATATCGCCCGGGCCTGCTGGTGCAGCCCGCCGCCGCGCCGCGGATCGCTCCCGACATCATCGTCGACCACGCCGAGGACGGGGACGGATATACCGTCCGCCTGGCGCGGGGCAACTCGCCGCGGCTGCGGATCTCCTCGCAGTATCGCCGCATGCTTCAGGACCGCGGCACGGACAAGAACGTGCGGGAGTTCATCCGCGGCCGGATCGAGGCGGCCAGCGCCATCATCGACGCCATCCAATATCGTCGCGAACGGCTGCTGGAACTGGCCCGGGTCGTGGTGGACCGGCAGCGGGAGTTCTTCGATTTCGGCCCGCAACACCTGAAGGTCCTGCGGATGCGGGATCTGGCCACCGAGTTCGGCTGCGATCCGTCGACGATCAGCCGCACGGTGGACGGCAAGTACTTGCAGTCGCCCCGCGGCATCTATCCCCTGCGGATGTTCTTCACCGGCGGCACGTCGGACGCTTCTGGGGAGAGCGTGAGCTGGGACAGCCTCAAGGCCCGGGTGAAGGAGATCATCGACCAGGAAGACAAGAAGGCCCCGCTCTCCGATGACGAAATCGTCAAGATGCTGGGCCAGACCAGCGTCCCGATCGCCCGCCGGACGGTGGCCAAGTATCGTGCCCAGCTCGGCATCCCATCCGCTCGCCAGCGTCGGGTCTTCTAAGGAGCGGGTGGTCGCCCGGATGCCCGGGGAGGGGAGAGGCCATGTTGCAGATGCCGCCGCGGTCCTGCGGAGCCGGTCGAGCAGGGAGCATCCGGCGCCTCGCCGCCTTCACCCTGATCGAGCTGCTGGCGGTGATGGCCATCCTCTCGCTGCTGGTCGCCATCCTCCTGCCCGGTCTGTCTGCCGCGCGCCAGCGGGGGCACGCCACCGTTTGTCTCGCGAACCTCCAGACCCTGGGCAAGGGTCTGACCATGTATTCCACGGACCACGACGATCAGCTCGTGCCGGGCCGCCTGCCGCGGGTGGACAACGACCATTGGCGCGCACTGGTGCTGGGCGGCTGGAAGTATCGCCCGACGTTTCTCGCCATGATGGGGACCCACGTCGGGATCGCCCCGTTCGACGACCCGATGCCCAGCCGTACGCTCTATGATCGATTCGGAGAGCGGGGCGACCAACAGGACTACTCCAGCAAGGCCTATGTGTGCCCGCGGGTGGCCGACTGGACCGACGAACGGAACGGCAGCTACGGTTACAACTACCAGTTTTTGGGCAATTCGCGGCTGCTGGACGACGCCGATCCCCTATCCTTCAAGAACTGGCCGGTGTCGACGAGCCGGCTGCTGTCGCCGGCCACGCTGGTGGCCGTGGCCGACAGTGCCGGCACCGCGGCGTCGTATCCCCGCGAGGACCGGTTGCCCTATCTCAACAATGCTCGGGATGCGTTTCGCCTCGGCAACGAGGGATTCAACCTCGATCCGCCGCGGGTGGACGCCGTCAACGGCGAGATGGCCGGATTGGAGGAAGGCCACAACTCCGCCGCGGACGACCGGCATCTCGGACGCGTCAACGTCCTGTGGGTGGATACGCACGCTTCGGCCATGACCATCGAGCAACTCGGCTACCGCGTCGAGGCAAACGGCGTGGTTCGACAGGACGGCAACAACTCGCTCTGGACCCCGTCACACCGTGACGAAGCGTGGATCAGCCCGTGAGTCGGCGGCCGGTTCGGCGGATCGGCGGGGACTACTGCTTCGCAATCGCCAAAAGCGCTTGACTGAACCGGTCGCCTTGGGGATGTGTCGCGAGACGCTCTGCCAGCGACTGCGACACTGTAGTAGGCCGCGACGGTGTGGGCCCGTCCGCGACTTGCCGGGAAGCCGGTCCGCTCGGGACGTCGAGCCGCGCCAGAAAGCCTGCGGTAAAGGAAACAACAATCACCGCGGCGTAGCGCAGTGCCGGCCATAGCGCGCCGCGGCGGGCGTCGCGAGCAGACCGACTGGGGGAAGGAATGCCGAGGCACGCCACCGCGGTTTCGGCCTGCTCGACAGTCGGCAGGCCGCTTTCCAGAACCGCTGCCGCAGCCTGCAACCCCGCCACCTGGTCGCGGCAGGCAGGGCAGACGGCCAGGTGCTCACGCACGGCGGCGACGGTATCGGCAGAGGCCTCTCCGGCGAGGTAATCGGCCAGCAAATCGTGAAGTTCGGCGCAGTTCATGATTCCAGCTCCAAAGGGCGAAGGCGCTGCAACTGATCTCGCAAAGCGACGATTGCGCGGAGATAGTGCGTCTTGGCGGTCGGTATGCTGATGCCCAGCTCCGCCGCGGTCTCGCGGAAGGTCAGTCCGTCAAAAATCCTGGCCAGCACCACCAGCCGCTGCTGGTCGCTGAGCCGTAGCAGGGCCTGCCGCACGCTCTGCCGGGTTTCCTCATCCAGGCGGCGATCTTCCACGGCGGGCAGGTCGGCGGGCAGGGCCCGAGTTCGGTTCGACGCCGTGGCCCGCCAGCGGTCCACGACCGCATGGTTGGTGACCCGGCGGAGCCAGGCGATCGCCTCGGCCCCGCCGGAGAACCGTGGGCTGCGGCGGACCAGGCGGGCGAAGACCTCCTGGGTCACGTCGGCGGCGTCCGCCGGGTGGCGGCAAAGCCCATAGGCCCAGCGGTAGACGCGGGGCCCATAGGCTCGGAAGCATGTTTCGATGTCGAACCGGCTATCGTTCGGCACACGCCGTCTCCCTGGGTACGCGGCTGGTTACCAGGAGAACGTGGTCGCGATCGTGCAGGACCTTTCCGTTGAACGACCACTCCGCCTTGTTCCCGACGACGCGGGAAGCGTTGGAGGCGACGATCTCGCCCGGCATCTCCGCCGTGACGGTCCAGGACTCGTCGCTGAGGTCCTCGGTGATCGCCCGCCGCGTCTTCTCCTGGTCGAACGCCGCGAAGAACGCCTCCATCTCGGTCTCGGGGACCGCGAGGCGGGCGAGGGCGGCACGGACCGCCGCGCGTCCTTCGTTGATCACCCGCTCGCCCAACGCGCTGATCTCCCGGTCCCGGTCCGGCCCGGCGGGTTTCTGGAGCAGGGCCACGACGGCGGGGACGTCGACGGATTCGAAATGGTCCACCAGGGCCTGACGCGCCAGCAGGCCGTAGTGCGGCGGCCAGACCCGGCTCAGGGCCTCGGCCCCGGCGGCCACATACTCCACCTGCTTGCCGCATTCCGCCAGCTTGAAGGCCGTCACCAGCTTGGCGCGGTCCGCGTCGGTCAGGTCCGCCGGGTCCCGCTCCACCAGCTTCTGGATCTCCGCGAAGAGCTCGGCGTGCAGCTCTCTCACGACCTGGTAACGGGCCTCCTCGCGCCGCTGATACGCCCGCCGCAGGTGATAGTACCGTCCGTCCGGGCGATCCTCGATGGTCAGCGTGGTCGGAAACCGCAGGATCATCGCGCCGGCCGGGTCATCCGCCGCGGCGTAGGCGTCGGGCAGGGCGGTCCCCGGCGGGCAGGCCTTCTCCGCGACGCGGTGCTCGGTGCGTCGGTCCTGCCGGCCCACCTCGGTCCGCTGGTCGAGGATGGTCCATCCCCCGGCGGCGGTGGGCAGGGCGTCGCCTTCCGCGAAGTCGGCGGGGTCGCCCTGGAGTTCCACGCGGAGCACGACGGACCCGTCGTGGGCGACGCGGATCGTCTCCTTGCGTTCGAGGCAGCCGGCCGCCAGCAGGGCGGCACAGGCGACGGTCAGGGTCGACGAAGCGGTGAAATAGTGCATGGGCCGGTCTCCTTTGTTCGGCGGCGGGGCGCGACCTGCGGCCGAACCGACAACCGGCCGGTCGCCCCCGCCCGTATCCTAAATAACCGTGCGCGAACGCGCGGCGCTTTGTAACCTCTTGTAAATCAACATG
>CAZNFM010000041.1:0-22861 GCA_964572385.1 uncultured Planctomycetaceae bacterium | reverse complement strand
GCAAGGTTGCACAGCGATTGTTCAAGGTTGCACAGCGATTGTTCAAGGTTGCACAGCGATTGTTCAAGGTTGCACAACGATTGTTCAAGGTTGCACAACGATTGTTCAAGGTTGCACAACGATTGTTCACGACCCGATAACCGCCGTGAACGGCGTTCTCAGCATGAAAAACGCGGGTTCGGCGGCTTTTGCGCCCTTCGCGACCGGCGCACAGTGGTTATCGGTCCGCGCGCCGCGGTGCGCAGCTTGTGCGCACTGTTGAACGCCCGCCGCACCGCGGTGCGCAGTTTGTGCGCACTGTTGAGCGCCCGCCGCGCCGCGGTGCGCAGTTTGTGCGCACTGTTGAGCGCCCGCCGCGCCGCGTTCTCCGCCCGGCGCCCGCCCCCGCCCGGCCGCCGCCCGTTTTTTTCCGGGCGCAACTCAAGGCCCCGCGCCCCGCGGCCGATCCTCCGCCGACCCCCCGGGCGGCGGGCATACCGCCGGCAACACGTCCGCCAACACCTGGGCGTCGCAAAACCCCCCGTGCCGGATGAACACCAGGCAGGCCCGGGTGACTTCCTCCGGCGCCCAACCCGCCTCCTCCAGCAGCCGCCGACACAAGGCCAGGTCGTCGATCGACGGGCCGCCCGGCGCCGCCGCCGCCGCGGCCCGCAACCGCTTGAAAAACCGCTCCCGCCGCAGGCGGGCGAGGATCCGCGGCTCCTCCGCGGCCACGTCCTCGGAGCGCGGCATCCTCATCAGGTCGCGACCGGTCTCGCCGGGGGCCAGCTCGAACCAGACGCCCGCCCCGCGAAGGTGGGCGTCGTAGAACGCGGGGGGAATCGCCCGTACCACGTGGTGGAAACGCTGCTCCGGCAGCCAGTCGCGAAAGGCGGCGGAGGTGATGACGAGGTTCACGCCGCGGTAATGCAGGTTCTCGCCGATCCGCACCGTCACGTCGGCGAAGCGCGGCCGCAGCAGGGCCTCCAGCTCCGCCGCGATCCGGGCGCGGTCCTCCGCCGGGATCATGGGCATCGTCGTCTCCTCCACGTCGGCCCCGCCCGCCGCGGGAACGCCCCGCGCCGGCCCCCTCACACCACGAACAGCTCCAGGGCCATCAAGGCCACGCCGACCAGGGCCGCCCCGGCCACGATCCCCGCGCACACCGCCTCCTGGTTCTGCACCAGCACCTCGTGAACCCGCTGCTCCGGCCGGGGATACAGCCGGCCCGTCAGCCAGAAGGCGAACGCGCCGGCGAACATGGCCAGGCAGGTCGTGAAGGGGATCACGAAGGCCAGGCCGACGCCGATCGGCGAGATGGGGAAGCGGTTCTTGGTGGCCAGACGCACCGCCTCCAGCACGACGCCCAGCACCGCCCCGACCAACGCGCCGTACAAAGCGGTGGCGGGCAGCTTGCTCAAACCCGCGGTGAGCATCTCCG
Organism: uncultured Planctomycetaceae bacterium; assembly: GCA_964572385.1. Taxonomy (GTDB): domain Bacteria; phylum Planctomycetota; class Phycisphaerae; order UBA1845; family UTPLA1; genus CAZNFM01. The sequence goes on along the minus strand of CAZNFM010000041.1, from coordinate 21,441 downwards.
CGACCGACTTCCAGATGGTCACGGCGGGATAGGGGTACTGCTCGGTGATCAAACCGGCCGGGTTGTTCTGTAGAAACAAGGGATAGAACACGATCACCGAGAAGACCGCCCCGGAGACCGCCCCGATCAGATGGCCGACGGCCTGCAACCGCGGTTTGCCGCCCAACATGTAGCCGGGCTTGATGTTCTGGATCAAATTGGCCGAGCCGCCGGCCACCTCCGCCCCGATCCCGGCCGCGGCGATGTTGGTGGTGATGACGCCGGGGGCGATCACGGCGTAGGTGAGCTGGGTGATCTTGCCCAAGGCCCCGGTCGGCGTGATGGAGGTCAGGGCGGTGGAGTTGATGGCGATCAGGGCGAAGACGAAGACCAGCGGGATGGCCACGATGCCGTGCCAGATCTTCACGTCGAAGAACCAGTGGGCGATCACCACCAGATACGCCCCGGCCAACGGCACGCCGAGCAGCGTGATCCAGAGGGGGAACTCGATGTGCTTCAGACAATCCTCGGTCCGGCGGCCGCCCCGGCCGAGCAGCCCGCGAAAGGCGCTGATCAACATCCGCGGACGCCCGAGGAACGAGTAGAGCGAGGCGGTGGTCATCAGGGCCACGCCGCCCCACAGGCTCCACTGCGTGATCGCCCGAAAGCCGAAATGCGTCACGCCGGCGGCGTCCGTCGTGCCCGTGATGTCGCCGCGGTCGATCATGATCGGGGCCAGGATGCAGTAGTTGACGATCGCGCCGATCAGCAGCGACACGCCGGAGCGGATGCCCATCAGCCCGCCGGCCCCGAACATGGCGAGATCCAGCTCGGGCCGGACGGTCAGCTCGCGGAGCGGGGTGCCCAGGATGTGGGGCACCCACCACCCGAACCGCTCCGCCAGCCGGTAGTACCAGCCGTCCAGCATCTCGGGGATGCCCAGGATCCCCAGGTGGACGCGCTCCAGCCAGTCGTGCAGCACCGACCACTGCCCGATCTTCAGCACGCCGGCGACCAGGCTGGAGATCACCAGCAGCTTGGCGGGCAGCACCGTCTTGGCGGAGTCCTCGCCGTGCAGCGTGTCCAGCACCACGCCGGCGGCGCGGCCCTCCGGGAAGGGCATCTGCTCCTGGTTGATGAAGCGGCGCTTCAGCGGGAAGGCCAGCAGCACCCCCAGCGTCGCCAGGCCCAGCAGCCACATGATCATCTGCCACCAGGGGATCACCTGGTTGGTGACCACCATGTACGCCGCCATGCTGGCGATCAGCGGGCCGTTCATGTAGCCCGCCGAGCAGGCGATGGACTGGAGGATGTTGTTCTCCAAAACGTGGTAGTTGCGGCCCAGCCCGATCTTCTGGAGCGCCTTGAAGATCACGAAGGCCAGGATGACCGAGGTGATGCCCACGCCGAGCGACCAGCCCGCCTTGGCCCCGACGTAGAGGTTGGTGATGGCGAGGGCCCCGCCCAGCAGGAAGCCGCAGACCACCACGCGGAAGGTGAGCTGGGGCACGTCGCCCTGATAGACGTTCTCCAGCCACCAGCGGTCTTTCTCCTCCGCCGTCATGGTGCGAATCTGTTCCTCGGTGAGCTGCTTGATGGCCATGCTGGGTCTTCCTGAAGCCCGACGGAGGCCGTGCACCGCGCCGCCGGTCTCGCCGCCGAACGGAGTTCCGCTAGAGCGGTGTTTTCGCACAGAAACCAGAGGCTGTCCAGCCCGATCGCGGCGGGCCGAACGACCCGCGGCCCCCGCCCTGCTCAGCCGACCGTGCGGTCGTCGCGCAGGCGGCGGTCCGCCAGCTTGTATTTGAGGAGGGCGTTGGTCTTGTCCGGCTCGTCGGAGAGGTAGAAGATCAGCGTGGTGTCGCCGACGTGGATTTCGTCCCCGTCGTCGAGCAGGCACTGGCCCGCGATCTTCTCGCCGTTCACGAACACCCCGTTGAGGCTCTTCAGCTCGGCGAGGACGTAGTCCTCCCCGCTGCGGCGGATCTGGAAGTGCCGCCGCGAGACCTTGGGGTCCACGATCTGAATGTCGCGCGAGGGATCGCGGCCCACGGACAGCGGGCGATTGGCGATCTGATAGTAGGTTCCGGCCTGCTCTCCGGTGGCGATGACCAGCGAAGCCATGCTCAGGGACTCCATGCCGCCGCTGCCGGGCGGGCCCCGCCTCCGGTCAAGCCTCGGCCGGGCGGCGAAGCAGTTCCGCGACCTTGGCCAAGAGGACCGGCGGCCGGATCGGCTTGTCGAAATAGGCGTCCACGCACATCGCGGCCAGCTCCTCCGGCGTTCGCGGGCGGAAATCGAAGCCCTGCTCACTGCTGACCGCGGTGGCGATCACCACCGGCACATCATGGAAACGCGGGTCGTCCTTGATCCGCCGGGAGAAGCTGAAACCCGCGTCGAGGTTGTTCATCATCAGGTCGGTGATGACCAGGCTCGGCTTCTCCCGCTCCATTTGCCTCCAGGCTTCGTCCGGATTCGAGCAACCCAGCACCCGATAGCCCTGCGGCTCGAGGATCAGCCGGTTGATCTCCAGGAAGTCCACGTCGTCGTCGACCAGCAGGATCAAAGGCGCGGAATCGGCCATCCGTCATGCTCCCGGGGCCGGCAGGCCCGACCTGGGAGTGTAACCGTTGCTCCCCTGGTTTGTCACATCGACGGTCGGACGCGTGCGGCCCCTCGGCGGGCGGCACGGAGGATGCTTGCTCCGTGCCGCCCGGGGGGAATCATCCTAGACCCGCGTCCGCTGCTCGTAGTGAGTGTGCAGCAGATGGTGGGACTTCTCGCCCAGCGGCTCACCCAGGAATTCCTTGTAGAGCTGCTGGACGGCGGGGTTCTCGTGAGACTTCCGCAGCTTGCGGCCCTCATCCTCGCGGTAGATCGCCTGGATGCGGGCCTTGCGGACCTCATCGGTCGTCATCCGCGGCTGTCCGCCGCCGCCGATGCACCCGCCGGGACACGTCATCACCTCGATGAAGTGGTATTCGGCCTCTTTGTTGCGGACCCGCTCGATGACCTTGCGGGCGTTGCCGAGGGTGTGCGCCACGGCGACCTTGAGCGTGACGCCTTCCAGGAACGACCACTCCGGCTTGGCCCCGGTGATCTTGGCCGAGGCCTCCTTGACGCCCTCCAGCCCGGCGATGGGCTGGACGTGGAGGTTGTCAAAGGGCAACTCGCGGCCGGTGACCAGCTCCCACGCGGTTCGCAGGGCGGCCTCCATCACGCCGCCGGTGTTGGCGAAGATGTCCGCGGCGCCGGTGGAAATGCCCAGCGGGGCGTCCATCTGCTCGTCCGGCAGCCGGGCGAAGTCGATGCCGGCCTGCTTGATCATGCGGCCCAGTTCGCGGGTGGTCAGCACGGCGTCCACGTCCCGCACGCCGCTGGAGTTCATCTCCGGCCGCTCGGCCTCGTACTTCTTGGCGGTGCAGGGCATGACCGAGACGACGAAGATGTCCTCGGGCTTCTTGCCGATCTTCTCGGCATAGTAGGTCTTGGCCACCGCGCCGAACATCTGCTGCGGCGATTTGCAGGTGGAGAGGTGCGCCGTCATGTCGGGGTAGTAGTGCTCCATGTACTTGATCCACCCCGGCGAGCAGCTCGTGAACATCGGCAGCGGGCCGTAGGTGTGGCCGTGGCCCTTGCTCTTGCCGTTGCCGTCGGGCTTCAGCGCCTGCTTGAGCCGCATGAGCAGCTCGGTGCCTTCCTCGATGATGGTGAGGTCGGCGGTGAAGTCGGTGTCGAACACCGCGGCGAAGCCCAACCGCCGCAGCGCCGCGACCATCTTGCCGGTCACCAGCGTGCCGGGCGGATAGGCGAAGCACTCGCCCAGGGCGGCACGAATGGCGGGCGCGGTCTGGACGATCACATGCTTGCTGGGGTCGTCCAACGCCTCCCAGACGGCGGCGAGGTGGTCCTTCTCCACGATCGCGCCGACCGGGCACACCGCGGCGCACTGGCCGCACTGCACGCAGACGACGTCCTCCAGCTCGTGGCAGAAGGCCGGGCCGACCACGGTCTGGAACCCGCGGTTCTGCGGGAAGATCGCCGCCACGCCCTGGATCGTGTTGCAGACCGTGACGCAACGGCGGCACAGGATGCACTTGGCCGTCTCGCGCGTCAGGGCGGGCGTGCTGGTGTCGAAGTACCGCTTGCTCTTCGCGCCGGGATAGCTGATCTCCTTGATGCCCAGCTCGCGGGCGATGCTCTGCAATTCGCAGTCCTCGCTGCGGTTGCAGACCTGGCAGTCGCCGTCGTGTTCGGAGAGGAGCAGTTCCACCACGGTCCGCCGGCCCTCGCGGACCCGCCGGCTGTTGGTCTTGACCTTCATCCCCTCGCCCACCGGCTGGCTGCACGCCGCCACCAGGGTGCGGGCGCCCTCGACCTCGACCGCGCAGACCCGGCAGGCGCCGATGGCCTGCACGTCCTTCATGTAGCACAGCGTCGGAATGCGGATGCCGACCTGCCGGGCCGCATCGAGGATGCTGGTCCCCTCGGGCACCTCCACCGGTATGTTGTCAATGGTCAGTTTAGGCATGTTTCACGCTCTCCTCTTCAGGGCAGGCCTCGCCCGCCGGCCGGAAATCGCATCGCAGACACCGCTTCGCTTCGCGGCGCGCCACGGCCTCCGACCAGGGCAGTTCGACCTCCTGGAAGTTGTTCTTGCGCTTGTTCACCGGAATGAGTTGCATCTTCGCCCGCGGGTACTGCACTGGATCGGCATCCGGATCAAAGAAGGTGTCCACCGGCCGCGGTTTCCGCCAGAAGGCGTTGTCCTTGCCGGTGAACAGGTGGTCGATGCCGACCGCGGCCTTCTCGCCGGCGGCGATGGCCCCGACGACCGACCACGGTCCCATCACCGCGTCTCCGCCCGCGAAGATCCACGGAACCGACGTCTGCCCGGTGACCGGGTCGGCCTCCACGAAACCGCCGCGGTTCATCTTGATCTTGAAGCCGTCGAACAGCCGGCTGGTATCCAGTGTCTGGCCGATGGCAGCGATGACCTGATCGGCCTCGATGATGAAGTCGTCCTCCGTGCTGCCGACCGGCCGGCGGCGGCCTGAACGATCGAACTCGCCCAGGACCATGTGCCGGCACTTCACCCCGCTGACCTGGCCGCCCTTGGCGACCACCTCGATGGGCGCCACCAGCACCGCGATCCGCACGCCCTCGTGTTCGGCCTCGTCCACCTCCTCCTTGTAGGCGGGCATTTCGGCGCGGGTGCGGCGGTAGAGGATGGTGACGGTTTCGGCCCCGAGCCGCATCGCGGTGCGGGCCGCGTCGATGGCGGCGTTGCCGCCGCCGATGACCACGACGTGTTTCCCGACCGGCACGGATCCGCGGATGTTGTACTCGCGGAGGAACCGCAGGGCATCCACCACGCCGACCGCCTCTTCGCCGGGGATGTTGAGCTTGGTGCCCAGCGGCGCTCCGATCCCCAGGAAGACGGCCTCATAGCCTTCGTCACGCAGACTCCGCAAGGTGAAGTCCCGGCCGAGGGCCATATTGGTCTCGATGTCCACGCCCAGCCGCTCGATCATGCGGACCTCGCGGGCCAGCTCCTCGCGCGGCAGCCGATAGGCGGGAATGGCCTGCACCAGCATTCCGCCGGGACGTGGCTCGGCCTCGAACACCTTCGGGCGGTAGCCCAGCCGGGCCAGGAAGTACGCGCACGACAGACCCGCCGGACCCGCGCCGACGATGGCGATCTTGCGGCGGGCGTTCTCCTCGCTGTCCCGCACTTCGGGCAACTGCACCGTGACTTCCTGCTCCGCCATGAAGCGCTTCACGCCGCGGATGGCCACGGCGTCGTCCAGCGTGGCCCGACGGCACTTGTCCTCGCAGGTGTGGAAGCAGACGCGGGCGCACACGGAAGCGAACGGGTTCCGCTCGCGGTGCAGGGCCAGCGCCTCGGCATAGCGCTTCTCGCCGATCAGCGAGACGAAACCGGGCACGTCCACGCCTGCCGGGCAGGCACTCTGGCACGGAGCGCGAACCAACGCCGGGCAGACGCCCGCCGGGCAGTGCCGGTCGCGAATGTGGGCTTCATACTCGTCGCGGAAGTAGCGAATGGTGGAAAGCACGGGGTTCGGCGCCGTCTGTCCGAGGCCGCACAGCGACGTATCCTTGATCACGTTGCCCAGCTCGATCAGGGCTTCGATGTCGCCCTCCCGACCGTGGCCCTCGCAGATGCGGGTGACGATCTCCAGCATGCGCTTCGTCCCGACGCGGCAGGGCGGGCACTTGCCGCAGGACTCGTCCTGGACGAAGTCGAGGAAGAATCGGGCCACGTCCACCATGCAGGTGTCCTCATCCATGACGATGAGACCGCCGGAGCCCATGATCGCGCCCAGCTCGTTCAGCGACTCATAATCCACCGGGACGTTGAGATGCTCCTTGGGAATGCAGCCGCCGGACGGTCCGCCCATTTGCGCGGCCTTGAACTTCTTGCCGCCGGGGATGCCGCCGCCGATGTCGTAGATGATCTCGCCCAACGGCATGCCGATGGGCACCTCCACCAGGCCGGTGTTGTTGACCGATCCGGCCAGGGCGAAGACCTTGGTGCCCTTGCTCTTCTCGGTGCCGTAGGAGGCGAACCAGTCCGCGCCCTTGACGATGATGGGCGCGACGTTGGCGAAGGTCTCGACGTTGTTCAGGCAGCTCGGCTTGCCCCACAGGCCCTTGACCGCCGGAAAAGGCGGGCGGGGCCGCGGCTCGCCGCGGTTGCCCTCGATGCTGGTCATCAGGGCGGTCTCCTCGCCGCAGACGAATGCGCCGGAGCCCATGCGGATTTCGATGTCGAAGTCGAATTTCGAGCCCATGATGCCCTTGCCGAGCAGTCCGTATTCGCGGGCCTGTTTCAGGGCCTCATTGAAGCGTTCCACGGCAAGCGGGTACTCGGCGCGGATGTAGGCGTAGCCCTGCGAAGCACCGATCGCGTAGGCGGCGATGGCCATGCCCTCGATCACGCTGTGGGGATCGCCTTCCAGAACGCTGCGATCCATGAACGCGCCGGGGTCGCCTTCGTCGCCATTGCAAATGATGTACTTCTGATCGCCCGGCGACCGCCGGGTGAATTCCCACTTCAGCCCGGTCAGGAAGCCCGCTCCACCGCGGCCGCGGAGGCCGGACTTCTTGACTTCGGCGATGACCTGCTCCGGGGTCATCTCGGTGAGCACCTTGCCGAGGGCCTGGTAGCCCTCGCGGGCGATGTACTCCTCGATCTTCAACGGGTCGATCACGCCGCAGTTCCGCAGCACGATCTTGACCTGCTTCTGGAAGAAGCCGATCTCGTGGAGGCCCGGGCGGACTTCCCCGGCCGGCGTCTTGTGGACCAGCCGCTCCACCACGCGGCCCTTGAGCAGATGCTCCTCGACGATCTCAGGAGCGTCATCCGGCCGGATGTTCTGATAGAAGACCCCGTCGGGATACACGGCGGCCACCGGCCCGACGGCGCAGGGGCCGAGACAGCCGGACTCGATGACCTTGATCTCGCCGTCGAGCCCGTGCCGCTCGATCTGCTCGCGGAGGGCGGCGCCGACCTCCAGCGCTCCCGAAGCGATGCAGCCACCGCCCGTGCACAGGAGGATATGTGTTCGAATCTGATTCATACCTGGTATCACTCCTCGCGAGGCGCCGGCCCGGGCCGGGCCTCGCCGCTCGGCAACCCGTGCCGCGTCAGTTTTTGATCATGTACTCCACCACCGGCTGTCCGCGGAGGACATGCTCGCGGACGATCTCGCCGACCTTGTGCTTGTCGAGCCGGCCGTAGCGGAATGAACCGCCGGCCTTGTCGGTCAGGGTCAGCATCGGCTCCTGGTCGCACAGACCGGCGCACCCGGTCTGCTGGATGCTGACGTTCGTGGCCGACACGGCGGACAGGGCATTCATCAGGGCAGTCAGGATATCCCGCGCCCCGGCGGCGATGCCGCAGGTGCCCATGTGGACCGTGATCCGCATGTCCTTCTGCCCGGTGCGGAGGTCGATCTCGCTGCGGGCCTGTTCCTGGAGGGCCTGGAGATCCTTCGGGCTGGTGATTCGCTTGGCCATGATTACGCTCGCTTTCTAGGCTTTTCCACGACGGCCGCCGCGCCGTCGCGATACTTAGCCAGGACCGTGTCCATCTTGTTCGGTTTGACGCGGTGATGCACCTCGTCGTCGATCATCAAGGCGGGCGCCAGACCACAGGCGCCGAAGCAGCGGGCGACTTCCAGGGTGAACAGCCGGTCGGCGGTGGTCTGGCCGACGTCGATCTTCAGCTTCTGCTTCAACGTATCCAGGACCCGCTTGCCGCCGCGAACGTAGCAGGCCGTGCCCAGGCAGACGCGAATCAAGTGTTTGCCTCGCGGGGTCGTCGAGAAGAAGGAGTAGAAACTGACCACGCCGGCGACCTCGCTGTACGACTTGTTCAAGCCCAGGGCGATCCGCTTCAGGGCCACCTCGGGCAGATAGCCGAAGATCCCCTGGGCCATCTGCAACACGGGAATCAGCGCGCCGGCCTTGCCGCGATACTCCTCCAGCACCGTGTCGAGCCGCGCCAGAAGCTCTTCCTCCGACGCCTCTTCGCCGCACTGGCAGGTTACCTTGTCCTTGTCCACCATACTCGTCTCCTATACGAACTGCCTCGCCCACGGCCGCTCTCGACCCGCGAGAGCCGAGCCGATCGGCCCGATTCGCTCCTCGCGACCCAGTCTCCGCGACCCACGGGCGATCAGGTCAGCGTCTTCATGGCCGACTGCTCCCGGCGAACCCATGCGCTCACCAGTCGCGCCAACGCCATCCCGTCTTCGACGTCGATCCCCTGCTGCTTCGCCGCCTCTCGCACCACCAGGCACGCCTCGCGGTCGTCAGCACACAACCGGAACCGAAAGTCCACTTGCGGACTGACGCACACCAGCGACGCAAAGGTCGCCGCCAGATCGCCCAGCGGACTGCGGTCGATGTGGCGAAGGCTCATCGCCGCCGCAACCTTCACGCCGCCCAGCTCCGAACATCCGATCGCGAGCTTGCCCCCCGCGCGTTCCGCCGTTTCACGGAAGAAGCTCAGCCCCAGACCCGTCCGTTTGCCGCTCTTCGTGGTATAGAACGGGTCCACGGCCTGTTCAGGCGTGACGTTCAATCCTCGGCCATTGTCCTCAATGACCACGCATAGTCTATCGCTTTTCGAGTCCGCCGCCACCGTAACCGCGATCACCGTCGCCTCGGCCCGCAGCGAATTCTCCACCAGATCGAGGATGTGCAGCGACAAGTCACGCACAGCGAACGCTCCGCCCACCCTCGCCCCGAATCGCCAACGTCAACTCCTCGAAAGTAGGCGCCTGCAACTCGAAAATCGTCCGACAACGCCCGATATCGCCGAGGAAATGGGCGTCCGATGAGCAAATCAACGGCAATCCGAATGCCGAAAAGCGCCCCATCACCGAACCTTTGTCAGGCCGCGGCACTCCGCAGGGGATGAACACCTCCACCGCGTCGAAGCCTGCTTCCCGCGGAAACAAGCCCAACTGGCTGAGCACGCTGAAGGATGGGCGATTCACGTGTGCCGCGATCGCCACACCCTGGTGGGCATGAATCAGTCGCACCACGCCAGCCAAGTCCAGATCGGATGCCGCAGCCAAGAGCTTGGCCTCCTGGCCGGTCTGGCGACCCTCGGGGTCGAGCAGCCGCTGCTCGCCGAAACGCTCTCGCGCGGCCTGATCCGCTGCGGGCAGCGTAGCCTGCACCACGGCGGACACGGCCGCCGCCGGCTCTACCCCCGGCATCAAAGCGACTACGTGAACCTCCTCGCGGGTGGTTACTTCCAACCCGGCAATAACGGTCAGACCGGCTGTGCGACGAGACCGCCGAATGTCGGCCGCAGCCTGCTGAACTGCCGCCACATTGCCAGCCGAATTGTGGTCGCAGATCGCAATCAGCCCCAGACCGCAATCCCGGGCAGCCTGCACGATGGCCGGGGGCGTCATCTCATCGCCGCCGCACGGCGACAAGGCCGTGTGTATGTGCAGGTCCGCGTAAAAGGATTTCACGCCGCCGGTCCTCGCAGACCCAGGGCATACAGCCTCCCCACGACCTCGAAGGCCGGCAACCTCGTTGTGTAGAGCAAAATGCGTTCCTCGACCGCCCGCTGGATGACGCCTTTCTCCGGAACGCGATTCATCGCGAAAATCACCGCCGCCTGCTCGGCATGGACCGCCACCGCGACAACGTTCAGATGCACTTGTACGGTGACGAGTACGCCACCGTGCGGGGCATTCCCCAGCACATCGCTCAGCAAGTCCGAAACATAGCCGCCGGTGACTTCCACTCCGCCAGCGTCCAGCTCCGGCGTCAGGCAGGTCAGTCCAAGTTCTCGCACCGCATGAGTTAAATTCATGTCTGTTTCTCCTGATTACTGCCCGACGCACCCGTCCGCCCTTGCCGAACGCACGCTTCCGGGGATGCCCGACCCAGCACGATGTCCTCCGCCAAGGATGCACAGGTCGGCGCGCCGCACATTCCGCAATCGCTGCCCGGTAGCGTCCGGCGGAGTCGATCGATTCGCGACAGCTTCTGTATGGCCTTGGCCATATCCGGATCGAGGCGCAAGCCCGGGCGAGGTTTGAACGGCTGCCGCCGCGGGACCGTGACCGGCGGTGCGTCCGCCGAGACCGGCGGAACCGCCGACGCGTCATACCGCAATTGGGTCAGGAAGGGATCCTCCCCCAATAGCGGCGAGCCGAAGCAACCTTCGTCGCAGGCCCACGGCTCGACCACGCGTACGCTTTCAGCCAAACCGTTCTCGATCGCCTCCAGGACCGCCAGAACATGCCGCAGCCCCGTGACTCTGAGCAAATCCGGTGGAGTAGGCGGCGCAGCGTGCGGGAGCCTCGCCACCGCGCGATCTCGCCGCAACCGCGGTTGCAGAACATCGCGCAGGGTCGACGGTAGAACGGTTTGCGGCGGAGGCGTCGTCTCGGATTCCAGCAACGCCGTCCGTTGGCTGGGACAGGACACCACCATCCAGAGCGGCCGTCCCCCGCACGTTGCCGCGATCGCCTCGCCCGCCGAAGCCAGCGGCGCCAAATGTGAAACCAGCGAAGCGAAGCGGGTCTCGATCAACGCGACCACTGCCGGACAGGCAGGCGAGATGACTGGCAGAGGCTGATCGTCTCGCTGGGCCCGCTCGCGGACTCCCTGCCGCAACGCCGCTTCCCATGGAGCCGTAACCAGGATCTCCGCGAAGCCCAATGCCGACAGTTCGGACATCACCTCAGCCGCAGTCACGCCCGGCCCGTATTGCACCAGGGCTTCAGCCGGAACGGCCAGTACCGAATTCTCCGGCGGGGGCGAGGGCAAAGGAGGGCCGCTGAGTGTCAACGTGCCCGTGGGACACGCTGCAATGCACGCCGTGCAGTCGATGCACAAGTAGTCGAGCACCTCTGGCCGCCCGCGAAAAACCCGCACCGCCTGCGTGGGGCAGGCTGCCAGGCAACGGAGCGATTGCTTGCATCGCTCTCCGCGCACCTCGAGCGACCGCCGACCCGAGCCGTACAGCGCCGCGGGCTTGAGGGCAATGACGAACCGGACCCGCGTGCCGGTCCCGGCGGCGGATTGCACTTCGAATTCGTCGCTGTTTTTCTTGATATTGGGCAAGCCGAGTCCCGCGCCGAATCCCAGCTCGCGGGCCGCGGCCGGCGCCGTGGAGAAGCCCGGCCGCATGGCTTGTTCCAGATCCGGGATGCCGGGGCCGGTGTCCACCACCTCGACCTCCAGCCGCTCGGCATCCAGCCTTGCCCTCAATTCGCCGCCGTGGGAATGAATCACCACGTTCATCTCCGCTTCGTAAGCGGCGATCATGGCTCGGCGGACAACGGCGGGATCGGCCCCCACTTTCTTGAGCAGTTCCTTGATGCGGCGGGACGCGGCCCCTCCTCCTTCGTAGTCTCCGCCGCGAATGGCCTGGGAGAATTCGTTCATCCGTCGGCCCGTCCGGCGTGGCAGAGCGCCTGGTAAATGCGGCCGCAGGTCTCGAACAAACCGGCCCGTGAAACCATCAGCAGCGTGCCGTGCTCGGCGGCGGTGGCGAGCATGGCTTCATCGGGTGTCTGCCCGCCGACCAGACACAGGCCGGGGATGTCCATCAGCTCGGCCACGCGGATCAGGTGAGCGCTGGGGAGGTTGCTGACCAGAAGGGCGTGATCGCCGGCGGCATTGAGGAGATCGCTGATGCGGTCGCCGGCATAGACCTGGTCCATCTCGACGTTCACGCCGCGTCCGGGGGAACAGACGCGGGCGCCGATCTCCTGGGCGAGTAGTTCGAGCTGCACAGGACCTCCCATCCTGATCCGGTGGGGATGACGGATCGCGTGAGCCGCCCGGCGATGACGGCAACCGCCTGCTCTGCTGCAATTGCCGTGCCGAGGCCGCCCGGCAGCTTACCCGAGGCTCGGCCGCGACTCCAGACGCGTTCGGACCGGTGAAGACACCACTGCTTCGACCGGGAGGCGGCTTCTCACGGCATCCCACCTGCGTAGAATGGCTCGAATGACCTGCTGCCCGGTGGTCTTCGAACCGCGTTATGTGCCCAAGATCTGGGGCGGCCGCCGCCTGGAAACGTGGGCGGGCCGCCGACTTCCACCGGGACAGGCCATCGGCGAATCGTGGGAATGTGCCGACCTGCCGGGATTCTCGTCGATCGTGTCGCGCGGGCCGATGCGTGGCCGGACGCTGCAAGACCTGATGGCCTACTGGGGGGCCGACCTGCTCGGCGACGCGGCGCCGGTGGAGAATCGGTTTCCTCTGCTAATCAAGTTCCTCGATGCCGCCGCGGACCTCAGCATCCAGGTGCATCCGGGAGAAGGAGCCTGCGGCGGCGGCGGACTTCCATCCGCAGTCAAGCATGAAGCCTGGTACGTTCTGCATGCCGAACCGGGTTCGAACATCTACCGGGGACTCGCGCCCGGCGTGACGGTGGACTCGCTCCGCGCGACTTGGACGGCGGACCCCGTCCGGATCGTCGGTTGCCTGCAACGTGTTCCTGCGGGAGTCGGTGACACGTTCTATCTGCCCGGCGGTACGCCGCACGCGCTTGGGGCCGGCTTGTTGGTCGCCGAAGTGCAGACACCCTCGGACGTGACGTACCGCCTCTATGACTGGGGGCGAACGCGGCCCGCCCACGATGCCGGGCTGCACCTCGAGGAGGCTCTGGCCTGCATCCGAATCGATCTGGATTTCGCGACGGCGGAACCGAACACGCCGCTCCCCGGACCATTGGCCTCGACGGTACGTCGAGTCGCCTGCCCCTGCTTCGTCATTGACGAGTGTTGGCATCCCGGAGGCGAGAAGGTGGAGTTTTCGGCCGGCCGGATGAAATGTTGGATCTTCGTTGCCGGACGATGCGAGATCGGCTGGGGGACCGGCGGCCGCGAGTCGTTCGCGGCCGGCGAAGTCGTGCTGTGGCCTGCTGCCGTGCTCCGTCCGTGGATTCGCCCGGACCCCGAGTGTCGCTGGCTGGAGATCACCGTGCCTGCGACCCGTTGAGAGACCGCCCTTGGGATGAGTGAAAGGATCACCTCGGGCGATTTGCCGACAGGCGTTGTACGATGCATAGCGCGGATCCGGTGACCAGATCCCGCCGCTGCTGCCGTTGCGAAAGCGATGTCTCCATTGGAAACCTGCAATGGCGGCCGATCGCTGGATCGGCTGACTGTCGCCATCTCAAGACGTTTTGAATGCACCAAAGGAAAACGCCGGCTGCTCGAGGCGAGCCGGCGCCTTCCGAAGGGGGGGAATAGGAAACCTTCTTGTAACGCGGGGGGCGGCTCGTTCGTATCGGGCGAATGCCCTATTTTGGCTAGGAATTTTGGCTACCAGTCCGACGCGGTCTCAACGGCCGATATCATCGCGGAAAACATCCACATCTTTTTTTATTACATGATGTTATCGCCATATGTTGCCTTCGCGGCGGCAGGCGGTTCGGGTCATCAGTCAATCCAATCACTACCGGAGAACCGGCCTGGGTTGAGCGATGAATAGGGCGGCTTGGCGCGTTGCGGGCATGGTCGATTCGACCTTCCGGCGCTAAGCTGGAAGCGCGGTCGTGGGCTGCGGGATTCGAGGCCCGCGGACCGGCCCCGGGAGATTCTGGCGTGGCCAAGGGCAAAGACCAATTCGAACAGCGTTACGAGCGGAAACGTGAGGAGAAGGAGCAGTACCGCAAGAGCCTGCCGACTGAGGATGATCCTCCGCTTCCCCCGCCGCCGGAGACCATCCGCGCGGAGAAGAAGGAGCCGGGCCGCAACGACCCCTGTCCTTGCGGAAGTGGCAAGAAGTATAAGCAGTGCTGCCTGAAGAAGAAGAAATAGGCTCGGCCTGGTCGCGGGGCCTCGACTTACGCTTGCAGCTCGACCACGCGGGCATCCCGGGTGGAAGGCTGGGTCTCAGTCTGCCCGGATGATTCATCTGCGACGAACGATTGCCCGCCGGAGACGGAATGGGGATCGGCCGGCTCGGCTTGGGCTGTTGGCGACGAGAACCGTGTTGGCGGGGTCGTACGGCGAACGGTGGAGGCGGATCGGGCCGGGCGCGGCGGACGTCCGCGGTCCAGGAAGTACGTCGGCAGCGAATGCAGCAGGCTGATCGGCGAGTAAAGGCTCTCCGTTTCGCCACGGCAGTTATACCAGCAGGCCCGGCAGGTGTTGTGCGCCGCCGCTCGCCGCAGGGCACACACGATTTGCCTCGGGGTGTCTCGGTAGAGGTTGGCCACGGGCCGCGGCCGCTCCTCCACGCAGATGGCGACATCCCCCACGGAATCGATATTGAAAAACGCCCGCCCGGCACGACAGCCCGGCACTCCGCCGCTCAGGAACTGGTCGAACTTCGAGAGGAACACGGGGTTGCTGAGGAAATTGGGGTACTTGCGGCGCAACTCCAACAACCGAGCGGAAACGCCGCGGCCGGCGTAGTGGTAGCGGGTCAGGCCCGTTTTCAATTCGCAATACGGCTGCACCATGAAGTAGGCATCGCGATCGGCCGCCAGGCGGATCAAGCTCTCGATCTCGTCCAGGTTGTCGTTCAGGAGGACGGCCAGCAGATTCACTCTTTGCCACTTGTGCCTCCGGGCCGCGGAGAAATATTCGAGCGCCCGCAGGGCCTGCGCGTAGCAGCCCTTCATGCCGCGGGACCGCTCATGCCGTCGCGGATCGGCGTAATCAATGCTGATGGACGCGCCCCACAAACCCGCGCCGAACAGTTGCCGGGCCAGGGCCGGGGTGGCGAACCACCCCTGGGTCGTGATGAACGGCAGATGCCAGCGAGCAACCGCCCGAACGATGTCGACGATGTCCGGACGAAGCAGCGGTTCGCCGCCGGCCAGCGACACGAATAGGGAGCCGAGACGGGCCAGGCGCCGGGAACCTTCCTCGAACTGCTCGACGGTCTGCTCCGGCAAGTCCCCCATCGGGTCCCGCCAATACTGGCAGAAACCGCAGCGAAAGTTGCACCGATAGGTGACTTGCCAGGAACACCACATCGGGTGTCGGGCGGTCCAGGTCCTGAAGAGCCGCCATTTCTTCTCCAAGGCACTCATCATGTTCGGGGTATCCCCGGGTTGCGTCTCGGCGCGGAATGGCGACAATCAGCGAGTTCCGGCCCGCCTGGCGATCCGCCCGGGTCGCGGGAGAGGGATCGTATGAGACCGGGACTATAAGAACAAGGCGATGGCGCGAGGCCGGCCCGGCGGACCGTCGATGACTGCGTCAGAGGCGAGACACCGCCGGCCGCCGGAGATGCCCCGCCGGAGGTTCTGATGCGCACCCGATGTTTGTTGCCGCTATTGTCGTTCGGCTTGTTGCTGACCATCGGTACCGTGAACGTTCGCGGCGCCGGGCACTCTGAAGTCACGGTGATTCCGGTCGGCACCGCGGGAGTGGAGAAGGGGCCGCACGATGTCTCCTACCGCCTGCCGATGGGGGCCCAAGGCCCTTTGCCGCAGCCGATGGTCTTGATAGCCGTTCAGCCGTGGGTGACTGTCACGGCCCCTCCGCTGCTGCCCGAGGCGGAGCAAGCAGGCAATGCCCCGAAGGAGCAAACGCCGGCGACGATCAAGTTCACGATCAACGGCCGGAACCTGCCGCCCTGGGTCCTCCAGAAACAGCCCACCGCTTACGTGATCAACTTCGACCTGATCAAGGCGAATCCGGAGTTCGGCAACGGCCGCCTGGCGATGAACATGGACCTCGACACCGCCGCGGAAGGCGCCACCGTGACCGTGGTGGGCATGCCCGATCCACTGCTGCTGGAGCCTACGCCCTGCGGCCCGCTGTCCGACCTGGTTGCCGCCGCCACCGACGGAGAGGTCAAGTCTTACCTGCAAGCGCTGGTCGCTGAAATCGCGGGCGACAAGCAGTCTGCCTGCCGAACATATGAGTCGCTCCGCGCGGCCAAGAATGAGCGGGTGGCGCGATTGGCCCGACGATCTCTCCGCCTGGCGGCCTACGAGAACCGGCCCTACAAGCTCTCCGGCAACTTCACGGAACACTACCGCTGGGGGCTGTACTTGCAGCAGTGCGGGCTGTTCTCCGCCGCGTACAAGGAGTTCGAGGAATGCCGCATCATCTTCCCGTGGCATCAGGACAGCCAGTTCCGGGCCGGAGAGATGTTCGAGCGTCTGGCCGGGCCGACCTACCGCGTGCTCGACTACATGGACCGCACCCGCGAGTCGTCCCGGGTCGAGGCCCCCAGCGACTGGTATGCCCTGGTGGCGATCCTGCGGTCACGCGGCGACCAGGTGGTCACCAACCAGCAGTTGTTCGACATCAAGGACTTCTGGCTGACCGTCGAGCGCAATGTGGCCGCCGCCAGCGGCGGGAACGTGCGGATCATTACCTCCTTTTACGAAATCTTCACCGAAAAGGACCGTCCGTTGATCACCCGGGACGGCGGCTACCTCGCGCCCGATGACGACCTCGTGGACATGCGGGGCTGGTTCGATGGGGTCGTGTTCGTCGCCCCCCGACTGGCCGAAGAAGCCGGCAAGCCGTCGCGAACTTATGGCGGCGAGTCGGGTATCAAGGGGGCGGCCCTCTCCTGCCTGTTCAGCGATCAGCAGTGGTGGGACTACATGGCCGCATTCTACGAGCAGTTCACCTGGGCCGCGGGCCAGGCTGAGCTCAGCCCCGGCCTCCCGCTGAGCGACCAGGCTCTAGGGGCGGGGCATCAGCCCGTCCCGCACATCGGCGCCGCCTGCCGCGCGGCGCTCCGCTATCACTTCACTCCCGCCCAGATTCGCCGCGTCAAGCTCTGCGACCTGCCGGTGCAAGGCAGCGCCGTCCAGCTCTGGCAAATCGAGGGACCGTACCCGGTCCGGGAGCAGCCTCCGGCCGGCGGTCGCCCCTCTCTGCATGTCCTGGACCCCATTCCGCCCGGGCCGGCGCCGCAGACGTTGCCCATCGTCGCGACTACCGACTACATCGACCTGGCCAGACTTTTGCCGGAGGCCGGCTGGGCCAGGGCGGTGGCGACCTGCTGGGTGTATTCGCCCGCCGAGCAGGACGTGCGGATGTGGCTCGGTCGCAACGACGGAATCGCCGCCTGGGTGAACGGCCGCCGCGTCTACGCCGGCGACGCATATGCCGCCGGCACGGCGGAAGACCGTAATCTCACGGACACCATCGCTTCGTTCGCCCCGCTGCAAGAAGGTTGGAACGAGGTCCGCGTGGTGGTCGAGGCCTGGCCGCCGCCGCTGAATCAGGGCTGGGGCTTCTCCGTCCGCTTCACGACGGTCGACAATCAGCCGGTCCCCGGGCTGGCCTACCTCAATCGGAAGCCGGAGGAGGAGCTGGTGCCGCTCTGGGCGCCGCCCCGGCCGGGCACCCATTTCTCCTGGGACAACGTGCGCCACAACTACCGCGAGATCCTCCCGGAACTCGGGCCTGCGGAGCTGGAAGCGATCACCGGCCTGAGCGGCATCGCCTGCCGCGGCGCCGTGGACAAGTCAAACGGCTTCGTCGTCTTATCCGTGCCCGGGCGGCCGGATTCAGCCACCTACCGGACGCTGCCGGAGAAGATCGCGCCCGAGGATGTCCGTGATGTGGTCCTGAACAACGTGCTCGACTGGCAGCGTGAGGCCTGCGCGGCGATCCGGTACCAAAAGGAAGGCCGCGACCGCGACCTGCTGCTCGTCAAGCCGGAGGCCGTGGAGGCGTATCTCACCCTCCTTCGCGAACCGGCCCCCGCCGCCGAGGTCTTCTCCGGCCGGCCGCCGCGGGAACGGCTCCTGGGCTATGTCCGCGTGCCGGATTTCGCCCGCTCCAGCCGCACGCTCCTGGTGGTGGAGACGCTGCTCAGCCAGGCCGGCGACGCAAGGTGCGCGGCTTGGCCGACGGACGAGGAAGACCTGCTCGAACCGCTGGGCGAGTATGTGCCCAACGCGGCCTTCTTCCCCGCCGGCCCGCCCGCGCCCTGAAACGCCGGGGCCGACCGGGCGGCTCAGCCGCCCTGATTCGCCCTCGGCGTCGTTCGGCGAGGCCGTTCCGGCGCGGCGTTGCGGGGCCGGCGGCTTCGCCCGGCGAGGCAGCCCATGAGTCCGCCCCCCTCCGATGAACGGTCGCCGGCGCCGGCCGCCCCCCTGCCGCCGGACCTGTTCCCGCAACCGGCGGCCGGTCGCCGCGTCGTCCTGCTGGCCGTGCACCATGTGCGGGTCGGCGACGACAACTACCGCGGCGGCGCCGAGAAGTACATTCGGCAAGTTCTGGCGGCGCTGCTGGACGCCGGGGCGGCCGTTCACGTCGGTTACTCCGGCACGTCGATCTACGACGATCTCCTCGCCCGGAACGACTCGCCCCGCCTTACCGTCGAGCGGACCGACTGGCTGAACGACGCCCTCTCCGGCGACGCCCGCCTGAAGCTCTCCACGATCCGCGACCGCCGCCGCTGGCTGGCCGCGCGGGGAGCCGACACGGTGCTGGCGGTGCAACAGGCCGGCGGCGGGGCCTTCGGCGCGTCGCTGGTGGCGGCCAGAACCCTGGGCCTCCGCGTGGTGAGTTCCGTCCGCCAGTTGCCGGAGGAACCGCCGCCGCCGTCGGGCAAGCGGTGGCTGGGCGTGATCCCCTCGCCGGAGCTGTGGCGTCAACGGCTGATCTGGCGGCGTCGGCTGCCGGCCTGGTGCTGCGACGCCATCATCTTCAACAGCCGCCGCGTGGCCGAGCGTTACGCCCGGGCCTACGGCTGGCCGCGGCGCCGCTTCCGCATCATTCCCAACGGCGAGCCGACGCCCGCCCGCCGGCATGAGGCGGACGCCCCCCCTCGACACCTCGCCGCGATCGGCCGCGTCACGGCCGCCAAGGGCGCGGACACGGTGCTGGAGGCCTTTGCCCTGGTGGCCGGGCGGCATCCCGAGGCCCGCCTGACGTACTTCGGCGACGGGCCGCTCATCCCCGTCCTGCGGGCCCGGGCCGCGGAGCTGAACCTGGGGGATCGCGTCGTCTTCGCGGGCTATCGGGAGGACCGCGCGTCGATCTACCGCGACGTGGACCTCTGCGTGCAGGCCTCGCGGCGGGAAGCGCTGTCCAACAGCGTCATCGAGGCCCTGGCCCGCGGCATCCCCTGCGTCGTCACCGCGGTCGGCGGACTGCCGGAGGCGGTGGTCCACGAGCGGAACGGCCTGGTGGTCCCGCCGGACCGGCCGGAGGCCCTTGCCGCCGCTTTGACCCGCCTGCTCGCCGACCCCGCGACCTACGCCCGCTTCAGCCGGGCCGCCGCCGCCCTGGCCCGGGAGCGGTTCGAGCTGGGCCGGGTGATGCGGGCGACGGTGGCCACGGTGCTGGGCCGGCCCCGGCGGTCCCGCGCCTGAGCGCGGCCCGCGGGCTTGCCGCTCTCCCGCCGGCCGCTATGCTGCGCGGCGGGCCGAGACGCTCCGGGCGCGGTTTTCCCGGCCGCTTTCGTCGGGTTCGCCATGGCCGCCGACCTCCCCCACACCGCCGCGACGGCCGCCCCCGCGGCACGGCCCATCCCGCGCCGCGCGGTGGTGAGCTGGGTGCTGTACGACCTGGCCAACACCATCTTCTCGATGAACATCTGCTCGCTGTACTTCTCGCTCTACGTCCGCGACGTGGTCGGGCCGGAGCGGGCGGACGGCGTCTTCGCCCGCACCACGGCCCTGTCCATGGGCCTGATCTTCCTGTTGTCGCCGCTGCTGGGGGCCATGACCGACCGGGCCCCGCGGCGGGTGCCGTTCCTGGTTGTCTCCACGCTGGTCTGCATCGTCTTCACCGCCCTGCTGGGCCGGGGCGGGCTGACCTTCTCGCTGGCCGGCTTCGTGGTGGCCAACGCGGCCTACCAGGCGGGGCTCCAGTTCTACGACGCCCTGCTGCCGGAGGTCAGCACGGAGGAGAATCGCGGCTGGATCGGCGGCGTCGGGGTCGGGGTGGGCTACGTCGGCTCGTACCTGGGGGTCGGCGTCGGGCTGTACCTGCTGCACGTCCGGGCGGCGCCGAAGACGGCGGTCTTCCCGGCCACGGCGGCGCTGTTCCTGTTGTTCGCCCTGCCGGCGTTCTTCTGGATCCGCGAGCGGGGCAATCCCCGGGCGCAGCGGTTCCGGCTGGGGATGGTGGCGGACGCCCTCCGCGGCGTGGGCGACACGCTGCGCCACGCCCACCGCTATCCCGGCCTGCGGCGGTTCCTGGTCGGCCGCGTCTTCTACACCGACGCCATCAACACGGTGATCACCATCATGGGGCTGTACGTCACCAACCTGGCGGTGCGGGCCGGGCGGGGGGCGGAGGCGGGCGAGCGGACCGCGCAGATGATCATGCTGGTCGCGATCACCTTCGCCATCGCCGGCGGCTTCGCCTGGGGGTGGGTGACGGACCGCCTCGGCCCGAAGCGGACGCTGGGCCTGGTGCTGTGGGGTTGGGTGGCTCTCTTCCTGGCGGCGGCGGTGATCGGGCTGGCGGGCCTGCCGCTGGCGGTGTTCTACGTCGTGGCCAGCCTGATGGGGTTCTGCCTGGGCGGGGTGTGGGCGGCGGACCGCCCGTACATGCTGCGGCTGACGCCGCCGGAGCGGATCGGGGAGTTTTACGGCCTTTACGGCATGGTGGGCCGTTTCTCGGCGGTATCCGGCCCGCTGTTGTGGAGCGTGGTGGTGGACACGCTCTGCGGCGGCCGTCCGGAGCTGGGCCAGCCGCTGGGCGTGCTCTCGCTGATGGTGCTGGTGCTGATCGGCATCTTCATCCTCCGCCGCGTGACGGACGAGCCGCGGCGGTGGGCGGCCGGCGGGAGTCCCGAAGCCGTCGGCGGGGTGTAGCGGTTTTGCGGCGCACGGTCTCAGCCTCGCGGCGGGACGGGGCGGTTTTGCGGCGCGTAGTGTCCGGCCCGAAGCGCGTAGTTTTCGGCCCGAAGCGCGGAGTCTTTGGCCTGAAGCGTAAAGTTTCTGGCCGGAAGCGCGGAGTTTCTGGCCCGAAGCGCGGAGTTTCTGGCCCGAAGCGCGGAGTT
>CAZNFM010000040.1:0-33112 GCA_964572385.1 uncultured Planctomycetaceae bacterium | reverse complement strand
GCGAGATTCCCATCTCGCACGCCCCCGCCGCTGCGGGAAGGGATTCCCCGGAGCGCCGGTGCGAGAAAGGATTCTCGCACCAGCAGCGACTCCGCGCTTCGGGCCGGAAACTACGCGCTTGCGGCTCGTGCGAGATTCCCATCTCGCACGCCCCCGCCGCTGCGGGAAGGGATTCCCCGGAGCGTGGGTGCGAGAAAGGATTCTCGCACCAGCAGAGGATTCTCGCACCAGCAGCCCCCGGAACGTCGGTGCGAGCAGGGATTCTCGCACCAGCAGCAGCAGGAGGGTGCGAGAAAGGATTCTCGCACCAGCAGACTCCTCGCAGCGCGGGTGCGCGAAGGGATTCTCGCACCAGCAGTTGAACGGATTCTCGCACACGCAGCCCACGACCCCGGAAGCAAGGCCGGCCCGGGTTCTTCGCTCCCCTACCGCAGCGGGCGGCCGATCATGTCCGCCGGGATCGGCTGGCCCAGCAGCTTCAAGATCGTCGGGGCGATGTCGTACAGCGTCGGCCCGTCCACCCGCCCCCGCGGCCCGCCGCCCTCCGGCGTCGCCAGGATGTACATCCCCTCCTGGGCGTGGTTGGCATCGTCCGGCCCGGTGTCGTTGCTGAAGGTGTACACACTGTCATTGCCCACCGTGCCCACCGAGCGCCAGTGCAGGTCGCCGAAGATCACGATCAGGTCCGGGGCCACGCCGTTCACCCGGCGATAAATGTCCTGCGGCCGGTAGGCCCGCGTGCCCATCGGGCGGCCCTGGGGGTCGGTCAGGGCCTCCAGCTTGGAGACCAGCTCGTCGCAGAAACGCTCGTACTCCCGCCGCGGCACGACCCCCCGCGGCTCCCGCCCCTCGACGTTGATGAAGCAGCGGCCGTAGTAGCCGCCCTCGCCCCAGGCCCGCGTCCGCGTCCAGTCCACCGCGTCGAAGCGGAACTTGGTCGGCTGCGCCACCGGCTCCTTCAGGACCAGGTAGCCCTCGCGGATCAGCCAGTCGTTGAAGCAGAACCCGCCGTCCATCCGCTTGGCCCCGTGGTCCGACACCACCAGGAAGGCCGTCCGCCGCGGGTCCCACCGCGCCATCATCTCGCCGATCAGCCCGTCCACATAGACGTAGTGGTCCTTGATGGCGTTCTCGTAGGGGTTGCCCGGCACGTAACGGTGGTGCCGGGGGTCCTGGTACTGCCAGAAGCCGTGGTGGATGCGGTCCACGCCCATCTCCACCCACCAGAGCAGCCGCCAGTCCGTCTCGTCCGCCAGGTGCCGCACCACCCGGTACTGCCGCTCGGTCAGCGCCCGGATCTGCCGCAGGAGCCAGTCCTTGTCGTCCGTGCGAAAACCCTTCACATCGACCGGGTACTCCCCCACCAGCGCGCGGATGGCGTGCTTCAGCTCCGGCGGGTGCGTGAACTGCTTCAGCGGGTCGTCGCTGCCGTAGGCGTCCTCCGGGTTGGGCGTCAGGAAGCACGAGACCATCCGCCCCTGGATCGGCTTCATGATGGGAAACGTGCCGGGCACCCCCACCAGCACCGAGGGCAAGCCCGCCGCCGAGAGCAGGTCCCACACCCGCGGCTCGCGGACCGCCGTCGACATGGCGATGCTCAGGCCGTCGTAGGAGTAATCCTTGCGGTTGCGGAAACCGTAGATGCCGAGCTGGCCGGGATCCTTCGAGGCGGCCATGCAACTCCACGCCGGGACGGTGATGGGCGGCAGGCAACTGGTCAGGTGGCCGAACGTGCCCGCCTCCCGCAGGCGCGTCAGGTTGGGCAGGTCGTCCGCCCAGCGCTCGAAGACCAGGCTCGGCTCTCCGCAATCCAGTCCGATGACCGCGACACGTTCCAGGGACAAAAGCAACCTCCTCCACGGCGGCCGGGCCGGCGTCGCCGGGGCCGACTAGGGCTCCGCGGCCGGGGCCGACCGGGCCACCAAGCGAAACACGATGTTCTGCGGCGGGGCATCGGCGGCCAGGCTCACGCCGGGGGGCAGGATGTACTGCACCGGCCGCGTGATCTGCTTGCCCGGCTCGTCCATGTCCGCCGCCATGACGTCCACGAAGGCGCGGATCTCCCGCGGGTCCAGCTCCTCCAGCAGCTTGGCCGGCCCGGTCAGCTCGAGGCTCTGCCGCAGGTTGCTGCCGCGCTCCGGCACGACGTAGAACCGGGACTGCACCTCGGCGGGGATGGAAAACATCACCTGCACCGGGCCCTTGACCACGGTGGCGTGCCGCGACTCCACCACGCCGGTCACCGTCACCTTGTCGGGGATGAACTCGATGGGGACCGTCGTCCGCGTGGCCAGGGTGATCGGCACGGTGACCTTGAACTCCTGGGCGTCGGGGTCCTCCTGCAAGGCCTGCCGGGCCAGGGCGGCGGCGTTCAGGCGGATCACCCGGTCGGGCGGGATCTGGTCCTGGGCGAACATCGGCAGCCGGGCCGAGACCCGGGAGGGCGAGACCCCGGCGTTCACCTGCAAGTCGCCGAAACTGGGCTCCACGACGAGGTCCGTAAGGGTGACGTAGTCGTCCACCAGGATGGAGACCTTCTCCGGCATGACCGACTTGATCACCAGCCGGGACCGGCTCACCTCCGGGATTCGCTGGAGGATCTCCGTCTCGGAAGACGCGGTCTGCGGCCGGGGGGCGGACGCCTGCCGCTCGTCCATGATCGCCTCCAGCACGCGCCGCTCGCCGACCAGATCGGAAAACTCCTTCAGATGCCGCCGCCGCCCGCTCATCTTGACGACCAGGGTGGGTTGCTGGGCCGGCTCGACGATCTCCGCGAAGCGGTCCGGGTCGCGGCTGACCAGCCGCACCGTGAGCCGGAACTCCTGCTCCTGTTGCACGTTCTGGTCGGCCGCCAGCCAGATCAGCACCGTGATGGTGGTGGCCGCGATCAACGATTTGGTCTTCTCCCAGAGCACCGCACACCCTCTGCCGGGCCGCGGCAGCAACCGCCGCCCGCCGCCTCACGGCGTCCCGCGCTTCCGCTCCCGCCCGGATCCGATGATGGCCTCCCGCAAAATCTGTCGAAGGGCGTCCGGCGTCAGGAACCGCCGCATGTGGCCTCCCTCCACGACGCTGATGATGCCGGTTTCCTCGCTGACCACCAGGACCAGGGCGTCCGACTCCTGGGACAGGCCGATCGCCGCCCGATGCCGCGAACCCAGGGTCGGATCGAGGTCGGTGGAGTCGGTCAACGGAAACTGCACTGCGGCCGCAGCCACACGATTCTGGGCGATGATGACGCCCATGTCGTGCAGCATGGTCCCCGGCCAGAAGATCGTGGCCAGCAACTCCCGCGAGACCTCGGCATCCATCCGGCATCCGCTTTCGCCGAGAGCGCCGAACTCCGTGGCCCGCTCGAAGGCGATCAAAGCGCCGATCCGGTTCTTGGCCAGATAGCTGACGGCCTCGACCACTTCCTCGATGACCCGGTCGGCCTCGCGGACGCTCTCCGGAAACCAGCGGGCGCCGCCCAGTTTGATCAAGGCCCGCCGCAGCTCCGGCTGAAAGGCCACCAGGGCCACCAGAAAGAGCGAGGCGACGAAGAAGGGGTACAAGACCCGGATCCGTTCGAGGTCCAGGACGTTCGCCACCAGGTACACCAGCAGGGTGCTGCCCACCAGAAGCAAGAGGAATCCGCGCAGCAGCCTCGCCCCACGGGTGCCGCGGAGGAACCGCATGACCGCCGTGACGGCCAGGCCGATGATGAGCAGCTCGACCAGGTCGGTCCACTCCCGGCGTTGCAGGATTTCCTTCAGGGCCTCGAGCGGCTGCATGGCCATCCCGCCCAGTCCGGCGGCGGCCGGTCACCAGCGTTCGGTGGCGTCGTGACGCGGCTCCTTCCGGACCCGGTCGATTATGCCCCATCCCCCGATCCGGGACAACCCGGTTAACCTCGGAGCAAGATCGGGTTAGGCTATGCCACCCTGGCGACTGGAACCGGAAGTCCAGACCATCTGTCAAGGGAACCGCCGATGAAGCCCGCCTCTGTATTGCTGACCCGCCTGATCCCCGACGCCGGAATCGCCCTGCTCCGGCAGGCCGGTTTGAACATTGTGCTGAATCCGCACGCCCGCCCGCTGCTGCCGGAAGAACTCCTCCAGGAAGTGCCGCGTCATGAGGCGGTCATCTGCCAGTTGACCGACCGCATCACGGAGACGGTCTTACAGGCCGCTCGCCCGCGGTGCCGAGTCATCGCCACCTGTGCCGTCGGC
Organism: uncultured Planctomycetaceae bacterium; assembly: GCA_964572385.1. GTDB lineage: Bacteria > Planctomycetota > Phycisphaerae > UBA1845 > UTPLA1 > CAZNFM01. Next base: position 28,901 of record CAZNFM010000040.1, on the reverse strand, counting down.
TACGACCACATCGACGTCGAGGCAGCATCGCGGTTGGGGATCGCCGTGACGAACACGCCGGACGTACTGACGGAGGCCACGGCGGACCTGGCGTGGGCGGCGCTCCTGGCGGCGGCGCGGCGGCTCGGAGAAGGCGAGCGGGCCGTCCGGGCCGGCGCCTGGCGAGGCTGGGGGATGATGGACTTTCTGGGGGTAGACGTTTATGGGCAGACTCTCGGAATCGTCGGCGCAGGGCGGATTGGCACCGCCACGGCTCGCCGGGCCGCCGGCTTCAACATGCGACTACTCTATTACGACACGGCGCCTCGCCCGGAAGTGGAGAGCCTCGGGGGGCGGCGGGTTCCCTTGGACGAACTGCTGTCCAGCAGCGACTTCATCTCCTTGCACACCCCCCTGCTGCCTGAGACGCGAGGGCTTCTCGACGCCAGGGCCTTTCGCCGAATGAAGCGGACGGCCATCCTGGTCAATACGGCCCGCGGTCCCGTAGTCGATCAGACGGCGCTGATTGAAGCCCTCCGTCGGGGGCAGATCGCCGGGGCCGCACTGGACGTGTACCATGACGAGCCGCGTGTGCCGCGGGAGCTGATGGAACTGGAAAACGTGGTGTTGCTGCCGCATATCGGCTCCGCAACGTTGACAACCCGAATGCGGATGGCGGAGATCGCCGCGCGGAATGTCATCGCGGTCTTGCGGAACGAGCGGCCCCCCTGCCCGGTCACTCCGTGGCCCCGATAGCCTCCGCCGCCGCGGCGGGTGCTGTACGAGATCGCCCGGACGTTCTACCATGAGGGCTAACCGCCGTCGCCTAACCGACGAGAGGATAGTTTCCGGCCATGTTGCGATTCCTGGTTTTCGAGAACGGAAGACCTGCCCAGGCAGCACCCTTGGAGACCGCCTTCTTGCTGGGCAGCGATCGCGTTCCGCTACGAACCGCGCTGAGCTTCTCGGATGGTGAGATCCGCTGCGAAACCCGGGCACGGGGTGCCGCCGCGTTGTCGATTCTTTGGCCGATACCGGGCGGCGGGCGAATGATGCTCGAAACGACTCGCCTCACCGAGCGTGCCCGTCCCTACAACCTGCATGTTGAGTTGGCCCGCGGTCAGTTGATGCGGATTGCTCAGAAGCGCGAGGATTGGGGACTGTATGACTACCCGGCGGGCGCTGCCGTGTATGCCGAGGTGCAGGCCGCAAAAGACCTTTTAGTCGAAGCCCTGACCGCTCCGGATGAGCTCACGGCGGCTCGCCTGGGGGACCAAGCCATCGCTGCCAGTGTTCGTGTCGGCGAACGGCTCGGACTGTTCCATGCCGAGCTGCTTCTCCTTCGCCGCCAGGCTGCCAACCCGACGGCCAAAAGGCTCCTGGGTTGCCGACTCGAGACGGACCGCCTCAACGAGCCGTACCTCGGCGCCTTTGCATCGGCGTTCGATTTCGCTTCCCTTCCGTTCGATTGGCGGACTCTTGAGCCGAAGGAGGGACGCCGCCAGACGGGCATGCACGAACAGTGGTTGAAGGCGTGTCGTGAGCGGCGGATTCCGGTCCGTGGTCATGCCCTGCTGGATCTTTCCCCAGCCGGTCTGCCGGATTGGGTTCGCGGCCACATCCGTGATTATGACGGTTTCCGAACCGCCGTTGCCCAGCACATCAAGCAGACCTTGAAGACATTTCAAGGAAGCGTGCGGAGTTGGGAGGTCATCAACGGAGTCCACGCCGGGAGTAGTCTCAAGCTTTCTTTCGAGCAGACGATGGAGTTGACCCGGATGGCGGCGATCCTGGCCAAGCAATTGGCCCCGAAGTCCTCTGCCATTGTCGGGATCACGCTTCCCTGGGGTGAGTACTACGCCCACGATCCCCGGAGTATTCCGCCCTTGCTTTACGCGGAGATGGTCGTGCAGAGCGGCATCACCTTCGATGCCTTTGGGCTGGAGCTGCGCTTTGGCGGTGATGAACCGCACTTGATGGTTCGCGATTTGATGCAAGTGTCCGCGATTCTCGAGCGCTTTGGCGCAATGGCCAAACCACTGCACGTCACGGCCGCCGGCGTGCCATCGGGGGGCGACACCAGTCGTAATGGATGCTGGCGCGAGACTTGGAGCGAGGAAACCCAGGCCGATTGGCTCCAAGCGTTCTGTCAAATTGCCTTCTCCAAGCCTCTCGTCGAGTCGGTTACTTGGCAGACGCTAGCGGATCCGCCGACCGCGAGCCATCAATTCGGCCTCCTGCGGCCCGACCTGAGCCGCAAGGCGGCCTATCAGCGGTTGCTTCAGTTCCGAAGCGAATTGTCACCCGGCGGCGGACCCAACGACCGAAACGGTTGACAGTGGTTGGCTTCTGGCCCATTTACGACACGTCATCACCGAGCGGTTCAGGTAACCTCGATCTCGAACCTCTGTTCCAGATCGTCATAGTCCGGAAATAAGGCGCCGATTGGGTCGGGCCGTGGCTACCGCGATTCTCAGACCAGATTTTCGCCTCGGCATTTGCCCGTTCCCGGAAAATGGGCTATAATTAGGGGTCTTTTGGGGATCCCATCCGACGGGAACCAGGGACGCGGTTGCGGTTCGTCGGTTCTCAATAGATTTACAGCCTTAGAAAGTAGTTTTTTATAGGAGCCAGCGTGGTCGGACGAAGTTCCGTAGCGATTACCGAACAGATTCGTCAGGCCAGCGACATCGTGGATGTAGTGTCCGCGTATGTGTCGTTGTCACGCGCCGGCAACATTTTCAAGGCGTTGTGTCCATTTCACCAGGAACGCAGCCCATCTTTCACGGTCAACCCGATCCGACAGATCTTCAAGTGCTTCGGCTGCGGTGCGGGCGGGGATGTCTTCAAATTCATCCAGCTTCGCGAGAATGTGAGTTTCGTGGAGGCCAGACAAATCCTCGCCGCTCGGGCCGGAATTTCGCTGGAAGCCGCCCAGGGCGACCCTGCCACGCCCGAGGCAGGGCATTCTAGAACCGAACTGGAACGTGCCAATCGCTGGGCATTGCGGTGGTTTCAGCGGCAGCTTGCTTCAGAAGCCGGTATCGCGGCGAGGGAGTATCTGCGTCGCCGAGGGGTGAGCCCGGCGACGGCAGAGCGATTTGCGCTGGGGTTCGGCCCGGACTGCTGGGATGCCCTCCTGAAAGCAGCCGCGACCGACCGCATCGGAGCGGGACTGCTCGTCGCGGCGGGCTTGGTCAAGGTCAATGCCCAAACGAGATCGAGCTACGATGCGTTCCGTAACCGCCTGATGTTCCCGATACGGGATCCGCTAGGCCGAGTCATCGGGTTCGGCGGTCGAACGCTGGCTGACGATCCGGCCAAGTACCTCAACTCGCCGCGAACGGAGCTGTTCGACAAGAGCCGATGCCTATACGGCCTTGATCTGGCCAAGGATGCGTTTCGCTCGCAGCGAACAGCCGTGGTCGTTGAAGGCTATGTGGACTGCGTGATGGCTCATCAATGCGGCTTTCCGCAGACCGTGGCCACTCTGGGCACCGCGTTGACCGTGGATCACGTACGGATTCTCCGCCGTTATGTGGATAGCGTGATCCTGGTGTTCGACTCCGACGAGGCCGGCCAGAAAGCCGCCGATCAGTCGCTGCGTTTCTTCCTGAACGAGCGATTGCACGTGCGGATCGCCGGCGTTCCGGAGGCAAAAGATCCAGCGGATCTGCTTCTTGCCGCAGGCCGCAGGGCCTTTGAAGAGGTTTTGACCTCCGCGGAGGGTGCGCTAGAATTCAAGTGGAGACAAGTGTCTCGGCGTTATCGGAACGATGCCTCGCCGACTGAGCGGCGGGCCGCCGTGGAGGAGTTCATTCATGCCGTAGCCTCTTCCGCGGACCTCGAAACGTCGGATCCCATTCAAAGGGGGTTGCTGCTCAACCAGGTCGCCAAGTTGGTCGGCCTACCGGCCGAGGTCGTGCACCGCCTTTGCAGGGATGTGGCCAGGCAGGCGAGGCGATCACGAACGGTACAAGGAACTCCGCCAGCGGTCCATCGCCGGACGAGTGCCGCCGCCGCACACGTTGCCGTCATGGAATTGCTCGGCGTGCTGCTTTGTGAACCGAGCTACTGGCCGTCAGTGGAGTCAGTCTTCGACCCGGCGCTGGTCGAAGAGGCGGAAGGACGTGAGATTGCCGCCGCACTCGCGGAGGAGATTCGGCGGGCGGGCACGATCGTGCTCGCCCAGTTCATCAGCCGTTTTGAAGCACCGGAAACGGCTAAGAGAATAGTTGATCTGCACGATGCGGCAGCGGCCCGAGGCAACTTCGGCGGCACGGTGGAAGGAGCCGTTTCGTGCCTGCAGCAGCATCGTGCGGCCGCCCGCTTGGCCCAGATGGAGGCCATGTTGGTTCGCCGGACGCCGGAGCAGGTGCAGTCGGCCGGTTGCGGCGCGACAGCAGCCGAAACGGAGGAGCGGACATTGGCCCAGGCCGTGTTGCAGGGCACGCGGCAGATCCGCCGATTTGCGGCCCGCCGCCATGTCGGCGACGCGGCGGTGTTAAACACGCCCAAGCAGCCGACGGCTACAGAGGTCAGTGCAGGAGAGGGCTGAAGAAGAAGGACATCACGGAACCCGCGATGCGGGTAAGCTGCCCGTCGCGGAGAAAGAAAGCACGTGATGACCAGGCAAAAGGACGTCGGCCATCAGGCATCGTCCTGATGGCCGTGGGCGGCTCAAGCCCCACCGGAGCAGACGCCGGGGCTTGAGCCAGGCGAGGTATTGGAGCCTACAGAGAATGTCACGATCAGCCACGAAGGAAACACCCGTACCAACACCACGAACCCAGACCAGGGATGCGTGTGGCGACCCCGTCGAGCAGATCGTCACCGAGCTGGTCCATCGGGGCCAATCCAGGGGCTACCTGACCTGGGAGGAGGTTAATGAGGCCCTGCCGGACGAACTCCTGCCGCCGATTGCCGACCGAATGGAAGCCATCCTCCAGCGGTTTCAGGACCAGGGTATTGAGCTGGTCGACGAGGCCGACGCTCACAAGCTCTCCTTCGGAGACGAGACCGCAACCACCCAAAAGAAGTTCACGCCGGATGAAATCCTCCCGGCAGAAGAGGATTTTCCCGCCGAGGCCCCGAGCCGTCGCATTGACGACCCGGTTCGAATGTACCTCACCCAGATGGGTGAGATCCCCCTGCTGACGCGCCGAGAGGAAATCTCCCTGGCCAAAAAGATCGAACTGACGCGGACGGCCTTTCGTCGCAAGGTGCTTGAGTCGGATTGCAGCCTGACCGCGGCGGTGGAGTTGCTCCAGCAGGTACATGACGGCACGCTTCCGTTCGACCGCACCATGAAGATTTCCAGCGGCGAGAACCAGGTCAAACACGCGGTCCTGCAGAGGCTCCCCGGTAATCTGGTCACGGTCCGCAAGCTGATGGAGCTGAACCGAGAAGACTGGGGCCGGCTTAAGGGGATCAAGCCGGATCACCCGGAGGCCGCCGCGATCTGGCGGCGGATCGCGCAGCGGCGCCGCAAGGCCGTCACCCTCCTGGAGGAGCTGGCTCTCCGTACAAGCCGGGTGACGCCGCTCATGCGCAAGCTGTACGCCATCGCCGACAAGATGACCGAGCTGGAGAACACGCTGGCCGACCCTCGGGAACGGGCCGCCCTGCCGGCCGAGGATGTCGAGGCCATGCAGGAGGAACTGCACGGCCTGCAAGATATGGTGATGGAAACACCCGCCCTGCTTCGTCAGCGGACGGCGGTCATTCGGCGGGTTTTCGCCGAGTACGAGGACGCCAAGCGCAAGCTTTCCGGCGGCAATCTGCGGCTGGTCGTGTCCATCGCCAAGAAGTATCGGAATCGCGGGCTGTCGTTCCTGGACATCATCCAGGAGGGCAACACCGGCCTGATGCGTGCGGTGGACAAATACGAATACAAGCGCGGCTACAAGTTCAGCACGTATGCCACCTGGTGGATTCGTCAGGCCATCACCCGGGCCATCGCGGATCACGCCCGGACCATCCGAATTCCCGTGCATATGATCGAGACCATGAGCAAGCTCCGCAACGTATCGCGCGAGTTGCTCCAGGACCTGGGGCGAGAACCCAGCCTCGAGGAGATTGCCCGGCGCGCCAGGATGCCTCTGAGCGAGGTCCGCCGAGTCATGAAGATCAGCCGGCATCCCATCTCGCTGGATCGTCCGGTCGGTGAAGGAGATGACTCTTACTTCGGCGATTTCATCGAAGACGGCTCCGCGGAGAGCCCGGTCAGCACGGCCAGCAGTGAGATGCTCAAGGACCGCATTGAGCAAGTGTTGAAGTCGCTGACCTACCGCGAGCGTGAGATTATCAAGCTTCGGTATGGCATCGGCGACGGCTACACGTACACGTTGGAGGAGGTCGGCAAGATCTTCAAAGTCACGCGGGAGCGGGTTCGGCAGGTCGAAGCCAAGGCTATTCGCAAGCTGCAGCACCCGGTCCGAGCCCGGAAACTGGAGGGCTTCCTGGATCAGGACGGCCACCTGAAATCGCCCGACGAGGTGTTCTGAATCATCGACGGACGCGTGCCATGAACCGACAGGCCCTGTATCGGCAGGGCCTGTCTCTTGAAATGGCGGCCCCTTGAGCCTAATTCGCGGCCGGCGCCTTGAATCGCCCTTCGGTCAGGGCCAGCAGGGTCACCATCCGGGCCAGCTCCGCGACGGAGCGAACTTTGGTCTTGTCCATCAGATGGGTGCGATGCACTTCCACCGTACGGGTACTCAGGCCCAATTCCTTGGCGATTTCCCTGGAAGGCTTTCCTTCTACGACCAGATACATCACCTCACGCTCCCGTGGAGTCAGGACAGACAATCGGTTCTCAATGTCTTGTCGCCGCTCCGTAATCCGGCGGTAGGCGGAATCCTGCTCGATCGCTAATTGGATCCGCTCCAGGAGTACCTGGTCGCTGAATGGTTTCTCGATGAAATCGATCGCGCCGTTCTTCATGGCCCGAACCGCCACGGGCACGTCCCCATAACCGGTGATGATGATCACGGGCAGGTGGATGTTCTTCTCGGCCAGCCGGTCCTGAAGCTCTAGCCCGCTCATGCCCGGCATGCGGATATCGAGCACGAGGCACCCCGGTTGGTTCGGATCGTAAGTGTCCAGGAACTCGCGGGCCGTGCCGAAGGTCCTGACCTTGAGTCCCACCGACTCGATCAGCCAGCGCAAAGATTCTCGAACTGCCGAGTCATCATCGACGACGAAAACGGTTGCTTTCTCAGACATGGTGATCCCCTGTGCTTCCACCGGGCAATGTGAACGATACCATTGTACCGCGGCTGGCGTCCGATGAAAGCCAGATGCTTCCGCCATGGGCCTCGATGATCGACTTGCTGATCGCCAACCCCAAGCCCAGTGCGGACGGTTTGGTCGTGTAGAAGGGTTCAAAGGCTCGTTCGAGCATCTCTCGCGACATTCCTAGTCCTGAATCCTCAACGGTGACCAGTACCCCCCCGCTTGCCTGAGCAGAAGCCGCGACCGAGAGCCTCCGCCCCTCCGGGGTCAAGGACCGCATGGCCTCCAAGCCGTTCCACAACAGGTTTAAAACGACCTGTTCGATCTGGATTGCATCACCCCACACCGCCGGGAGATCGCCTGGCAGGCTCAGCGAGACGGCCACGCGGTGCTTCCTGATCTCGCCATCGCAGAGGGCCAAAGCGTCCCGAATCAGTCCGCAGACGTCCACCATGGCTCGCTGGGTCTCCTGCTTCCGCAGGAAACGGCGAAGACCCCGGATAATGTCTCCGGCGCGTTCCGCTTGCAGGGCCACCTGTTCCAGGATCTCCACCACTTGCTCGAGCTGAGCGCCGTCGCCGCGAATTCGACGGATGCAGCCGCGGCTGAAATTCACGATTGAGGTCAGCGGCTGGTTGATCTCATGGGCAATGCCGGCCGCCAGTTCACCCATGGTCGCCAGACGGCTGACGTGGGACAGATCCATCTGCTGCTGGCGCGCGGCTTCTTCGGCTCGCTTCAATTGCGTCACGTCGCTGACGATGCCGGTCAGGCGCAAAGCGTTTCCTTCAGCGTCTTCAATCACCCGTACCGAATCACGGACCCAGCGGACTTCCCCGTCGGGCCGCAGAATCCGGTATTCGTACTCGCATCGGCCCACGGATTTGAGCGTGGCGACGGCGGCGTCCACGCGCGGGTGGTCATCGGGATGAATGACCTTGTACCAGAGATGAGGATCCTCGCTGAATTCTCTGGCCGGGCGACCGTAGATACGCTCCACCGCGTCATTGATGTAGATTAGTTCGTTGGTCACCGGCTTCGCCGCCCACACGACATAATCCAGCGATTGAAGCAGGTCGGCGAATTCCTGCCGACTGGCCCGTAGCGCGATCTCCGCGTTGCGTCGTTCCTCCACCTCGTGTCGCAGCGCTTCGTTGAGTTCCGCCAACTCTGTGGTACGTTCCAGCACCCTTTGTTCCAGCTCATCCCTCGCTTGGCGCAGCCGCTCCTCCCCGCGAAGCCGCACGATGGCCATGCCGGCCCGGTCCACCATCGACTCGATCGTCTGCCGCTGGTTGGCGGGAATCTCTATCTGCGAACGACTGGCAAGACCGAGCCCCGCTACGACCTGCCCTGCTGCCCAGATGGGCAGGATCGCCGAGGAACAGAAGCCCTCGCGTTCCAGCACATTGGCGATGGGCGATTTACTCACCGCGCGATAGATCGGGCGGCCCTCCATCAACTGGCGGACCATCTCCGAATCCGGGGCGAAGCGTGGGTACGAGGCGACATAGTGGTCGGATAGCCCTCTGGCATGTCGGAGCACGACCTCGCCCCGCACCGGGTCACGCTCGTATGCCACCACGGCGTCCAGGCCGTCCAACTCGGCCACGGCCTGAACCAGATGGTAGAGCACCCCGGAAATGCCCTCCGCCGCTCCAAGATCGGCGCTCAGCTTGTTCTGAATGCGGAGCATCCGCTCCACACGATGGCGGCCGACAATCTCCTTGCGGAGCTCGTCGACGGTCTGCGTGAGTCGGGTAGCGTGACGATCAATTTCGCTCTGGATTCGGCGCGATAGCTCGTGCAAAAGGCTCTCGAGTTCCCGGCGGGGCAGAAGACTCAACCCCCCGGCAGGATCCCGGACCTGCACAAGATCCCAACCCTGTTCCTGCATCAGCGAGTGCACGGTCTCCAGATTGTCGTTCGCGTCGAGTTGCGGATACTGTCGTGCGAAAGAACGAACCGGCGCGTCGGAATCGATGGGCAGGTCGCCGACTTGCAGGAACCCGATCACCTGTTCAGTGTCTTCCACGACGGCCAGCCAGGCTTCCGGAGAGAACCGGCGGCGGAGCTTACTTGCGGGTGAGCCGCCTTCCACAACATAGACCAACCTTCGCGCCAGTGTGCCAATACGCACGCTACCGGCTCCTGGAGTGAATCGCCGGGGATGCCGCCTTGCTCCGGACGGGTTCACCCAATCCCCCGGGGGCCGACGGCTGCTCCGGCCACACCGTTCGGCCCGTACGTCGGGGAAATCGCTCGCCGCGACATGCCGATCAATGTCGGGACATCTTCTCCATCAGAATTCGCGCGGTCTCGGGACGCATGATTCTTGGGTCGGGCAACGTGCCGGCCTGGAGCTGTTCCCGAACCTTGCGGCCGCTGATGAAGACCGGCTGCTCATTCGGGTGGTTTTCCATCAGATCGACTCGCCCACACGATTCGTAGAAAGCCGCGAATCCCACCTTCAGAGGCCGGATCAAGAGCTCGCCGGGAAGGTCGTCGAAGATCCGCTGGGCGGCGAAATCGTCCCAGATATCCGTACCATCGTTGTACGGGGCATCGGCGTGTTTTCGCCCGATGATGATGTCCGTGAATCCGTAGTTCTGCCGATAGATGCCGTGCATGACCGCTTCCTTCGGCCCCGCGTAGAACATCTTGATATCCAGCCCCAGCAGGAGTACGCGGTCGTGAAGCGAGTACGGCTTGGTGGCCCAGAGTGACTCGTCGGAGTCACCCTGACCCAGCGCCTTGCTTTCCAGCAGCGCCTGGTAGGTTCGCATCCTGGTGACGGCGTCTACGTCGTCAGCCTTGGTTTCACCGATCAGCGGGTTGAGAACCGCACCAGCCGTGTCGCACTCCCGCACGAGTGTCTCCAGGCCATAAACCAAAGCATACTCATGGGCGCGATGAAGGGGATTGCGGGTTTGGAACGCCACAATGCGAGTCCAACCCTTGCTCTGGAACAGCCTGCGGGTTTCGGACGGCCGCAGCACGAACCGACCGTACGCCGGATGCACCGGGGGTGGAAGAACCTCGACTTCGCCGCCCAGCAGCAGTTCCCGTGGGTCGCCCAACACCATCTGGCCGCCCGGATGGTCCGTGCGGGATGTCTGGTACACGGAGTGGAGGTACTTCGACTTGTCGTATGGGAAGATGTCGGTGACATGCAGCACGCCGACCAGTTCTCCCCGCGCGTTGACCAGCCGGGCCTTCTGGTCCAGCTTCAGCCTGGTCGCATCGGTTTTCGAAACGGGAAAGGAGATGGGGATCGTCCAGGCGTAACGCCGGCCCTGGTGTTCGATCACCGACTCTTCCAGGCACCGCTCCCACACCGTGCGGGTCATCGGCCCGGTCAGCGGGCTGAGGCCGCCGTCCCCGAGGCGATAGAGGCTGGACAGATCCGCATCGTCAAGGGCTACGGCGGGAAACCCGGCAGCGCGTCGCGAGAACTCGTCGATTTGTTCAACGGGAACCGTTCGGTTAACGGGCTCCCGCAGACCCCCGTGTACCGGTATGATGCCTGTCATGGTGTGGAAGTTCCTCCTGTTCGACTTGCCGGCCGACTTCCCCGGTGGAGCACAGGCGGACCGGAAAGGTGGCGACATCATAAAATCGCAGGATGGCCCGCACAACTGCCCGCCCTTTGGGGCGGGCCTAATGCCTCGACGGGAGTCTCGCGAGATCCATGAGCAGCGAGTCGAATCACGATAGTCACCAGCCGCAAGCCGGCTCAACCATTGTTCCGGTGGAACTCGGCGGGCGAACCTATCCGATTGTCATCGGGTCGGGGTTGCTGCGTGAGCTCGGCTTGTTGCTGCGGTCACGGTTTTCCAGCGATCGCCTGACGCTGATCACGGACGAGAACGTCGGTCCGCTCCACGCCGGAGCAGCGGTCGCCTCGGCCCGTGAAGCGGGGTTTGACGTCGAAGTGCTGACCGTGCCGGCGGGCGATGCGACCAAATGCCTGGACCAGGCGGGGGTTTTGTGGGATTCCCTGGCGGGCCGCCGCCACAGTCGCTTTGAACCGATCGTGGCCCTGGGCGGAGGTGTGGTCGGCGACCTGGCCGGTTTTGTGGCCGCCACTTGGTTGCGGGGTGTCCCTTTCGTGCAATGCCCCACTACGACGGAGGCGGACATCGACGCGGCCGTCGGCGGCAAGACGGCGATCAATCACCGGTCGGGCAAGAACCTGATCGGGGCCTTTCATCAACCGTCCATCGTCTGCATCGACACCCGCTGTCTGGCAACGTTAAGCGACCGTGATTTTCGGGCCGGATTGGCGGAGTCCGTAAAACATGCTGTCATTCGGGATCCTGGGTTCCTGGATTGGCAGACGTCCCGTGCCGCAGAGATCCTCGCGCAGGACGAACTGACGCTGGTGGAATTGATCCGCCGCAACTGCGCGAACAAGGCGGCCGTCGTCGCGGCTGACGAACGGGAGACGGCCGACTCGCCCGAGGGCCGAGTTGCCTTGAACTTCGGACACACCTTCGGCCACGCTATCGAGGCTCAGTCCGAATACGCCCTCCGCCACGGCGAGGCGGTAGCGCTGGGAATGGTCGCGGAACTGGAACTGGCCGTCAGCGAAATCGGCTTTCCCTCGCCGGATCGTGGTCGGGTTGAGCGGCTCCTGAACAGGCTGGGCCTGCCGACTCGATCGCCGATTCCTTTGGAGATCCCCGAACTATTGGCCAGGCTCGAAGTTGACAAGAAGGTCCGCAATCAGCGGGTCCGCTTTGCTATTCCCCGCCGTCTGGGCGAAATGCAGTGGCTAGTCGCCCCCTCTGTGGAAAGCGTAAATCGAGCGTTGCGACGGGTGATTGACTAGGCGAAATGTCCTGATTGAGGTTGATCAGAATCACCGTGTCGCTGCGATAGCAGGGGCGACGCGTTCAGGAGGCGCAGAGCCGCAGGCCCATAAGACCCCCCGCACGCTGACGCCAGCCGCGGTATCGGCGGGGCGCCTCATCCGGCTCGTCGATTTCTTTGTCTGTCCCGCCTCCCGCCGGCAACACCCCGCACAATCCACCGGGCTTCACTATCTCCCCAAATGCCTGTGAATCGGCTACCACGTCTGGGCGGCGACGACATTCTCGCTCCCTCGTCACTCTCGCCACCGCGGGCGGAACCTGGTCCAACTGTTGCCCTCATCCTTGGCGACGGAGTCGTGACGGTCAATCCGTCCGGTCCATCAAACCTCGCCGCCAACCCAAAGGAGAGAATCATGAAGAGCAACTTTCCCACCGCGGTTGCCCTGTCCCTGGCTTGTGTTCTGATGGCCTCTTCGGTCCAGGCCATGGACATCACTTTCCACGGCCTGATCCATGAGAAAACCGTGAACCTCACGCATAACGGCTCCACCATGAGCGTGCGGGCCGGCGATTTCCTGATCGAATTCGAGGGTCAGCAGCATATTGCTTATTGCGTCGATCTTGATCATGTGATCAAGAATTCCTGGACGGCAACCACGGCTCCGGTGACTGCGCTGAACGGGGGCCTGGCCATCGCCTGGCTGTACGACACCTACGCCAATACGATCACGACGGATGTGGAAGCTGCCGGGTTGCAGGTCGCGATCTGGGAAATCCTGGATGACTTCGGCGGGGCGCTCGATGCTACCGGCGGATCGTTTGTGCTGAACAGCCCGACGGCCGTTCGCAACGCAGCCCAGAATTATCTGAGCAGCCTACCTGTGGACCTGAGCAACTACACGACCAGCTCCTGCATCCTGATGAGCGGCAATTCCCCGCGGAGCCAGAACCTGATCGTGCCTGAGCCCGGAACGCTGGCCCTGCTTGGTCTGTCGGTGATGCCGGTGGTCACTCGCCGCCGATAACCCCGACTGCATGAATCTCGCGTGTTACAGGCGGCGGGCCGCAGTCACCGGTTCGCCGCTCTTGTTGTAGGTGACGGCTGCGAAACAGCGAACCACCGGTTGACTCGGTCGTACTACAATGTAAACTCAGAGATGACCGAGCCATGAACCCACTTCGCGCCATGATCTTAGCTTCTCGCCGCCCGCTGGGTCTAGTTGCCCGCATGGTGGCGGCGTTCATCTTCTTCGCATGTCTGCCCGGGTGCCGCGATACCGTTCCGCCCTCATCCCAACCAACCCGGCTTCGGATCTTCGTCAGCATTCCCCCGCAGAAGTACTTCGTGGAGCGGGTCGGAGGCGACGAGGTGCAGGTCGAGGCCCTCGTCGGCCCCGGCCAGAATCACCACACTTACGAGATCACTCCGCAGCAGGCCGCCCGCCTGGCCCAGGCTGACGCCTTTTGCCGCGTGGGCCTGCCTTTCGAGGATTCGCTCTTGCGGAAGCTCGCCTCGGCCTATACGAACCTGCGGGTCGTAAACACCCACGAAGGCACCCCTTGGCGGTTCACCGAGGCCGAGGAACTGGGCGAGGCCCATTCTCACGAGCACCGCCCCGGCGAAGAATGTCCCGGGCATCACGCCGGCGAGTTGGACCCGCACATCTGGCTCAATCCGAGACTAGTGAAGTTGCAAGCGGAGGCCATTTGCCGAGCTTTGCAGGCACTGCGCCCGGTGGCTGAGCAACGGTTCCAGGAGAATCTGGCGGCGTTTCAGGCCGATCTGGATGCCCTGGATCAGCGGTTGTCAGCAGCGTTGACGCCCTTTCGTGGAAGGGAATTCTTCGTGTTTCACCCGGCGTTCGGATACCTGGCCGACGCGTACGGTCTGCGGCAGGTGGCAGTGGAAACCGGCGGCAAGGAACCCAGTGCTCGGCGTCTGGCAGAACTGATCAACCGGGCCAGATCGTCTGACGCGAAGCTGATGTTCGTCCAGCCCCAGTTTCCGACACGCAGTGCTGAAACCCTGGCTCGGGAAATCGGCGGCGCGGTCGTGGCCATCGATCCAATGGCCGAGAACTACATCGAAAACCTCGAAAGCATGGCCGCAGCGATTGCTTCCGCCTTCGGGGACGCATCCTTTGCAGGGAACGGCCGGTGAGCGCAACACCCGTCATTGAAGTTGAGAAGGTCTGCTTCTCTTACGGCGGGCCTGTACCTGCGTTGGAGGAGGTTGATTTTACGATTCCCGAGGGCGATTTCGTCTCGGTCATCGGGCCTAACGGCGGAGGCAAGACCACTCTGCTTCGGCTGCTGCTGGGGCTGCTGCAACCTTCGTCCGGTCGTATCCGCGTCCTGGGCCGCGGACCGGTGGAAGCCCGCCCGCTCATTGGCTATATGCCCCAACACGCCCAACTGGACCCCCGTTTCCCCGTGAGCGTGCTGGACGTGGTGCTGATGGGCCGGCTGGGCCATGCGCCGCGACTCGGTCCTTTCCGCTCCGCCGATCGCCAGGCGGCTCTGGATGCCCTCCGGATGGTGGGGATAGCGGATCTCTGCCACCGATCCTTCGCGGCGCTGTCAGGCGGTCAACGGCAACGGGTGTTGATCGCGCGGGCCTTGGCCTGCCGTCCTCGGCTGCTGATGCTCGATGAGCCGACGGCCAACCTGGACATTGGGGTGCAGGATGACTTTCACCAGTTGCTGCGAGAGATGAATCGTTCTCTCACGCTGCTGATCGTCTCCCACGACGTAGGTTTCGTGGCGACGATGGTCAAGACCGTCGTGTGCGTAAACCGCCGGGTAGCGGTTCATCCGACCGGGTCGATTACCGGCGAAATGATCAGCGAGATGTACGGTCGCGAAGTCGGTATGGTGCTGCACAGCCACGGGCATGTGCGGGAGTGAGTCTGGGTGCCGAGTTTCTTCAACGATCTGTTCCAATTCGCCTTCCTACAGAAGGCGCTACTGACCGGCCTGCTGGCCAGCGTGGCATGCGGCGTCGTCGGCGCCTATGTGGTCACCCGGCGCATCACCTACATTGCCGGCGCGATCTCGCACTGTGTCCTTGGAGGAATGGGCGCGGCTCGCTACATGCAGGTCGTCTACGGATGGACCTGGCTGCAAGTGCTGCACGGCGCCGTTCTGTCGGCCTTGGCCGCGGCCGCCGTCATCGGCTGGGTGCGGCTACGGGCCAGCGAGCGTGAAGATACGGTGATCGGCGCCATCTGGGCATTCGGCATGGCCATCGGCGTCCTGTTCATCGCCCGCACGCCGACCTACGGCGATGATCTGATGGGGTATCTGTTCGGCAACATCCTGCTGGTCGCGACCGAGGACCTATGGCTGCTCGGAGCGCTCGATGTCGTTGTCGTCGGCCTTGGTCTGCTGTTCTACAAGCAATTCCTCGCCGTCTGTTTCGATGAGGAATTCGCTCGGCTCCGCGGCGTTCCCGTGGAGGCATTCTACTTGCTGCTGCTGGGCCTCACCGCGCTGACGGTCGTCCTGCTCGTGTCCGTCGTCGGCATTGTGCTGGTGATCGCCTTGCTGACCCTGCCGGTTGCGATCGCGGGGCATTGGTGTTCGAAGCTATGGCAGATGATGATGTGGGGAGCATTGCTCAGCGCGGGCTTTGCCACGCTGGGCCTGGCGGTCTCCTACCAACCGAATCTGCCGGCTGGAGCCACCGCCATCGCCCTCGCCGGCACGGGCTACCTGCTGGTGACCCTGTTCTCTCGGCTGGCGGGCCGCCTGCGGGGGTTGCGATCGTAGCCGGATCGCCCCACACAGGCGGCCGGGCTGTGGGCATAACTCATTTCTTTCCCGTCCGCTTGGATTGCCGGTTCTTCGAGGAAGCCAGCGGCGGGAACTTGGCCTGTTCGTTTCTATTCTTTCCGCCTACCGCTTTGTGGTGTCCGCCGTGCCGATTGCCCGGATGACGCCCATCACGATCGTGGCAACGAGAGTGGGCGGCATGCGGGTGGCGGTGGTGCTTGCGGGGATGACGCAGGCACCGATCGTCAGGGGCAGCGGGTTGGTCACCAGAATCGTCCGCGGGCTCGTCGAATCCGCCTTCATCCTCTTGCTCTACGTCTTCTGCCGGTGGCGGTGGTGGTGGCGGCGGCGGCGGAAGGGGCGAAGCCATAACATGATCCAGCTCAAAAGTATCCAGTTGGAAGAGCCCCGTGGCTAGGTCGATCGGAGTAATAGTGAGAGTGGCGATTCCAACCGAGGAGACCGCGCCGATGAACCCCTCGATCTCGTGGCCGCGGCTGTTCAAAGGGATCTCGTTGACCAGAACGCCCTCCCAGAGAGTGCCATCCAGCTCCACGACCTGCACCAAGTAGGCGGAATCGGCAGCTCTACCGTCGTCGAAGATCCAGGCGCCCAAGGCCCCGACGGGGGTGTTCGGGGCCGGCGTGATGGTCAACACGCCGTAGGCAACCAAGGCGTAGTTGTATATTTTGTTCGGAGCGTTGAAAGCGGTGGAACTGGCCAAAAACGGCTGAAACGGTTCGTTGCCGACGCAGGTCCAGGACAAGCCGAGTTCACCCACCAGGACTCCGGACAACTGCGTACCGTTGAGCCGTAGCTCCGGATCCTCGAATTCCTGCATATGCATCGGGGAGGAAGCCTCTAGAAAGAGGGATAACCCCGTGTCGTCCGGGGAACCCTCCCGTTGCACGAAGAAGCTCACCTCGGCAGAGCCATTCTGGCCTGCCCACGCTGCCGCGAAGCCAACCCAGGCAATCGTCTTGATCAGTGCCGGAGACCCTCGCGAGAACATGGCTCATCCCTCGTCGTCGCCGATTCTCTTCGTCGCCTCCGGCACGGGCGGACGAGACTTCCGGAATGAAGCATACGATATGCGTAACATACTGTGAGAAAAAGAGTTGCCGGTTTGCCAAAACATCCCGATCCGCACTATGCGATTCTCTTGCCCATGTTCTCAATCCCTGCCCAAAGCCCGCTTCTCGACGACGCTTCGCAAGCCTCTCCGCCGATACGGGACGCTAAAAGGGTCGCAAGACACACTGGTCGGAGGTATCGGCCCACCGCCAGTCTTTCTCTCTGTGATGTTAGCTGATCGAGTTGAGCCGCGGCGACAGACAAATGGTTGGTTCGGCTGCGACCGAGATAGCGACCATCGCGCGATGGCAATGCGGCAACCAGGCGTCACTACTCGCGTTTCCGAACCACGCGTTGGCTGTCCTTGCCGGGTGCCACACTTGGCCTTAGCCTGCCGGCGTGAGTCGCGCTGGATCCGGGGCCGCAGACGGGGCGACCTCCGGTCGAAACAGTCATCCCGTCATGAGAGCGTGCCATGAAGCGGACTTTCGGAGGCTTGGTCGTCATGTTGTCAGGTTTGACCGCAGTAGCTTTCTCCGTCAACTGCGTTTCCCATCCGCCAGTCGCCGGCTCGCAGGGCGGCGAGGCGGCCGGCGAGGCCAAGTCGGTCAAGGAGCGAAGCGAGATTGCGAAGGAGTACCTCTGGGCCACGGAGACCATCTACCCGACCAAGGCGGAGTGGGAGAAGGAACTGGCCGTCGTGGAGGCCATGGCCGACGAGATGGCCCAATTCAAAGGCACGCTGGCCAAAGGCCCGGAAGAACTCTACCGAGCCTTGGCCTTTCGCGACGAACTGGAACCGCGTCTGGAAAGGGTCGGGGTCTACGCCTCACTGCTCTCCGACCAGGATACACGCGTTGGAGAGACGCAGGCCATGGAGGCGCGGACCCGAACGCTGTTCGTCAAGTACAGCGCCCAAACCTCCTGGTTCGATCCCGAGCTGACGGCCATCCCCTTCGAAACGGTCCAGGAGTGGATGCAGAAGCACGACAAGCTGGCCTTGTACCGCCACTACTTCGACAATCTCTACCGGCAGAAGAAGCATATCCTCTCGCCGCGAGAGGAGGAGTTGATTGCACTCGGGGGCGAGGTCCGCTCCACCCCCTACAACGCTTATAACCTGCTAACCAACGCGGATATCAAATTCCCCAAAATCCGCGATGAAAAGGGCACCGTGGTCGAGCTGGATGACTCGGCTTACTACCTGTATATGAGGAATCCCGACCGCCGTGTTCGCAAGGACGCCTACGAGGCGATCGTCGGCACGTATGGAAATTACCGCAATACCGCCGCCGCCCTCCTGAATGGCGCCGTGCAGAGTCATATCTTCAACATGAAAGCCCGCAGCTACGAAAGTTGCTTGGCGGCGGCCCTCGACGGCGGAAATATCCCGACCGGCGTCTATCAGAACCTGATCGACACCGTCAACAAGAACCTGCCCCTGTTGCACCGGTACCAGGCGATCCGCAAAGAGGCTCTGCGACTGCACGACGGGGTTCGGGCGTGGGATCTTTTCGCCCCCTTCGTGACTGACGCGAAATACGAAATCACATATGAAGAGGCGGTCAGAGAGATCCAGGAAGCGCTCCAGCCGATGGGGGATGAGTACCTGAACGCCATGAAGAAAGGCTTCGACTCCCGCTGGGTGGATGTGTTCCCGACCAAGGGCAAACGCAGCGGGGCCTACTCCAGCGGCACCTATCTGACGCAACCGTACATCCTGTTGAACTTCCACGGCGGCTATGAGGATATGTCCACGCTGGCCCACGAGATGGGTCATTCGATGCACTCGCACTTCTCTCGATCAACCCAGCCGTACGTCTATAGCAACTACGACATCTTCTGCGCGGAGGTGGCCTCCACCTGCAACGAAATCCTGCTTCAGACCTACGTGCTCGAGCGCACGACTGACCCCAAGGTCAAGCTGTATCTATTGGTCGAGTTCCTCGAGGGCATTCGAGGAACGGTGTTCCGCCAGACCAAGTTCAGCGAATTCGAGCAACGGATTCACGAGATGGCCGAGCGGGGCCAGCCCCTGACCGCCGAAGTCCTCTGCCAGGAATACGGCAACATCATGAAGAAGTACTACGGGCCGGACTACGTACACGAAGACGTGGCCAGCAACATGTGGGTCCGCATCCCCCATTTCTACTACAACTTCTACGTCTATAAATACGCGACCAGCTATTGCGCGGCCTCGAATATCGCCCGCCGCATCCTAGCCCGCGAGCCGGGTGCCGTGGAGGCGTATCTCCGGTTCCTGAAGTCTGGCAGCAGCAAGTATCCCGTTGATCTGCTGAAAGAGGCCGGCGTGGACATGACCTCGCCGCAGGTGATTGAAGACGGCATGAAGGTCTTCAGCAAGCTGTTGGACGAGACGGAGGAGTTGCTCAAACAGATATGACGAGTCGGGGCCGAGCAGAGCCCCACCCAGTCAACACGAACCGGCCAAGAGAGCCTGCCCGTCCCGTGGGATGGGCAGGCTTCTTTCTTTGGCATATCTTCAAAGCGGGCCTGATGACGCCGTCCGCGGCGATGGCACTCAACCGCCGATCGGCCGCATGGCTCCAGCAGGAGTGGCGGGGCGTTCCGTTTCTTGCGGCTTCTCTTCTTCTTCCTCCTGGGCTGGCGTTGCCCCAAAGCCCATCCGGACTTGCACGTTTGTCTTGTCCGCATCACCCTTCTTGCACTGCGGGCAGATGATCCGTCCCTCGTTGGCCCGCCGCATCTCGGTGAGTTGCTGATTGGTCATGGTCCACTTGTGCCCGCAATCGGGGCAAGTGACCTCCTCGACTTGAGCAGCCACCGTAGTGTCGGCCTGTGGTTCCCCCTGCCGGGTCCACAGGTAGATGCTCACGCCCACCAGGATAACCAGCACCCCCCCCAGGATGATCATCTTGTTTGAAGACTGCATGATCGAAAGCTCCTCTCAGATGCTTGAACCGAAGCCCTTGTGCCGTCCGCAAGCATCAAGCGACGGCCACGTCGTCGGCGACGAGCATCGGCTTTATTCAACGATCCCTATTATATGGCAAGACGAGGATACACCGAAAGAGGTTTCCAGCGGCCAGAGGAATCGACGTTACGGCTCAAAGACGGCCTTCAGCACGTTCCGCGACCGCCCCAGCAGATCGCCAAAGGCCCGACGGTAGTCGGCGAGGCGGTAGCGGATCACGGGAATTGCTCGCCAGTCAAGGCGGCCGCTGCGCAACCAGTCGAAGACGAGGTCGTAGGTGTGCTTGCTCTGGCCGTCGGCCACCTCGACTTGCCGCCCGTTGGCGCCGAGCACGCTCAGCTCGTTGAACCAAATCGGCGTCGTGTCGACCAGGCCGATTCCGCTGGTGCCCACGAGAACGACGGTTCCCCGGCTTCGCGTCCATTTCAACGCATCGGTAAAGCCCGCAGCGGTTCCCGTGCAGTCGTAGGTAAGGTCATAACCGTCCAGCAGGACCTGGTTGCCGAACCGCCCGGCCTTGCGGGCAACGCCCAGACTGGTGGCCACCGCCTGGTACCGATCGGCGGTGCTTGCCCGAGGCGGCACAAGGACTTGCCGGTTAGCCCCCAGGCGAGTCGCGGCCTGGCCGCGGCCTGGCCGCCGAATCAACACGGAGACCTCGTTGCCGAGGCCCAAGGCTCGAATCGCGGCGATCGTACCCAAACCGATTACCCCGGAACCGCTCACCAGGACACGTTCGTTCGGCAGCGGTGGCCGCCGCATCACGGCGTGTGCCGCCGAAGCCAGAGGATCCACCAGTATCGCGGCTTCGTCCGGCAGGGCTCCGGGAACGGCGTGGAGTTGGGTCTCATGGGCCACGAAGTATTCGCCCCAACTACCGCCTGTCGTCCGGTTGAGGCCCAGCATGGCGCGCGGTGGCAGCCGCTCGTCGCCCGGATGACGGCACATCGCGACGCGGCCGGCGCGACATTCCGGACACGGCTCCACCTCGCGACCTTGGCAACCGATGGCGGGTTCCACGCACACTCGCTGTCCCACCTGCCAATCCCTGACTCCGTCCCCCACCGCCTCGATCACGGCAACGTTCTCATGCCCTAGAACGGCGGGGAATCCGCTGAAAAGGTTCAGAAAGCTGCCTGGATGTACCCGCTGTGCGATCAGAGCGACGTCGGTTCCACAGACTCCACCCAGGTGCGTCTTGAGCCGCACCCAGCGACGACCCGGCAAAGGCGGAACCGGGATGTCATGGTGGAGTTGGAGGGCAGCCCACGGTCCGTAGTAGACCCATGGCACCACCTCGCCAAGCAGACGCCGGAAGACCCACCGAACCGGCTGAACCTGGTACGTCAGAGCCCGCATCCCAAGGGAGTATAACACCGCTCGCGTGGAACTGGGGGAGGCAAAAAGATAAAAAACTACTTTATATCTCGATTTGGGCCGGTTGCTAATATCCCCAATCCGGTTGGTCGGCTCGACTACGGGACGCGAGACGCGACGATCTGGCTCTCGGCGATCCCATAACGGGTGCGGAGATCTGCCAGCAGATGGGCCAAAGACGTGGTTTGCGGCTCGGCCACCCGCCGATCCGCCGCCGATGTCGTCAGGAGTACCTGAATCACGCCGGGAGCCAGAGGATCCTGCTGGCCCTGCCGCCAGGCGGAACTGCGATAAAGGTTGCCACGCTCATCCACCCGCCAGTGGTAGAAGCCTGCCGGCTCCGTCGGGGACTGAACGCGAATGCCGATCTGCCGCCACGTCTCCACTGCGGCGGTGCTGCTGCGGAGGGGCGTAACTGGCGCAAGCTGCCCGATCTTGTACAGGAACAGCGTTCCCCCGGTCATAGCGAGAACCAGGACGATTAGCGTCTTATAATGCCGATGCTGGGACCGGGTAGAAGCGACCGCCATACGATCCTCACCAACACCCCCGCCAACCCGTGCGGGTGCGGGGATCCCACCGCAGAAGACGTTCTATTCCGTCTATCGGCGTTTGGCAAGGGCGGAGATCGCGCCTTCTCAAAAAAAACTGCTGCCGCCGGCTTCGCACCGGAGAGCCGCCCGCAGGCGGGCCTAACGGGGGATTATCGGCACAACGATGAGTCCTCGCGACCCTCCGCACGCTGGCGCGGTCACTGACACGTCGAGTCATTTTCGTAGGAACAACGCGCCAAAGGTGTACCCGATTCTCCGCCTGAGGACGGCCCGGCGGGCGACACTGCCCGTCACCAAAGCTCGCAGAGCCGCCGCGACGCGGGTCAGACGAGTAAGGCCGAAGCACTGCGGCGGGTAGAGCTGCCGCTCGCCCGCATCGTGGAAGCGAGTGTTGCCACTGAGGCGGAGGCCAGACGGCTGCACGAGCTGATCATTAACATCTTCCGGCGAGTCGAGTCGCCCGAAGGCCTGGGGGTTCCCATAGTCGAACGTGTAGGAAGCAGTCCCCGCGGGTTTGAGCACGCGCACTACTTCCGACCCCACTTGAACACGGCCGCTGACGGGCAGATGCTCCAGCACGCAGACGCTGAAGACGTGGTCGAAGAACTCGGCCGGGTAATCCAGTCTGGTCATGTCCATCTGTCGGGCGGTCAGATTCCACCTCATGGCCGCGGCGGTCTTGTTGGCTTGGCGGCAGAGATCCGCTTGCAGGTCAATCGTGTGAACCTCATGTCCTCTTGAAGCCAGGTAACACGAGAAGAGCGAACCGGCCCCGCCCATGTCCAAGACCCTGGCTCCGGGTTTGAGCGGCGTATGGACCGTCAGCCAGGCGATTTCCCACAGCAGAAACCACGGCACGTGCAGTTCGTCAGGGTTGCCCGGCCAAGGCTCGTAATTCACACCTCGGTTGATGTGCTCCCAGGCCGTCGGCCACTCTCCGGTGCGACCGTACCAGGACGAGTAAGACGCGCCCGCGGCTCGCATCCGGCGCATCAGGCCGAAAAGCTCAATGAGGATCCAGCGGCATTCCGGGTGGTCCAGGTCCGAACGCTGCATGGTCTTGTTGATGAGGACTTCGGCCATGTGGCTCCAGCATGAGCGGCGGTTGCAGCGGGCCGCATTATAAGCCGGCGTGACTATTGGAAAAGAAAGCGGCGGAACGCAGGCCCCTCCGGTCCCGCGTCCGCCGCCGGCAATCCACGCTTCCACCCGTGGATGGCACCGTCGATCACTCTCAGCGACTCAGACCCGACTCGTCCTTCGTCGCCGACTCACCACCACCAGACCCGAAACCAGCAAGAGCAGGCTCGCCGGTTCGGGCACGGCCACAAACTGAAGCGTGAAGGCATCCGAAGCGGCGTGGAAACCACTGGGATCCACCAACTGGTAAGTGGCCCACCAGGTGTCGCCGACTTCACCCTCGCCTGCGAAGATCAGATGCCGATGAATGAAACCCTCCTCATCAAGTGGGAAAAGGAACGTTCCACCATTGCTTTCGAGGATGGGGCCGGCCGTGGGATCGAACATGCTGAAGCCGGGATCGAAGCTGATTCGCTTGAGCGAAACTTGATGCCCAGCCAGCAGCAGATACATCCCTTCGTCCGGCTCATCCTCTTCCAGACCGATCCAGCCGGGATCATCCGCCACGAAGAAGCCCTCGAAGGCCCCCTCGCCGGGGTACAACGGAATCGGCTCCGCACCCGACAGGATGTCGGGGTCGCCGTGGACGTGGATCTCGAAGTTCGGTGTCCCCCTCTGCCCAATCACAAAGTCCCCTTCGTGATGATGCTGGGCTGAAGTGGTCGATGCGCAGATCAAGAAGGTCCCGACAGAGATTGCCGGAACCAAGCTGAACAAGCGGTGCATTCTAAACCTCCATCTGGTTGGTGCCGCCCACCGCCTCGGGCTCTCAAGTCCGCGGGAGCTTCGGGAGCGGCGGTTTTGCATTACGATCAGAAACCCAATAGGAAAGCCCCTACAAACGCTCGAATGTCGCGGCCGTCGACCAAGTTGTTCTGGTCGAGGTCGGAGCGGGCGACATACTCCGGCGCAGTCTCCGTGCCGAGCAGCACGGCAACGAAGACCGGCACGTCGGCCGAATCGACAACGCCATCGCCGTTCACGTCGCCGGGCAGTTCGGCGGGCCGAACCACCAACGGCAAAACGACAGAGTGAGTCTCGGTCGGCCATGCGGCGTCGTAAAGGTGGATGCTGTCCTCGACCGAGATTTCCACCGAGTACGGGGAACCCGCGGCAGAGCCGGGGTCCGGTGTACCGCTCAGCACACCGGTATCGGAGTCCAGGACGAGGCCGGCCGGCAAGTTGACGGCCTGCCAACTGTGGTACGGTGGTGTGCCTTCGGCCGCGAGAGCGAACCAATACGCCTCGCCCTCACGAGCCTCAGGCAGAGAAACTGTAGTGATTTCGAGCGGTGCCTTCCGAACCGCCAGGATCGCGAACAGGCCGACGCGGTTCGAGCCTGCATAGTCGCCGATCACGATCTGTGTCAGAGTTCGGGTGTGGTCCGCGGGCGTGGTGGCCCTGAAGAGGAAGAAGACCTCGCCTGCCGCAGTGTCGACGCCGGTGCCCATGCTGCGCGCAAAGCCCGCACTCCGATCACCTTGACGGCCGACCGCCAGCCAGGGTCTGGGCATGGCGGTCTGCTGCCAGTCGTCGATCATGCGATAAGGCAGATACGAACTGGTCCCTTGTCGAATAGCGACGGCCTTGGTCGTCGCATCCGCATAGACCAGGGTGATGTTAATGATATCGCTGGTCGTGAAGGTTCCGGCGCCAGCGAGCAGGAACTCCACGCTGAGGTACTGGTCGGCTTGCCCCGTCGCAATCAGATCGATCGTGGCGGCCAGGGACCGAACGCCGTCATCCAGCAGGACGTTCAGATTGGAGCCTTGCAGACCATCTCCGCCCGTCCCGCCCAGCTCGAAGCCGCACAGTCGGCCGTCAAGAGGGAGCCCCGCTGAGGATCCGTAGTGGCCGTTCAACAGCCAAAACCGGCCGGCGGCATCGAAAGACAACGGAGCGTCGCTGTCATCGCTGTCGACCACGTCGGCGTTGAATGCCGCCTCCATGTGGATGGGTACCACCGCTCCCCGCCCCGGCACGCTGGTGAAGAAGTAGTGGTAAGGTTCGGACGCTTGCCAGGCATCCGAGGTGAAGCGCATGTCCCACCGCACGAGACCCGGTCGCCGCAAGAACAACAGCGGGTGCACGTGTCCCCCGTCAAAGGCGTCGCCGAAGGGATACTCGGCGTCATCCTCGACCAGCCGGGGCGAGCCGAAGGGCGTGTAGATCGCGAACTCCGCCGGGCGGTCGTAGCCGAGCCGCTGCAGGGCGACGTAGAAATTCGACGGTGGTGGGTCGAGCTTGCTCAGCGACAGATCGTGCGGGGCCGCTGCGTAGTCCAGGCCCAGGTCGCTGTAGCCCGTGGTGCTGAACGAGTAGCCGCCATACCGGGGTTGCGTGTAGAGGCTGGTCAACGGCACCCGGACGATGGGAATGATGCTCCCCGGAGCGACAGAAGGGCCATGACCAGAGGAGCCCAGCAAGTCGCCGGAAGTGAAGAGTTGAAGAGGAGACCCTCCCGGAGGACCGACTCCCACAACCAGATGATCGGGGCCCGGCTGGGCTACTGCGGTGGCAGTCAGTGCCAGCAGACACAAGCCGGAGGATAGTGTCGCGAGTTGATGACCGCGCATAACAAGCTCCTTCGCGGTTTATCCCGGGTGGTACCAGCCTTCCGGCGAATGCGGAAAGCCGGGGTCGTATTGATTGACCTGTAACACGTTGCCATCCGCGCTAACTTGGAACGTTCGCTCGAAGAGCAGAGTCTCCGCGTGCGCATCGGCAAACAGGTAATTGGCCTTGCCGAGGTGACGGCGGAGGGCCAAGTCGTATTGCGGATCGGCACCGCCGTAGCCGGTGAACGGGTTCACGCCCCATCTCTCGGGGTGAAAATGGTCCGGGTGAATCGGCCTACCGCTCTGATCCCGTTCGGCCAGTTCGGCGGCGAAGATCACACGGGAGGAGCGGGCCCCCAATCGGGTGGCCACTTCGTACCCGAACGGCGGGATGCCGGACGGGTTATTCGGGAACCAGTCGGCCGGGTTCGGCCCCATGAAGATGTTGACGCCGTAGCTGGTCACACGCCGCCGTGCCGGGTCGGACTCCGCGAAGTTCGTGCTCTCGTCGCGGGGACAGTGATAGTGCATGACCCCTTCCGCGTAGGGCATCAGGGTGTCCAGCCAGGCGGTACCGGGCTGGTAGCCTCCGTGAGCCTGTGACAAGGGGAAGCGGTCATCGTTGCTCTGAAAGTAGCCGTGGAGGGCTACCCCGATGTTGTGCATCGCCCCGAGACATTTCACGCTGTGTCCGGTAGCCCGCGCCGAAGCAAGAGCCGGCAACAGGACTGCGAGGAGCAATGCGATGATCGAAACGACCACCAACAGCTCAATCAACGTGAATCCTTGCTGCTTGGAAGTCCGGTGCATGGGCACACCTGCCTGCGTCGCGCAGGACATCCCCGGTTGCTTTGCTGAACCTCTACCGCGGCTGTCGCGACCCTGGCTTCCTGGCCATGAGGGTGGCGTGGCCGCCAGCCGAGTGGAAGGCGCGGAGAGCCTTTAGCAGAATGGTGGTGCCCGAGGGGCGAAGTTACCGCCGAGGCTCCGGCGGCAGGGGAACGTCGTGGTTGTCACGGACCGGTTCTGGGGGATGCGGGTATCAAGCAGCAGCAAGGCCCACCCGAGAACCGTCGCAACTGCCGCGGCGGCGATGAGAAACTGGATCAAGCACCGATCCGGTCCACCACAGGCTTCACCTTGATGTGAATGATGGTGGAGGGCCTCGCCGAATCCGCCGGTGACGACCAGTAGCATCAAGATTAGGAGGGCGCGGAAAGCCATTGGACTTCACCGTCGCTCCACGCCTCCGCGTGGGCCACTTCTTGTATTACACTGTATTATGACCGCAGGTTCGGTGGAAGGCAAGAGGATTCTGCTGCCGGAAACAGATCTGCGGAGTCGTGTGTCTGATGCGCAGGGTCATTGCGGGCTGCCGTCTTCAGCCGAGATCGCTACGGGCGGCAGACTTATGGCGACAGCTCCGGCCCGTTTGGCCCTACGACGAGGCGAGAGCGGATTGTCTCTGGAAGCACAGTGCCCCCGGCACAAACCTCCCGCAGTGCTTTCGCCAGACAGGTAGCAACCTCTCGCTTCAGGATCAAGCCGGCGACCCCAGCTTGCAACGCCGCTTCTACCACGCGATCCTCAAACGAAACAGCGAGCAGAAGAACACGGACCTTGGGCGCAGCCGACTTGATCAGGCAGAGGGCCTGATTGAGCTCGCGGGATTCTGAATCCCAGTCCAGCACGACCGCATGAATCGGCCGTTCCCTAAGGAATTCGATTGCCGTATCCGTGGTCGGCACGACTTCCTGAACGCCCAGTCCCGGCTCTGACTCCAAGCGCGCTGCCAGATAGCCCATCAGAGCTGAGTGCTTCCCTACCAGCAGCGTGCAAATCGGCTCGCGCGGCATGGTCTGCCTTTGTTCTACGGTGAGGAAACCCCACCCAACTTCGGGGTAGGGCGAGTTCAGTGCGCCTTGGACTCGTCGGGGACGCTGCTTCAACGCTGCGGTTGGCATCGCCATCACTACTCCGACGCAACGGCGACCCTGCAACGTACTGGTCACCGCTTGCTCGTCACTAACCCAGGGGCAGGACCGATGCGGCACCGAGCCCTTGCTACTCTTGAGGCCAAGGGATGCCGGCAGGCTGCTGCGTCAAGGCCCTCCCCTACCGCTTATGCGAGAAATCACAGCCAACAGCGCAGTCGGTGGAATCCGGAATGTGCGATATATGATAAAACATAATACACTGAGTCTGGTTGTCTGCATATCGTCATCTCACGGAATTCCGATCCCCAATCGGCCCTGACACGGCGAGCCTCCAGGGACGCAACGCCTTCCTCGACGTGCCCAGGGCATAACGCGGCAACCCAATCGCCCGCGAAGAGCAGTCCTCCTTCACAGGTACTAGCGTGAGCTGGGGCGAATTTGACAAGCGACATGGAAAACGTTTATTTTTCGCTGGGCATGCGGGGTGTGCGGACGTGGAGCCCTTGCCCAGCAGACTCGCACCAAGCCAGAGACGAATCACCGCATTGAGCAACCCCGCCCGCAATGATGGCGACAGGGTGAATCTTTGCGATCCGCCAGGCACGACCACTCCGCTCGCAGTTGCGGACAGTCACGAGGGACGAGTATCCGGACCAGAGGGACCGGGTTGCCCGCGAGTAGACTTGGAGAACAGTGGGATCTGGGAGCGTAGCTCAGTCAGGTAGAGCAACGGCCTTTTAAGCCGCGGGTCCTGGGTTCGATTCCCAGCGCTCCCAATTTGCTGTGCATTTCTAAATGAGTATTACCATTGCCGCGGCTGTAGTTGGCATCGCTTGATTCCGCTTGTTGAATTCATTCCACTTTGCCGAGCGTGGCCACGTTTTCGCCGCAAAGCCGTCCCGTTCTGCAAGCTATAGTACAAGCTTATCGACGTGCGGTATCGCCTTCATCGACCCCGTGGCGCGGCGCGGCTCGGCCGTCGGCGGCTCGGTCTCCGGCTCCATCGGCGGCAGGGCTTCCAACGCCCCGGCCGCACCACCATGCCACGCCCGCCGGGCAAACGCACTTCGCTCGCCAGGATCCTCCCTCACCGCGTCGCCAACGTGTTGCGCGGCCCCGACACGACCTGAACCGCGGCGAAAGCCGGACCACCCGGTCCCCGCGCCGAACGCGTGGCATGAATGCCGCGGCTCAGGGGTCGGACGACGCGGCCGGAAGGCCGCAGCCGGGGAAGCGGCGGGCCGGTCGCCGGCGGACGGTCACCGGCCGGGCGCCGAGGTTGGGCCGCTGGTGGTCGACGGCCAGCTCATCGCGCCGTAGATCTTCGCGGCCCGCTGGCGGAGCTTCGCCGCCTCGTCCGGGCGCTTCAGCTTGTCGAGCAACTCGGCGTAGTCATCCAACGCGGTCGCCACGTCGGGGTGGTCTGGGCCGAGGGCCTTTGCCATAATCGCCAACGCCCGCCGGCAGAGCGGCTCGACCTGGTCGAGCTTGCCTTGGCG
>CAZNFM010000039.1:0-34222 GCA_964572385.1 uncultured Planctomycetaceae bacterium | reverse complement strand
CTCGCTCGTGCGAGAATCCTTTCTCGCACGCCGCCGTCGTTGCGGGAACGCCCGCCGTCGTTGCGGGGAAGGGATTCCCCGGAGCGTGGGTGCGAGAAGGGATTCTCGCACCAGCGGCCATCACCCGCCCCGGCGCGTCCGCCCGGCGACCTGACGCGCGGACCGGACGCCCCGGCGCGTCTCGAAATCGCGGCGCGCCGGCCATCGACCGTCCCGCCGCGTCCGCCCCGTCGCCCGGCGCGTCTCGCTATCGCGGCGCGCTGGCCATCACCCGCCGCCCCGCGTCCGCCCCGTCGCCCGCCGGGTCCGACCTTTCATCCGGACCGGCCGCCCTTCCAGCCGGCCCGGCCGCACCGTCGCCCGCCGCGGCCGCTCGCCGATCCCCGCCCGGCCCCTAGCCCGCCACCTGCGACCAGCCCGCCCAAAAGACCCGCGCCCCGGCATACACCAGCAGGACCACGAACACCACCCGGATCACCCCCACCGGCCAACGGTGCACCCGCGGCGCCGACCACCACGAGGCCAGCATCGCCGCCGGGGCCAGCAACGCCGCCAGCCGCAGCGAGTCCGCCAGGCCGTACCCGTGCCCGCCCAGACAGAGGTTCTTCACCACCGCCCCGAGGGCGCTGGACCACAGCAGCGTCCCCGCCGAATTGGCGATGGCCCGCCGCAACGGGATCCGCAACAGCACCTGCTGCGCCGGGACCGCGAACAACCCCCCGCCGATCCCCAACAGCCCGCCCAAAAGGCCCGTCGGCAACCCCACGCCCCCCACGATCGCCGCCCGCGACAGCCGGGCCGCCGCCGCCTCGTCCATCTCCGGCAGGCGGGTCCGCGTCCGCAGCCGCCAGAGGTTGTAGACCACCACGTAAGCCAGGAAGACCGCGAACAGGACCTGCAACCAGCCCCGGCCGGCCCCCCGAAAGACCGCCAGCTCGCTGGCCCCCACCCCCAGCACGATCCCCAGCAGCGTGCTGGGGATCAACCAGCGGGTCACGCCCCGCAACACCGCCCCCGCCCGGCCGTGCTGCCACGCCGCCGGCAGCATCACGAAGAAATTGACGATCATCGCCGCCGCCTGGTACAGGTGCTGCCCCTCCCGGCCGAAGAGCAGGATCAGGCCGGGGATCATCACCACCGAACCGCCGATGCCCAGCAGCCCGCCGCTGGCCCCGGCCACCAGGCCGAGGGCCGCCAGCAGGACCGCGTCCAGCAGCGAAACCTCCATCGTCCGCCCTCGACCCGCCGCCGCCCCCCGCCGCCCGCGGCCGCGGCCGCCTCAGATCCGCACGCGGCGGTGATACAGCCACCACTCCCCCATCAGCACCAGCAGACCCGCCCCCGCCAGCCACGGCCACAGCGGCCGATTCTCCCGCACCACCCCGCGGAACGGCTCCACCTCCTGCCCGCCCACCGCCAGGACCTCCCGCGGGGCGATGTGCGACTCCACCGGCGAAAGCAGGTTCGCCGCGTAACGCTCCTCCGTCCCCGCCGGGTCGTCGAAGACCACCCGGTACCGGCCGGCCGCGGTGGTGCGGGCGTAGGGGACCGCCGCCCGGCCGGCGACCTCCAGCCGGTCCGCCGTGCCGTCCGGCCGATACACGCGGGCCGCCGTCGCCCCCGGCGGGACCGGCACCGTCACCGTGTCGCCCGGCTGGACCCGCCGCGCCGCCTCCGCCCCGCCCGCCCCGACCGCCGCCGCCACCACGTTCTGGAGGAAGATGGGCCAGGCGGGGCGGCTGAGGAAGTCCGTGTCCGCCAGGTCGAAGGCCGCCAGCAGGTAACGGTGGCCGGGATCCGCCAGCAGGGCCAGCAGGACCGAGTCCTCGGCCTCCACCAGGGCCAGGGCGCCCGCGGGAAGCGTCAGCCGCGACCAGCGGGCCACCTGGACGCCGTCCCAGGGGACCCAGCGGACCAGCGGATGGTCCTCCCGCCAGGCCGTGATCGGCCCGCCCTCGACCGCCTCCCCCCGGGCCACGCCCGCGACCCCCGGCAGACCGCCGAAAAAGACGTAGTCCCCCGGCGGGAGACGGTCCGTGTCCGCCCGGTCCAGCATGACCAGGTCGAAGGCCGAGCGGCCGTCGCGGGCGAGGACGTCCTCCGGGGCGGCGGCGTACTCCGCCGCGGTGAGGGCCTCCACCCGCGGCACGCCGACACTGGCCAGCCCGCGGAGCAGCAAGGCCCGCACCCCCGGACGGTCCGTCACCACCAGCACGCGGGCCTCCCGCGGCGGATCGAGCGGGGCCTGGACCACGTTGTCCACCGCCAGGGCGTCCGCGTGGTGCAGCCGCAGTTCCAGGTCCCCGCCGCCCTCGTGGACGACCTCCAGCAGGACGGTCTGCTCCGCGGCGGCGTCGCCGGGGGCCGCGGGCCGCGGGGAGCCGTCCGCCGCCGCCGGACCGAGACGGACCTCGCGAACCCCGCCGGGCCCGCTGACCGGCGACCCGTCGATGGCCAGCGACAGGTCGGCCGTGACCGCCTCCGGGCCGAAGTTCCGCACCTGGGCCAGGACCGTCAGGACGCCCGGCCGGTCGAAGTCCCGCCGCAGGCCGAAGCCCACCAGCCCGACGTTGTGGACGGCGGCGCCGACGCGGATGTAGCGGAGCACCACGGGGACCGCCGTCTCCTCCGGGACGTCCTCCAGCCGGCCGTCGCTGTACACCTCGACCTCGGCCGCGGCCTTCCCCCCCGCCGCCGCCGACCCCGCCGGCCCCCCGCCGGCCGCGGCGCCGTCCGCGGAAGGGACCCCGCCCGCCCCGCCGGGGACCGCCCCGCCGACCGCGGGGACGGCGTAGGCCAGGGCGAGTTGCAGGGCCTCGCCGAGACGGCTGGGGCCGTCGGTGGGCTCCAGGTCCGCGATCAACCGGCGGAGCCGCCGGCGGTCGTCGGTGAAGGTGCAGACCACCGCGGCCCGCTCGGCGAAGCTGATGACCATGGCCCGGGACCCCCGGGGCAGGCCGGCGACCCGCTCGAGGGCGGCGTCCTGGGCGTGGGCCAGCCGCGGCCGGCCGTCCGCCTCCCGCGTCCGCATCGAGGCCGAGCGGTCGATCAGCAGGACGAGGTTCCGCGGCGGATCGGCCCGGAAGTCGGCCACGGGGTGGGCCAGGGCCAGGAGCACCGCCGCCAGGAACAGCAGTTGGAGGAGCAGCAGCAGGTTGCGGCGGAGCCGCTGAAACGGGGCGTTGACCTGGAGGTCGTGGACGGCCCGCCGCCAGAGCAGCGTGGACGAGACCCGGCGCTCCTGCCGCCGCAGCTTGAGGAAATAGAGCAGCAGCAGCAGCGGCACGACCACCGCGGCGAGCAGCAGGGCCGTCTTCCAGGCCAGGAAGTTCATCGCAGCAACCCCCTCTGCCGCAGGACCTGGAGGATCAGCCCTTCAAAGGGCTGGGAGGTCGGCACCAGCAGGTACACGATGCCGCGGCGGTGGCAGTAGTCGCGGAGCGCGTCGCCATAGGCCCGTAGCTGGGCGCGGTAGCGGTCCAGCAGCGGCCGGCTGACCGTGATCTCGGCCGTGTCGTCGTCCTCGCAGTCCACCAGCTTGAGGTCGCCGGCCAGGTCCGGCTCCAGCTCCTGCGGGCTGAGGAGCTGGACGACGTAGAGGTCCAGCCGGCGGCCCAGCAGATAGCGGAGCCCGCTCTCGAAGCCGCCCTTGTCGAGGAAATCGGACAGGACGACGGCCACGCCCTTCTGCGTGTGGCGCAGGGCGAACTGCCGGGCGGCCGCGGCGAAATGGCTTTTTCCGCCCGGGGGGAGGTCCTGGAGGAATTGGATCAGCCGGGCGATCATGCGGCGGCCCCGCAGCCCGTCCAGCCAAGCCGTCACCCGGTCGCTGTAGGCGCAGACGTTGACGCGGTCCAGGTCGCAAAGGCCGAGATAGGCCAGCGCCGCCGCCGTGCGTTTGGCGTAGAGCAGCTTGGCCGGCTGCCCGGTGTCCATCGAGGCCGACACATCCAGGAGGATGGTGACGTTGAGGTCTTCCTCTTCGAGAAAGACCTTCAGGAAGAGCTTCTCCAGGCGAGCGTAGATGTTCCAGTCGATGTGGCGGATGTCGTCGCCGACGACGTAGTTGCGGTAGTCGGCGAATTCCGCGGACTCGCCCTTCCGCTTGCTTTGGCGCTCGCCTTTCTGTCGGCTGGAATGGATCTTGCGGGAGACGATCTCCAACCGCTCCAAGCGGGCCATGAAGTCGGGGTCGAGCAGGCTGTCGCTCGACCGTACCTGATTCGACGCGGCGAGGCTGTCCGCCATTCCGACTCGCCCTGCTTTTAGCCGCGGCCGGCAAGACGACGATGCTTGCACCGGTCGACGTCGCGAAGTCCGCATTATAGAGAATTGGCAGCGCCGCAACACTGCCTTGCAGACCAAAGGGGATTTGCGCTATACTTGGGGGTGATTCAGCGCGAGGGATGAGACATGTCCGGCAAGAAATCCAAGTCCGCCCAAGCCCGGCCCGCGGAGCCGGCACCTGGGACGATGACGGCTCCGGCCAGGCCGAAGCCCGGCCTGCTGCCGATGTTTCGGGTGATCCTGCACAATGACGACGTGAATGAGATCGCTCACGTCGTCGAGACCATCGTGATGCTGACCCCGCTTCGCGGACAGGACGCCGTGGAGAAAACCATCGAGGCCCACCACACCGGCTGTGCCCTGCTGCTGGTCACGCATCGGGAGCGGGCCGAACTGTACGTCGAGCAGTTCCAGTCGCGGAACCTGACGGTCACCATCGAGCCCGCGGACTGAACCGCTCCCGGGCGAGCATGGTCTTCGATCGCCAGGAAATAAGCCGCGGGGTAATCCGTTCCAGCTACCAGAAGACTCCGGTGCGCCCAAAGAGCCCTTTTTCACTGTTGCTGGAGGAAGCATGATGACTTCATGGCCGTGCCGCTTTCTGGTCGTATTCACGATGCTCATGGCGTTCTCTGCCGTGAACACGGCCGCGGAGGAAACCGTATTGCTCCGGCCGAAGTTCAAGACCGGCCAAGCGTATTATGTCGAACGGATCACCGAGTCCGAGCACCAGATGAAAGGCGGCCAGTTCGGCAAGGCCGGCGCGAAGAATTCCATTCGCAAGGTTCTCGGCCTTCTGGAGAAGACCAAGGAGACTTCCCCGGATCGAACGGTTCTCGAACTGACCTATAAGAAAATTGCGTTTAGCGGCACGCTGGCGATGCATGGAAAGCTCGACTTCGATTCGGACCAGTCCGAGGACAGTTTAAGTCCGATGCTGGCACCCCTATTCCGTCCGATGATCGGGATGAAGGTGACCGCGGAGTTGGATCAGGACTACACCGCCGTCAAGCTCACCGGCGGCGACAAGATCATTGCCCAGATCGAGAAGGGCAACGTCGCCCGCAATATGCTGTGGCCCGAGATGCGCGAGGGTCTGAGCAACACCGCGCTCAAGGGCTCGTTAATCGACGATCAGTTTGTCCTAGTGCCCAATCGTGAGGTTAAGGTCGGCGAGCGGTGGATGCGGTCCGTCGAATCCCCGGGGGCAACGACCGGCCCGGTGCGAGACGAATACGAAATCACCTTGGAGAGGATCTCCAACGAGGGCGGCCATCGGCTGGCCCACCTGTCTTACACCGGCACGACCAAACAAGCGGGACCGCCCCTGACCAAGGCACTGGCGGAGTACAAACTGAAGTCCGGCACATTCCGCGGTACGGCGGTTTTTGACTGCGAGCTGGGCCGCATCGTTCGCCGAGAGGAAAACCTGCAGAGAACTCTTCTGGTCACCATCGCGGCAGCCGGCGATGCCGGAAAGATCGAGGTCGCCATCGACAGCAAGGTCACGATGTCGCTGTCGCCCGCCCGAGAACGGGCCAAGACCAAGTCCGGCGACGCCGCCAAGAAGAAGTCAGCCCGGAAGAAGTCGTCTACGAAGAAGAACACCGTCGAGAAGAAGCCCTCTTCCGCAGACGACGAGTAGCTTTGGTTTCCATGGCCGGGGTCAGCCGCGGGCGGCGGACCGCCGGCAGGCTGACGGTCATGTCCGACCGGCAGGAGCGGGACTGGAGGGCTTCTTGGGAATCAGGAAGCAGGTACCGCACTTTCCGCACTTCTCCGGCTGTCCGCGGGCCGTTTCGGGAAGCGACAGCGGCGTCCGACACTTCGGACAGCAGACCGTAATCGTGCCGACAGGCGGCCGAGCGCCTGCCACGGGTGCGACGTCCTTCTTGCCGGGCACGGTGAACGCGATGTTGCACTGCGTGCAGCGTTCGATCTCGCCCCGCGCCGTGGTCGGCAAGGTCATCTGGGTCTGGCATTTCGGGCAAGCGACACGAATGGTCTCACCAGTGGCCGCCGTCTGAGGCGACGAGCCGCCGCCGGACTTGCTCGCCTCGGTTCCCGGCGCGGGAGGCGTGTAGGTGCGTCGCGCGGCGCGGTGCTTCTCCGCCAGCCGCCGCATTCGCTGCACATCTTCCTCGCGGGCCGCGACGGATGCGCGATCCAGCCGCGTGGGAACCGGTTCGCCCGTGGCCGCCTCGTAACAGTAGCGGAACAACATCTCGAATTCGATCCCCTGGATCTGGCGGATGGCGTCCACCGCCGCATCCTTGAACCGGCCGGCCCGGGCCTGTTCGTAAAGGTCGTTGAACAGGAAAGGCTCCCAGATGCCGGTCATCTCCAGCATCTGCTTGAGCCGGAGCAGGAGGGGGTCGGAAGGATTGACCAGGACTCGCAGACTATATGCGGCGATCTGCTCGTGAATGGGATGCGTTTGCACCTGCTGCAAGAGGGGCTTGGCGGCGACCGGATTATCCGTGTGTCGAGCACACAGCGCCTCGATATAGCACTTCTCGACCGGTGGCGCGTTGGCCACGGCGGTTCGGGCTTCGTCCAGCCAACCGTTCCACAGGCAAAGCAAGCCGCGGACCGCCGCGGCCATCGGCTCGCTGGCCATGCTCTTGCGGCGGAAGAAGCGGGCGTTGTCCGTCTCATCCAGCATCTTCTTGTTGGCCCGGTTTGACCCTGCGGTCCAGATCAGCGGCGGGACGCCCGAACCACGGGTCAGCAGAAGGTCGCAAATATCGGGCGGCAATTGCGCAACATCAACGTCGATCATGTCTGTATTCCATTCCTCCCCCAGCGTTCTTCGGGTGGAGTCGTTTCCTTTATCGTCCAGCTCGAGACGGGGCTTGGCTGTCAAAGGCCGGTTTTCGAGATGGGTGAAGATCACGCGGGAGGCTGGTTGAGAAGAAGGTGTTGTCACCGCACGCGGGAGTGGGCCGCGGGGTCTCCGGTTCATGCGGGAGGCCCTAATATCAGACGCTGGATCCTCCGCGGAACCGTTTGGGTCTTGCCGCCAACCGATGCGGACGTAGACTTCACGCCATGAACCCCACGCCTCCCCCGCCGCTCGAGCCCGCGGAGCCTGGCAACAGCCCAAGGCTTGCACGCAAGAAGCGGCGGCGCCCTTTCGGGGTTCGGTTCTGGCTGCTCCTGGCGTTGATTCTCGGGCTGTTGTACGGCATCTGGTGCGGGGGGCTCTACCTGTTTCAGGATCGGCTCCTCTTCCCCAACGACACCGCGCCTCCGCCGCTGCCCTTGGGCTACCAGGGTTTCACCACGATCACGCTGACGCGGACACTCCTGGACGGACAGGAGGTAATCGCCTGGTATCTGCCCGTCCCGACGGCGTCAGCCGATTCTCCCGCGGCCGCCGTTATCTACTTCCACGGCAACGCGGAACTGATCGACTATCAGCATGACGTGCTCAAGGGATACCATCGGCTCGGGTGCTCCGTCCTGTTGCCCGAATACCGGGGTTACGGGAGAAGCGGAGGCCAACCCAGCGAATCAACCATTATCGATGATGCGGTGTTCTTTCACGATGAACTCTGTAAACGAGCGGAAGTGGATAGCTCCCGCATCGTTTTTCACGGTCGCTCGCTGGGCGGGGCCGTCGCCGCGGGCCTGGCCGGTCAGAGACGGCCGAAGGCCTTGATTCTGGAATCCACGTTCACGAGTGCGACCGCGTTCTCCTGGCGATATGGGGTGCCGCCGGCCCTCGTTCGCCATCCGTTCCGCACGGATCAGATTGTGAGCCTGCTGGAATGCCCGATCCTCGTCATGCACGGTCGTCAGGACACCATCATTCCGGCGGGGCACGGTCGCACTCTGGCTCGACTGGCCCGCCGGGGCAGACTGGTGGAGTACGACTGCGGCCACAACGACTTCCCCGGAGACGGAAACGAAGACGCGTATTGGCTGGAAATTGAGAGCTTTCTAAGAGACAGTGGGGTGCGGAATGACCGGGTCAATCCGTCCGCGTCATTCCCTCCGTGAGCCGTCTGCCGTGAAGCCATCGTCCGCAGCCGAAACCCGCCTCCGAATTGCCGTGCTGCTCTCCGGCAACGGCAGTTCGCTCCAGAATCTCGTCGACCGCATCGCCGATGGAAGACTGCCCGGCGTGGAGATCAGCCTGGTCATCTCCTCCCGATCCGCCGTAGCCGGTGTCGAGCGAGCCAAGCGGGCCGGCTTGCCGATCGAGATCATTCGCACCAAGGACTACCCTGATGTGGCGGCGTTCAGCCGACGAATTGTCGCCACCCTCGATTCGCGCGGCGTGAATCTGGCGGTTCAGGCGGGCTGGCTATGCTATTGGCGACTGCCCGACCATTGGCTGGGCCGGGTGATCAACCTGCATCCGTCGCTCCTGCCGAAGTTCGGCGGGCAGGGCTACTACGGTGCTCGCGTCCACGAAGCGGTCCTGGCCGCGGGCGAAAGTGAGTCCGGCGCCACCGTGCATTGGGTGGATAACGAATACGACCACGGCCCGATCATCTTGCAGCGACGGTGCCCGGTCCTTCCGGGCGACACCGTGACGACATTGGCGGAGAGGGTCCAGGCCCTGGAGCGGGACCTCTTGCCGGAGGCGCTGCTGCAATTGCGATCGCGTATCGCCCCGCGGTGAGTAGGCCAACAGCACGGCCCGGCACACGCAGGGCCGGGCCGTGTCTGGAATCGTGCAAACGCCGCTGTGCTGCGGCCGGATCAGCGTTTCGAGAACTGGAACCGCTTGCGGGCACCCGGGCGACCGGGCTTCTTCCGCTCGACTTTGCGGGCATCGCGGGTAAGGAACTTGCGGTCGCGAAGCTGCGGCTCCAGAGCCGGATCGGCTTTCACCAAGGCTCGAGCCACGCCGAGCAGGACGGCGCCGGCCTGGCCGGTCTGCCCGCCGCCGCGGACGCTAACGAATACGTCGAACTTGCCGCGGGTGTTGGTGGCCTCGAGGGGTGCCACCACATCCATGCGGTGCCGAACGTCAAAGAAGTAGTCGTCCACCTCGCGGCCGTCGATGAGAAACTTGCCGCTGCCGGGACGGACGCGGACGCGGGCCACCGCCGTCTTGCGTCGTCCCGTTCCCCAGTAGAACCCGCCTGCGGAAGGCGCCGCCCGAGTGGGCAATGCGGAAGGCTGAGGCTCCGGCGCGGCGTTGGTGCCGACGGCCGGGGATGCCGGGGTCGGCGTCGGTGGAGAAACGGTCGGCTCTACGGGTGAACCGGAAGTGACGGGTTGGTCTGCCACTGGCACTGTCTCCCAAAGATCAGATGGCGTCGAGATTCAAGGGTTGGCACTTCTGAGCCTGATGCGGGTGTTGGCTTCCGGCGTAGACCTTGAGCTTGGTCAACTGCCGCCGACCTAGCGCATTCTTGGGTAACATGCGGCGAACGGCCGAGAGCAGGATGCGGTCGGGATGCTTCTGCCGCATTTCGCTGAACGTCCGAACCCGCCGGCCGCTCGGATAGAATGAATAGGACCAGTACGTCATGGTCTCCGCCTTGCGGCCGGTGACGAGCACCTTGTCCACGTTGGTCACGACAACGAAGTCGCCGGTGTCGACGTGGGGCGTGTAGGTCGGCTTGTGCTTGCCCATGAGAACGGTGGCGAGCTTGGCGGCGAGCCGGCCGAGGACCTTGCCGTCCGCATCCACGGAATACCACTTGCGCTCGATCTCGCCCTTCCTCGCCTGATAGCACTTGTCGGTCACAAAAGACATAGTTGCATCCGAAATCCGTCTGAACCTCTGGCCATCGCGAAAACAGCGCAGTGTAGGCGATCCGCAGCCGCAGTCAACCCCCTATCTGAGAACAGGCACCTGACGATAAAGGGATCGCGCGAGTCGTAATATAGCGTATAGTTGAGACGACCTTGCAGACAGGTCCGCCCCCCTACGGAACCGCAGCCGCGAGGTCCTCCGGCCGGCTGCCCTCCTGCCGGGTAAGCTTGATCGGACGGCCTTTATGTGCACTGGCGAACACCGCCTCGACCGTCGCCGTCACGGTTGGAGCCGGGTTGAGCAAGCCGCTGGCAACCCCGCGCTGATCCGCCAGCACCTTGCGAAACTCCGCTAACAGGCCCTCGTATCCCGATTCTTTCGTTGGGTCCGCCGTCGCCGCCGACGGATGGTGCCACGCCTCCACCTTCGAAGCACGAGCACACGTCAAATGGCGGCTGCGGTCGATCCTCAACCAGGTTCCGTCCGCGGCACGGAGGTCCAGCTCCACTCCGTCCAGTTCCGGATCGCCGCCGCTGTGGCATTCCAGCAGGACGTTCGCCCCGTTTTCCGCCTTACAAAGGGCGGACAGAACACCTGTCGGATGCATGCTGGCATGGACCTGCTGCAAGTCGCCCAGCAATGCGGCAACAAGATCCATCACCTCGAAGACCTGATCCGGATCGACTGGTGATTGGGTTGTGTTCACAACGGTACTGCGGGACTGCGGCCAGGAAGAACACACCGAGAGCGACACGGGCTGCCCGAATCGGCCGCTTTCCAGAAGCCGTTGGGCTTGCCGCGCGGCTGGGCTGAAGCGGACTGCCGACGCCGCCAGGATGGCCCTGCCCGCCACCTTGCCCAGCGAGTCCAGCCGGCGACACATGGCGGCCGGCGCGGGAATCCCCGTCAGCAAAACCCGGGCGGTGGCGGCCAGGCACTGCTTGATGAGGGCAGCCCGTTCGTGAACCGGGCCATGAATGACCACGCCTTCCGGCTCCGCCTCCCGCAACATCCGGGAGACATCGCTGAAGGCCCACCGGACCGGCACGGAGAGCGGATACTCCTCCGCACCCGGCCCGCAGACGGCCTCCAGTCGCCCGACCCGAGTGATGGCGGAGATCAACCAAGGAGAAATGCACCGGGGATCGCCGACCAGTGCCAAGCGTGGAAGAACCATGCCAGATATCTCCGGCCGGGCGGCATCTGTCCTGCGACGGCCCGGGCCGCTATAGTGCGACGATCGTACCGCGCGGCGGCGACCATGTCATGCAGCGGGAGCCGCCAGCCCTTCACCGAGACCGCCGACCGGGCCGAGGTTGGCCAGGGGTACACCGATGTTCAAGGTGGCGACGCAGTTCTCCGTCTTCCTCGTCAACAAGCCTGGCATTCTATCCCACGTCTGCGACGAGCTGGCCCAGAGCCGCATCAATATCGTGGCCCTCACGCTCATGGACTCCGTCGAGCACGGCGTCTTTCGATTCGTCGCCGAGGATCCCGTCCGGGTGCGGGGGGTCATGAGTCGCCTCAACATACCCATGACCGAGTCGCAGGTGCTGCTGGTGGAGATGCCCAATCGCCCCGGCGCCATGGCGGACATCTGTGCCCGACTAAACAGCAATCATGTCAGCATCCGCTACGCCTATGTCACCAGCGGGGCGTCGGGGGGCCGCACCACGGGAATTTTCAAGGTCGACAACCTCCGCAAGGCGATGAAGGTGGTCGAATCCAAAGGGACCGTCCGGAAGGAGCGCCCGGTGTTACGAGTGGAGCGCGGCACGCGAGTGCGCTGAGTGTTTCTTCGAATTCGTTTGTGGAGAGATACCATCTCTTCAGGCTGTCGAAGCAGCGCACCAGAACCCGAGGAAGGGCTCGTTGCGGCTCTGCCGACCTGATCCCGCTACACCAGATCTAAGCCTCCCCCGTCATCCCGCCGACCTAGGTATCGGTGCCTGGCAACGTGCCGGGCGACGTCATTTACCACAAGGCAAGTAGGAGAATAGGCAATGGCGGCGGGGTCACACTGGACAATCGGACGAAAACTGATGGCCGCGTTCATGCTGGTGAGCGCGATCACCGCAGTATTGGGCGGTGTCGGCTACTACGCGGTGAACCAGGAATCGCAGGCGGTGGACGAGGTGGGCGTGGTGCGGCTGCCGAGCGTCGACAGCCTGCTCATTATTCAGAAGTGCTCCGCAGACATTCGCGGCATCCTCCGCACGCTGGCGGTGCCCGGCCTGGACCCGGAAGTCCGCCGGCAGCAGTACGACAACCTGGCCAAGGCCAGGGAAGCCTACGAAGCGGCGTGGAAGGTCTACGAGCCGCTGCCGCAGACGCCGGAGGAGGCCCAACTGTGGCAGCAGTTTGTGCCCGCGTGGAACGCCTGGCGGGAGGAAAACAGCAAGTTCGTGGAGCTGTGTCGATACCTCGACCAGAATAACATCTCCGACCCGGCCGGCCTGGCTCGCCGTTTGGAAGGTTTCACCAAGGATCATCACGCCTTGGGGGAGCGTGTGCTGTACATGCTGCATAAGCGCGAGATCTTCGAGGGTGGCGAGGACCACACCGCCTGCAACTGCGGCAAGTGGTTGCCCACCTACCGGCCGGATAACCCGGAGATGGCCAAGGCCTTTCAAGCGATCGCCGAACCCCACCGGCAGTTCCACGAGGCGGTGAAACGGATCAAGCAACTGG
The DNA here is from genome assembly GCA_964572385.1 of uncultured Planctomycetaceae bacterium. Lineage (GTDB taxonomy): Bacteria > Planctomycetota > Phycisphaerae > UBA1845 > UTPLA1 > CAZNFM01. Next base: position 21,525 of record CAZNFM010000039.1, on the reverse strand, counting down.
TGGCCGACGGCAAGGCTGACGAGGCCTTTGCAGCTTATGAAGAAGACATGGTCCCGGCCGCTCAAGGCGTATTCGCTCAGTTCGACGTGATGCGCAAGACGGCGCTCGATTTTCAGACGCAGACCGAGCAGGGTCTGGCACATCTGTTTGGAACCGTGCGCGATAAGGACCTGGCGGCAAACCGACTGCTGGACCAGATCGTGCAGATCAACCGGGACGTCGCCAGCCAGGCCGTTCAGGCCAGCCAGGCCCAGTCCGTGACCTTCAAGGCAGTCTCCCTGGGGACGGCGATCGGCGGAGTCATCCTGGCGATGGGACTGGGACTGCTGATCACGCGCGGCATCAACCGCGACCTGACCCGGCTATCGACCCAGCTTAACGAAGGCGCCGATCAGGTCAGCGACGCCGCGGGGCAGGTCTCCAGCGCCAGCCAGCAGCTTGCCGAAGGGGCGAGCGAACAGGCCTCGGCCCTTGAACAGACCTCCAGCGCCCTGGAGGAAATGGCGGCCATGACCAGACAGAACGCCTCCAACGCGAAGGAGGCCAACGAACTCGCCGGACAGGCTCGCCAGGCGGCCAGCGAAGGTGACCAGAGCATGACGCAACTCAATCAGGCCATGGCCGGCATCAACGACTCGTCGGAGAAGATCAGCAAGATCATCAAGGTCATCGAGGAGATCGCCTTCCAGACCAACCTCCTGGCCCTCAACGCGGCCGTGGAAGCCGCCCGAGCCGGCGAGCATGGCAAGGGCTTCGCCGTGGTTGCCGACGAAGTCCGCAATCTGGCCCAGCGCGCCGCACAGGCCGCCAAGGAAACCACGGGATTGATCGAGGACGCCGTCCATCGCGCGCAGCAGGGCACGCAGGTCGCCACCGAGGTCGGAAAGTCGCTGGGAGCGATCGTGTCGCAGATCGCCAAGGTCTCTGATCTGGTCAACGGCATCACCAAGGCCTCCGAAGAACAGGCCCAGGGCGTCGACCAAGTCAACACGGCAGTGTCCCAGATGGACAAGGTGACGCAGCAGAACGCCTCCGGCGCCGAGGAATCCGCCAGTGCGGCCGAGCAGCTTGCCGCTCAGGCCGAAGCCGTCAAGGGCATGGTCAGCGAATTGGCGGCCATGGTGGGCAGCAGGTCTGATCGGGGCACCACCCCGACCGGCCCGCGGATGAACACGAAGCGATCACCCGTTGCTCGCCCTGGCACCACCCGTCCGACAGCACCCCCCCCCAACAAGGGCAACCAGAAGCCGAAGCAACCGAAAGATCAGGAGCAGGAAGACTTTCTCCCCGTGGGGGATGGCGGCAATCTGAGCGAGTTCTGATCGCAGCGGAGCGGGCCTTCACCAGAACGGCGGACGCCGGGTCGATGGGATCCGGCGTCCGCCGGCTTATAGATGGACCGCACCCGGCGAGATCCTTAATCGCCACAGGCGTGGGTTGCTCGGCCGGTGCGACCTGATCCATCACAAGCTGGAGGGAGAACACCGAGTCCGTGCCCTCGCGGGGGCAATCAGCGGAAGTGCGATCATCGCGGAGAGTGCTCCACGACAGGCTATCGGGCACCGGCCAGCGGGCAATCGCAGGGCAGTTCCCTCACGGCGGGCAGGAAGTAGTCGCTGGCGATGACATCCCAGCTCATGCGTCGAGCCAGTTCATAGCCTCGCGCAACGAAGGCGGCCTTTTCCTCGGGCGTCTTGGGCAACCGCTGGGCGATCTGGTGGGCGACGCGCTGAGCGACCTGCTCGTCGTAGGCCGAGCGCATCTCGCGGGTAACGGCCAGATAGCCGGAGATGGAATTCGGCTCGGCGCGATAGTCGGTATAGTCCGCGACAATCAGATTGGGCGAGCCTTCGGGGCCGGCGACGCGCGAGGCAAAGAATGCACAGCCGCAGGCCGAGCTCATCACGCAGATCGAACCGAAGGAAAGGGCCTCCACCTGGGCAATGCCGAATGGCTCATAGATGGATTGGCCGAATTCCAAGTCGCTTCCCTTGCGGATGTCCCAGAAGTTCATGTCCGGCAACATGCGGTCGCCGCAGGTTGCATGATCGAAGCCGAATTGATTGATGAACAGAATCTTGGAGTTCCTGGAGCGGGTGTTGAAGGCCTGTACGCCGGCGTAGAAGAGGGCCTCGCCGCCGGACAGGTCCGGAATCACTTCACGATGCGCCACCGGCCAATCCCACCACTTCTCCATGTGGAGGATGTCCTTGCGGCTGCGGGGCCCGCCGATCTCGGTGGAGAGGACCACCAGGACGGCGGTCTTGTTCAGGCGCCGCAACTCCTGTTCCAGGTGCTTCATGACCAGGATGTCCCGCCACAGGCCCTTGCTCACGGCCATCCGCGTGACGTGGGTGAAGACGTAGTCCGGCCGATCGCCCAACAGGCGCTCCAGGTAATCTTGCAGGCGGCGTTTGCTTTGGGCCGTCTCGTCCGGCGTGGTCGCATAGGCCGGGATGCCGTTATAGACCAGCCGGATGTTCGATTCGGCGACTTTGGGCGAAAGGAACTTGAGCTCTTCGACGACCCAGTCGCCGACGGCCAGCGTCACGTCCAGATGGCGCGTGGCTTCCACTAGCGCATGGCGGAAATAGCCGAACTGGTCGCCGTAGATGTCGTAGATGTAAAGACCCTGCTCGGCACTACGCCGCAAGACGTTGTAAAACGTGGTGTCATGTCCCGAGTGTTCCTCCACGATCTTGCGGATGGGCGACACCTCGTGAGCGTAAAAGGCCGTTCGATAACGCGGGTTGTTCTTGAGTTTCGCGGCCAGGGCCGTCGGCATGCCCATGAACTCATGCGCGACAACTAGGCACTGCCCCTGGGCGACGCCCCCGATGGCCTGCACGACCGCCAGGCCCGGCTCCGCCAGCCGCACGTACTGCTCGAAGTCCCAACTGTTCTCATACCGCGACGAGACCAGCCCGAACCCGTGATAAAGCCCGGCCTTGAACGCGTTGACCGGCCCGGCCGCGGCGTGGTTGACATCGATCAGGATCACCTCGGGATGCTGCTCGAAGCCCGTCATCGGTTCGCGGTACACCCGGCGGCCATACACGATGTCTACGTGAAAGTGGTTCTGAATATCGCGAAAGGCGGCGGCCAGCGGATGGTTGACCAAGCCGTCCACCGAGGAGTACAAGACCTCTCCGCCCGGCCCGAGCCGGCTGCGCGCGTCGCCCTCACGCGAGAACAGCGGGCACAACAGGATGGTCCGATTGACCTCTCGCGCGTACGGCGCCGAGGTAATCAGCCCCTCCAACACCGCGCCGATCCCGCCGACCTTGTAGACCGCCTCGTGAGTGACATGAACCATCGTCAACATGTGCAGCCCCTGCTCCATCACCGCAGCCCGTTCGTCCCGCATCTGCCCGGACACCTCCGAGCAAGCCGCCGGCTGCTGATGCCTCTATATCGGCGGTATCGCCGCTCGCGGTGACCAGAACCGCCTCAGCGATTCCGCGGCCCTGAGGCGTGTTCTCGGCCGTCGAGAGACCTTGTTTCGGGCGGCGATTGCGGTTATCACCCCTCCATGCGGACTCTGTCCCTGCAATCCGGTTCCAACGGCAACTGCATCTACGTCGAGGCCGGCGATATCCGCCTGCTATTCGACGCGGGCATCAGCGGCATCCAGGCCGATCAGCGGCTCGCCGCCCGCGGCCGAGACATCCGGAGTTGCCACGCTCTGATCATATCCCATAACCACTCCGACCATTGCCGGTCGGCGGGAGTTTTTCACCGCAAGTTCGGGCTGCCGCTGTACATGACCGGTCCGGCTTATCGGTCGGTGCAGAGGTATCTCGGGGCCGTCAGGGAGGTTCGACCGTACTCCGCCGGAGACAGTCTCTGCTTCGGCGAGGTCACGGTACATACGCTCCGCACGCCCCACGATGGTCTGGAGACAGCGAGCTTCATCATCGAGCATGAGGGCCGCCGTTTGGGCGTGCTGACGGACCTGGGATATCCCTTTCCGGCCCTGGCCGACGCCTTGTCTCAACTCGATGCCGCGTTCCTGGAGAGCAACTACGATCGGGCCATGCTGTGGAACGGACCGTACCCTGAGCAGCTCAAGCGGCGGATTGCCGGCGCCGGCGGGCACCTCTCCAATGAAGAGGCGGCGACCCTGGTCCGCGACCACGCCAACGGCCGCTTGAGATGGTTGGCGGTCGCCCACCTGAGCGAGGAGAACAATCGGCCGGAACTGGCCCTGGCGGCACACCGGGCGCGAATCGGCCGAATGTTGCCGCTGCATCACGCGTCGCGGTATGAGGCCGGTGACTGGCTTGAAGTCTGATCTTCAGGCGTTGCGGTGAGAAGGGTCGCAGCGCGACAGCGTCTGCCCCGTCACGCCGGCACGGCCCACCTTGTCGACCAGTCGCCGGTAAGCAACGACCAGATCCTGGCAGATCAGATCCACCCGCTGACGAAGTTCCCGGCGGTCCCGAAGCAAACGACTGGAAAGATGCCGCAGCCGCCGGCTCCTGGCCTCCCGGCGACAATGGGTGCGGCGAACCTCCGCGGCACGGCGGATCACCGCCAGCAGCAAGGCCGGATCGACCGGCGTGCAGACGATGTCCGTCGCACCCCGACGAATCTCCGCGAGGGCCTCTTCCGCCGTGACCCACTTGCCGACGAGGATGATCGGCGGGGTTTGCTCCGCATCGCAGTGCTCCAGCAAGGTGAGGCCCGGACCGTCGGGGAGCTCGCACGCCGCCACGATGACGTCGAAGCCCCCGCTGGAGGCGAGAACGGCAGCTTCTTCGAGGCTGTCGGCGATGGTGACATGAGCATCGAGGCCGGTGATGATCGGTTCGGTGAGATCCGCGGCCAGCCGGCCATCATCCGTGACGATCAGGATCTGCATATTCTTGAGAACCATCTGCTTCTTTCTCCGTTGTCCCACTCCAGCCTTTCCGCAGTGGTCGAGGGCCGCGAGAAAGTGGCCGGCGGGGCGCTTCAGCCGTGAGAGCGAGGGGAGGAGGGAGAGAGGCTTACACGACCCGCCCGGCCCGGAATCCTTTCACTTCTTTCGCGGCGCAACGCCGCACCCGACCTTCTTCGGTTGTCTCCGTTCGGCAGGTTCTCGTGCGAATCATCCAGGCGGCCATCAGCCGCCGGAACCAGCCACGGGCAGCCGCAGTTCCACCCGCGTGCCACGCCCCGGTTCGCTCTCGATCCGCATGGACCCGGCATTCAGGTGCAACCACTGCTGCACACGCGCCAGGCCCAACCCTCGACCGCGGCCGGCCGGCCGGTGAGAGAAGAACGGGTCCGCCGCTCGGCTTCTCACCTCCGGCGTCATGCCGCGGCCGTTGTCGGCCACGGTGACGACGAGGTTCTCTTCGGTCAGATCCATGGAAGCCTTGACGGTCAATCGGCGGTTTGCTGAATCCGTCGCCTCGACGGCGTTCGTGAGCAGTTCCTGAAACAAACGTTCCAGATGAACCCGGTCGAAGCGGACGCAGGGAGTATGGGACGGCAGCTCCAGCACGGCCTGTTCGCTGGTTATCGCGCCGCCGGCAACCAGCGCCGCGAGGAGGTTCTCCAGCAAGGGCCGTAACTCGATCGGCTCAGGCGCAGGCGGTGTCGGGCGGGCGAAGTTCATCAGATCGGTGACAATATCGCTGCACGCCTGGGCCTGAGCGTCGATCAGCTCCAATGCTTCGCGGACCTTGGCGTCCTGCGTCTGTCCCCGCAGGAGCTGTGCTCGCCCGGAAATGACGGCCAACGGATTGTTCAGCTCGTGAGCCGCGCCGGCGGCCATGGCCACCACGGTCTGAAGTGTGCGACTGCGGAGCAGTTCGGCCTGCATCGCCGCCGAACGCCGGTTGGCCTCCGCCAACTCATCGCTGAGCGACATCGCCGCCGCCTGGGACTGGCTCTGCAAAATCGCCAAGCCGATCGCGGCGCTCAGCGCTTCCAGTTCCGCCGCATCCCCGCGGACCAGGGCGATGAGTTCCGACTCGGCCGAAACGAAGGAGCCGCCGAGCAGCCTCCGCTCTCGGACGATGGGAAGCAGCCAGAGCGACCCGCCCCTCAACTTGGCGCGAAATCGATCCACGAGCGGATTGAGGCCCTGGCCGACAGGAAGGAACCAGGCCCCGCTCAACGCGGCCTGCGCCGCAGCGGCCAACTCGGCCAGTAGCATCGGCCGATCTCCCCCCACTTCGAACAGATCGCTTTCCATGTTCCCGTCGGAGAAGCCTGCCTCGCACCATCGGCTTGGTTCATCGAAGGTGAAAACCACGACCGACGACGCGCCCAACGCCTGGCGCAGCGCCTCCGCGGCGACCGCACAGACCTCGCGAACGGCGGCCTGCGGCGACACGCCGCGGTTCAAACGGCCCATCGCCGAGAAGTACCGGCTCTGTCGCAACAGCCGGCGGTTCTGCTCCAGCAGGGTCGCGTTCGCGGTGGTCAGCTCCTCCGCGGATCGAACCAGGGCTTTGAGGTAGACTTCATCGCTGGTCAAGTCATCCGCGCCGATCCAGGCAGCCCGAGCCTCGATTTCGCCGGCCAGGGATTGGATGATCTCGGCCCGACCTGTTTCGGACAGTCCTAACGCCGCGGCCAACTCGCCGGAGGCAATCGGGAGATGCCGGTTGCCGGACCAGCCGACGCGATGCTCACGAACGAGGGCGTCGGCCAGCGTGACGATCTGAACATGGCGGCCCGCGGCAATTGAACTCGGCAGGACCTCGGCGGGGTGATGATGCAGCCAGATCGTCTCCACCAGTGTTCGCGGCAGGCCCCACCGCTCGGCCAGCCTTCGGCCGACGACGGCATGATCGACGCCCAGCAGCAGCCGCTCCACGTCGCAGAGGTCCGCCTCCGCCTCCTCAGCCTTCTTCAAAACCTTGAGGTAGCTCTTCGGCATCGTGGCGTTCAGGGCATCCTTGCCCAAGTCGTGCAGCAGCCCCAGCACGAAGGCCTCCTCGGGCCGCACACTGCTCTTCACGGCGGCGGCAATCCGCCGGGCGGCGCAGGCAACCCCCAGACAGTGCTTCCAGAACTCGGCCCGATCGAATCCCTCTCCGGCCTTTTTCGCCGCCGGGCCGCCGAATACCTCCAGGACCTTCAGGGCCAGCGTCACTTGCCGGACCGTATCGAAGCCCAGCAGCACGACCGCCTTCTCGACGGTCAGCGCTTCGCGCCGCAGGCCGTGCTCCGCCCGACCCACCAGGGACAGAATCCGCGCGGTCAGGGCCGGATCGGTTTCGATCAGCTTGACGATTTCTCGGGCGTTCGTGCGCGGGTCGTCGGTCAGCGTCAGGATGCGAGCCGCCACCGCCGACAATGGAGGAAGATTATCCAGATGCGCCAGGACCATTTCGACCTGCGGCGGCGGCGAACTGGTCGGCGTCTTGGGTGACATGTTCGCCCCGCCTCCCTCGGTCCTAGGCCATGACCAAGTCCACGATTCGCGAAATCAAGTGGTCGATGTTGAAGGGCTTCTTGACGAAATCATCCGCTCCAGCGGCCAACAGTTTGTCGACCTCCGTTTGATCGACGGCTCCCGACACGATGATAATCTTGGTGTGAGCCAGGTTGGGATCGCTGCGAATCCGCTGGCAAACGACGTTGCCGTTGATGTCAGGGAGCATGTAATCCAGGAGCAGGATGTCGGGGCGGAATTCCAGCGTCATGGCCCCTGCGTCGAAGCCATTGGACGCGGACTTGACCTCGAACCGGCCATCCCGCGTCAGCACGTTTTCGAGTATGTCCACGATGTTCCGATCATCGTCGACCACGAGCACCCGAATCTTGCCGGATTCCAGTTTCTCCAGCGGAATGTTATTGGCCTTCATGAACTCGATGAGGGCCTCGCGGGGAATTCGACGAAACTTGGACCCAGGTACTCTGAAACCGCGCACAACGCCCTTGTCGAAGCACCGAATAACGGTCTGCTGGCTGACTCCGCAGATCTCGGCGACCTCACCGGTGGTATAAACGCTTTTCAGTTGCCGACCGGGACGGGCTCGGCTGGTCAGTGCCGCGGCAACGACCTCGCGGTCTCCTGTGGGTACGTTCGGACTATCGCCTAGACTTCCCATTTTAACACCTCACCTCGTATCGTGCGCAGACACGACGCACTTGACCCATCGCCGGGGTCTTCCAGGTCGACCCATATTATCAGACTTACTCTCCGCTGAATCAAGACGTGACCGATCTGCACCCGGAAGCGGTGCGATGCATGAGTTCCAGATGGAGCAGGACGACGGCGATGTCCGCCGGGCTGATTCCGTCGATCCGCTGGGCTTGCCCGATCGTGCGGGGTCGGACCTGAGCCAGCTTCTCGCGGGCCTCAAGGCGGAGCTGGTGGATCTTCGCGAAATCGAAGCTCTCCGGAATCGACCTGACCTCCATGCGCCGAAGCCGTTCGACTTCCCGCTCCTGCCGCCGGATGTAGCCGTCGTACTTGAGCAGGATACCCGCGGCAAGCATGGCCTCCTCCAACAAGGCCGGGGGCAGGAGGGGCAAAGCGTGGTCGCGAAGAGCGTCCAAGAATCCCTCTCGTAGCGGGCTGCCTGGTGGTGGAGCCGCCGCGCCATCGGTCTGTTCCCACCATTCCGTGACCTGCTTGCCGATCCGCGAGTCGGATTTCGCCCAGTTCGTCAAAGACTGGATCAAAGCGGACTTCTGGCGGAACCGCTCCCACCGGCGATCATCCACCAGACCGAATTCTCGTCCGATCGGGGTCAGCCGCGCATCCGCGTTGTCGCTGCGGAGCAACAGCCGAAATTCGGCGCGAGAGGTGAACATGCGATAGGGCTCGGTCGTGCCTTTGGTCACCAAGTCGTCGATCATCACTCCGATATAGCCCTGGTCGCGGCGCAGGACCAGTGGCGGCCTCCCCAGCACCAGGGCCGCGGCGTTGGCCCCAGCCACCACGCCCTGTCCCGCCGCTTCCTCGTAGCCACTGGTGCCGTTGATCTGGCCCGCCAGGAAAAGGTTTGCGGCCGGTTTGGATTCGAGCGTCGGCAGGGTCTGCTGCGGCGGAACGTAGTCGTACTCGATGGCATAGCCCATCTGCACGATGCGGGCCTGCTCGAGGCCGGCGATGGAGCGGACCATCTCTTCCTGCACGTCCGGCGGCAAGGAGGTACTGATGCCGTTGCAATACAGGCGGTCGCTGTCGTAGCCTTCCGGCTCCAAGAACAACTGATGCCGCGACTTGTCGGCGAAGCGAACGACCTTCGTTTCGATGCTCGGGCAGTACCGCGGGCCGGTGGAGGTGATCTGCCCGGTGTAAAGCGGAGCCCGATGCAGGCTGGATCGGATCAGTTCGTGGGTCCGCTCGTTGGTGTAGGTGATCCAGCACGATACCTGCGGCTGGGTCAGACGATCATTGAGAAAGGAAAACGGCGTCGGTTGCTCGTCCCCCGGCTGCTCCTCCAGGGCTGCGTAATCCACGGAATCGCGGGCCACCCGCGGCGGGGTCCCCGTTTTGAGCCGAGCCAGCCGCAGCCCCAGCCGTTCCAGGGAGCCGCTGAGGGCGTCCGCCGCCGGTTCACCGAGCCGCCCGCCACGGCAGGTTTGCTCCCCAGTGTGCAGGACACCGCGGAGGAACGTGCCGGTCGTCAGCACCACGGCACCGGCGGGGATCTCGCGGCCGTCGGCCAGGCGGACTCCGCAGACGGCCGGCCGATCCTCTTCGCGGCGAGGCCGAACGAGCAGGTCTTCAACCAGGCCTTCGATGATCGTGAGATTCGGGGTCTGATCCAGCAGATGGGTCACGGCTTCGGCGTAGAGGCGGCGGTCGCACTGGGCACGTGGCGCCCACACCGCCGGTCCCTTCCGGCGGTTCAGCACGCGGAACTGGATCCCGCCGGCGTCCGTGGCCAGGCCCATCAGCCCGCCCAGCGCGTCGATCTCGCGAATGATCTGGCCTTTGGCGATGCCGCCCATCGCCGGGTTGCAGCTCATCCGGCCGATGGCGGCCTGCGTCATCGTGATCAGGACGGTCGGCACACCCATGCGCGCCGCCGCGGCCGCCGCCTCAGCCCCGGCGTGACCGCCTCCCACCACAATGACCGACGATCGCTCAGGCATCGCGGATATGATAGCAAGAAACCGCCTGCCAGACCGCCGCGCCCGGCAGCGTAAAGAAGAGAACCCACGGAAATGATCCGTGGGTTCTCTTGGGTGAGACGGTCAATGGGCCTCTTCTCCAGAGGCCGGACTTACGGGTTCGTGCTCTTGTTCAGGCCGAACTCATTCCCGTAAACGATGTAGGCCTCGCCGGTGGCCTGTCGGCGCTGGAGCGGCGACAGGATGTTGATGTAGTCGGCTTCGGGCATGCCGAAAATGACATCATCGAATCCGTCGCCATCGATGTCGCCGAGCCGGCACACCGCTTCGATCGCGGCCTCATCCGGAGTAGGATCGTTTGGGTCGGAATCGATCTCGAAAGGAGAGACGAACACGATGCCCTGAAGCACCCGCTTGCCCTGGTTGTCGCGCCGGTTCAGGTCGTCCGGCAGGACGAAGGTCTTGTTGAACAGCAGCGTGTCGCTGCCGAAGATCAGGTAGGCCACGCCGCGGCGCGTGGTCAGCTCCACGCTGATGTTGGCACCGCTGGCGGTAACGGTGAATGTATTCGGCTTGCGGGCCACGAAGGACACCGTCGGGATGTCCGGCAATGGGAAGGGATAGTCCTGCTTCGCGACGATACCGGCCGCGCCGAGTTGCTCGGCATTGGTGGTCTCCATGGCGTCGAGGAGGAAGGTCATCGCCGCGGAGGGGTTGAGATTGGTCGGGAAGGTGAACACATTGCCGTTGATGGTCACCGAGTTGCCGGCGGAAACGCTACCCAGGAACTTCACGCGGGCGGCGGGCCACAACTGTCCCGGCGAGGTCATGAGGAGGTCGCCGATGCCGTCGAGGTTGTAGTCCCCGGCGGAGGCGACGCCGTGCTGGCCGCGGCTGGTGGCGAAGCTCAGGCCGGAGTTGGCCGGCGTGCTGCCGCCCAGGCGGGCGCCCGGCATGCCGCCGACGAACTTGCAGCCGTAGTAATTGTCGGTGCCGACCCGCTCGCAGTTGATCCCGATCTCGGCGGTCAGGCCCCGGTTGCTGCCGAACAGCACGCCCACGAACCCGGCGTCCTCACCGATCGAGGGGACATCGGGGATGCCGTCAGGCACAGGGACCGAGGGATCGTTGGGGTCCTCGGCGCCGCTGAAGTCCTCACCCAGGGCATCGTACGACTCCGCCGCGAAGCAGAAGTCGTCGTAGCCGTCGCCGTTGATGTCGCCGGCGCTACCCTGCGTGCGGCCGAATTGATCATCGTCGTGCGTGCCGCGAATCTCGAACCGCTCCAACTCGCACGGGGCGCCGCTGGCAATGGTGGGCGACCCGTAGATCACGAAAACCTTGCCGTTGTTGGTCAGCGGATTGTCTTCCTCGCCGCAGTTGAGGTCCGGAGCAAACGGGTCGTTGCTGCTGCCCGGCGACCCGCAGGCAATATCAGCGACGCCGTCGCCGTCGAGATCGCCGGCGTGTCGCGCCCAGCCGAAGAAATCGCCGAAGAACTCGCCGGTCAGGCGAATGACCTCGCTGGGATAGGTCGGTACGCGCTCCGTGTCGATGCATTCGTAACTGGGCCAGGACTTCGGTGCGTCCTCGCCGCTCTCCTGGTCGCCCGGGTCGCCGATCGTCTCGGAGTCGGTGTAGTCCTGCCCCTGTAGCATGACGACCGTGCCCAGATCGCCCCGCACCCCAAACACGGAGAACGAGACCTCGTTCAGAATCACGGCACTGCCCGCGATCACGCAATCATCCAATAGTTCGACCTTCAGCGTGCCTCGGCCGGAGGCCAGCCACGGCAAGGCCCGCTCCGGCAGACGCATGTTCAGGCCGAACATATCGCCGGGGCGAGGAAAATCGACGACATCGCCGTGCAGTCGCTCAAAGTCCAGCAACGGCGAACCATCGTTACTGATGGGTGGGCTGGCACCGGTCCAGAACAGACCCACACGGCTGGTGCCCGGGACGACCTCGCCGGTCAGTTCGTCGACCACGCCGACGCTGAGCCGGGCCACGTTGGAGGCGATCCCCTTGACGTTAAGGACGGCGCTGGTCACGCGGACAAACTGGACTCCGAAATCGAAAGAGGCCGTTCGCTCGGTGCCCATGCTGGCGTCATAGATGCCGGCCAAATCCGGCATGTCCAGTGGATCAGGCCCGAACCAGGTGCCGCCGGCCGGCGCCGAGATCATCATCTCGAATTCCGGATTGCCGAACGTATCGATGTCGGGCAGCGAGGCAATCGTGTGACCAAAGAGAGAGTAGTAGTCTGGTACGATGGCCCCCTGGGCGAACATATACCAGTAGCCGCGGAACCGCGCGCCCTTCAGGCCAAAACCGGGCTGTCCGAACCCACCGAGGGTCGCCGTACGGACACTGCCGCCGAGCCACAACCCGGTCTGCGGATCCACCCGCAACTTGAGATCGTCGCTGGCCGCCAAGTAGGCCAAACCAGAGAGATAGCGGCCACCCAACGGCGGATTGTAGATGTCATCATTGGTCGGGCCTTCCGCACCGCCCAGGGCTTGGATGACCTGTCCTTCCGAACACAGATGCCCGTCTCGGTTGCCGAGCCAGGTTTCCAGCAGCGGCTCGATCGTCCGATTCATGGGTGGACAGACCGGCGTAAAGTCCCGCAGACGCCAGGGGTCAACGGGCGGGGGCGTCGTCGCCCCGCAGCCCTCCACCGTGGAGCGCCGATTGGGCATCAGGTCGAAGTAGCCGAATCCGATCTCATGCTCTTCGCCCTCCGAGCAGATCTCCCCGGTTACCTCCACGGTGATCGTGTCAAAAGTGACGTTCTCGCTCGGGCGGATGAACAGGGTGAAGATACCATCGAAAGCGGCAGGCGACATGGATTTCCAGGGCGGACCGCTCGGAGGATCGTTTGTGGTGTCTGGATCCTGCTCGCCGATCGGGAAGGCCTCCACCGGAAACTCCACCCGGACGTTATCGAAGGACCCCTGTTCAGGATCGATGCCCGGGATGTCGAAGGCGAGGACCGTGGGTCCCCGCTCGTTGTCGATTTTCAGATCCACCTTCATCGTAGCGGGGAAAGGCGCCACCCCGCCCAACTGGCCGCTCAGCACCACGTTGAAGCTGGCCAGTCGATAAAGCCGCGAGGTTTCGAGGTCATCGAACTCCACGTTGTGATAAGGGAAACCTCCAGGGGGAACCGGATACGCCGGAGGCGGGAAAGGGGCCCACTGGTTGGCCAGAACCGTGCCGATGTCGGTCACTTCGCCGCTCAGGGGCGTCCCGGTAAACGTCCGGTCCGGGTAGCAGACGAAAGGCGCCGCGACCTCATCATCGAAGGTGCATTCATCGCAGGGATCGTCGTCTTCCCGATCAACCACCGAATCCAGGAATGGCGCGCCGATCCACAGCTCGGGTCGGCCGGGGATGTCCGGGTCGTTCTCGCCGACGCCCTCCACGATGTCGTCCGTGAAGTCCGGAGAAAACGCCAGGCACTCGATGCCGTAGCTGCCGGCGCCCAGCATCGGCTGCACGACCGCGGGATGCGGGAGGCGGTTTCCACGAATTCTGAAGAGCCGGTCGCGGCGCGGATCACCAGCCGGGAACGGCACGAAGGTGCCGATGGTGTTGACGCTGTTGATGCCGGCAAAGCGACCCTGCGTGTAGGCGCCATTGGGCGCGTCGGGATCCAAAGTACTGGAGCGGCCGTAAATGAGGAACGCCTCGCCCACATTGGCTTGTCCAAAGGGGCTGGCGGTCTGCGCGGCGATGGCGAAATCATCGAGTCCGTCGCCATCGAAATCACCGAGGGCAGCAAACGAGCTGCCCACACGGCTACCGCGGGCGGGGTCATCCGGGAAGCCTTCGTGGCCTTGGAAGACGGCCCCCGCCGTGATACCGCCGATGTTCCGCATATCCACGACGTCTTGCGCTGCGGCCAGCACCCGCACCGCTCCGAGGGCATACGACGTCACCACGCCGCCGTTGCCGTCGTCGGCCCTCACGCGGACGTAGTACGGTAGCGGGCGGTCGCCCTCGTCCACCTCGCGGCGAACGGGAATCTGCGTCAGGTCGATCTTCAGGCGGTAGTCATAGGAGGCGAAGGTGTTCTTGGGAATCGTGCCGGAGGGAATGACCGTCTCGGCGAACTGGATCGGCGGGTCGGTGGCGTCGTTGGTCGGGTTGCGGTCCTTATCGAAGAAGTAGGTCAGCGTGATGGTGTCGGCGTCGCTGTTGGGGTCCTTGACCGAAAGCCGGACCGTCAGGATGTCCTCGCTGGTCACGCCGGCGTCCACGGCGGGAAACTGCACTTGCAGCGTCGGCGACGCGTTCTGCGGGATGGTGCCGACCGGGGCGACGACCATCGAGTTCGGCGCGACCACCCACACGATGGGATTGACGCCGTCATCGATCGAACCCAGGATGACGTAGGTGGCGGTAGGCGTGGCGGCGGTATCCCAGGTCGCCTGGCCGCTGGTCTGGCCGGGGCCGACGAGCTTGATGTACTCGACCGGAGCGCCGGCCGCGGAGACGGGGATGGGGATCTTGTTCGCAGCCGCAGGATCGGCGGTCGGTGAAGCGTACATGCGGACAGCCGCCTGCACCGCGGGCTGGTTGGTGCCGCCGCCATCGTCATCGCCGACGAAATCGATGGTCACGATATCGCCCTGCTGAGCGAGCGTCGGTCCGCGAGGCGAGGTGACGGTCGTGATGATGAGCCGAGGCGCTTTGTCGCCGCCGAGGACCGGCGGGTTGAAGGGCGCTTCCGGACCGCCGCAGGTCATGCCCAGTGACAGAGTGATCAGAGAGCCGCACAGGCATACGGCCACCACCGTCCGACGGAGCGTTAGTCGACGACTCATCACAGGTTTTCCTCCAAACGCGAGGCTGGTCTCTGCTCGCAGCCCCCCACGCGTTCTGCTGGCGTGACGGATGGAACCCCCCTCGTTGCTAATCCTATCCCTCCCAAGGGCTGCCGGTCAAGCCCGGAGGCAGTTGCAACTCCGGATTCAACAAGCAGTTTGGGGCCGCTCCGGAGCTTGCACCGAGGAGCGGAAGGGTCCGAAGATCCCAGAGCGAAGGAGGCGGGGAGGGGCAAGGTTCTCTCCCACACGGTAGGCGGTCCGGGGGAACGCCGGTGCAGCCCCGGCCCTCGGAGGCGGCAGATGCGAGGACATCGGATTCTAGGCCCCTGCCAGGTGTCCGGCTTACGGTTTTTTCGGCCGACGGAAGCCTGCGAGCGGCCGCTGGGACTCCGCAGCCGCTATCCTGGGAACCACTGCTTGCAGGCTGGGGTCCGCCCCAACTATACCCCCTCGTGGCTGCGGTTCGTCTGGCCGCCGGTCGTGCCACTGGAGCCGTCCGGAATGCGGGCGGAACCAGCGAGATAACCAGACAAGCCCTGACGAAGGCTGCAAATGACCGAAAACCAAAGACTGGCCGATCGCGTCCGAGAGGAGCTTCTGCCCTTTGTGGTGAAGCCGGCCCAGTACATCGGAGGGGAGTTCAACCAGCCGGTACGGGAGGGAGACTGGGCCAAGGCAGAGGTCCGGCTGGTCCTTGCCTTTCCGGACGCCTACGAGGTCGGCATGTCGCACCTGGGATGCCAGATCCTCTATTGGATGGCCAACCAGATGCCGGGTGTTTGCGCGGAGCGGTGTTACGCGCCCTGGGTCGATGCGGAGCGGGTCATGCGTCGGAGCAACCTCCCGCTGTTCACCTGGGACACGCGGCAACCCGTCGCCGAGGCGGACATCCTGGCCTTTTCGCTCCAGTACGAGATGGTGTTCACCGGCATGTTGACCATGCTGAACCTCGCCGGCGTCCCCCTGCGGTCGGCCGACCGCGATGATCGGCACCCGTTGGTCATCGTCGGCGGACCGCAGGCGGACAACCCGGAACCGATCGCCGACTTCGTCGATCTGGTCGTCATCGGCGACGGCGAGGAATCTCTCGGGGCGATACTGAGGTTCTACCGAGACCTGAAGGCCGGCGGCGTCCGCCGTCGCGACATGATCGAGTTGATCGCGCGGCAATTCCCCTGGGTGTATGCGCCCAGCGGTTACGAGCCGCGATACCAACCGGACGGGCAACTTTCGGCAATCATACCGCGTCTGTCGGGGATGCCCGGAGAGATTGCCCGATGTCGCACGGAGGATTTCAACCGCACGCCGGTTCCGCTGCGGCCGCTGGTACCGCACACCGAGATCGTTCACGACCGCATGGCGATTGAGATCATGCGCGGCTGCCCGCAACGGTGTCGGTTCTGCCACGCCGGCTTTACCAAGCGGCCGCTGCGATACCGGAGCGTGGAGTCGATCCTGGACATCGCGGAGCAGCAGTACTTTGCGACCGGCCATAGCGAGTTGGGGCTGCTGAGTCTGTCGACCGGAGATTACCCGCACTTGCGAGAGCTGGCGGAGAAGATCAACGAGCGTTTCGCGCCGCGGCACGTCAACATCTCCATGCCCAGTCTGCGGGTCGACAAGATGCTGCAAAACATACCCTGGATGGCTCGCAGCGTTCGCAAGAGCGGCCTGACCATCGCGGTGGAAGCGGGCGACGGTCGCCTCCGCGACGCCATCCGCAAGAAGGTAACGGACGGCGATCTGCTGCAAGGAGTGCTGGAGGCCTACCGAGCAGGCTGGCGGCGCGTGAAATGCTACTTCATGGCGGGTTTTCCCGGAGAGACAGGGGAGGACATTCGCGCAATCTACGACCTTTCCGTGGAATTGTCGCTGGCCCGCAAGCAATTGGGCAAGGGTCCGGCCCAGATCAGTTCAAGCGTGAGCTGGCTGGTTCCGAAGCCGCATACTCCCATGCAATGGGTGGCCCAGAGAAGAGCGGAGTACTTCAGGGAGGTGCGACGGCGGCTGAGCGGATGGTGCCGCACTGGCCCGCGTTCCGTGCAGATCAAGACGCACGATCCGGAACGGTCGATCCTGGAAGCAGTCCTCGCCAGGGGCGATCGCCGGTGCAGTGCGTGCATCGAGCGGGCCTGGCGACTGGGTGCCCGATTCGACGGGTGGGATGAGCAGTTCCGGCCTGACCTGTGGCAGCAGGCGTTCGCGGACACAGGGGTGGACCCCGACTGGTACGCGCACCGTGAACGAGGGCTGGACGAGGTCCTGCCTTGGGACCACCTTCGCTCCGGCCCCCCCCGCAGCCGCCTGGAAAAGGACTATCAGGATATGTTCCAACGGTTGGGCCAGACCCCGCCCCCACCTGGCATCATCGCCTAGGGCCGCGGCCGGGCGAGGCGGCAAGGTGAGTCGTCGATCAGTGAATGCCCCGATCGGCCAGCCACCTTTCCGCATCGATGGCCGCCTTGCACCCCATGCCGGCGGCCGTGATGGCCTGGCGATACACGCTATCGACCACGTCGCCGGCCGCGAACACGCCCTCCACGCTCGTGGTTGTTCGATAGGGATCGCGGAGCTTGATGTAGCCCTTGGCATCCAGGTCGAGTTGCCCGTTCAGGAAGGCCGTGGCCGGAGTGTGGCCGATGGCCACGAACAGCCCGCTGACCGGCAGCGTGCTTTCCTCGCCGGAGCGGGTGTCTTTGAGCCGCAGGCCGGTGATGGTTTGGTCGCCGAGCACGTCGAGCACGATCTTGTTCCAGACCAACTCGATCTTCGGATTGTCTGCGGCCCGCTGGGCCATGATCTTGCTGGCCCGCAGTTGATCCCGGCGGTGGATCAGATAGACCTTGCTGGCGAACTTGGTCAGGTAGGTCGCCTCTTCCACGGCGGAATCTCCGCCTCCGACGACGGCCAGTTCCTTGTTTCTGAATATGGGCATGGCCCCGTCACACACAGCACAGGCGCTCACGCCGCCGCCGCTCCTGGCCAGCCGTTGCTCATTGTCCAGACCCAGCCAGTTGGCCGTCGCCCCCGTCGCGATGATCAGCGCGTGAGCCTGGTAGAGTCGGTCGTCCTCCCCGACCACGACGAAGGGCGTTTTGCGCAAGTCCACCGCCTTGCAGTCGTGATACTTGGCGGAATGGCCGTCGTCGGGATTGGATACGTCGGGTTCCAGCCCGTCGTCGGTCACGATCCGCGTGCCGAAACGCCGCGCCTGCTGTTCGAAGGCGGCCATGAGCTTAGGCCCAGTCAGGCCGTGGGCGAAGCCGGGGAAGTTCTCTACTTCCGTCGTCAGCATGAGCTGTCCACCCGGCAGGACCAGAGATGGGACGCTGCGGGGGCGACCGGCGAAGACCAACGGCTGAAGGTTCGCCCGGGCCGCATAGATCGCCGCCGTCCACCCCGCCGGACCTGAACCGATGATGATTACCTTCTCGACATCAGCCATGACACACCCTTGCTGACAGGCCGGCGACGGTCTCTTCCGAAGCCCGGCGTCCACATCCGGCCAACGGCTGGATTTTAGGCGGGGTCGCCCTTTTCGCCTAGTCGATCGCGGAGATCCGGGCCAGATCGATCTCGCGGCCCAGGACTACCAGGATGCTGCCTTCGCGCAGGATGTCCCCGGCCTCGGGCATGAAGTGGTATTCTCCAGAAGCGCCGGACTTGACCGCCAGCACGATGAGGCGATACGTGCTGCGCAGCTCGGAATCCTGGAGCGTCCGGCCGACCAGCGACTTGGGCGTGGCGATCTCCATGATGCGGAACTCCTCCGCAAAGGGGAAGTAGTCCATCAGATTGGGATAGGCGATCCGGCGGGCGGTGCGCTCGGCGGTTTCCCGTTCGGGAAAGATGACATCGCTGGCCCCCACCGCTCGCAAGATCAAGGCGTGATCCTCATTGACCGCCTTGGCCCGGATCTTCTTGACGCCCAACTGGCTGAGATGCAGGGTGCAGAGAATACTGGCCTCCATGCTTTCGCCGAGGGAAACGACGACTTCATCGACGTTGCTGGTGATGACCGCTTGCAGGGTTTCCAGATCTCGGGCGTCGCCGATGATGGCCCGGTGCACCTCGTCGCGGACCTCGGCCACCTTGGCCTCACTGCGGTCGATGGCCAGCACCTCGCAATGGTGCTGGGTCAGCTCACAGGCCAGATGCGTGCCGAATTGCCCAAGCCCGATGACCACGATCTGTCTCATCTCTGAAGGTCCTCTCGGCCGTCACGAATACCTCCGCGACATCGGCAGGCCCGCCTTGCCCACGGTGGCCCGGGCGTCTGGGCCGCGCGGACGCCCGCGAATCGTCGCAGTCGCTGACGATCAGCCGATCATCAGCCGCTCCTCGGGGAATCTGATCTTCGCCGAAGCCATGGGCAGCACGGCCAGCGCGGCGGTCAAGGGCCCGACGCGGCCCACGAACATCGACAATATGATCCACAACTTGCCCATCCACGACAACTGCGGCGTTATTCCCGTCGAGAGCCCGACCGTGCCGAACGCGGAGACCTGCTCGAATACGAGATGTTGCAGGGCGACGTCGCCCTGGCTCCGCTCGGTCAGGGCCAAGATCAAACAACCGGAAGCATTCCACAGAATGGCCAACCCCACGACCACCATCGCGCGCGAGAGGACGTCGTCGGACAATCGACGCCCGAGCATGGTCACATCCTGTCGTCCTTTAAGGCGTGCGCGCAGCAAGGCGGTCCACACCACGGCGGAGGTGGTCTTGATACCGCCCGCGCAGGAGCCGGGGCTGCCGCCGACGAACATCAGCAGCATCAGCACGAGTAGCGAAGCCAAAGGAAGTGAAGCGATGGAGACGGTGTTGAAGCCTGCGGTCCGGGCGGAAACGGATTGAAAGGTGGCGTGCAAAACCCACTCCGCCCAACTCGTACCGTCCGGCCGCCCGCCGAACGCGGCCAACAGTGCTGCACCGACCACAATCAGGGCCGCCGAGGTCCGCAGGACGACCCGGGAGTTCAGGCTCCAGGAGATCGGGCCGTTCCGTCGCCTTCGCCAGCCGCGAAAGCTCCGTCGAGCCATCTCCAGAATCACAGTATGGCCAAGGCCGCCCAGGATGATCAGAACCATGAACACCAGCAGCAATCCGGGATGGCGGCCTAAGCCGGTCAGGTTGTCGCTGTAAAGGGAAAACCCAGCGTTGCAGAACGCCGAGATGGAGTGGAAGACTGCGGTAAATCCCGGTTCGTGGCCATGAGAGCCGTGCCGAAACCCCAGGTACAAGAAGGCCGCGCCGGCCGCCTCAATGAGGAGAGTAGACCCGACGATCCAGCCCAGATCGCGGCGCAGCGAGGTGGCCGCGTCGCTCTGAAAGAACGTGTCGCCGATCATCGCCTGCTGACGGAAACTCAAGCGTCGGCCGAGGAGTTGGGCCGCCAGCGCGGCGAAAGTCATGATTCCCAACCCGCCCAACTGGATCAGAATCATGATGACGCACTGTCCGAAATGGGAGAAGTCGTGCCCGGTGTCCACGACGGTCAGGCCGGTGACGCAGACCGCGGAAGTGGCCGTGAACAAGGCATCCAGAAATCCCACTTCGCCGGTAGAGTGCGCCGCCGGCAGAGACAGGAGCATCGTTCCGAACAGAATAAGCAGCAGGAAAGTACCCGCCAGCAGAGTTTCCGCCCCACCAAGTAAGAATTCAGCCAAGCGGCGACATCCGGCGAGAAGGCGTGTGCGGAACGGCGTCGGAGGAAGATCGGACATGAAACTCGTTTGCCAGCAACGGCGTTCGGCGAGCACCCAACCGCCCGCCGTCGGAACGATCTCCCCCTTGAAGGCATCTTACCGCGCTATCGGAGGAATTGGCGAGTGGCGGCACCCGCAGCCCATGCGTGCGGCTCGACGATGGCTTCGCCTAGGGTCTGATAATGTATCGTTCCTTGACCATCAGTGCCACGGGGTCGCTGCGGCGGTGGCAAGGCGGCGGTCGCGGGATCAGCCTGCTGGCACCGAGAGTATCGCTCCCGCTGGAATTCGGGGAAGTCTCGGCTCGGCTGGCCGCAGGGTAGGCAGGGTGCCTTGCGGCCTTCCACGCCCATCCACCAAATCAGGGATCGCGGCTCCAGCCTGACCGACGTGGCCAACCTTGCGACTGCTTGTCTGCATGTGGGTCGAAAATCAGACCTTTGAGAGGACAGCCAACCTCCCTCCCGTTAGGTAATTCGGCCCTGCCTGACATGCTCAAACCGCCGAGGTCAACCGCCCCGCCACTTCCCCAACGAGGAACATGGCCCGCCCCCGCGCCGACCGAAGAAGTCTCGACGGGGATCAGCGGCGTTCCGGCGGACTGGACGAGCCGGGCCAGCATGCCCGCACCGACCGGCTAAGGGTTCCCGGAAATCAGCCACCGTCAATAATGTCCGGCAATATCGGGGAAGCCCCAAGTAGCCGGCCCCGAACTGCAGCAAACCGACGATTCCGGCCCGATAGCGAAAAACCGCGACCGCGTAACTGGAGGGGCTGGACAAGCCGGGCCGATCTGCTATAAGTACAGGTGTGCGATCCGGACGAAAGGGAACCCGCCCTCCCAAGCGGCCCCCCGCAGTCCATCGGGCACGGGTGATCCCCGATAGCTCAATTGGTAGAGCGAGCGGCTGTTAACCGCTAGGTTGCAGGTTCGAGACCTGCTCGGGGAG
>CAZNFM010000038.1:0-35155 GCA_964572385.1 uncultured Planctomycetaceae bacterium | reverse complement strand
GGTGAGCATTATGCCTCACCCCGGAGGTGCACTACGCGTTCATGCTGACTCCTTCTCTCAAAAGACGAGGCCATTCTACTCCGCCGGAGTCGCAGGAGCAATGAAGACGCCGCAAGGACCAAGCACCGTCAACGCCGCGTGCGGCACTCCACGACCGCCCCGGATCCCAGTGCGTCGAGCGCTACCCTCAGCACTCTCCGCCGCCCATCGAAATGCCAGCTCCCTGCCTGCAAACCTGCCGCTCGGCACGGCCGAAGCCGCGCACCGTCCAGCATGACGGCCGAGGGCGAGTTCCCGACGCCCATGAACTCCACCACGTACGATCGCGGGGCAAAACACGGTTCACCCTGCCGCCGGACCAGGTGAAGCCTTGCTTGGCCCCTCCGCGAGTCCGCCGCGTACTCCTCGCGCAGGTAGGCTCCCTCCCGGTAGCTGATCGTCGCGCCATCGTCCAGGTAGCACCACCCTCGACCTGTGCCGGGAAATACCCGGAGGATCAACGGATCCGGCGGAGAGTCGTCTGTGTGCTGCCGTACCGGCTGCAACGGTACGATCGCGCCGCCGCGGGCAAACAACGGAATCGAATTCAGCGTGACCGGCCAATCCACCGGCAACAGATCGGCGGTAGCTTTCTGCGGCTCCGCCGTCCAGAGGTTCGCGCCTTTACCGGCCGCGGCGCGGGGCCTCACCAGCGCGCCCCTCGCGAAGTCGTACCAGTCGCCCGCGGGGAGAATGAAGGACCGGACCCGGGCTCCTTCCTCCAACACGGGCGCGGCCAGGAGCTGTCTCCCGAACATGAACTCGTATTCGGCGCGATGTACCGCCGGATGCCGCGGAAAGTCGAGTAGCAGGGGGCGCATAAGCGGCAGTCCCGTAGCCGCGGCGTGTTCGAATTCGGTGTAGAGATAAGGCAGCAGGCGATAGCGGAGCTCGATCGCGCGGCGGTTCAGACGCTCGTGCTTCGGGCCGTAGGACAGCGGGTCCTGCTCCGGTCCGCCTGCGGTGTGGACGCGGCAGAACGGGTAGAAAATGCCCAACTGGAGCCAGCGGGTGAATAGCTCCGCCGAGCCGGTCCGCCCGAACCCGCCGATGTCCGCGCCGCAGAAGATGACATTGGAAAGCCCCAAGTTGAGGAGCATGGGCACGCTCATGCGGAGGTGCTCCCACCGCGATTGGTTGTCGCCGGTCCACACCGCCGCATAGCGCTGTACCCCCGCGAAGCCGGCCCGCGTCAACACGAATGGCCGCTCCTTCGGCCGCAATCGGCTGAGGCCTTCGAAGGTCGCCCGAGCCATCTGCATCCCGTATACATTGTGCAATCGGCGATGATCGGAGAGTTCGCCATCGTTGTGCATGCGGACCGATAGCGGCAGCGTGTGTTCCGGTTGCGAGAAGTCGGCCGGCTCGTTCATATCGTTCCAGAATCCGGCCACGCCGTCTTCGACCAGATCGCGATACAGGCGACCCCACCATTCTCGCGTTGCCGGCCGCGTAAAATCGGGAAACACACACCGGCCCGGCCAGGCTTCACCCACGTACGTCTTGCCGTCGGCCCCCCGACAGAAATGACCACCTTTGGTTCCCTCGTCGTATACGGCGTAGCGTGGCTCCCGTTTGATGCCGGGGTCCACGATGACCACCGTTCTGAAGCCCTGTCGGCGAAGTTCCTGCACGAGTCGTCGCGGCTGCGGAAAACGGCGGCGATTCCAGGTAAAACAGCGATAGCCGTCCATATGGTCGATGTCGAGCCACAGGGCGTCGCAAGGTACCCGTTGCCGGCGGAAGTCTCGAGCCAGGCGTCGAATTCGGGCCGCCGATTTGTAACCCCAGCGACATTGGTGATACCCCAGTGCCCAGCGTGGCGGGAGCGGCGTCGGGCCTACCAATGCCGCGTAGCGTCCCAGCACCTCCGCCGCGGACGGCCCGGCCACGAAGTAGTAATTCAGCTCATTGCCCTCAACGCCAAAGGACCACGCCGACAACGAGGTCTTGCCGAGGTCAAACCACGACCGTCGCGGGTCATCCAGAAACACGCCGTAGGCGGAGCATTCGTTCACCACCAGCACAAACGGGTGCGATTGATAGAGTGGATCCGTCCAAGGCTCGTGATCGGGAATATCCTGGTTCCAGTTCAGCAGCACGGTTCCGCGCTTGTCCAGTGGGCCGCCGCGCTCCCCGAGGCCGAAGAAGTGGTCGCCGGCATGGAGCTGAAAGTCGCTACGAACCTCCGCGCCGCCCCAGGACAAGCCGCAGGAGGGCTCATCACCTGCCACCATCCGACCGTCAGCGGAGCAGAACGTGAGTCGGGCGGGTCGGCGGGATACCCGAACCCGAACCCCGGGCGAGACCATCTCGATATCGCGGGCGGTCTCCTTAAGCTGCCAGGGCGGCGGCACCGTGGCCCTTGAAACGATCGCCCAGGAGTGGTCTCGACCGAATCTTCCGTTCGGCGAGAAGCGGACTCGGACCACCCCGTCCCGCACCATTTCCAGCCGCAAGGCGGCCGGGCCGCAGCGAATGAGCAGCCCGGCAGAATCCTGTCGTAGGGAGGTCACATGGCCCAGCGAGTGGCGTCCCGTGAACCCTGCGTCGGGTTCGGCTCTGCACTGACTGTGTTCGGTTTTGTTCCGTCGCATCGGTCTCTCGCTTGTTTCGGATGAGGGCGTCTTCGTTTCGTGCTGTCAGCGGGGCCGGTGTGGGAGGAGAAGATACGGCATCGACCGTTACACGGCCAGCGGCCGCCACAACGCAAGGCGGCGTACGCACCCGGACGAAGCCGTCGCTGGAAGCGGCACAAGCCGTCCGATAGACTGCCGCCATTTGTGAACCGCACCGACCACGGAAACCGCTCATGCCTCGATCTTCCGCCAGCCACCTCGACGCGCTCGCAGACGCCCTGCGGCGACGGACCCCGGCCTCGGGCCGGCGGCTCTATCGCATCCCCTCGATCTGGAACTCGTGGGGCTTCCGCGAAGTTGACCACGCCGACCAAGGCGAGATTGCCGTCGAGCCGTACCGCTTCATTCTGGACTGCCTGAATAGCGTCATTCTCCCCGCCCGAGGGCGCCGCCGACTCGACGGATACAGCCTGTCGCGGCTGCGCGGTGTCCGTCGCCGGCCGGACGGGCGGGTGGAAGACGCCGCTGGGCCTCGCCGAGGAGGCGATTGGATCCGTGCGGCCAGCATCTACGGCTTGTTCATTCGAGCTTCCGCGGCGTGGGACCACAACGGCGACGGTCGCCTGGATGTCGGTCCATGGACGGAAACCGGCACCTTTCTCAAGGCCGTGGTGCTCCTGCCGTTGCTGGCGCGGATGGGGTTTGATGTCATCTATCTGCTGCCGGTCAACAAGATCGGGCAGGCCTTCCGCAAGGGGGAAGTGGGCTGCCCCTACTCCGCACGCAACTTCTTCGCCCTGGATCCGAATCTGCACGATTGTCTCCTGGGTACTCCGGATCGAGAGGATACCCCGTCGATCGAAGCGCAGTTCGGAGGATTCATCGAGGCTGCCCACGCCCTGGGCATTCGCGTGATGATCGATCTGGCGCCGCGGACGGCGTCGCGCGACAGCGACCTCATCTTGGATCACCCGGACTGGTTCTATTGGATCGACGCCGCTTCAGCGCGGAGTTACGGCCCGCCTCGATTGAGGGGTTTCCCTCGGGGAATTCCCACCCCGAGCCAGATCGGCGGGTTGCTGAAACGTCCGGTCATGCGGGCGCACCTGGCCCGATTCCGCCATCCGCCGAACCTCGCTTCGCCGGATCAGTGGCGGCGATTCGTCGCTCGGTGCAAAGCGGGACAATGCCCTGAGGTACTCCGTGGCATCGTCCGCGAGTTCGGCGTGGTCACGCCGCCGGGCTTCTCCGACGTCGTGAACGACCCGCAGCCGCCCTGGTCCGATGTGACTTTCCTGCGGCTCTTTCTGGATCATCCGATGGCTTCGGCCCGGCACCTGCCCGACCCCGCCGCGCAGCCGCCTTATGTGTTCGCCGACACGATCAAGGCCAGCCAATTCCCCGGCCGTCGTCCGAACCTCGCGCTCTGGCGATTTCTGGCCGGGATCTTGCCGTTCTATCAACGCTTCGGCGTGGACGGCGCTCGCGTGGACATGGGTCATGCCTTGCCGGCGGGGTTGCAGCGGATGATTATCGCCGCGCCGAAACGCCGCGATCCCGATTTTTGTTTCCTGGCCGAGGAACTCGATCACCAGCGGGCGGCCGTTGCCCGGCGCGACGGCTACAACGCGATCATCGGTTCCTCGTGGTGGATGCAGCCTCGCCACGCCGAGGGCCGACTCCGCGAGTTCGTCACGGGTGTGTTGCCCCGTACGCCGATCCCCATGTTCGCCGCCGCCGAAACGCCCGACACGCCGCGGGCAACCGCCCGGCCCGGCGGTGAGGACTTTGCTCGCTTTATCGGGGTCCTCAACAACTTCCTCCCGTCGGCGATTCCCTTCGTCAACAGCGGGATGGAAGTGCTGGAGCGCCAGCCCTTTAATTTGGGGCTGGATCTCCTGCCGCGTGGGCAGTACGCCCTGCCTCGACGTGACCCATGGTATGGAAAGCTGGGCTACTTCGACCGCGTGGCGCTGCATTGGACCCATCCCGGCGCGGCCGAAATGGTGGACCTGCTCACGCAAGCCGGCCGGATTCGCCGGCAGTTTCTGGCCACGTTGTCAAAGCCCCGGCGCTGCGTGCAACTGGCGGTGTCCCCGCGGAGTACTTCGCTGTTCGCCCTGGGGTGGAGGCTGCCGGGTCGGCGGACGCTGGTTGTCGCCGCCAACACCGATTTCCGCCGCGCTCGTCGCTGTGCCGTGTCGGTGCCATCCGCCCCGCACCGTCCCGTAACGGTGCTGCTGTCCATTCATGCCACGCGGACCCCGCCCCGGCTCGCTGCCGGCTCGTTGCGGCTGCTTCTGGAGCCTGGCGACGTCAAGGTACTGCTCGTCTGAGCGGCTCGAAGCCTCCGTGCTCGCCTGCCGGCCCACCCGGAAGCGCCTCAACCCTTGACGCCGCCCAACAGCAGCCCGCTCACGAACTGCTTCTGTGCCACCAGGAACAGGATGATACAGGGGATCATCGTGACCACGCTCGCCGCCATGAGGTAATGGGCGTCGCGGAAGTCGCCATATTGGTTTTGAAAGGAATTCAACGCGACGGCCAGCGTCATCTGATCTTCGCTTTGGAGGTAGATGAGCGGCCCGAGGAAATCATTCCAGGCGCCGATGAAGGTGAAAATGGCCGTGATGGCGATCACCGGCTTGCAGATCGGCAGCATGATTTGCAGCCACGTTCGCAGAGGCCCGCAGCCGTCGATTCGGGCCGCCTCCACCAGCGATTCCGGGACCTGGGCGAAGAACTGGCGGAACATGAAGATGAAGTACGGCGCTCCGAAGAAGGCCGGCACCACCAACGGCAGAATCGTGTCGATCCACCCGAACGACCGGAACATGATGAACATCGGGATCATCGTGACCTGGGCGGGCAACATCAACGTGGAGATCATGACGATGAAGAGGGTGTTCCGCCCGCGAAAGCGCAATCGGGCAAACGCATAGCCGACCAGGCTGCACGACAGCACCTGACCCGCCACCACCAGCGTGGTGATTACCACGGTGTTCGCCAGGCTGTCGAGGAATCCGACGGAAGGCCGGTAACTCTGCCAACACCAGGCCAGTTTCGCCCACGTGTCCGGCGGTGGCTGAGGCGAATTCGGGGCCGGCGGCGGGCTGGAACCGAACCGTTGCAACGCTTTGGGATAGTTGGCCCACTGCGGTTCGCTGGGCCACCATTTGAACCCCGAGGCCGAGCCGGAGGCGCTGGCCTCCGCCGGCGTCGAGAGACTCGTCGCCAGCATCCACCAGAACGGAAAGAGCATGGCGAAGGTGCCAAGCAGCAGGCACGCTGTCGCGAGCAGGGTATGGGCTCTCCAGCTCATGCTTTCAGCGCCTCGTAGTACACGAATCGCCGCGAACCGCGCATCAGGGCCAGCGTCAGGACCAGCACGATCACCAGCAACAGCCACGCCATCGCCGACGCGTAGCCCATCGCGTGGAAATCGAACGCCTGGTTGTACAGGTACACCACATAGAAGCGGGTGGCGTCGCCCGGCCCGCCCGCGGTCATGACGTATGCCTGCGTGAATACCTGGAACGAGGCGATGATGGCGATGATGACGTTGAAAAAGATCACCGGGCTCAGCATCGGCAGCGTCACGTTGACGAACCGCCGCCAACCGACGGCGCCGTCGATCTCCGCGGCCTCGTACAGGTCCCTGGAGATGCCCTTCAGTCCCGCCAGGTAGATCATCATCGTGCCGCCGATCGACCAGAGATTCACGAATACGAAGGCCGGCACGCCCCAGCGGGCGGCATCCTTCTCGAACCAGGCGGGGGTGTGGAGGCCCCAGGGGAGGATCGGGTCCAGTGCTTCCTTCAGCAGCCCGTGCTCGTGGTGGAAGACCCACTTCCACATGACCGCCATGCCCACGCCCGCCAGGACGCTCGGCAGATACCACGCGGCGCGGAAGACGCCGATGCCTCGAAACTCGCGGTTCATCAGCAATGCCGCCAGCAGGGCCGCCACCTGTCCCGTCGGCACCGCCAGCAACGCATACCAGGCGGTGACCTTCAGCGCTCGCCGAAAGGTGTCGTCACCCTGCCACAAGGCGCGGAAGTTGTCCCACCCCACGAACTGGGCATGATCCAGCGTCGTCATGCCGCTCCACTTGGTGAACGACAGCAGCAGTGACAACACGATCGGGAAAGCCGTAAAAGCCACGAAACCGATCACCCACGGGCTGACCATGGCCGTACCGGCCAGCTCTTCGCCGAAGGCCAACCCCTGCGGTCGGCGTCTCCACCAGACCACTACCCCCATCGCCGCGATCCCGGCCACGGGCAGTAGAATCCACCAAGCCACCTTCGCCCAAGGCATCCGCGGGTAGTTCTGGTCCAAGACGGCCCGTGCCCGATTCTCTCGCCATTCCCGGCCGACCTGGGCCATGGCCTGGGCGGCGGGCATGTTCAACTTGAAGACGTCCTCCAGCCGCACCCGCAACTGGTGCTGGTACTTCGGGTCCGCGGGCCAATCAATCGGTTCCGCCCGCTCGGCCGCGTCGAGAAACACACGGTAATTCCTGGGTTTCTGAGACGGGTCGGAGAACAGCGGCCCCTCCGCCACGCTCCGCAAGACGGGAATCGCCAGCCCCGCCTGACACATCAGCTCCTGTCCGCGGCGACCGTTCAGGTACTTGATGAAACGCCAGGTCTCTTCCTTGTGTTTGCTGTGGCGGGCAATAGCCCATCCGACTGTGAACACTCCGTTCCGCTGGGTCAGGCCGGCGGTATGAGGCAATGGGGCGAAGTCCCAGTCGAATTTATCGATCAGCCGATACGTCGGCACCTTCCAGCGCCCGAACGGTCCCGCCAGACCGACATTGCCCGCCAGAAACGGCTCCATGCCAGTTTCGAGCTGGGTCTTGGCCGATACCAAGGTGCGCTTTTCCTCGTGGAACCAGGCCCGCAGGCGGTCAAGGGCTTCGTGCAGCGCGGGATCGTCGAACTTGAACTCCGCCCAGTCCGGCGTGCCGAAGTCCAGACCGTGAGTCCAGAGGTACAGCCGCACCATGGCTTCCCAGGTCACGAAATCGGCCCCGTAGCAGTCCGGCAGATTGCCAATGGCCCGCGCCGCGGCAAGAAACTCGTCCCAGGTCCAGCCGTTCGGAGAAGGCTCCGGCACGCCTGCTCGGCGGAAGAGGTCGCGATTGTAGTAGAAGCCGACCGTGGTGAAGTCCTTCGGCAACCCGATCAATCGTCCTTGTCCAATGGTTTGGGTTTCGGGGTCGAAGCGGTAGCACTTCAGAACGGAGGGATAGAAGTCCTCGAGGTCCACGGTGGGCCGGCCGGCGGCGCGATCGGCGGCGATCAGTTCATCCAGATCGGCGAGCAGGTCCTTGGAGGCGAAATCCAGCACCTTCTCGAAACCCAGGTAGAAAGCATCCGGAGCGTCGCCCGCGGCGAACATGGTCTGTAGCTTGGTGTTGACCGCCGCCGCCTGGCCTAGATTGATCCGCACCACGCGGACATCGCGGTTCTCCGGCAAGCTTTCGAAATCCGCCACGAGATCGGCAACGATCTTGTCCTCGTTCTTGTCGCCCCAGTGGAGGATGGTGATCTGCACCTGCCCTTCGGTCAGTCGGGCGGTTCGCCAGTGACGGGTCGCCACCCAACCGAACGACCAGCACACCAGCAACGCCGCCGCCAGCCCGATGGCGAAGCGAGAGGCTCGTCCAAGTTGTGCGAGCAGACGGTGCAAGAAGGACCATCCTGCGCCGATGATGCGGCGCTCACTTCAGCACGGCGAACACGGCGCTGCCCCGCGGCGGGATCGTCCCACCCTGCAAGCGACCACCCTTGACGATCCAGGGCGACTGGTACCCTTCGATCGGACGAAGGGTCGGCCGCGCCGTGAGGTCCGCCGGCGGCGGGTCCACGACGCGGCAGGCGTTCGGATCATCCAGGCGGAGCACTCGCGTCCCCTCCGGCCAGGCGACGGGCACGTCCACCTTGCGGGAACGGTCGCTGTTGCTGACGACCACCACGACCACCTCTTCGCCCAGGGTGCGGGCAAAGGCGAACAGGCCGCGTTTCGCTTCTGCCTGGAGCACCTCGAAAGTCCCCAGACGCACTGCGGGCAGTGTGTTCCGAATCGCGATCATCCGGCGATAATGCTCGAAGACGTCCGGCTCGATCCGCTCGTCGGGGTCGTCATAGGGTAGAAGGTCGGGCCACAACATCGGTTTGCGGCAGGACGGATCGTCGGCCCCGTACATGCCGACTTCGCCGCCATAGTAGACCATCGGCGCGCCCAGAAACATCATCTGCGCCGTGACCATCGCCTTCAGCCGGTGGTAGCACTCCGGCGTGGGCTTGTTGGGGTTGTAGTTCGGCCCGTTGTCCTGCAAACGGTTGGCCTTGTCGTACTCCAGGTCCGGATTCATGAACATGGAGGCCACGCGGTCGGTATCGTGGCTATCCAGGAGGTTCTGTTGAACGTAGTTGACCTGGGGAGGGTACCAGCCGAGCACCTCCGAGAGTTGTCGGCCGAACTCCGCGGGCGTGATGGCCTTCTTGTCGTTGACGAAGAACCGTTGGCAAGCACGGGCGACCGGGTAATTCATCACGGCGTCGAACGTGTCTCCCCGCAACCATTCCACGGACTTCTCCCACAGCTCGGCGACGATGTAGGCGTCGGGGTTGATCGACTTCACCAGCTTACGCCAATCGCGCCAGAAATGCTCGTTGATGTCGCTGGCCACGTCCAGACGCCAGCCGTCGATTCCGTCCGACGGATCGCCGTCGCCGTCCGGGTCCATCCAGCGCCGGGTCACCGCGAAGAGATGTTGCCGAACCGGCTCGGACAGTCCCAGCCGGTCGTCATGCTTGAGCCGCGGCAGGGCGCCGTCGTCACGGTCCCAGCCCTTGTAGTGGAACGGCTCGAAGCTGACGATATCGAACCAGTCCACATAAGGGGATTTCTCCTTGTTTTTCAGGAGATCCTGAAAGGCCCAAAACTCCCGCCCGGTATGGTTGAACACGCCGTCGATAATGACCTTGAACCCCTGCCGATGGGCCTCCTTCAGAAAGGCCAGGAACAGCCTGTCCGTCTCCGACCATTGCCAAGTCGCCGGGTCCTCCGTCTCGCCGGTGATCTTCTTCAGACTGTCCTTGACGCCGAAGAAGTCATCGATGTGGCGATAGTCCGACGCGTCGTACTTGTGCAGCGACTCCGCCAGAAACACCGGATTCAAGTACAACGCGGTGACGCCTAGTTGACGGAGATAAGGCAGCTTCTCCTGTATCCCCTGAATATCCCCGCCGTACCGGCGGTCGTAGATAAACTGGTAAAACGTTCCCTCCTCGACGAACTTCCCGCCGCGATCCGCGTCGCTCGTTTTCGCGGCTGAACTGGATGTCGGGCCGCTTCCTCCCCGGTACGGTTTGAACCACTCGTGTTGCCACGGCACCGTCCGCGGAGGATCGTTGGCCGGTTCTCCGTTGCGAAATCGTTCCGGGAAGATCTGATACCACACGGCGTGTTTGGCCCACTCGGGAGTCTCGAATGACATGCGCCACTGACCTTCAAACGGTCGGCGAGCCGCTTCCTCTTTCCCAGCGACACCCTCGGCGCCCAGGAAGATCTCGTGCTCGCCATCCTGAACCTTGAATACATAGCGCATACCCGGCTTCTCGGCCATGATCTGCGCCGTCCAGAACTCAAACCCATGCCGTGGCTCGCTACGCCGCAGGCTCACCCGGCCCTCGTCCGACACTTGCCCGCGGTCGTCTACCCGGCAGAAAACCACTGCGGCAACGTCGTCCGCCAGGGTTCGAACCGCGATCTTCGCCGCCTCTCGACCAATCGGCTGGAAGTACGCCTCCAAGCCGGGGTCGTGGCGTAGTGCCCGACCGATTACCTGATCCGGTTTCGGCGGCCCCAATTCGCGGGCATCGTCACCGATCAGCACGCCGCTGTTGAATCCGCCCTGCTCATCGCTCTCACGCCACCGCGGGTCGGCGTGGGCATCCTCCAGCCAGTACCGACCATTCACCAGGAACTTGTAGTGATGCACGGCGTCGGGCAGAAGCAGAATCCTGCGGAATCGCCTGCCGCCCTCGGTGGCGAGCAAAGGCGTGCTGTCGGCCGACCACTCGTTGAAGCTGCCGACCAGATGCACGCGATCGACGGCGGTGCCCTTCGGCAGGCGGGCATCCTCCTCCGGAACGCAGGCGAACTCGTGCCAACCGCCGCTGCGAAGGGAGAGCGAGGCCTTAGAGGCGTCGAAGATCACCAGTGATTCTTCCGCCGGCAGCCGTAGCCTGATCTGGGCAGCCGCAGCAGCGCGGCCTTTGATCAGCGGTGAGCCGGTGGCTCGCACCGCCAGCGTTCGCTCTTCCGCGGGTCGGCCGCGAATCACCGCCGCGTAGCGGTCGCCGTCCAGGGGCAGCATGGCCTCGCCTGGCGCGGACGAGATGTCCTCGTCCGGCGCAGTGACCACCAGTTCCCAGCCCGGCGCTAGCTCCGCCGTCGTCACGACCCGGTGCGACATCTCGCCATCGGACACGGTCAATTGCAGTTGGTACGTTCCGCGCTGGAGCACCTCCAGAAGGGCTTGCCGACGATCGGCGGCTTCCAGGCGGCAGCCCGGCTTCTCGCCTGTGCCCTTCGGTCCGGCCAGCACTTCCCAGCGGTAGGTCTTCAGCGGCCGATCCGGGCGATGCAGGCTGGCTGTGGCATCCAGGACGACTCGGCCGGTGTGGCAATCGAACAGGCGAATGACCGCGTGAACCCGTGTTGCCGGGCGCGGCTCCAGGCCCCACCGGGCATTCTGAATATCGAGCCAGAGGGCATATTCGCCGCTCTGCGGGATATGCAACGGCACGTTGGAACCCGGCTGGATCAACTTGTCGCCGCCGGCATCGCCAAGGTGACGGTCCCACGATCCATCGAAGACGAACTTGAACTCATACGAACCGCTCGGCCAGAAGCGGATCAGCTCCCAGCGGCCGTCCACTTCGCGCAGACGATAGGCCTCGTCGCTGGTGGACCAGTTGTTGAACGTGCCGGCGAGAGAAACACGGTCGGGCTTGGGCGGATCCGCCACGGCGGCAGCGCCCGCCCCGATGATGAGCAGCAGCGACAGACCAGTCAACCTCAACTGTCTCAGGAAGTGATGCATTGCTCTACCTGTCCCGCTGATACAGGCTCGATCAGCGTCCTGTTGGATTTTCGCCAACCATGCCGTACCGGGGACCGGTACGGCCCGCTTACGACGTGGCCCGCGGCGCCGCCGCCGATCGGCGAATCGTCAAGTGCACCGGCAGCGTTTCCTCGACGGAATGCTGGTGTCCTTCGATCAACTCCAGCAGCGACTCGCACGCCCTCCGGCCGACCTCGTAGATCGGTGTATGCACGGTGGTCAGCGGCGGGTCGCAGAAGGCCGCCTGATGCATGTCGTCGCAACCGATCACGCTGACGTCGTCCGGCACGGACCGGCCGGATTCCTTCAAGGCACTGATCGCGCCGACCGCCATCTTGTCGTTGCCGGCCATGACTGCCGTCAAGGCGGGCTCCCTTCGCAGCAGCGCCACCGCCGCCGCCGCTCCACCTTCCTCCGTATATAACCCGTCCTCGACGCGGGAGGCCGGCAGACCAACCCCAGCCTCGGCCAGGGCCTGTTCAAAGCCCCGCCGTAGATCCCAACTCGTCTGCACCTCGGAGGCACCGTGGATGAGTCCGATGTGGCGGTGTCCAAGGCCGAGCAGGTACTCCGCCGCCAGCCGGCCGGCCTGGTGGTAGTCGCAACGGACGTGATTCAAAGTGATGCCCGGAAGGTAATTGTTGACTACGACCATAGGGCGAGGCGAATCGGTGGCGGTTCTGGCGAAGTCATGGAGGTATTCGTCGCGGCTGGTGACGCCGAGGCAGAGTAACCCGTCGACGAAGTGGCGGTCGAAAAGCTCCAGATGCTGCCGCGTCTCGATGAAGCGGGGATAGGCAACCTCCAGCAGGATCTTCCACTCCGCCTCGCCGGCATGTTCGTGAATGGCGCTGATCAACTCGCCGAAGTAGGCGTCGGCAAAGGCGCGGCGTATCTGGGGAACCAGAATGGCCAGGACGCCCGCTCGCTGCGCCTGAAGACCCTGGGCCAGTCGGCTGGGGCGATATCCCAAGCGGCTGGCGGTTTCGATGACCCGCTGCCGGGTTTCGGGGCTGATCCGGCGGGCACGGCGGTTGAGCACCAGGGAGACCGTGGTCAGCGACGCTCCGCTTTCTCTTGCTACGTCTTTGATACTAATGGTCTTGCGTTTTGCCACGGGTCGATTCCCTGTCGCTCGCGTCGGATGGCATCGGGCGAACTGACACCACGATCCAAAGATGATTCGATTACATGAGTTTACGACGCGAAATACTATTGCCCCCACTCAAAGCCTGAAGCGATGCGGATCGAGACCCATCGCCAAAAAACATTCGGGTTTGACTTGCTTCGCGTGAAGAAACGGTTATACTCCTAATAGTAAAAGGTTTTACCAAAGCATAACCTGCCCTTCGGAAAAAAGCAAATGCCTCTCTCGCCCAGCCCATCCTGTTGCGGTCGCCGAGCCGGAGCAGGGGAGGGACGAGTCATGCGGCGACGGCCTCGACATGCATTCACTCTGATTGAACTGCTCGTCGTCATCGCCATCATCGGCCTGCTGATTTCCATTATCCTGCCCGCCCTGTCAAGAGCCAGAGAAATCGGTCGTCGCACCGTGTGCAGCACGAATCTGCGGGAGATCGGCGCTGCTTTCTGGCAGTACGCGGAAGATTATGACGGATGGTATCCCGCGAAAGGCAAGTTCGGCGAGTCCGACGCTCCGGTGCATGAATTGGCCCAGGTCCAGCACCTCGGCACCCGCAATCCGACTACCGCCGGCTGGGGGCTTCAGTTCGCAGGCATGGTTCGCGATATCGTCGAGCGGGACCACACTCACAATGAAGCATCGCTGCCGAAGTACCTGCCGGCCCCGAAGATTCTGATCTGCCCCAGCGACGTGACGGGCAACATATACAACGCTCCTGGCAACCCGCCGGTGCCGCAATTGCCGGTTCGTGAGGCCAAGTCCTTTGTCGAGATGGACGCCAGTTCCGCGGCCAAGGAGAAACCCTACAGCTACATGTACGTCGCGCTGTGGAGAAACGACGAGAAGACGCCGTATTTCATGCTGGGCGACGAGAGCAACCAGCAGGACAACGCCACCAATTCGCTGACTGGCTTGACGGACGAGGACAATCACGGCCGCCGCGGGATCAATGCTTTGTTCACCGACAACCATGTGGAATGGGTCGGGGCCCGGGGCGGCGACTTCAACTCCTTGCAGGAGCTGGCCTGGAAGCTTTGGGGGCCGGCGGTGCTGGCCAAGCCCCGCTATCCGGGAACGCCCGGAAACAGCCGGAGTGCGGAGGTGCAGACGATCGACTGATCCGTCTGCCCGAGGTCTGATATTCGCGTCAGCCTCGTATGGCGTCGACTGCCGAAGACGGTTTCTTCCGCCTTCGGCCCTAAGATGTGATAACGGCCGGGGTTCGCCGCCTGCCGCAGGAGGGCGGACGTTGCTCGGCCAGAGGGGAGGGACCAGAAGAAGCTGTCGAAAACCCCTGGGCCGTGCCCCGGCGCTGGGCGGCCTATCCGCAGAGGCCCACTGCCGGCGGAGGGCGGCTGATTTGCATTCGGTGGGGTGCAAAGCGCCTCTTCTTTCTGGGTGCCCGATCCGTCTCAGCAGTTGTGAAGTTTTACAGGGTTCTCCGCAGCCCGGCACGAGACCGCCGCGGTGGAGGCCCGAGCATATGGACTCACCAAAGATGGAGGTAATGAGATGAGAGCAATCAGTCATGTATACATGCTGGCTGCGGTGGCGGCGTGTGCCGCTCTGGGCGCCGCGCCGGCCGCCGCCGACGTCACCGGCGAGAACATCCCCTCGACCTACGGCGGCTTCCTGGTCGCCTCGCAGGTCAACGCCACCGGCTTCGGTAATCACCTCAACATTTCGGAACAAGGCATCCTGGTCGGCAACGAGCTGGATGCCCTTTATGTATCCGCCGACGCCACGGACCTGTGGATCGGTATTACCGGCAATCTGCCGAACAAGCTCGGGAGTAGCCAGAGCATCGTCATCCTGCTGCAATTTGAAGCAGATATCCCCACTCCGACGCCGAACGTGCTGCTGACCGCCGGCCTTCCGGGGTATGGCGGCGGCTACCAGGCACTCCTGGGGCTTGACGGCACGATCCTGGAGCCGGGCTTCACTCCGGACACCGCCATCGTGGTGAACCGCTTCGCCGAGACGACCTACGTGAACTCCTGGTATCTGCCGCAGAACACCGAGGATCCATACTACGACGAT
The DNA here is from genome assembly GCA_964572385.1 of uncultured Planctomycetaceae bacterium. Classification (GTDB taxonomy): domain Bacteria; phylum Planctomycetota; class Phycisphaerae; order UBA1845; family UTPLA1; genus CAZNFM01. The sequence goes on along the minus strand of CAZNFM010000038.1, from coordinate 20,208 downwards.
CTGACCAGCCTGGACCCCAACAACGGGAGATATCTGTCGGCTTGGATGGACACGACCAACATCGCGGGAGTCGACGCGGACGAGACCAAGGACGGCGCTCAGCAACAGGCTCTGGCCGTCGCCGCTCAGAAGGGCCTGCGCCTGCGGCTGTCGCGGAGCTATTACGGAATCGGCACCAGCGTCAAGATGATGGTCATTCTGATGGCATCGGACGGCACAGTCAGCAATCAGATTCTGCCGCCGCTGTCCACTTTGGATGATCCGCCGGCCCCGGACTGCCTCGGTTTCACGCCGAACTTCGATGCGGACTACTATGACCCCGAAACGGAATCTTACGGTTTGCAGGACCTCCAGTTGGCGACCGTCGATCTCTTGACCCACGTTGGCACCCCGACGGGTTTCGACGGGTCTGATATCCCGACTCAGTGGCCGACCGGTTCTCTGATTGCCGTTCAGCAGATTCACACCTGCTTCGGCGACGCCGTGCCGGGCACTTTGAACTACACCATCAACGGCTCGGAGCTGGACGAGTTGTTCGTCCGCACGGATGAGCAGTACCTCCACCTCGCCTACACCGGCAACCTCGAGCGCAACGGCAACAAGCTCATCATCTGGATCGACAGCGACCCGACTGGCGGCGAGAACATCCTGGACAACAACGGTGGCTCCCTCGCCGGATGGGAGGGCCGGACCTTTGATGCCGGCTTCGCGCCCGATCATGCCTACGTCATGAACAACTGGCAGGACACCCTCTACGTCGATCGCTTTGAACTGGCCACCAATACCGCGACCTACCTCGGCGCCTCCGCGGTCGGCGGCGGCAGCGGCGTCCTCACCGGCGGAACCAATCCCGCCAACGACCTGTTCGCCTTCAACAACACCAACAATGCCGGCGTGGTCGGCATCGGCCAGGCCGGCGCCCCCGGCGTCCCCAGTACCGCCACCACCGGCTTCGAGGCCCGCATCGCTCTCAGCGAGCTGGGCATCGCCTCCGTCGGCCGCTGCACCACGCTGAAGGTCTGGGTCATTCAGGCTGGAACCGGCGGCGAGTACCTCTCCAACCAGGCCCTGCCGAGCTTCGCTCCGGATACGAACTACAATCTCGCCAATGAACCCGGCGCGGCCAAGTACAACTTCGGCAGTCTCGAACCGCTGGTCGGTGGCGATCCGGCCTTTGACGGCGACCAGTTCGCCACCGTCAAGCTGCTCCGCCTCGGCGACGTGTTTGACGACCCCGACTGCTGCATCAATTTGGACGACCTTGAGCGGTTTGTGCAGGTACTGCTGGGCAACGTGACCGACGCTCGGTCACGGTTCCTCTCCGACATGAACGTCGACGGCGTGGTCAACGGCAGCGATATCCAACTGTTCGTCGACCGGCTGCTGGCGGAAGGCCCCTGCCCGTAACGGCGACGCCTTCGACAGACGAGACCCCCGGCCGCCCGACCGGCTGACCACCGGTCGGGCGGCACGCTCGACACCGAACCAACCCTGCGAGGTGCCGCGTGACGAAGCTCCAGACGTTGTTCGCTCTGCTGATGGTATTCTCGGCCGCGTCGGCGCCGGCCGTGGCCCAGACCCCGCCCGACCGCCCGGTCATCCAGTACTTCGAGGCGCGGTGGGACACGATTTCCTATCGAATGCCCGACGTGTTCATGGCCGGCTATGGGTCCGTCTGGCTACCGCCGCCGACCAAGGGCCAGGCCGGCACGAGCAGCATCGGCTACGACCTCTTCGACCGGTTCGACCTCGGGTCGGCCTCGGCCCCCACGATGTACGGGACGGACCAGGGTTTTCGACGCATGGTGGCGGCGTTCCACGCGGCCAATGTGGAAGTCTATGTTGACTGGATCATGAACCACAACGGTTCGATGGATCACAACACGCCCGGTTTCATTACCCAGGGCGGCTATCCCGGTTTTGTGCTCCAGATCCCCGGCGTGGACACCTACGGCGACTTCCATGCCTATGCCTCCGGGTGCCCGCAATCGACCAACCCCTCCGATCCCTGTTACAACTTGTACGAAGGTCGCCTGGTTGGTCTGATCGACATCGCCCAGGAGAAGACGCACAATTACGTCCGGCATCCGGTGGCGGCGGGTAATCCCAACAACATCCCTGCCGGAACGGTCTACAATCGCCCCGACGCCAACAACGCGCGGTTTTATCCGGACACCGCATTGACGCCGCAGACCGGCACCAACCCCGGCACCAGCCGCAACCCCGGCGCGACCAACTACACGCTCTATCCGTTCAATAAGACCGATCCCCTGCAGGGTGATCCGGTCATCGAAAACGCCACGGGACTGCTGCTGCGTGCGACGCGGTGGATGCTGGAGGAGTACGGCATCGACGGTTTTCGCCTCGATGCCGCCAAGCACATTCCAACATGGTTCTGGGACACCTACTGGGACACGTGCGTCCATCTTCGCCGCCGGGCCTTCGACGGCAGCTACGTCACGCCGTACTCCTTCGTCGAGGTCGTGGAAGGCGGTGGCGCCCTTGCCCAGAACTGGGTTCGCAAGCCCGCCGGCCCTTACGGCGATCCCGGCCAAGGCTGGCCCGCCCAAGGGTGGGAGTTCGGCAACCGCGACGCGCTCGATCTGAATGAGGCGGGCGCCCTCCGCGATCTCGTCTCGGCCAACGGCTTGGGCAGTTGGGCCAACGTCCTCAGCGCCACCTTCGACCTCCGCGACGACGGCTATCAGAACGGCACGATCGGTGTTCATCATGTGAACAGTCACGATAACGCCATCGGCGACGGGGAGAACGACTCCGTGGCTCACGCTTATGTCCTGATGCGGACGGGCTTGCCGGTCGTGTACCACAACGCCCACGAGTTCGGTTCGCGGCCCAGCAATTTTCCCCGGACCAATGGCCGCGATGATGCCCTGGGTCTCGGCGGCAACCTGATCACGAAGCTGGTGCAGATCCGCAACGGCTACGCCCGCGGGTGGCTGATGCCGATCAACGGAACCGATCCGGTCAACCAGTCCGTGGACGACGTACTGGTTTTCACTCGTCGCACACCCAACGGACCGGACAACCTGCTGGTTGCCCTGAACGATCGCGAGGACGCCGGCATCGATACGCGGAACGTCGCCACCGCCTTCCCGGCAGGCACGCGGCTGCACGAACTGACGGGAAACGCCGCCGACCCGATTGTCGATCCGACCAACGCGATCCCGGACGTTCTTGGTGTTGACGCCAACGGGCGGCTCTTCGACGCCAACAACCCCTCGAGCCTCTATCTCAAGGTCCCGCGGAACAAGACCGGCACCACTTTCCACGGTCGCGGTTATGTGATTTACGGTCCGGCGACGCCGAGCGGCACGCTGACCGTCACCAACGTCGAAGCGACGATCCCGCCGGATGATGCCGGCGTAGCGGCCCATGCTCGCCGGTTGACGGCCATCGACGTCATTCGAGCGGACTCGTTCGAGATCCGCCTGCAAACGACCCAGACTGACCCACTCGATCCGAACACGGACGACTTCTCCATCTTTCGCCTCAACTCGGGATTCGCCGATTTCAACGGCAACGGCGTGGTGGACTATCCCAGCGGTTTCAACGCGGGTTTTGAGAACTTCCTGACGCAGCACTCACCGCTCTACGGCGGCGGCAGCGGCCTCTATCGGCAAACCATCGACGCGACACAGCTCCCTGACGGCTACCACTACATCACGGTCTGGGCCTTCCGGCATCGCACTTCCGGCGATCCGCTGTTCCGGGAGTTTCGCAAGGTCATCTACCTGGATCGAGTCGGGCCGCAGGTCACTCTGGTGCAGCCGACCCAGACGGGGCAGAACGACATCACTACCAGCACGTTCCTGGCAGTCGTGGAGACTTCCGATCCGACGGTATCGGCGGTGCACATCTTCTTCGACCAGCACGCCGACAGCCCGTTCGTCACCTGGGCGCAGCAAGGTCAGGACCAGGCCACGCGGGACGGGACGACCTTCAGCCGCACGGTCCGCGGCGCGATCACCGGCAATCATCGGATCGATGTGGTCGCCTTTGACGAAATGGGTACCGCGTCCGTGACCAGTTTCGTCGGGATTAACGCCACTACCGTGCTTTACGGCGGCCTCGGCGACATCAACAATGACTTCGCGGTGGACGGGCGGGACGTGAACTCGTTCGTTTCCCTGGTCACTGGGGCACAGGGTCAGGTCTTCAACCCGGCGGCGGACTTCAATGCCGACGGGCTCAACGATACAGATGATATGCCGCTGTTTATCGCCAAACTCCTCGGGATTGAGTAAGGCCGAGGGTGGAGGAGGGTCTGGATTCGATGACGACCGGAGCAGCCCGACGGAGAAGCGAAGCACTGGCAGGAGGGGACTAAAACGGATAGCGGAAACTCTTGAACCGCGTTTGCCATACTGGTAAAATGTTTTGGCAGAGGGGAGAGACCCAGCGTTTCGTCCGCAGGGGAGAGGTGCCATCCGCACGTCAGGTCTCTTCCGTGAGTGAACAGGTGCTGTGATGCGGTCGCCGGTGCGCCGCATGCTGTATTTGGTCTCTTGCGAAGCAACGTAAATCTGAATGGAGGAGCATTAACATGAGACGAGTTCTTGCTGCTGTCTTGGTTCTCTGCATGGTTTCCGCGGCCACGGCTCAGCCGTGGTACGTCCGCGGCACTTTCAACGGCTGGTCCGGCACCGGCACCCCGATGGTTTGGGACGGTACCCGTTTCGCCGCCTCGATCGACACGACCGGCTTCACCCCCGGTTCGCCGCTCGAGTTCAAGGTCACCGAGGACGATTGGGATCCCAACTTCCCGCCCAACAACGTGGCCACCTATTGGCCCGTCGATAGCTTCTTCGACGTGTTCTTCTATCCCGGCACCACCAACGATGGCTGGCTGCCGACCGACAATCGCGTCGGCTATGAGAACAGCTTCGGCGGTTGGCAAGTCATGGGCAGCTTCAATGGCTGGACCGCTCCGATCAACATGACCCACGCGGGTAACGGTTTCTACTACGCCGACGTCACCGTTCCCGGTCCCGGTGTCTACGAGTTCAAGTTCCGCCAGCCCGGCGTCAACGGCGACTGGTGGTCGAACATCGGCCTGCATTTCGGCGAGAATGGTCCCAATGCCGTCTTCGAGGCTTGGGGTGGACCCGAGACTCACCGGTTTGAATTGGACCTGCCGGGTGGCCGCTATCGCACCTACTACATTCCGGAGCCGGCCACGTTGGTTCTCCTGGCCCTCGGCGGCTTGGCCCTGCTCCGCCGCCGGAGCTAAGCGGACTTCGTAAGTAGTTGACTGAGTTCTGTGCCTTCGACGGGCGGACAGGCCGACCAGCCTGTTCGCCCGTCCGCGTCATGACCCGCGTGCCGCGAGTCTCCTGGCGGTGCCAGCCACCGCCTGTTCCGCCGACACGGCTCCAGACCGGCTGCCTTGACCGATCGGCCGGCCGCGCGTTCCGACAGGATCGATGCCATGCTTCGACACGTTCTGCCGTCAATCGCTCTTGCTCTTTGCTTGACCCCGACGACATGGGCCACGCCGGATTTCGTCGAACACCAGCCGCTCAACCAGGTTTTCGGCGAATCGTCCGGTATCACTCAGCGTGAGCCGGATACTCCGCGGGAGGACGAGGCTGTCGTCCTCTGGGTGCGGATCGGTTTCTCCTTCTACTACACGGATGTGGCCATCTACTACACGACAGACGGCACCGAACCGACCGGCGTGCGGGGCGTCCCGTCGGGGTCCACTGCGGTCCTGACCTCAGCCGCCGGCCAAGTGGCCTTCATCCGCAACGAGCCGCACTCGCCGAGCAACATTGACTGGTGGAAGGCCACGCTACCGGCAGGCACGCGCGCCTACGGCACGACCGTCAAGTACAAGCTCAGTGCTTGGCACAGCGGCGGGGGCCTGGAAGTCTTCGCCAACAACTTCGGTTGCGCGGATGAAGTCTGCAACGACCCGTCCGCTCCGGAAACGGTCTTCCAATACACGGTCAAACTTGCCTGGCCGGGTAAAGGCAGCCCGCACCCCGACCACGCCGTCGGTTATCCCGCCGTTCACTTCTGGAAGGAAGAGGGCGTCGTCGGCAACAACTACATCAACGTGATGATCGACCAGAACGGCTCGGTTTACGACATTTACTACCCGTCCGCCGGCTGTGTGCAGGGCGTCAGCACCAAGAACGAAGGCTACGTTAACGGCCTCGACACCTTCCCACCCGGTTTGCCGCCCGGCCATCGCGGGCAGATGAACATCAACCAGGCCATGCCGGGCCTCCGCGTGGACGGCGTGACCTACTGGCTGAGCAACGAGGCGGGTGGCGACTACACCGATTTCAGCCAGGCGTATCTGGACGACACGAACGTCATTGAAACGACGCAGCGGCTTGTGGCCGCGGGGCACAACATTCATGTGCGTCAGTACGACTTCTGTCCGGCGGGGGTGACGTTCCCGAATGACGACGGCGGCCAGCCCAATCGCGGCCTCTACGTCAAGCGACTGATCCTGACCAATCACGGGCCGCAGGTCGAGCAGATCGGCGTTTACTTTCACACCGACTGGGCCATCAACGGCGGCGACAGTTTCGATGGTTCGTTCACCGATGCCGCCCGCGGCGTCATGATCGGCTACGACAACACCTATCGCCTCACCAGCAGTAGCGGGGAATACAACCCCACCACCTTCGGCGACTACGAGAAGAATGTCTCGCTCTATCTCGCCGCCGCCATGAAACTGGTGGGGACCGTCGGTGGGGCCGGCGGGCAGCCGGCGGCGGATTTCTGGAGCGACACCAGCGCCGACCAGGGCCTCGGTTGGGTCGGCGTCCCGGTCACGCTGCCGCCCGGCGAATCACGCGAAGTTGACATCCTCATCGCCGGAGGCTTCGATCGCCCCGCCGGCGCGACGGGTACGTACGCTTACTTCATCGACAACGCCATCGATTGGTTTCTCGCCGGCAACATGAGCAGCCTTCAGACCGTCACCGAGCAGTATTGGCGCGACTGGCTGGCCGGAGGCGTGACGATCGACACGCCGGATGATCGCTTTGACGGAACCTTCCGCCGGGGCCTGTTGGCCACGGCCCTGCATCTTGATGGCCGCAACGGCGGCATTATCGCCGGCATGCACAACGGAGCCTACCCGTTCGTGTGGCCGCGCGACGCGGCCTGGGCGGCCATCACGCTGGCCCGCACGGGTCACCTCGACGAGGCCGAGGCCATCTTCGCGTTTCTTCGCGACGTGGCCTACCGCGACGGGGAGGGCTGGGGGCGAAAGGGCTTCTGGAAACAGAAATACACCACCGACGGCTACACCGTGTGGGGAGCGCCGCAGGTGGACGAGACATCCTGCTACCCCTGGGGCATCAAGTACCTCTACGACACCACCGGCGATCTGGGGTTCCTGCTCAGCCACTACGACGAGGTCTACGAGGCGGCCATCGCCTCCAGCCAGGACAGCACCATCGACAGCCGTCTGCGCTATGAGGAGTCCGTCAACCTGATGTACTCCATGAGCCTCTGGGAAGACGCTTTCGACGTCTTCAGCTACTCCAACGCCTCGGTCATTCGGGGCCTGGAGGATGCCGCTGCCATCGCCGATATTCTCGACCAGAATGCGTGCCCCGGCGGGCCGGGCCAATGCAACTATCACAACGACCGCGCCTTGTTCCTGTCGCGAGCCGCGGCGATCCGCGGCGGCCTCGACGCCCGACTGGAGTGGAACGGCGAGAACACCGACATCTCGCAGCTCGGCATCGTATACCCCTTTGACATCTACCCCGCGGACCATGCTCGCGCGGCGCTGGCCGTCGACCGCATCAACGGCGTCGCGGGCGATCGCTGGGGCAACATCCATCCGCTGATGAACTACGCCGGCGAATGGGCGGGCCTGCTCAACCGGTATTGGAGCGACACCTACTGGCACAACAACGCCGGGCCTAATCCCAACGGCAGCCCCTGGTTCCTCAGTACCATGTGGTACGGCTGCTACTACGCCGCGCGACAGGATCTCCTCGCCGGAAAAGGCGACATCGACAACCATCGCCTGCGGCTCGACCTCTTGGTCGATCGCGTCGGCCCGATCGGCCTGGGCGCCGAGCAGATCGCCCCCAGCAACAGCCTGTTGTACCCCGGGCAGATGGATTTCGTGCTCCAGGCCGCCTGGCCCAACGCCTGGGAGAGCATGTCCTTCTTCGTCGATGCGATGATGATGTTCCTGGACGCCACGCCCGACGCGCCCGGTAACACCCTCCGTCTCGAACCGAAGCTGCCGACCGGCTGGAGTACGCTGACGGTCAACAATCTGGAGCTCGGCGGCCACCGCCTCAGCGTTACCTGCACGGAATCCAACACCGCCGTCGTGCACGCTTTCACCAACCACACCGGCTCCGCGGTCAACTTCGACACGCACCTGCGGGTGCCCACGGGGTCGGGGCTGCTGGGTGTGACCCGCGACGACGCCTTTGGATGCCAGGCGGTCGCGTACACCCACGATGCCACGACCGGTCGAGTCCACGTTGTCGGCCCGCTTGCCGCCGGCCCCGGCGCCGTCACGACCATCACGGCCCATCTTGGGATTCGCGGCGACCTCAACCGCGACGGCCAGGTCGCGGCCGATGATGTTCCGGCTTTCATCGACGTTTTGCTGGGCTACGATCCGGACTGCGTCCACCGGCTGATCGCTGACGTGGACGGTGATGGCCTGGTTGACGGCCGCGATGTGCATGTCCTGGTGAGTGCGATCTTCGACTGAACCGCGGGAGCCTACGCCGACCGGTCCCGCCAAGTCGCCTTGGCAGAGTCCGGGCGATTTGGTAGCCTGTACCGGTTTGTTCGGGAGGACCATATGGCTGTCCGTCCCCCGCCGGCCATCCGCCCACATTGCACGCCGGTATCCCGCCCAAGGCAACGGCGGCCGGTCTCATCATCAGGCCGCCATATCCGGCTGTTTTCCGGCGATGCCGGTGAGGTTGATCAGCGGTATCGCCTGCTGTTTGAGCATAATCTGGTTGGGGTTTACCGCACGACGCTCTCCGGCCGAATCCTCGACTGCAATCAATCCATGGCCGCGATCATGGGTTATCGTTCCCGTGCCGAGCTGCTGCGGAGCAAGGCGCAGGATCTCTACTTCACGCGGACCGACCGGCGAGCTTTTCTGGGCCGGCTTCGCGCTGCGGGAGTACTCACGAACCTGGAATTAACGCTGAAACGCAAAGACGGCCGCCCTGTACATATTCTTGAAAACGTTGCTCTGATGCCGGACGACACCGGTCGCCCCAGGATCATCCAGGGCACGATGGTGGACATCACGGACCGCAAGCGGGCCGAAGAAGCCCTTCGCGAGAGCGAACGCCGCTACCGTGAGTTGGCCGGCGATCTGCGGCGGCTGACCCACCGCCTGCAGAGCATTCGCGAGGAGGAGCGGAGCCGCATCGCCCGCGAGTTGCACGACGAATTGGGACAGACGCTCACGGTGCTGAACATGGACTTGCACTGGCTTGCCGGGCAACCCGGCACCTCTCGCCGGCCCGTGCAAAGGCGGCTGAAGGCGATGTCCGCGCTGGTCAGCAAGACGATGCGGGCCGTGCACCGTATCTGCGCCGATCTGCGTCCTCACTTGCTGGACGATCTGGGTCTTTCTGACGCGATCACCTGGCTGGTACAGAGCTTTCGGCGGCGAACCTGCTTGCGGTGTCAGTTGTCGCTGCCTCCGCGGACTCCCGGTTTGCCCGCGGAACAGGCTATCGACGTGTTTCGGGTCTTGCAGGAGAGCCTGACCAATGTGGTGCGCCATGCCCGGGCCACGCATGTTGCCGTCCGTCTGCGGGTCTCTGACCAGACCCTCGTGCTGACCGTCACCGACGACGGCATTGGCATCGATCCCGAGCAGACCACCGGGCTGCATTCCCTCGGCTTGGCTGGCTTGCGGGAGCGTGCCTTGCGATGGGGCGGATGCCTGACGATCCGCAATCGGCGGCCGACCGGCACCGAGGTCAGGCTGGAGATGCCTCTGGAGAAGCTCTCGCGTTCGCCGGTTTCCTCAAGACCGGAGGTTGTCCGATGATCCGAGTGCTGATCGCCGACGATCATACCGTCGTGAGGGCTGGACTCCGTCGGTTGCTCGATGATGCCGCCGATCTGGAGGTGGTGGGCGAGGCGGCCACAGGTCAGGAATTGCTGGCCGCGGCGGCTCGAACGCCCTGCGATGTGGTGGTGATGGATCTGGCCATGCCCGGTCTTCCCGGGTTGGAGGTCATCCAGGAACTGCGGCGCCGCAAGCCGCGGTTGCCCATACTGGTCCTGACCATGTATCCGGAAGACCAGTACGCCGTGCGGACGTTGAGCGCCGGCGCGGCCGGCTACCTGCACAAAGCAGGGTCGCCCGACGAGTTGCTCAAGGCAATTCGCACCGTGTCGACGGGGAGGCGGTACATCACTTCCGAAGTGGCTGCCTGCCTGGCGGCACATGTGGACGCCCACGTGGACAAGCCGCCTCACGAGCAGCTTTCCAACCGCGAGTACCAGATCCTCCGCCTGATCGCCAACGGCCGCAGCGTGGGGGCGATCGCCGAGGAACTGTGCCTCAGCGTCAAGACCATCAGCACGTTTCGGCGCCGCGTCCTCGACAAGCTGCGTCTTCGCAACAATGCTGAATTGACCCGCTACGCCCTGGAACACAACATCGCGGACTAGCCTCGATGACCCGTGCCGCCCGAGTGGTCCCGCGTTGCGGTGCGGGAGATGCGGGCCGAGGAGGGATCATTATGAAACGAAGGACTCGGCTGCAAGCCGAGTCCTCCCATTGCGAGACGTTTGAGATCGCCCGGCCGGTCGGACTGGGGCACGGCACTCCAGCCGGCGGCCGGCACGGCATCGCGATCAACGACAATTGCGGCGGTCGAAGGCCATGTACGGCCGTGAGTGATGCCGGTAGGCAGGCCGGTCGCAACTTCGGTCGCGATGGCTGAAGCCGAATGAGAAACCGAAACTCGACGACCTCGGCCGCTCGTAGTACACCGGCCGCGGCGGCGGGTAACAAGGAGCCGGTACCACGACCACCGGCGGCCGATAGCACGGCGGCGGCACATAGCACGGAGCCGGTCGGCACGGCGGCACATAACGAACGTAATGCCGCGAGTAACCCCAGTTGGTGTAGGAATACCCGTGCGAGTAGTAGCCGGAGCCGCGGTAGTAGCCATCAGCCCACGCCGGCGTGGCCCCGATCGAGCCGATGACCGCCACCGCCGCCAGCACACCGAGCAGCAAAGCGACGTTTCGCGAATTCATGACAACCTCCCTTGTCTTGCATCTGTCCGTCTGCGTCCCACGGGCCAGGTACGGCGGCACGCCCGCCGCCGGGGAGTCGCGTCGGCACGATAGTCTAGACCCGCCTGCCCGAAGATGGTTAGGGGTCCGGAAAGAAATTGCCGCCGATTCGGCGAATCATATTTAACTAATTGTATTGCAAGAAGTTACAACAGGCGATTGATTCAAGTCAGTCGCCCAGCCAGGCGTTGGCGAGCACGGCTGCTCCCAGAATGACGCGATAGACGGCGAACGGTTGCAATGACCGCGTCTGCACATAGCGCATGAACCCGGCCACCACCAACCAGGCCGTCACGAAGGCCACCAGGAATCCCGCGGCCATCAGAAGCATGTTTTCCCCACCCAAGGCGGCGGGCTGCTTGGCCACGCGGACCAATCCGGCCCCGAGCAGCGTGGGAATCGCCAGGTAGAAGGAGAACTCCGTGGCCGTCGCCGCCGGGAGGCCGACCAACAGCCCGCCCATGATGGTGGCCATGGCTCGGCTGGCGCCGGGGACGATCGAGACGCACTGGGCCAGGCCGATCAGGAAGGACTGCCGCAGTGTGACCTGTTCGATGGCGGCGCCTTGATTGCGGCGAAACCGGCGTTCGATGAGAACCATGACGGCGGCGCCCGCCACCAGCGCGACCGCGACGGGAACGGGCCGCTCCAGGTGGAATTCAACCCAGTCATCCAACGAAAGGCCGACGACTGCGGCGGGCAGCACCCCGATGGCCAGTCTCGGCAGAAGATGGTCTTTCCATCCTCCGGCGGGCCTGGAGAGAGTCTGCTGCCAGAGCCGACGCCAGAAGTAGACGATGACGGCAGCGATGGCGCCGATCTGAATGAAGTAAAGAAAGGCGTTCCAAGGGGCTGCTTGCTTATCCACGCCGAGCCAGTCCATGGCGATGATCATGTGACCCGTGCTGGAGACGGGGAGGAACTCCGTGAGTCCTTCGATGATTCCGAGTATGACGGCGCTCCACAAGTCGCTCACGGAGGGTCTCCTGATTGCTTCATGATGGCGTGAAGGGGGAAAGGTTCAGCAGCAGCCTACGGTTTGGCCCGGTCGGCGAGGGCCTCGCGTGAAGCCACCAGGTACGCACCGACGCTGGCGGCGGTGAACAGTACGGTGATCCAGATAACCAGGGGCCTCCCCGCGCGGACCCACTCGACTTCCTGAAGCCGCCCGATGCTGCCGATCAGCCAAGCGATGGCGACGCACTGCAAAACCATTTTGGTCTTGCCCCACCAATTGGCGCCATACGCCTGACCTTGCGCTTCGCTGAAACCCCGCAACCCGGACACTAGTAATTCGCGAGCAATGATGACGACCACCATCCAGCCTTCCAGACCGAGCACATTCGCGCCTCGGGAGTCGTTGAACCCCCGGCCGAGCAGGAGCACGAATGCTCCTAGAATGAGAATCTTGTCCACAAAGGGGTCGAGAATCCTGCCGAAGGCGGTGACTTGGTTCTGCTTTCTGGCCAGATAGCCGTCAAGCCAGTCGGTGCCGGCGGCGATGAGGAAGAGAACGAAGGCGGCATCCAGGCGCCACAGATCGCGAGCGCGGTTCGCGTAATCGAACGACGCCAGGAGGATGAGGAAGATGACGGCGATGAAGAACCGCCCGAGCGTGATCTGGTTGGGGAGGTTCATCCGCATCCCGGAGCCTTTGCCGACGCCGGCCCAATGGTGACCGCGACGGGGATCAAGCCATTCTGGCCGATCGGTCGGCGGACGTCAAAGAACGCCGTGTGCTGCTATGGGGATTCGGCAGCGGCCTGAGACGAAGGCCGGGTTCGTCTGCTGCAACGGCGGACGGGCCGTGGCGTCGCCGACACCACAAGCTCAGGCCACAAGCTCGGGCCAGGCGGTCACGTACACGTTTCCGCAGGCCGGGCGGTGCCGGACGCCGCTGCGCCGGCCTTCGCCAGCTTCGCCATGCCTCGCAGGTCGGTGAGCCGGGTGGCGGCCTTCCGAAACTTGGTGGCGAACTCCGCTTCGGTCATGCCGGCAGCGTTGGCCAGCTTGGCCAACATGACGGGGTCGTCCAGGTCGGACGTCTCCAGCCGGATCATGTAGGCGCGGGCGACACGGTACAAATCGGACATGGTGTCGACGACGCGAATACGAGTCCGATTGGTTTGGGGATCTACCATCTCGGAGAAAAGCATCGGTTTGATGTTGCTCTCCTGGAGCGTGACCATCACGCCGCCCGACAGGTCCAGCGAATCATCCAGCAGGAGCCGCACGCCGCCGTGACCGAGATCGCGGCAATAGGCCATGTCCTTGGGCGTGGGGCGGGCGCAGCGAAGAATGTAGCCGATGGATTGCGGCACGATCGTGATGTGATCGCCCCGCGCAGCGAACCTCTGGCTCAGTTCGTCGCCGAGCATCCGGGCCAGGGGTATTTCCGCGAGACGAATGTGGCCGGCCGCATCGATTGGTACCTTCTTGCCCAGAAGCCGTTCGATTTCCTCGCGATCGCCGAGACGGTAGGCGAGACCCTCGGCGACGACGGCGACCCCGTCGTTTTTGCCCATGGCCTTACGCTTGATGATGGCCCCTTCCAGAACATCCGCAATCTCGTGGATCGTGGTGGTTTCCTCGAACTCCTCGGGGATCAGCGTCACCGTGGCGCCGGTGGACTTGCCGACGCCCAGCGCCAGGAAGCCGGCGTGCCGGCCCATCAGCACGACGATGTACCAGCGGCCGGTGGTGCGGGCGTCTTCCATGAGATTGGCAACCAGCTCGGAGCCGAGGTGGCGCGCGGTCGTGAAGCCGAAGGTCGGCTGGTCGGCCGGCAGCGGCAGGTCGTTATCGATGGTCTTCGGCACATGCACGACGCGAATCCGGTGGTTGGTTTTCTCGGCCACGAAGCGGGCACTCAAGGCGGTGTCGTCGCCGCCGATGCTGAGCACATGGGTGACGCCCAGCTCGGTGAGGTGCCGCAGGACGTTGCGGACCTTCTTCTCGTCCGGGCGGACCTGGGTGGAGACGCCGAGTTGGGATTCGTCGAGCAGCGTGGTGCGGGAGGTCCGCAGGATGGAGCCGCCGTCGAAATGGATTCGGCCGACGTCGTTGATTTCGAGATCGATGGTATGGCGTTCCGGGACGAACTTGTCCGAGGCGAGCCATTTGAAGCCGTCGTAGATGCCGATGACGGACATGCCATTGTTCACGGCTTCGATGGTGGCGGCGCCGATGACCCCGTTGATGCCGGGTGCCGGACCGCCTCCGACCAGGATGGCGAGTTTCTTGCGGTTCATCTGAGTCTGCTCTGCTCCTGTTGATAACGTTAACAGCGGCCTTCTACTGGTCCACGCGGCGACTTCTCGGGCGCTTTTAGAACAGATATCGGTCCGCGGGGCGGGTAACTCTCGCTTCAACCGGCAGGCTTCGGCGGAGAGCCGTGCGACCCACCGCCGCGATGCCTTGATTCTAAACCTGACCAGCCGGCCAAGTCCAGAGGCGACTTTCGGATGCGTACGGAGCCGTCCGCAGGTCCCAGATTATCGAGGCGCGAGCCGCGCCAAGCCGATCCCGCACAGAGCACTGCGGACTGGCGAGGCAACTCCTCGTCCCGAATCCGCGACGACGCGAACCGGTCTTCCAGGGCGGGGCGAGCCGTTATGAGGGAGCGACCGACGTGGGGCCGGAGAAGACGCCGATCCGCTCTGGCCGACTCCGCGAGGTCAGATTGTCGAGTACATTCATGAAGTTGATGTAGCTGTCGTAGGGCGACTCGTAAGGATTGAAGTACTTATGCACGTCGCCATCGGCAAAGTACTTGGTGCACATGTAGTAAAAGTGGTCGGAACTTTGCAGCATCCGCCAATCGCGAAGAAGACACTCGTCACCCGTGGACTTCACCGCGGCCTCCAGTGCGTACAACTCCTTCAAGGCGTTGGACTGCATCGCATTGCCCAGCCAGGCCGAGAGATCCCGCTCGGTGTCTGCCCAACTGATCAGGTGCGGGCAGTCGAACTGGCCGGCGGGTTCGAAAGCCGCCGCCGCCTCCGACGGGGTCTTGAATGAGTTGCCGGAGTGTCGCAGCGCTTCGACGGGCAACTGTTCGAAGAAATCGAAGATGCCGGTGTCCTTCCACTGGTGCTCGCCGATGGTTTCGAAGTCCATGAAGAGATTGACCACCGGCCCGGTTTCACCCGCGCGGTTGATCCAACTGACGTATTTCTCGATGCTCAGCGGCCACTCCGCCCAGCTTCGATTGCTGAAGCGAAAAGCCAGGTCGTCGGAAAGCCGCGCATTCTTCAGGAGAACGCGGATCGGGGTGCCGGGCGCCGTGTACACGCTGTTCGGGGACCGCCGGCCCAATACATGCTCGGCACCGTCGGCCAGAATCACCCGAAAACCAAGCTGATGGGCGGTTTCGGCCAGCTCATTGTTGTACACCAGCTCGGTATTGCGAAAGACCGGCGCTGCGCCGCCGAACAGCGACTGGATTCGCCGCTGATGCAGCTCGACCTGGGCGATGAACTCCTCGCGCGAATAGAGGAAGGAGAGGCTGTGGTAGTACGTTTCCGTGAGGAATTCGACGCAGCCGGTCTCCGCCAGACGCTGGAAGTTCTGAATGACCTCCGGGGCATAGGCCTCGAACTGATCCAGCACCATGCCCGTGAGAGAGAAGCCCAGGCGGAACCGCCCCTCATGCCGGCGGATCATGTCCAGCAGCAGCGCCGTGGCCGGGATATAACACTTGGCGGCGACCTTGCGGCAGATCTCCGCGTTGCGATGATCGTCGAAGTAATGCCGGTCGGTATCGAAGACCGAGTACCTTCGCAGTCGGTACGGCTGGTGGACCTGGAAGTAGATGCAGACGCAGGGCATGACCGAAGACCCTCCGCCAAACGGCGATGGGGCGATTATATGGGCTTCGCCGGGGTTGGCAACGCTCGGGCCGCGCTCCGGCGCCGAGGTTCAGTTGCCATTGGTGAACGAGGCGGCGATGGCCGTGCCGTAAACGCGGACGCAGCCCTGGGCCGAGTCGCGCCAGGTCAGCTTGCGGATCTCGAAGCTGCCGTGCTCGCGGAGGGTGGCTTGCAGCGGCGGGTGCCGTAGCACCGCGATGATCTTGTTGGCCATCTCGTTCACATCCCAGAAGTCGACCTTCAGGGCGTGGCCGAGCACCTCCGACACGCCGGATTGCTTGGAGATCAGCACGGGCACTTCGTGCGAGAGGGCCTCCAGCGGGGCGATGCCGAACGGCTCGCTCACGCTGGGCATCACGTACAGGTCGGCCATCTTGAACACGCGGGCCACGTCGTCGCCGCGGAGAAACCCGGTGAAGACGACCTTGTGGCCGATGCCCATTTCCGCCGCCATCTCGATCGAGCGGCGGATCAGATCGCCGCTGCCCGCCATCACGAAGCGGACGTTCTGTTCGTGCTCCAGCACCTTCTTGGCGGCGGCGAGGAAGTACTCCGGCCCCTTCTGCATGGTGATGCGGCCGAGGAAGAGCACGATCTTCTCGTCCTTGCCGATGGGCGGCGGGAGGCTGTGCTGGTCGCCGTTGAGATCGATCGCGTTATAGACGACCTCCACCTTCTCGCCCGGGGCGCCGTAGCGGTTCAAGACGATGTTCCGGGTCAGGTGGCTGACGCAGATCACCCGCTGGGCCGCGTGAATGCCCTGTCGCTCGATGTCGTAGATCCGTTGGTTCACGTGCTCGCCGCTGCGGTCGAACTCCGTCGAGTGCACGTGGATCACCAGCGGCTTGCCCGTGGCCGCCGCGACCGCGATCCCGGCGGGGTAAGTCATCCAGTCGTGGGCGTGGACCACGTCGAAGGACTCGCGCCGGGCGAGCCGCACGGCGAACCGCGCGTAGCGGTGGATCTCCGCGAACATGTCCCCGCCGTAGTGTCCGCCGCCGGCCCCGCCCGCCAGCACGGAGAGCGGTTCCGGCGCGTCGTCGCGTTCGGACGCCGGGTCGCCTTCGTCCTCGTCCGCCGATCCCCCGGCGGCCTTCCGCCGGGCGACTTCCGGCGTCGCGTAGGCCTGGAGGGAAGAGGGAATGGAGCGGAACTCGACGTTGGCCAGCTCCTTCATGGTGTAGGAGGAACACCACTCCGCCGACTCGGGGGGGCCGCCCTGGGCCAGCACCGCGGGGGCCCCGGGAGACCGCAGGTGGACGTGCGTCGTGTACTGGCTGGAGACGGGCTGGGGCAGCACGAAGATGATCTGGTGGCCCAGCTCGTTCAATCCCCGCGTCAGCCCGTAGCAAGCCGTCCCCAAGCCGCCACTGATGAAAGGAGGAAACTCCCAACCAAGCATGAAGATCTTCATGGCAGCCACTCTTTGGAGGGAATCACCATCACCTCCATACCGGTAGGCCGCGGCGCTCGGTCGCCGCGGCGTCAGACTCTTCCCCCGGTCACTGAAGGCCGCGCTTCCTCCCCGCCGCGGTCGCCACTGGCCGGGCCGCGGACGCTCTGCCTGCTCAGCGCAACTCCTTATGTCGCGCGGGAGTATCCGTCGTCGGCAAAGTCTTGTCAATACACAAGCAATATAAGTTGCGCAAATGTTGCCCGCGGCGCTCAGCGGATCATGGGACCGCCAGCGCCGCCGATCGGCGGATCCTGACGGCGAGCCGGCACCGTTCCGCGCGGTGGCGGCGGCTCGCCCCGGCGAGATGCCGACTCGCCATCGTTGACTTGCGATCGTTAACCACGAGGGAGAGGGAAAGCAGGGAGTTCACCGCCCGGCGCGGCCGGGTTCGGCCGGGCGGCCGCCGTGGGCCGGGGCGGCCGCTCGCCGACCGCGGGCCGCGGATCCTCCCCCGACGGTGGGCAGGGCGTTCACTCCCGCTGCTTCGTCACCCGCCGCCACAGCCGCTCCGTGTACGTCTCCCGCCCGGCCCGCAGATGCTCCCCCACGGCCGCCAGGTAAGGGCGGGCGGCCTCTTCCAGGCAGGCCGCGGCCCCGTCCCGCTGCACGCGGTTGATCGTTTCCCCATATGACGCCAGCAGCGTCTCGGTGAAGAGGTCCGCCGTCGTGTTCCCCAGGGCCGTCGCCGCCCCCGCGGCCCGCGTCGCCAGCTCCCCAACGTCCACCGTCATCAGTCCGGCGATGGCCCCGACCGCCACGCCGTCCCGCCGGGCCAGCGCTTCCATCCGGCCCCACAGCTCGTCCATCCGCGGCAGCAGGTCCGCCGTCCGCCCCAGGAGGCCGGCGTAGCTCCCGACCAGATCGTCGCGGAGCTGGCGGAGGTCGGCCGGTTTCACCGGGGGGGCGTCGAACACCTGGGCCGACTGCCGCCCGGCGCGGCCCACGGCATCCAGCACGTCCTCCAGGCCCCGCGCCTCCGTCTCCGGGGCGATGACCTGCTGCGCCTTCAGCTCCTCGACCAGCCGGTGCAGATAGACCTTCGACCCGTCTGCCACGTCCGCGGCGATGGCGAAGACCCACAGCGGCGACAGGTGCATGGAGAACATGCCCGCCGCCTCCATGACGTTCCCCGCGATCTTGCGGCGGACGTAGTCCTCGGGCATGGCCGCGTCGGCCTCGGCCGCGTACGCGTCCCGCACCGCGGCGATCTTCTCGATGACGAAGCGTTGCGCGTTGCCGACGATGGCCGCGTAGGTCTGCGAGCGGCGGAGCGGCTCGGGCAGCAGGGTGTCGGTGAGCAGTTTGGTCAGTCCGCCCAGGGCCGCGGCCAGGGCGCGGCCGATCCGCTCCGGCAGACTGAGCGTGTAACCCAGGGCGTCCAGCATATCCTGCCACGCGGGGGCCATGAGCATCCTAACGGCCTGCCCGACCCGGGCTCACGGCGGCGACCGCGGCGGGGCGGCGAACCCGCGACCCGGTTCCGCCCGGCGGTCGGCCGTCTCCGCCGGTCAGCGGGCCGTTTCCGCGGGCCAGCAAGCCGTCTCCGCCGATCGGCGGGCCGTTTCCGCGGGCCAGCAAGCCGTCTCCGCCGATCGGCGGGCCGTCTCCTCGAACCACGCCTCCCCCCAGCGCCGCCGACCGTGCAGCAGCAGGGCGCCCACCGCCACCGGGGCGATCGGGCCGCAGCCCCGCAGGAACGGGAGCACCGCCTCCGGCCGGTCGGGCAGCGTGACCAGGGCGTCGTGCTCGTCCCGCGACTCCGCCTCGGCCCAGCGCCGGGCCAACTCGGCCGCGGTCAGGGTCAGTCCGGCCTCGAACAGCAGCTCGGGCTGGAAAATCTGGTGGTCGCGGATCAGCCCCGTGCAGACCGGCGCGAGCAGATCCCCGGGGCCAAGGCCCAATTCCTCGGCCAGCTCCCGCCGCAGGGCCGCCCAAGGGTCGATCGTCCCGTCCGGGGCCAGGTCCTGCCCCTCCAGGGCCCCGCCGAAGGTGTGTACGTGCCCGCCGTGGAAGGCCACGCGGGCGCTCCGCCGTCCGTAACAGACCAGCCCGTCGGCCGTGACCAGCGTGGCCGTGGTCCCCACCGGGTTGGCGAAGCGTTCCCAGCCCGCCCGCGCCAGCCGGTCCCGCCCGTACAGGTTGGTGCCGACGAAGTCCCGGTAGCAGGTCAGCCCCAGCCGCAGCCGCAGGGTGGGCGGGGGGCCGGGGGCCGTCTCGTGCCCGAGGTAGCGGATCAGCTCCCCGTTGAACAGCATCCGCCCGTCGCGTGCGGCGGCGGCGGTCTGTTGTGCCCAGGTCGCGGCGATGGCCGCCTCCAGCTCCGGGGTGGTGGGGCGGGGCCCCGGCTCGTAGGTGGCCGAGACCTGCCCCGGCGCGAACGCGCCGAAGGCCAGGATGGTGAAGGGCGGCCCGGGCGGATCGGCGGCGGGCGGCGTGGGGGGGCCGGGTTCGGGGGGCGGGGCCATGGCCCGGCAGCATAGCCTCGGGCGGGGCGGGCGGCAACGGGCGGGGCCCGGCCGCTCACCGCGGCGCGGCGGCTGTTCACCCATCCACGCTGACCGATCACCGCCACGCGCCGCC
>CAZNFM010000037.1:14731-37297 GCA_964572385.1 uncultured Planctomycetaceae bacterium | reverse complement strand
GATTTGCGCCGGCCCGCCGCCGTCCGAAAAGGGACTGGTCACGAAAGCGGGACGCCCCCACGGCCGAAAACCACCTCGACGCCGCCGGGCCCGCCCCGCCGCCCTCATCCCGCGGGCCTCAGCCCTGCTCGCGGGCGTAGGCGTGCACGATCCGCGTGACCAGCTTGTGCCGCACGATGTCCTCCCGCGTCAGCCGCACCACGGCGATCCCCTCCAGCCCGGCCAGCCGCTCCACCGCGTCCACCAGCCCGCTCCGGACCCCGGCGGCCAGGTCGCTCTGGCTGTCGTCGCCGGCCACGATCATCTTGCTGTGGTGGCCGAGCCGCGTGAGGAACATCAGCATCTGCTGCGGCGTGGCGTTCTGGGCCTCGTCCAGGATGATCGCCGCGTGGTTCAGCGTCCGCCCGCGCATGAAGGCCAGCGGCAGCACCTCGACCACGTCGTTGACCATGAACTGCTTGATCTGCTCGAACTCCATCATGTCGTGCATGGCGTCGAACAGCGGCCGCAGATACGGATTCACCTTGGCCTGCAAGTCCCCCGGGAGATAGCCGAGCTTCTCCCCCGCCTCCACCGCCGGGCGGGCCAGCACGATCCGCTTGATCCGCCCGGCCTTCAACATCGACAGGGCCAGGGCCACCGCCAGGTACGTCTTGCCCGTGCCCGCCGGGCCGAGGCAGATGCACAAGTCGTGCTCGGCGACGGCGCGGACGTACTCCTCCTGGCCGGGCGTCCGCGGGCGGATGGCGGCGTTGCGGCGAAAGACCGCGATGCCGCGGTCCTGCTCGGCGCGGTGCTGGGCGGCGACCTCGGCCAGGGCGTCGGCCACCTGGTCGCGGTCCAGCGGCCGCCCCTGGCGGAGACGGGCCTGCAAGTGCTCGATGACCCGCGCCGCCTTGCCCACCGGGTCGGCCGGGCCGACCACCTTCAGCGTGGAGTCGCGGGCGAAGATCTGCACGCCCAGGGCCTCGCGGAGGGTCCGCAGGTTGCAATCCGCCGGGCCGTACAGCTCCCGGCGGAGGTCGTCGCTGCCGTCGATGGTGATGACCAGTTCCAAGGCGGGTCGCCCTCCCGGCAGGAGGATGGCCATGACGGATGCCGCGCGGCACGCCGCGAGCCCCGCCGCCGTCGCGGGGGCCCGCTCCCGGCGCCGGACGACCCCACGGGCGGCCCGCCCCCGCGGCCGCTCTCCGCGAGCGTCCGGCCCGGCGGGCGAAAGACCCGCCCCGCCCCGCCGACGGACCGCCGGTCCGCTCCTGCCGCCGCCATCTTACGCCGCCGAACCGCCGAATAGAAGAGCCGGACGGCCTCAGCCCAACAGCACCCCGCAGGCCGCCGGGGCGACCAGCAACGGGGAGTCGAGGATGTCCAGCACGCCGCCGAAGGCGGGCACCACCGCGGCGGAGTCCTTCACCTGGGCGTCCCGCTTGAACAGCGACTCCAGCAAGTCGCCGGCCTGCCCGACCACCGCCGCCAGCACGCCGAAGGCCACGGCCCGGGCCGGACCGGGAAAGGCGTCGTGGAGGTCGTTCGCGGCCGACGGCCAGCCGCGGACCAGCCACGCCGCGAGGACCGCCGTCAGGCACGAGGCCGTGACGCCGCCCGCCAGGCCCTCGACGGTCTTCTTGGGGCTGAGCCACGCGATGAGCTTGCGGCGGCCGAAGGCGCGGCCGGTGAACCAGGCCCCGATGTCGCCCATCTTCACGACGCCGACGACGTAGAGCAGCAGCCAGCCGCCCGCCGGGCCGCTAAGCCGCAGCCGCAGCAGATACTGAGCCAGCAGGCCGAGATACAGCACGGCGAGCAGCGTCACGCCGATATCGCCGATGGCGTGGTCGGGCCGGCGGCGGCGGGCCACCAGCCAGGCCGCCCCCGCGAGGGCCAGGGTGAGCCAGATCACCGTGTGACGATAGTCGGCGGCGGCTCCGCCCGAGCTGTTCCAGGCGTGAAAGGTGATGAGCAGCAGGACCGCATTGACGAACACGGCCCAGTTCAGGATCGGGGCGTGCCCGGCGGCGACGGCCAGACGCCGCATCTCGAACGTGCCCGCGACGATCAGCAACAGCAGCACGCCGGCAACCAGCAGGCCGTCCAGCCGCTCCAGCCCGAGCGGGAGAACGCTGCGGGGAGCGGCCGCGGCAGCCGCCGCGGACGACTCGACCCCGGCGGGCTCCTGCGGACCATACTGGGGTGGGGCAGGTCGCGTGGCGGGCGGCGCCTGCGGGCCGTAGACCTCGGGTCGCGGCGGGCCGAGCCGACAGGAAAGACGGTCGTCGGCATAGAACAGGGCCAGCAGGGCAACGATCATCAGAGCGCCGAAAAACAGGCGGTGCAGCAGCATGAACAGACCTCGCCGCCGACAAGCAGGCGGTCAGGCGGCACGTTACCCGACTCCGGACTCCGCGGGAAGTGATCGATGCCGTGGTCGCGGTGGGCGGTCGGCAGTAGCCTCCGGCGGCCGGGTACAGTATAAGAGTGTCCCGCACCACGGTGGTCAGCGGCTGGAATCCTCAGCCGCCGGGCAGGCTCTGCACGGCGGCGGTCCCCGACCACCTCGGCCCGCCGATCGGCGGACCCGCCGAGTGGATAGGCGGGTGGAAACAGGCCCGTCCGGCCTCACGGAGGAAGCCATGCCCTCGAAGAAGCAGTCTTCCCGGCGGCCATCCGTCACACGACGGGCCGCGACACGAAAAAGCCCGAAGCGGCTGGCGACCAAACCGCCGCCGCTGCCGGACCACGCGGCGGGCGGAGACTTGGCCGCGCTGCTCGCCGATCTCCCCATCGGCGTGTATCGCACCACGCCCGACGGGCGGATCCTGTTCGCCAACCCGGCCCTGATCAAGATGCTGGGCTATTCCTCATTCACCCAGTTGGCCCGGCGCAATCTGGAGAAGAGCTACTTCGGCCCGCCGCACGCGCGGCAGGAGTTCAAGGAGCGAATGGCCCGCGAAGGCGAGATCCGCGGGCTGGAGGTGCAGTGGCAACGGAAGGATGGCTCGACCATCGTGGTACGAGAGAACGCCCGGGCAATCCGTGGGGCGGACGGTCGTATCCGCTGGTATGAGGGAACGGTCGAAGACATCACCCGCGCGCAAACGGTCGAGAAGGCGGTGCGGGAAGAGCGGGCGAGACTGTGGACGGTGTTGGAGGCGCTGCCGGCGACGGTTTGCCTCCAGGGACCGGACCATCGCCTGCGGTTCTCCAACGCAGCCTTCCGGGAACGCTTTGGCGGAAACCACGCCAGCCCGTGTTACGAGGAGCGGGAGGGCCGTTCATCGCCGTGTCCGGCGTGTCCCACGGCCCAGGTCTTTGAAACCGGCCAGGCAGTCCGGCGGGAGTGGACCGATCCCGCGGGGCGAACATACGTGCTGCACAGTCTGCCCTTCTGCGACACCGACGGCTCCCCGCTCGTCCTCAGCATCGGCATTGACATCACCGAACGCAAGCGGGCGGAAGAAGCCCTGCGTCACAGTGAAGAAAAGTACCGCCGCATCGTCGAAACCGCCCAGGAGGGGATCTGGGCCATGGACGAACGATTCATTACCACCTACGTCAATGCCCGCCTGACCGCAATGCTCGGCTACGCGGCGGAGGAGATGTTGGGGCAGCCGGTACATGCCTTCATGTTCGAACAGGACCTGCCGGACCACCACCGGCAGATGCAGGCTCGGCAAAGCGGTGAATCCAGCATTTACGAACGACGGTTTCGCCGAAAGGACGGCAGCGAATGCTGGACGATCGTCTCCGCCACGCCGCTACGAGACGAAGAGGGAGCTTTCGCGGGTTCGTTCGCGATGTTCACCGACATCACCGACCGCAAACGGGTAGAGCGCGAAAACGCCCTGCTCGCCAGGTTCCCGGCGGAGGACCCGAACCCCGTCCTGCGGATCGCCCGCGACGGCACCCTTTTGTACGCCAACGCCGCCGCGAAAAGCCTCTGGGAATCCCGAAACCCGCAGACGAATCAGCCGGTACGGGAGTACTTGCGGGAGCGGGCCGCGGACACTCTGAACGCCGGCGAACCCGCCGAGGAAGAGGTTTCGGCCGATGGTCGGGTATTCGGGATCACCTTCGTACCGATTCGGGACGCCGGCTATGTCAACCTGTACGGTCGAGACTTGACGGACCGCCGGAAGGCCGAGAACGCCCTCCGCGCCGCTCACGCGATGCTCAACGACCTGGTGCGGAGTATTCCTTCCGGTCTTTTCATCTACGAATACCGCGAGCCTGACCGGCTGATATTGACCGCCGCCAACCCGGAAGCGGAGCGGTTGACCGGAATCCGACTGGAGGACTGGTTGGGCCGGGAGTTCAACGAGATTTGGCCGACGGCGAGGGACCGGGGCATCACTGCCCACTGTCTCGAGGCCGTGCGCAGCGGCGTCATGTTCGAGACGGAGGATCTGGAGTACCGCGATGATCGCTTGACGGGGATCTTCCGAGTGCGGGCCTTTCGGCTGCCGGAGAACCGTTTAGGTGCGGCTTTTGAGGACGTGACGGAAAGGAGGCGGTCCGAGGATGCCTTGCGCCGCAGCGAGGCCACGCTCCGCGGCATTCTCCGCGCCGCCCCGATCGGTATCGGTACCGTGACCCGGCGGGTGCTGGGCTGGGTCAACTCCCAGGTCGAACAGATCACCGGCTACTCGCTGGAGGAGCTACGCGGGCAGAGCGCGCGGATGCTGTATCCGGACGATGCGGAATACGAGCGAGTCGGGGCGGAGAAGTACGCCCAGATCCGCGAGCGGGGCCTCGGGTCGCTGGAAAGCCGGTGGCGAAGAAAGGACGGAACCATCATCGACGTGCTGCTCAGTTCCTCGCCGGTGGAGGAGGGCGATTTGGACGGCGAGGTGGTCTTCACTGTTCTCGACATCACCCAACGCAAGGAAGCAGAGCGTGCGATGAAAGAAAAGGCGGAGGAGCTGGACGCGTTTTTCTCCAGCGCGCTGGACCTGCTGGCCATCGCCGACACCGACGGGTACTTCCGGCGGCTCAATCGAGAATGGGAAACAACGCTCGGTTATCCCCTGCACGAACTGACCGGCCGCCGCTTCCTGGATCTGGTGCATCCCGAGGACCAGCCCGGAACGCTGGAGGCGATCCGCATGTTGGACAAAGCGCAGCAGCCCATCCTGAATTTCACCAATCGCTACCGCTGCGCAGACGGCTCCTACCGCTGGATCGAATGGCGTTCCACGCCGAAAGGCCGGGTGATCTATGCCACGGCCCGAGACATCACGGATCGACGCCGGTCGGAAGAAGCTCTGCGAGAGGCGCACGCCCAGTTGGAGCGTCGGGTAGAGGAGCGAACGCTCGAACTGGCCCATGCCAACGAGGAGCTGACGGCGGAGGTGGCGGAACGCCGCCGTGCGGAAGACGCGTTGCGGGAAAGTCACGCCCTCCTGGAAAGCGTTCTGCTCAACACCAGCGATCAGGTCTACTTGAAGGACCTGGAAGGCCGCTACGTCTTCGTAAACCCGGCCGCCGCCGAAGCCATGCAACGGCCGGCGGCCGACATCATCGGGCACACCGACGCCGATCTGTATCCGCCGGAACTGGCCGAACCTCTGCTTCGCGAGGACCGACAGGTCATCGAGACCGGCAAACCGCTCAGCTACGGCCGCAGCATGACCCTCCATGACCGTCTCCGCTACAACCTGACGACCAAGGTCGCCCACCGTGACGCGGACGGACGGGTCATCGGCGTTCTGGGCATCGGTCGAGACATCACCGACTACAGAGAAACGCAGGAGCGGGTGGCCCGGGCGGAGAGACTGGGCTCGATCGGCGTCCTGGCGGCGGGGCTGGCCCACGAAATCAACAACCCTGTCGGCATGATCCTGCTCAGCGCCGAGAACGCCATCGCCCTGAGGAATGAGCCGGACGCGGCGCGGATCATGGAGCGGACGCTCCGCAACATCATCAACGACGCCGAGCGCTGTAGCCGGATCGTCAAGAACCTGCTGCGATTTGCCAGGCAGGAACGGACGGCGAAGACGCCCGGAGACCTGAACACGGTCCTCGAGCGGGCGGGCGTCGCCATGCGCAACATTGTCCGGCCGACCGGCGCGGTCATCGAAACGGCTTTCACGCCCAACTTGCCGCAGGTGTTGATGAACCCCGTGGAGATGTCACAAGTCTTCGTGAACCTAATTCAGAACGCGGTGTCATCCGCCGAGCGGCCGGTGCGGGTTTGCCTCCGGACGGAACGAACAGCAACTGGTGTCCGCGTGGTCGTGGAAGACGACGGCGAAGGCTTGACGGAAGAGGAGCGCAAGCATATTTTCGAACCGTTCTACACCACCAGACGCACCAGAGGGGGAATGGGTCTAGGGCTGAGCGTCGGCCACGGCATCGTCACTGAACACGGCGGCAGTGTCGAAGTCCGCAGCCGGCTCGGGCACGGAACGACGGTGATCGTCGATTTGCCGGCAATCGCCGAGGGGCAGGCAGCGGAGTCGGAACATGCTGAAAGTGCTGGTCGTGGATGACGAACATCGCTACCGGGACGAGCTGGAGCTGGCCCTGGGTCGCAAGGGGTATGACATCCGGTCGGCGGCCACCGGCCGCGAAGCAATCGATCTCGGCGCTCGCTACCGGCCCAACGTGCTCGTGGCTGACTGGATGCTCCAAGGCGGCATTCACGGCCTGCATGTCGCCGAGGTTCTGCGGGCGATCAACCCCGACGTACGCACCATCCTGATCACCGGCTACGCCACCCGAGATCTGAAGGAACACGCTGAACGGGCAGAGGTCTGCGAGTTCATCGAGAAGCCTTTTCGCCTGGCCCAGATCTGCGACGCCGTCGACCATGCGGCCAACATGCCCAAGCCGAAGGCGGAGTGCCTGCCGATCGGGCTGGTGGAGGTCGATGAAGACGGCCGTATTGTCTACGCCAACACCGCCGCCCGCGAGCTGTTCGCCCGCGCGGTCGGCGAGGCCTCCCCCCAGCGGTTGAAGGAGATCCTGACCGACGACGGAGCGGTCGATCTGGACAAAGCGGAAAGCCGTTGGGTCACCCTGCGGCCCCGCGGGACGGAAGCCAGCGACTGGCAGGCCCGTTCGCGGCGCTGGGATCAGCCCCGCGGACGGCTTTATGTGCTCATACCCCACGAAGCCCGGCACCATCGACATCATCCGGTAGTCCGCATGCTGCTCGGTCTCGCGGAGACATCCGCAGTGGCGTGGCCGCTCGAGGGGCGGGCCATGATCATCGACCCGACTCCCCTGGTTCGCCGGGCCGTGGCGTACTCGCTGGAAGCAGTGGGTTGCTTGTGCCACATGGCGGAAACGTTGGAAGCGGCCTTGCCACTGCTGGAGCGCGACCCCGGCGTGGAAGTTGTCCTCCTTGATCACGACCTGCCCAACACCGCCCTTGCGGAGGCCGTCTCCGAACTGAAAGCCATCCGCCCCAATGTCCGAATCGTCGGCACGGGAGCCACTGAACATCGCGCGGAGTTCACGGCTTCGGGCGTCACTCTGTTCCTGGAAAAGCCGTACGTGATCAATGACCTGATCAACACCCTCACCGATCGGATTGGCACCTGCTTGGAATGCGGGCTTCCCATTCCATTGCGACGCCCGAAGCCCGGCGAAGCCGCGTCCAGCTGGGTGTGCTGCGGTTGCGGAGCCCGTTATTCGGCCGTACTCGATGAGTCCTTCCCCAAGGACATCCAGCGGCACGTCCAGGCTGGGGAATAGCCCCGTCTCGCCCACTTCAGACCGGGCCGGATGCCGAGCGACCCCGAATTCTCGTCATAATCGGACGACGGCGGGTCCGAATAGCCTACACCCGGGGGTCTGTTCGGGGTCTCTTGAGCCGGTCAGGCTTCCTTCTATAATGACGTAGGGAAGCGCTCAGGCCCGGGGGCAGCACTGGCAGAGGATCACAGCCTATGGACGCGGTGCATACGACCCAGGTGTCGGGGGTGGCACAACAGAGAACGACGGCCCTGTGGCTGATGGTCGTTCTCCTCGCCGTCATCGCCACGACCCTGCTGGTCCGCGATGGGCGCGCCTGGTCGCCGCCGCCGGTCCTGGCCGACAATCCGGCAGCCGGAACGAAGGGTGTTTTCGCCTTCACCGGACAACTGGACCGCAACCGGTATGGGCTGTTCATGGTGGACGTGGAAAGCAGCAATCTGTGGTGCTACGAGTACTTGCCGGGCACCCGGAAGCTGAAACTGGTCGCCGCCAGATCGTTTCGCGCCGACCGCTATCTGGAAGACTATGCCAACGACGAACCGACGCCCAGCCAGGTGCAAGCGATGTTGAAGGACCAGAGCCGAATCGAAAACCGCCTGGAAAGCGGTGGAACGGCTCTGCCCGCGGGAGACGACGAAGACGCCCTCGGCACCTCGATCCCCGGCGTGGCGCCTTGAGGGCGGAGGGATGCAACCCCGGGGGGTAGCGGCGGCCTGAGGGTCGCCGGCCGGGAACCAATAAGCAAACGAGCGGAGCAGCGCCCGGCTACCCTCCTGCCTTCGCGCGAAGTCCGATTGGAGTGGGGGAATCATCAGGGAAGGAAGTCCGGCGAGCCATCGGTCATTCGAACAGTGTGGCGACCGAGTGGACCGCCCCAGAGCAGGAAACCATAGCCATGGCCAACGAGTACATGACGCTGGAGCAGGTGTGTGAGCGGCTGGGCAAGTCGGCGGACGAGATCCGAATGCTGGTCGCCGAACGGCAATTGAGCGAGATCCGAGACGGCGCCGGTGTGCTGTACAAGACCGCCGAGGTCGAGCAGGTGGCGGCCAAGGAAGGCAGTAGCATCGTGGACCTGGCGGCGGTCGAGGACCTTGGCAACGCCGAACAGGGCGATGCTGCCTTCTCTTCCGCGCTTTCGGAACTGGCGGACGCCAGCTCGGGGCTGGACTTGCTCGATGAGTCTCCTTCCGCAGCCGCGCCGATGCCCGCCGAGGTGAACCTCGACGACATTCCTATGGACCTGCCCGCCAGTCCTGCGCCGCAAGCCGCTGATGCCGCGGATTTGCTACCTGAGCTGGAATTGGCGCCGGCGGAGCCGGAGGCGGCGCCGCAGGCATCGGCCGACGATCTGGCCTTCCTGTCGCCCGCCGTGCCGGATCTCGGACTGTCCGGCTCAAGCATCATCAGTTTGGAAATGCCGGCGGAAACCAAAGCCGAGGAAGCCCCCAAGCCGGCAGCGCCGGCGGCCCGCAAGGGTATCAGCGTCTTCGATGACGACGAGCTGGAGATCGAGTCCGACCCGATGGGCGAAACCCAGATCGCCGCCAGCGTGAAGGAACTCGACTCTGTCGGCAGCGGAAGCGGCCTGCTGGACCTCACGCGAGAAAGCGACGACACCAGCCTAGGCGCTGAGCTGCTCGACGTGATTTCACCGTCGGCGGAACCTGCCGAGGCGGAGACAGAGGTTGAAGCGGCCGCTATCGCCGAGCCGACGGAGGACAGCGGACTGGCCGTATCCGCCGCCGAGACCGTTGCCGAGGCGCCGTTCGAAGCGGCCGTTCCCACCGTGGCCGTGGCGGCCCGATCGGCGGCAGCGATGCCGGGCGGCGCGTTGTTGAACGTCTGCTCACTGTTGGGAGTCTTGGCCCTGGCCCTGATCGGGCTGGCGGCAGCGGCCAGTCTGCAAGGCATCTGGCCTTCCTTCCTGAAGGTCATCGCCACCGGGCCGATCCACTACGCCACCTTTGGCGGGTTGGCTCTGATCGCCATCGTAACCGGCGTAATGGGGATCCTGGCCGCGCGAAAGTAGCCCCCACGGCGAGGCCGTCGTCCGTGTGCCCGCGTGTACCTGCCGCAAGCGGGCCACCTACTCAATTGGGCCGGCGGAAGCGGCAACGGAAGCATCGCGGCGCGGCTCGCGTGTTCACTTGCGGCCCGTGGCCAGCAGCTCCGCCAGTCGTTGGTGGACCTCCAGGTTGTTCCGGATCACCAATTGCCCTTTGAAGAGCACAATGGTGCCTTTTCCACCGTTCACTTTCCATGTGGCCGGCTCGATCGTCTGCGTGATCGTGTCGATGAGCTGCTTGGCGGGGTCGGCCGGCTCTCGTTCGCGACCGCCGCCCTGGCGAATGCCGCCCGCCACGCCCGGACCGCCGCCACTCCCCGCCGCGAAATCCGGCACCACAAAGAGCAGATCCTGCACTTCGTAAGTCTTCACAATCAGCCGCGAGTTAAGCTCCTCGCGTGTCGTGATGATTAGCGTGTTGCCATCGGCATGGGCGGCGAGTTCCAGGCCTGGGCGGTCCTTGGTGGCCTGGACAAAGACGAGCCGTAGCAGCTCATCGAGGCGAACCCGCGACTCGTGTATCGTGATTGGGCAGTCGCGGCGGATGCCGGCCTTCTCCAGCACTTTCCACTTGACCAGGACGTTGGCTTTCGTTGTCCGCTGGAGCCAATCGGTGACGTCCTCCAGGGCCGCCTCGTCGAATCGCACATCCCGAACCGACATCTTCATCGCCCGTACGGCACGGTCCGTCACCATCTTCGCCGGTGGCGTCGGCTGCCTGGCTGGACGAGGCTGTTTCCGCGCCGGGCGGCTGGCGGACGAAGTGGTCGTCCCCTCACGGCCGGAGCGATCCGGCGGTTCGCCGACCGACGGCCAGCCGGATAGAAGCAGGAGGATCGCCGCGAATCCCATGCGACCGAGCATTTCACAAGCCTCCGCGATACAGTCTCTTCTTGTCCACCGTCCAGTTGCCGCTCGATGAGCGGACCAGATCCCGCACCTTGCCGGTATAGCCGGGTTTAGGCGTGAAACCGGTGATCTCGATACCCTGGCCATCGATCTGGACCCGCCACGGGCCTTCCTGCGGAGCCTCCGGCGGTAGCTTGGTCAGATCGAGAGTTATTCTCTTTATATTCTCAGTCTTAATTTCCAGCCTTCGTCCACCTGTCCACCGGGCCTCACAAATCGCATCCAACTCGTCCCGCTCCGCCTCGCGAAAAATGACCCATGTATCCTTGGGGCGTTGCGGCCGGACGGGCTGTGGAGGCGGTGGCCGAGGCGGCTCAGCCGCCAGAGCAGGCGAAGATGGCAATTGCTCCGGTGCTGTGGGACGCAGTGCTGGCGGAACCGGTGCGGCCGGCCTCGCTAAAGATGCGGCGGGCGGATCGGTCGGCCCAGCGGTGACTGCGGTCGCCACCGGCTCCTCCGGCGGCAGCGTCTGAGCTGGGGGTCGTGGAGTCGGCGAGCCACAACCCGTCAGCGCCAGACCCGCTGCCAGCGTCATCCGGGTAATCAGCCCAAGGCGGCTCATGACGGATCGGTCCTCCCGGCCTGCCGTTCGGTGCCCCCGCGTTATCTTACCCGCTCGACGACTCCGGGTCTCGCTGGGCTCTCCGAATGGCATGGCATGAGCTGAGCGGCGATGCTGGCCTTTCCGGGGCATCAGGGCTGATCGGCTTGGCAGAGGCTCGAAAAGCGGTAGGATACCCCGCCGGTGTACGGAGTCGGCGTCCCAAAACGGCCCGGATCGCCCGTCGGCTGAACGTTGGATCCGCCGACACCCTGCGTCGGGACACAGTGATTTCTCGGGATACATGTTCGGGGTTTCGCGGCAGAAGCAAGGATACTGGTATGACTCGTCATCGACTCTGGAAGTTGGTCAGGAGAATCGGAACGACGGTGGTGGCGGTGGCCGCCGCGATGGCGGTGATCGGTTGCTCGCAGAATGCCGGTGACGCAAGGTGCGGCAACGCATCTCACCAGAAACAACCCCCGAAGACCTGCCCATTCGCCGGCGGACAATCCTCTTCGACATCTCAGCCCACCAGCCCGGAGAATCAGTGACGAGCGGGTTGCCAGACTCATGGTTACTCGACCTACCGCTCTCACCCGACGAGCCTGTTGACCCGTGGGAGGTTCCCCAGGGCGAATCACCCTGCTCGCCTGGACTAAGCCGGGACGCTATGATCCGGCCGCATTCGAACCAGCGGACCAGCTACTGCGAACCGGGTGTACCGGAGCGGAGCAGAGTCCCCTGCCGGCCACCGCGTTCGCAACATGGAGTTGACCACGTCACATGCAACCGAAACACGGCACCGCGCCAATCATCGTCGACGAAACGCCCGGCAAGAAAGCCTATTGCCAATGCGGGCTCAGCGCCAACCTGCCCTACTGCGATGGGGCCCACACCGTCCACAAGACCGGGATTGCTCCGCGAGTAGTGGAGATCACCGAACCGGGTAAGAAAGCGGTTTGTCAGTGCCACCGAAGCGCGAAGCTGCCGTGGTGCGACGGCAGCCACCGCAATCCGGCCTGATTTGCCGATAGCGTCGGATTGGCTTGGTGGACGTCAGGCGGGCAGGCGAGCCCCAGTCAGACGCTCGTAGGCTTCCGCATATCGGCGACTGGTGGCCTGGATCACCTCTGGCGGAAGGGGCGGAGCCGGATCGGTCTTGTCCCACTGTCCGGCATCGCAGAGCGTTTGCAGGTAGTTTCGCACAGACTGCTTGTCGAAGCTCTCCTGGTCGCGGCCCTCGGCGTAGTCGTCGGCGGGCCAGAAGCGACTGGAGTCCGGTGTCAGAACTTCGTCGATCAGAATCAATTCGTCACCCGCCCAGCCGAACTCGAACTTCGTATCTGCCAGAATGATTCCCCGCGACTCGGCGTATGCGGCCCCCTCCGAATACAAAGCCAGGGTGCGATCCCGCAACTCCCTCATGACATTTTCACCCACGAGGTGACAGGCCTGCTCAAAGGAGATATTCTCGTCATGACCTGTTTCCACCTTGGTGGCGGGGGTAAAGATCGCCTCCGGCAAGCGGGAACACTGCCGCAACCCATCAGGTAAGGGAATTCCGCAAACCGTGCCGGACGCTCGGTACTCGTTCCAGCCGCTGCCGGCCAAATAACCCCGCGCCACGCACTCAATCGGGACCACCCGGGCCTTGCGGCACAGCATGGCCCGGCCACATAGCTGCTGGGCGAAGGGCCTCAATCCCGGCGGGGCATCGCCTTCAAGAACCTCCAACAGGTGGTGCGGGTATTGCCCGCCGAAACGCTCAAACCAGAAGCGGGACAGGGCGGTCAGAACGCGGCCCTTGCCGGGAATGGGATCCGGCAGGACGCAATCGAAGGCGCTGATCCGGTCCGTGGCGACGATCAAGAGGCGGTCGCCCAGATCGTAAACGTCTCGCACCTTTCCTCTGCGGACCGGGAAGCCGGGAATCTCCGTCCGATGCAGGGGATCGGGGGGCATAAGCGACTCCTAGGGCACTTCGGGGTAGTTCTTACCGGGGCGCAGACCGACCCGCAAGCGAAGCCTAGCGGCTTCCGGGCCGCAGTCAAGCCGGACGGAATGCTCATTTCCGGATGCCGGCCTGATGGGCAAAAGCCGCCTTCCAGGGGGATTGATAAACGAAGAACGCATCGGTAAGTTGCGCGGCAGTCGCCGCAGCGGCGGAACAACCCAAGCCCATGGACACTCTGCCTGAGGAGGTAAAATGGCCACGGCAATGAGCAAGACGGCACTGGTTCGACATCTCGCGGAGAAGAACGCGCTGACTCGCGCGCAGGTGAACGGACTGTTGGAGACCCTCGCGAAAACGGCCTATCAGCAGGCCAAACTCGGCTTCACCATCCCCGGTCTGGGCAAGCTGGTGCTGGTCCAGCGCAAGGCTCGCATGGGCCGCAACCCGGCCACCGGCGAGACGATCAAGATTCCCGCCAAGAAAGTGGTAAAATTCCGCATTGCCAAGGCCTGCAAGGACGCCGTGCTGGGTGCTCCGGCCAAGAAAGGCTGAATCCCGCCCCGTACCTGAGGCCAGCCCCGCACGCGAGCGACGAGGCCGGATCCCGGCTTCGTCGCCCGCGAAGGGCGCCCCGCTCCAGGATCCGAACCGTTCGCCAATTCGCGCCGGTTGGACACAGACCTGCTCGACGCCCTCGCCTCGCTCGCGATCGGTACTGAATCGGGCCTTCCGCGGCCGGTTATCAGTCTGATCGTGGCGTTTTTGGGTCGTGAGCTTGGAACCTCGCCTCGGGCGGCTAGAATTAAAGCATTGGGGGAGATCCGGCAGGATCCGTCACGCCATGGAACCGCGCCCGGGCCGTGAAAAACCTGCTTCCGAAACGACCAGACGGGTCTGTGTGGCCTGCCCGCGTTGTGGGCAGGGCTATCGCGTGAGCGAGAGCTTTCTCGGACGGCGGCTGGTATGTCGCCACTGCCGCGAGGAATGGCGAGCCACCGAACTGCCTCCCGAGGATTTTCGCTCCGGCAAGCTCATGGCCGCGGGGTCTTCCTCGGACGGCGTGGACCTGCCCGACGACCTGCCGGTGGCGGGCAGCTCGGGGAGTTCCGTAGCCATCGACATGGGCTGGGCCGGGCAGCAGCTCGGCCGCTACCGCGTTCTTTCAGTACTTGGTCAAGGCGGCATGGGCGTGGTCTGGCGTGCCCACGACGACGCCCTGCGCCGCGACGTGGCCCTGAAAATCCTCAACCGCGGCAACCGGCGGCGTGGGAGTCCCGGCGGGTTGAACGCCGAGTTGTTCATGCAGGAAGCGAGGGCGATCGCGCGGTTGCAGCATCCTTCCGTAGTGGCCATCTACGAGGTGGCCCAGGATCGCAACGAGATCTTTCTCGCGTTGGAACTCATGGAAGGAGGAACCCTCCAGGAGTATGTGGAGCGGTACGGCCGCATTCCGCCGCGAGAACTGTGGAGCATGATGGTCGGTCCGGCCCGGGCCTTGGCTCTGGCCCATCGGCAGGAGATCATCCATCGCGATGTGAAGCCCAGCAACCTCATGTTCGATGAGCACGGGCACCTGAAGCTGATGGATTTTGGGCTGGCCGATGTGGCCAGAGAAGCGGCCAGCGAGCGAATGCGGGGTAAACCTGTCGGCTCCTTGGGCTGGATCGCGCCGGAAACCGCCCGCGGGGAGGGGACCACGGCGAAGAGTGACATTTACGGCATGGGGCTGGTGATGCTCTACGCCCTGCTCGGTCGGCAACCGTTGCACGCTTACTCCAAAGCGGAGTACCTTGATCTCCACCGCAATCCTCCGGAACCGAAACTGCATGAAATCAAGGGTCTGACCCCGAAAGCGGCCACCTTGCTGCGCACGTGCCTGGCGGTGGATCCGGCGAAGCGCTACGACAGCGCCGCACTCCTGGCAGAGGCGTTGCAGGAGTGCGCCGAAGAAGACCCGGCAGGGCGTTTCCGTGAACGCACCAGCCATGTCGGCATCGCCCTGGTCGCCGCCGTCATTGGCGGTCTGCTGGTGGGAGCCGTCGCCTTTCGTTACTTCGCCAGCCTTGTGGAACAGGAGAGTAATCTGCGGCAACCCGTCGTCCGGCGACCCCTGCTGCCGGCTGAACAGGCCATGCAATGGACGCCCCCGAACCCCACCGGGGCGGTGACGGCGGGCGCAGAATCCGCCGCTGACCGTTCAGTCGATCTGAATCGTCCGTGGCCCTTGGTCCTGACCGGCGAACCGCCACGAATCGTCGGTTCCAAAAAGGACGACTTTTACCACCGGGCGGATCGCGAATGCGGGCGGGCCATCCTGGCGTCGGACCTCGTGGCCTACGAGTCAACCGCCGCAGCCGAAGCCGACCACCGCCGGCCCTGCCCGACATGCCATCCGCAGACTTCTGAACGGAAGCTAGACGTGGTCTCCGGCCCCGACGTCGATTGACCCCGCGGGCTCGGTCAATTTAGAGCGCTGCGAAGTTTCTCAGCACCCGTAACCCAGCCTCCTCCGATTTCTCCGGCAGAAACTGTACGCCGTGGATTCCATCCGTCTGCACGACCGCGGCGAAGAAGACTCCGTGATTGGCGCACGCTCGTATCGCCAGTGCATCCAGCGGCTCGGCGTGGGTGAAGTGGTCGAAGTAGAAGTATTCCCCCGAAGGAAGCCCGTTCAAGAGCGGCGAGACTTCCGTCTCCCAGAAAACCTGATTCCAGCCGCGGTGCGGAAGACTGAAGTGCCTTGCCGCCGGATGGCTGCCGGGATCCAGCGGCACGGCCTTGCCATGGATCAGGCCCAGCCCGGTGTGCAAGCCGTTCGCGTGGATCACGTCGCAGAGCAGAGCAAGACCCTGGCCGACGGCAAGGATCGGACGCTCGCCGGCGGCACGCAACAGCGGACCGATCCACCCACGGTCGCGAATACGCTGGAGCGCAGCGGCATACTCCCGCACGTCAGGTATGACGATCCGCTCGGCACGCTCGAGGTCCGCCTGAGAAACAGCCAGGCCGGCGGCGAGACCGGCCCGGCTAATGGCCTGCCTCAGCGCCGCGGCGCTGAGGTCGTCTAAATCCAGAACTGCGATCATCACGTCGCCAGGTGACGGCAGAGCGGCACGCCCACTGCCGATTGCCGACTGTCGCTGCCGTATGGCCTCGACCCCGCAAGCGGTACGATCCGCGTCGGGGGCACGGAGCTACCGGGTGCTGCCGCCTCGTCGCACCGCGAAGATCTCCACCCGACGATTCTGCGGCTGATTCTTGTTCGCCGCGTCGATGACGACGGGCCGATACTCGCCGGCCGTGGCGGCGACCAGTTGGGAATTCGAAACGCCCGCCTCATTCAGGGCCCTCAGCACCGTCAACGCCCGCTGAGCGCCCAGCTCCCAGTTGTCCTTCCATTTGCTCTTGCGGATGGGCTGCGCGTCGGTGTGGCCGAAGACATAGATGTCGCGGTCGCTGTATTTGGCCCGGATGTCGGCCGCGACCTGGGTCAGCTTGTTCCTGCCGGTGGGCAGGAGGTCGGCCTTGCCGGAGTTGAAAAGAACCGAATCGGAAATCGACATCAAGTCGAAGGTCGGCGTGGTGATCCACTCCCCTTCCTTGATCCCGCCGCCCTGAGCTCGAAGCCTGGCCAATTCACGGTTCAGGTCGTCGATCGTGCTTTGACTGTCGGAGGCCTGGGCCAAGGCATCCTGAAGCTGCCGCTCTCGGTCGCTCAGGTCGCCTCGCAGCCGGTCGTTCTCCGCGGACAGTTCCTGGATCTTCTTGTCCTTGGCATCCGGTCCGCAGCCGACGCTCAGAGAAACCAGCAGCAGGCAGGCCGTCAACCCCCACAGCACACTCGTTCGGTTCGTCCGTGTCATGAGATGCACCTCCATCGCTTTGCGTTTATGCCCCCGCGCGGCCGCCGTCTCCAAGCCGCCGAGACCGTCTCGCGTACCGGCCCGACCGGAACCCACCGGACGGGCCGCACGGCTGATTCAAACTGTCAGATACGTCTGGTCCGAGGGGCTGGGTCGCTAATTCGCGTTCTTATCGCACCCTCGAACAGCGGGGTGTCATAGCAGAAACCGCCGCGGCCGTCAACAAACTTGAGACTCCCGCGGCAACCTCTCAACGCTTGCCGTCTTCCGGGCTGGCCGTGGCCTGTCGGAGTTTCTCTTCGAGCCGCTTCTCCTGCTCCAGAAGCTCCAGTTTTCTCTGTTCCTGTTTGGCCAGCAGGTCGGCGGCGGCTCGCTCCGCCCGCAGTTCAGCTAGGTCTTTGAAGATGCGCCGCATCCGAGATAGGATCCAGAAGATCACCACGGACATGACGCTGGTCATCAGGATCAGCCAAAGGGTAGGAACAGGTTCCCCGACAGCACCCGGCCAGAACTGAGTCTCGTAGCGGCAGTTCTTCACAACGAACACCGCCACCAGGACCGCCAGTACCCCAAGAACGGTGACCTTGAAGTAGACGACGAGCTGACGACCGATACGCGGCATCGCAGTCCTCCCTCAGCCCCCGGATTTACTGAGCAGTCCCCAGAGCACGGCGGCGGCGGGGCGGAACATCTCGCCAAATAGCGTCTGCGTCCACAAGGCCGCCAAGGTTCCCAAGGCCAGCCAAGGTCCGAATGGGACGGCGCGGCTGCTCTTGCGAAAGAGCATCACCAGCACGCCGAAAAGAGCCAGAATCGCGGCCATGAAGAAACTGAGGACCACAACCCAAGGCCCCGCCACGGACCCGATTGCCGCCATCAGGTAGATGTCCCCCGTCCCGTACGCCTCCTTGCCGAAGGCCAGCGTTCCCAGAATGCGGGCCGCCCAGCCGATCGTTGACGCCAGCACGATTCCCGCCACGGCCTCCAGCCCGCCGATGACATGCGGCCACGCGGCGCCCAGAAATCGCACCCGGTCGGCAATCTCGATCCACCCGATCGAAGCCGCACCGGCATCTCGCAGAAAATGGAAACCGACGACCGCGACCAGCAGCGCGGGCAGGAATCCACCCAGCTCACGAAGCGCGGTGGACCGAGCGGCGGACCGCTCGGCCTCGATCTCGGAGATGATCTGCTGATCCGCCTCTCGATGAACCAGGGATGCCAGCAGCAGTAGCAAAAGGAAAAGCGAGAAAGTCATGAACCCTCGCTGGCCCGCCGCCGATACCGTGGACACCGCTGCCGCAGCCCGAGGCAACGCATCATCCGCGACTTGCCCGGCGGAGCCGACGAGTTGCTCCGCCGGCAACCACGCCTGCCAGATCAGCAGCACGGTCACGGCCAGACACAGCCCGGCCACGAGACCGGACCGCCGCGACACCGGCAACGTCTCGGTCGCAGGCTCGCCGGCAAGCGGTTCCTCTACCGACGGGAGGTTCGGTGGCTCTGCCTCCTCATCAGACGACTTCCTCAGCAGGGCCGCGACCATCCGAGTGGCTACCCAAGTGCCGCCCGCCAGACAGGCCAAAACCGCAACCGAAGCCGGCATCCAGCTCCCCTCGCCGATCCTGCCGCTTGGTCCGGGTGCATCGCTCATCCAGATGGCGCGGGTGGCCACCCCGACCAGCATCGTGACCACACAAACGCGAATGTCCACCGTGTACGACTCGAGGTCCATCACCGCCGTAGCCAACAGGCCCGACAACAACACGATCCAGGCCACCGCGACCGGCCAGTCCGCCGTCGGCCGCTCGACGCCGGGCAATGCGCGGCCGATGAACGCCGCATCCCAGACCGTGATGAAAAGCAGCACCGTCAGACACTCGATCACCGGATAGGTCGGAGAGATGGGCTGACCACAATGTCGACAACGCCCTCGCAGCAGAAACCAACTCAGGATCGGAATGTTGTCATACGCCGCGATGCCCCGTCGGCAGGCGGGGCAGAACGACCAGCGGGGTCGACTGATCGAGAGCCCCCGCGGCAGACGATAGATCACGACGTTCAGAAAGCTCCCGACCGCCGCGCCCAGCACAGCGACCAGGAACGTCCATCCGCCGGCCGGGACCGTCAGGCTGGAAGGAGGTTCGGTCATTCGTCGGGCGACAGTGTAGGCGCAGGAAGAATGCGATGCCACGCCGGAAACGGCCGCGGCTCGCCTCATCGCGCCCGCGTGGCGTCGTTGGCCTCGAACCAGGTTCGAATGGTCTCCGCGATCTGCTCCGGAGTGCCCGGATACGTATCCACCCAATGATTGGCGGTCTTGCGGTACAACGGCTCGCGTTGTTTGAGTACCGCCTCCACTTCGGGCAGGCCGCCGCCGGGCCGGAGATCGGGCCGCATGGCGGCTGAGCGCGGATCCTGGCTGATCCGCGACCACAAGACCACGGCCGGCGCCCGCAACCAGACGACCCGGCCGATCTGGCGAGCGATTCCGCGGATCTCGGGATCGAGCACGGCGCCTCCCCCCAGGGCGATGACGTGGTTCTTGCGGCGCCGCAGGCCGCGGCAGACCTCCTTCTCCAACTCGCGGAAGCCCGCCTCGCCCTCCTGCGCGAAAATCGCGGCAATGCTCCGGCCGCTCTTCTGGACGACCAGGTCATCCGAATCGACGAAGGCCCAACCCATCTTGGCGGCCAGCAACGCGCCGATGGTGCTTTTCCCGCTTCCTCGATACCCCACCAGAACCAGGTTCACTCGAGTCGTCCGTGTTCCACCGTACCCACTTTCTTGGAACTGGGCTCCAACTCAATCACGGCGTAATGCAATTGCCGCCGGGCCTGCCCTGGATTCACCGCCACCGTGCGGCCGATCTCGTCGCGGATGCGGCCGCTGACCTCCGGCGAATCGTGAATATGCCCATGCAACGAGAGCAGCGGCTGATGCTTCTCGATCGCCTGACGGACGGCGCGCGAGCCCCACGGCACGTTGTCGCGGCTGCGGTCCAGCGCGCTGTCATAGGGCGGCGCATGGGCGACGAAGACCCACGGCTGCTCCGGCACGTGCAGGGAGGCCAGCAGGTCGGCCAGGGTGGGCGCTTTCTCGTAGATGAGCGAGGCGTTGTGAGAGATCGCCTTCATCAGCCGCTCATCCCAGCGGGCCCCGCCCAGGAGCGGCAGAACGTCTCCCCGCAGGTCGAGCCGCTCGAAGTCCTTGACATACCAGGGCGTCGGCGGGGTATGGCCGAAGCCCACGAACCGCACGCCCCCGACGTCCACCGCGCGATCCGGCCGCAGGACGGTCAGCAGGTTCTCCTCCGCCAGCCGTTCCATCTCGATCATGCTGCTCAGCCACTCATGGTTGCCGGAGATGACCAGGACCGCCCGGCATTCGCCGGCCCGCCGGATGGCGACCACGTGTTCCTTGAACCGGCGGCGGACGTACTCGGGCTGCCCGAGACCCATCCGCTCCGGAACCATCGCCGAATCGTCCGGCAGCAGGTCGCCCCCGAGGACCACCACGTCGGGCCGGGTCCGCCCCGCGGCGGTGATCAGGCGGGCGAAACTGGGTTCGTGG
Source organism: uncultured Planctomycetaceae bacterium (assembly GCA_964572385.1). Classification (GTDB taxonomy): domain Bacteria; phylum Planctomycetota; class Phycisphaerae; order UBA1845; family UTPLA1; genus CAZNFM01. Next base: position 16,685 of record CAZNFM010000037.1, on the reverse strand, counting down.
CCGTGCAGATCTGAACAGAACAGGATTCTCATGGATTCCGATCGTTCTCCGCCTGCGCGCGCGGTGGCGAGGACTACGTTACGGAACGGGCATCTTGGTCCAAACTCCGCCGCCGGTCAATCACTCCACCCGCTCATGTTTCGAGCAGCGCTCGGGCCTGCCGACGCAGGGCGGCGAGGTCCAGCGTGTGCCCGGTCCAGATCCGGAACTGGGCCCGGGCCTGGCGGACGTACATCTCCAGGCCGTCGACGCACCGGCAGCCGTGGGCGGCGGCGTCCGCCAGGAGGCTGGTTCGCAGCGGATTATAAACGGTGTCCAGCACCGTCAACCCCGGGCGAAGGCCCGCGGCCGGCAGCGGCGACGCGCCGTCCATCGGCCGCATGCCGACGCTGGTGCAGTTGATCAGCAGGTCCGCGTCGTGGGCGGCGCGGTCCACCCAGTCGCCCCGGCGGCACCCGAATTCGGCGGCCAGGCGGTCGGCCCGTTCCGGGGAGCGGTTGTAGACGGTCACCGCGGCCCCCACGGCGGTCAGTTCCGCGACCACCGCCCGGGCCGCGCCCCCGGCCCCGAGCACCGCCGCCCGGCGGCCGCGGAGGTCGTCCACTCGCCGCAGCCCCAGGCCTGCCACGAGGGCCTCGACGGCCGCCGGCCCGTCGGTGTTGTACGCGGTCAGGCGGCCCGCGGCCGTCAGCGCCAGCGTGTTGACCGCCCCGCAGCGGGTCGCGGCCGGGTCGACGGTCCCGCCGACCTCCCGCACGAAGCGGAGGGCATTTTCCTTGTGGGGCAGGGTCACGCTGAACCCGCGGCAGTCCAGCCACGGCCGGGCCAGGACCTCCACCATGAAGGCCTTGAACGCCTCGTAGGAGGCCGCGACCTCCCACGGCAGGTAGACGCCGTTCCAGCCGACCGCGCGGAAGTTCGGGTTGTGCAGGCGGCGGCCCAGCGAATGCCGGACGGGGTCGCCGATGACGCCATAGACCTGCGTGGCGGCGTCGATGTCCCGCCAGTGATAGGTCGCCTGGAGTTCGGCGGCGGAGGGCTGGCCGGGGGCGGTGGCCGCGTCCTCGGCGAGGGCGGCGAAGGCCGCGAAGGCCCCGAACTTGCGGGCCAGCACCCGCGACGGGAGGCCCTTTTCGCCCAGGCAGATCACGATGGCCGGTCGCGGGCTGTCCCGCAGGAGGTCGAGGGCCTCGAAGTTGTCCCGCACGGTCCGGGCCGCCCAGGCCAGCTTGGGCACGGGGGCGAGCGGCTCCTCCAGCATGGCCAGCAGGTCCGCGTTCAGGGCGGGCGGGCGGCCGCGGAGGTCGTGGCGGGAGAGGATCAGCCGCCGCGGCGGGACCGGCTGGGGGATGGCGGCGCCGCCCGGCTCCGCGGCGGGGCCGCCCGGCTCCACGGCGGGGTCGGTCCGGCGGAGGGCCAGCCGCACCTTGTGGCGGAGGTTCGCCGAGCGTTGCCACGCGGCCAGTTCCACGTCCAGGTAGTCCGCGATCGGCCCGAGGCGGATCAGGCGGCTGACGCGTTCGTCCTCCGGGCCGTCCCAGGCCCCCCCTTCGGCGACGGAGCGGAGGGTCAGCAGCAGCGGGCGGGCCAAGGCCCCTTCGCGGTGGAGCCGCTCCAGGTCGGCGTCGTCCACCCCGTCCAGCAGGTCCAGCCGCAGTTCGAGCAGGTCGGCCCCGGCGGCGACCGCCGCGGCCAGCCGCTCGCGGAGCTCATCGACGGAGCGGGCGAACACGGGCACGGCCAGCAGCGTCATGGCGATCCTCTCGGCGGCGGGGCGGCCCGGGCGTCCGGCCCGGCGGCCCCGGCGACAGTCTGACCGGTCGGGCGGCGGGCGGTCAAGGCCGCCGGTCGGGCGGGGGTCCGCGGGCGGCGACGCCGGGCGGCCTGCGCCGCCGCCGAGGTCCGCGCACCACGACGCCGGGCGGACCGACCCGCCGCCGGGGTCCGCGCACCA
>CAZNFM010000037.1:0-14631 GCA_964572385.1 uncultured Planctomycetaceae bacterium | reverse complement strand
GCCGGGCGGACCGACCCGCCGCCGGGGTCCGCGCACCACGACGCCGGGCGGACCGCCTCGCCGCCGGGATTCGCGCACGGGGACGCCGGGCGGACCGCGGCGCTGCCTTGATCCGCAGGCGGGCCGGTGACAACCGCCCGCTCGCCGCGTATATATCCCCTGGCCATGCCTCCGCCCCGCCGCCGCCGTCGACCGCCCCCGCCCTCGCCGCCGGGATTCGCGCGCGGGGACGCCGGGCGGACCCCGCCGCCGCCGGGGTCCGCGCCGGGCGACGCCGGGCGGCCTTTGCCGCCGCCGGCGTCCGCGGGCTGGGACCGCGTGGCCGCCTGGTACGACCGGCTGGTCGGCGACGAAGGCTCCGACTACCACCGGGCGGTCCTGCTGCCCACCGCCCTGCGGCTGCTGGACCCGCGGCCGGGCGAGCGGTTCCTCGACCTGTGCTGCGGGCAGGGCGTGCTGGGCCGGGCCTTGCTGGAGCGGCAGGCCGGGTCCGTGCTGGGGGTGGACGCGAGCCGCCGCCTGATCGCCGCGGCCCGCGCCCGCGGCCCGCGGGACCCGCGGCTCCGCTACCTGGTGGCCGACGCCACCCGGCCGGGGGATTTTGGGCCGCCCTTCGACGGCGTCGCCTGCGTGATGGCGGCCCAGGACCTGGCGGACCTGCCCGGCCTGTGCCGGACGATGGCCGCGGCCCTGCGGGACGGGGGCCGGGCGGTGCTGGTGCTGATGCACCCGTGCTTCCGGGTCCCGCGGCAGTCCGCCTGGGGGTGGGACGAGGCCCGCCGGATCCGCTACCGCCGCGTGGACCGCTACCTGACGCCGCTGCGGGTGCCCATCGCCACGCACCCGGGGCGGGACCCCGGGCAGCACACGGTCTTTTACCACCGCCCGCTGGCCGACTACCTGAACGCCCTGGGCGCGGCCGGGCTGGCGGTGACGGCGGCCGAGGAGCCGCGGTCGCACCGGCGGATCCAGCCGGGCGGCCGGAGCCGCGGCGAGAACCGGGCCGCCGAGGAGTTTCCGCTGTTTTTGGCCCTGCGGGCGGTCCGGCTGGGTTGAGTCCGCCGGGCGGTGCGGCCTGCCCCGGCGACGATCCGGCCTGCCCCGGCGCCGGGGCGACGGGTCCGCGCGCCGGGGGGTCGCGGGGACGGGGCCGGGCGACGGGTCCCCGCGCCGATTCGGCCCGCCCTCGCGTCGATCCGGCCCGCCCCCGCGGCGGGGCGGCGCGCCCCCGCGGCGGGGCGCCGGGGGGCCGAAATCGGCGGATCCTGCCGAGGATCGCCGTTATCGGGCCGGTTCCGGCGCACAGAACGGGCATTCCGGCGCCCGGAACGGGCGCTCTGGCGCCCGGAACGGGCCGACCGGCGCCCGGAACGGGCCGACCGGCGCCCGGAATGGGCAGACCGGCGCCCGGAACGGGCCGACCGGCGCCCGGAACGGGCGTTCCGGCGCCCCGTATGGGCGATTTGGCGGGCGGGCGGGGACGGCGGGCGGTTGTCGGCGTCCGCCGGCCGCCGCACAATGGACGCCGGGCGGGTCCGGCGACCGGGCCGCGGGCCGGGGCCGGGCCGACGCCCCGCCCGCGTGGAGGACCCCGCCGATGACCACCCCCCGGACCCCGACCGGCGACGCCCGGCCCGGCCTACAGGCCTTTTTGCTGCTCGACGCCGTGGTGCGGCTCTTCGTCTGGTGGAGCCCGCTGGCCCTGACCGCCGCGGCCTTCGCCCACTGGCGGCTGTGGCCCGCCGGGTCGCCCCTGGACGGCGACCTGCGGACCGCCTGGGCCTGGGGACAGGCCGCCGGGCAGTTCGCCATCGCCTACAACCTGCTCTACGTGGCCCACCTGCTCGTGCTGCGGCTGCCCATCCCCACGCCGAGGGAAGGCTCCTACCGCTGCGCGCCCGGCGCCCGCCCCGATCGGCAGCTCCTCTACTCCGCCCTGCTGGCCACGCTGACCAAGGCCCGGATGCAGGCCCCCTTCCCGGGGTTCCTGGTCTTCCACGCGGCCAGCCTGCCGCCCCTGTCCTGGCTCATGGGCCGCGTCTTCGGGCCGCGGTCGCGGTCGGCGTCCGTCACCGAGCCGACCATCCTCGACCCCCACCTGGTGGAGGTCGGGCGCAACGTCGTGATCGGGTTCGGGACCACCATCGCCGCCCACTACCAGGAGCACGACCGGGTCCACCTCCGCCGGACGATCATCGAGGACGACGTCTTGATCGGCGGCCACGCCGCCCTGTCCGGCGTCCACGTCAAACGCGGGGCGGTCATCGGGGCCGGGTCCATCGTCCTGCCCGGCAGCGTCGTCGGCGAGAACGAATACTGGTCCGGCAACCCCGCCCGACGGCGGGCCGTGCTCCCGCCGGTCGGGCAACGCGACGGCCCGACCCCGCCCGACCCCGCCGCGGGGACCGGCGCTGCGGCGCCGGGGACGCCCGGTTAGAATGGACGGACCCGCCGGCCGCCGCGACGTCCGCGGCCCCGCGGGACCGGCCCCCGACCGCCATGAGCGAGACCGCCTTCATCCTGATCGTCGAGGACGAACGCTCCCACGGGGAGGCGATCAAGGAAGGGCTGGAGCGGTCGGGCCACGTCTGCCGCCTGGTGGAGTCGGGCGAGGAGGCCGCGGCCAGCCTGCGGGAGCGGCCGCCCCACGTGCTGGTCACCGACTACCGCCTGGGGGGCCGGCTCAGCGGGATGGACCTCCTCCGCCTCGCCCGGCAGGCCAGCCCGTGGACCCAGGTGATCCTCATCACGGCCCACGGGGACGAACGCCTGGCCCGCGAGGCCCTCAAGGAAGGCGGGGCCTACGACTACCTGCCCAAACCCCTGGACCTGGAGGAACTGCGGAACACGACCCACCGGGCCGTCCGCCAGGCCCTGGTCGCCCGGGAGGCCGCCGCCCTCCGCGAACAGCTCGCCCGGGCCTGCCGCTTCGAAGGGATCATCGCCGTCAGCAGCGCCATGCGCCAGGTCCTGGACCGCGTCCGCCGCGTGGCCCACACCAAGCTGACCGTCCTCATCTACGGCGAATCGGGGACCGGCAAGGAACTGATCGCCCGCGCCATCCACAACCACTCGGACCGCCGGGCCCGGCCGTGGGTCCCGGTGAACTGCGCGGGGTTCTCCGAGGGGATCCTGGAGTCCGAACTGTTCGGGCACGTCAAGGGCAGCTTCACCAGCGCCCTCAGCGACCGCCGCGGGCTCTTCGAGGAGGCCGACGGCGGGACCGTCTTCCTCGACGAGATCGGCGACATGCCCCTGCCCATGCAGGCCAAGCTGCTCCGCGTGCTGGAAAGCGGCGAGGTGGTCCGCGTGGGCTCCAGCAAGCCGGTCCGCGTGGACGTCCGCGTGGTCGCGGCGACCAACCGCAACCTCCGCGAGGCCGTCGCCGCCCGCGCCTTCCGCGAGGACCTGTTCTTCCGCATCAACCAGGCGGAGATCAACCTGCTGCCGCTCCGCGACCGCCGCGAGGACATCCCCCCGCTGGTGGAACACCTCATCCAGCAGGCCAACGCCCTCCACGGCAAGGACGTGCGGCAGATCACCCCGGAAGCGCTGCGGCTCCTCCACCAGTACCGCTGGCCCGGCAACGTGCGCGAACTCCGCAACGTGATCAACCAGATGGTCGTCTTCGCCGAAGGCGACACCCTGGGCGTGGAGGACCTCCCCGCCGACCCGCCGATCCGGGCCACGACCGACATCGTGCCGGTCGCCCCGCGGCCCTTCAACGTCACGCTGGACGAACTGACCCGCGTGGCCATCCAGGCGGCCCTGGCCCAGAACCAGGGCAACCGCGAAAAGGCCGCCAAGCAGCTCGGCATCGGGGCGCGGACCCTCTATCGCAAGCTGAAGGAGTACGGGCTGAGCTGAAGGAGCCGGGCGGGCATGAGCGAGTGGAACGCCGACGACGAACGCCACATGCGGCTGGCCCTGGAACTGGCCCGCCGCGGACAGGGACGGGTCGAACCGAACCCGATGGTGGGCTGCGTCCTGGTCCGCGGGGGCCGCGTCGTCGGCTGGGGCCACCACCGGCGGTACGGCGGACCCCACGCCGAGGTCCACGCCCTCCGCCGGGCCGGCCGCCGGGCCCGCGGGGCCGTCGCCTACGTCACCCTCGAGCCGTGCAGCCACTTCGGCAAGACGCCGCCTTGCGCCGACGCCCTGATCGCGGCCGGCGTCGCCGAGGTCGTGGCCGCGATGCGCGACCCCAACCCGCTGGTCGCCGGCCGCGGGCTGCGGCGGCTGCGGGCGGCGGGCCTCCGCACGCGGGTGGGCCTGCTCCGCGACGAGGCCGTCCGGCTCAACGCCCCGTTCCTCCGCTACATCGTGGACCGGCGGCCCTACGTCATCCTCAAATGGGCCCAGTCCATCGACGGCAAGATCGCCACCCGCGCGGGCGACTCGCGGTGGATCTCCGGGGTGGACAGCCGCCGGCTGGCCCATGCCCTGCGGGCCCGCGTGGACGCCGTCGCGGTCGGCGTCGGGACCGTCGTCGCCGACGATCCGGCCCTCACCGCCCGCGCGGTCCCGCCGCTCCGCCCGGCCGCCCGCCTCGTGCTCGACCCCGACCTCCGCCTGCCCCCGAACTGCCGCCTGGTCCGCACCGCCGGGAACCCGCCGACCCTGATCGCCGCCGGCCCGGCCGCGTTCGCCTCGCGTCGCCGGCGGCGGCTGGAGCGGGCGGGCTGCACCGTCCTCGCGGTCCCCCTGCTGGTCCCCCCCCCGCCGCCGACCGTCCTCCGCCGCCGGCCGCCCGTCCCGACGCGGACGGCGGCCGCCAGGGTGTTCGACCTGCGGAACCTGCTGGGCCAGTTGCGGGACCGCGGCATGACCAACCTGCTGGTCGAAGGCGGCGGACGAACCCTGGGGACGTTCCTCGACCAGGACCTGGCCGACGAATTGATGGTCTTCGTGGCCCCGATGATGATCGGCGGACAGGACGCCCCCGGCCCGCTGGACGGCGTCGGCCCCGCCCGGCTCCGGGAGAGGACCAAGATTCTCGACTGCACCGTGCAACCGGTCGGCGAGGATTTGTGCTATTCTATCCGGTTGGGCCGCCGAACGGCCCCAGCGGGCGACTGAGTCGGCGAGAGGAAGAACCCGCGGCCTCGTGCTGCCGCGACAACCCGTGAGTACCTGCCCATGATCCGATCGACCCTTCCCGCCCTGTGCGGCGGTATCCTGCTGCTGACGGCCTCGGCCCATGCCGAACCCGCGGCCCCCCCCGACGCCGCCGCCTTGCTCAAGCAGGCCATCGCCGCGGCCACCCGACTGCAGTCCGTCAGCTACGAGGCGGAAAGCCACTCCGAAGGGGAACTGACGCGGATCAACCCGACCACGACGGGCCGCGTCGTGGCCCGACGGAGCGACGACGGGAAACCGCCGCGGCTCTACGTCACCGGCTCCAGCCTGCCGGCCAACGCCCTGGAGCCGGCGGACTTCACCTTCGCGGTCGATGGCGAGACGCTGTACCACATCGACGCCCGCGGCCGCACCTGCACCACCGGCAAGATCAAGGATCTGGGCCTCAACCTGGCCCACCCGCTCTTCCCGGCGGCCTATCTGGATGCCGCCCTCCTCCGCGAGGCCCTGACCGCGTCGACGCCGACCTACGAAGGCACGCAAACGGTGAACGGCGTGGCTTGCCATGTCCTCGCCGTCCGCTTCCGGGATGTGCCGGAGCGCGACTCCCGGCTGTTCCTCGGCACGGAGGACCTGCTGCTCCGCCGCATCGAGCGGGCGGCGGCTTTCCGCCCCGGCCCGGGCCTGCCCGGCCTGACCGGCATGACCATCTTCTCGGTCAAGGATCTGAGCACCAGTCCCAAGATCGACGACGCGATCTTCCGCCCGTCCTGCCCGAACGGATTCCAGGCACGGGAACTGACTCCCCGCAACGGGGGCTCGCGAGGCGGCGGCCTGCTGCCCGTCGGCAGCGACGCGCCGGACTGGGAATTGAAGGACGGGGCCGGCCGCACGGTCTCGCTGAAGAGCCTGCGGGGCCAAGTGGTCGTCCTGGATTTCTGGGCCACCTGGTGCGGGCCGTGCAAGATGGCCATGCCGTCCCTTCAGAAGCTGCACGACCGCTTCAAGGGCCAGCCCGTCGCCGTGTTCGGGGTGAACTGCATGGAGCGATCGAAGGCCGCGGACCCCCGGGGCTACATCAAGCAACAGGGCTACACCTACGGCCAGCTCTACGACGGCAACGCCGTCGCCTCGGCGTACAAGGTCAGCGGTATTCCCTGTTTCTACGTCATCGGCCCGGACGGGAAGATCCTCGAGGCCCACGCGGGCTTCAGCCCGCAGCTCATGGAGCAGACCATCGCGGTGATCGAGAAGGCCCTGGGGGAATCCCGTGCCGCCGATTCGACACCAGGCAAACCCGAAAGCAGCCCGACCCAGCCCACCACGACGCCGACGAAGCCCTGACCGACCCTTGACCCTCCGGCAAGCCAGTCACGACGGGGGCGATCACGACCGAATCCCGGCGGACGGGAGTTCCTGCCGCAGAGGCGTTCTGCGGGCCGCGTTGGTTGCGATCCTGCTGCTGGCCGCGGCGCTGCGGTTGCCCGGACTGGACAAGGTTCCGCCGCCGCTGAATCAGGACGAGGCCTCCCGCGGCTACGACGCGTGGTCGCTGTGGACGACCGGGCGAGACCGGCACGGTCGAGCCTGGCCCATGTTCCTGGAGAGTTTCGGCCCCGGTGATTTCACGGCTGCTCTCTCGACTTACTGCACGATGCCCTTCGTGGCCGTGCTGGGCCCGACCCCGCTGGCCATGCGGCTGCCCGCCGCCCTGCTCGGCCTCGCCACCGTGGCCGCGGTCTTTCTCTGGTTGCGGCGAGAGGTCGGGGCTGCGGCCGCCCTGACGGCGGCCGGTGTGCTGGCGTGCGACCCGTGGCACGTGGCCCTGACGAGGACAGCGCATGAGTCCGGCTTCGCGCCGGCCTTCCTGGCGGCAGCGATGTGGGCTGCTTCTCGCGGCGGAGTGCTGCCACGCTGGAGGGAAGACCAAACGCCCGGCCCGCAGCCGAAACCCTCTTCGGCAGGTTGGAGCATCGCCTCCGGCGTGCTGCTCGGTCTGCACGCCTGGGTCTACCCCGCCACGCGATTGCTCACACCGCTACTCTGTGGCGTTGCGTTGGTGATCTTCCACGCCCACTGGAGAACACTGCTCAACGAGGCCGTCGGCCGCCGGCGGCTCCTCGCCTTGACCCTCGGGTTGTCGCTGGGCCTGGCCCCCTTGCTGGTTACAGCCGCTGCTCACCCGGAGCGGCTGGCGGCCCGTGCGGAAGCCACCTTGGTGACGCGAAACGCTGAATCACCGTGGGCAGTCACAGTCACGGTCGCTCGCCACTGGGCCGCGAACCTCAATCCCCTTTATTGGTTCCACGAGTGCGACGAGATGTCCGGGGCCACGATCCCTCGCGTGGGTTTGCACTTGCCCGTCCTGGCCCCGCTCTTCGCGCTGGGCCTTTGGCAGGTGCTGGCCACCTGCCGTTCGCGTGAATGGAGCCGCTTTCTGCTGGCCTGGCTGCTGCTCTTCCCCCTGCCGGCGGCCATCTGCGGCGACTGGAATCCGCACCCGTTGCGCACGGTAGGCGGCATGTTGCTCTTTCCTGTTTTCTGCGGACTGGGCGCGACCTGGATCGCAGCCCGCCGGCCCAGCCCCGGCTGGCGCCCGCTGCTGGCGGCCGTGCTCCTGGCGGTGATGAACCTCGCACACTTCGTCCGCACATACTACGCCGAGTTTCCCTACCTCTGTCGTCCCGGCTACCAGAACGCGCTGTACGAAGCGACGGCGTTCGTGGCCCGGCAGTATCCCGAGGCAGAGCAGATCCTGGTGACGAACTACTCCAACCAGCCTTACATCTACGCCTTGTTGCTGGAACCGATCGCTCCTGCGGCCCTCCAGGCCGAGCCTCCGGTGATCGTCGGCGGACGCCTGGGTTTTCACCAAGTTCTTGAGGTGGGCCGCTATCTCTTCATGCCGCGGGACGATGTGGATGGAGCGGTGCCGCGTTTCCAAGCCTTGCTGGCTGAAAGAAGGGCAAGAAGCCGAGGCCCAACACTGTTAATAGATGTAGATCGTCCAGACCTCGTAATTGAGGCTGAGCCGCTGGCCCGCTTCGCCGTTGGCGATCCACGCGTGCCCGGACAAGTTCTGGTCGTCTATCGGCTTCCGGATCAGGTGTTGGGGAGCCGCTTGGACCATCCAGAAGGCATCCGGCCGTAAAAGACTGAGTCCGCCCGCACGGGCCGGCAGGGCCGAGAACGCCACCGGCCGACGGTGGGGAACCTTGCACACCAGTCGCTCGAAATGGCTGATGGGTCAGCCCCCATCAGCCGAGTATCATGTTACAATGTTGCCTGGTTCGTTATACTAACATGACCGCGGGATAAACGTCGACCCGTGCCAGGCTTTGTAACAAACCCGCGGCGCGGAGGAATCATGGCGGAACACCACAAGCTCAAGAACGTGACTCTGCGCGACGTTGCCAAGCGGGTCGGCGTCTCGGCGATGACCGTCTCGAGAGCCATCTCCGGCAAGTCGCAACTGGTTAATCCGGAGACGGCGAAGCTCTGCCGGCAAGTCGCGGAAGAAATGGGCTATGTGCCGAACCTGATGGCCCGCAGTCTACGCGGAGAGCAGCTCAACACGATCGTGATGTTCGCGGAGTACATCTCCAGCCACCACTACCTCGCGGAGCTGGTGGACATCGTGTCCCGCTCCATCGAGCATCGTCGGTACGGTGTCATCAGTTGCCAGTCGATCCTCAGCTTCCACCAGGCCCTGCGAAACTTCAAACTGGCCGGCGCCGTGGTGATCGCGCCGCCCGAGTCTTTCTATGGCGATCCTTTCGGCAAGGCGCCCGGCGACCGCCACACTCATGAGGAACCCACCGTCGTAATCCACAGCGCCGTGGAGCAGAACCGCTTCAGCGAGGTCAGCCCCGACATCTGCGGGTTCTGCCAGATCGCCGCCCAGCACCTGGTCGACCTGGGACACCGCCATATCGGCTATCTCGGCGGGGCCAAACCGGAAGAGGAACGGCACTGGTTCGACCTCCGCCGCAAGGGCATCACCCAGGTGCTGTCCAGCAGGAACCTGCCCGTGGGCGGCCTCCGCCACCAGCCCTGCCCCAACGCCGACATGGCCCACGCCGCTTTGCAGCAACTGCTCACCCGCGCCCCGCAGACCACCGCGGTCATGTGCATCAACGATGAGATCGCCATCGCCACGATCGTGGGCGCACGGAAGCTCGGGCTGAGGGTGCCCCGCGATCTGTCCGTGGTCGGCTGCAACGACATCAACCTGGCCAACTTCTTCGACCCGCCACTGACCACGCTGGCCATCGACATCCGCGCAATGGTGGAGACCGCGCTGGACCTGCTGCTGGAGGAAGTCCGCGAGAACCGCCCCGCCGCCGAGCGCAAGCCGATCAAAATCAAACTGCCTGCCCAACTGATCGTTCGCGAATCGACCGCTCCACCTCGCAAGTAGTCGTGGCGACCCTGCCGATATCACCTTGGCGGTGACCGGCGGCCTCGTTTACGATGCCGCCCGACGTCGCCAAACCGAGGGCCGTTCATGTCCGCACGCGAACGACTTCTGATCTTCGGCGGTTCGGCCAGCCCGAAGTTCACCGCCGCCGTCTGCCGCCGGCTCGGGGTTCAACCCGGCCGCTGCGCGACCAAGCATTTCTCCGAAGGCAACACCTTCGTGCGGGTCGGCGAGAACGTCCGCGGGCGGGACGTCTTCTGCGTGCAATCGCTCGCCTATCCCGTGAACGATCATTTCATGGAACTGCTCTTCTTCATCGATGCGCTGAAGCGGGCCTCGGCCGACAGCGTCACCGCCGTCATCCCCTTCTTCAGCTACGGCAAAGGCGACAAGAAGGATGAGCCGCGCGTCAGCATCCGGGCCCGGGTCTGCGCCGACTGCCTGGAGGCGGCGGGCGTGGATCGGATCGTCACCATGGACCTGCACGCCCCGCAAATCCAAGGCTTCTTTCGCGTGCCCGTCGACCACCTCTACGCCCTGCCGGCGATCGTTCCTCATTTCCGCAGGCGCATGAAAAACGGCTGGGTGGTGGTGGCACCGGACGTGGGCGCCGCCAAGATGGCCAACGGCTACGCCAAGGCCCTCGGAGCCCATACCGTCATCGCCGAAAAGAGCCGCAAGGACCATCGCGAAGAAGCGGAAGTCAAGCGGATCATCGGCGACGTCAGAGGCCGCCACGCCCTGATCGTGGATGATTTCACCATTTCGGGCGGGACGCTGATTGCGACGGCGGAACGGCTGAAAGCCGAAGGCGCCCGCGACGTCTTCGCCGCCGTCGCCCATGGGGTGTTCTCGCCCGGATCCGCCGCCCGCATCGCCGCCAGCCCGATCGAGGAATTGGTCATCACGGACAGCCTGGAGCACCGCTTCGAGCCGCTGCCCAAGAAGGTGAAGATCGTCTCGGCGGCCCCGCTGTTCGCCAAGGCAATTCATAACATCCATCGCCGAACGAGCGTTTCGCGGCTGTTCAATCTGTAACATTCCCTGTTCGGGACCAGATGCCCGCAGCACGGTCTGTCATCATCCGGTCAAGGCCCGCAGAAAGTTCACCATGAACAGATCGCAGAGGCGCTCCCGCTCTGCGGCGGTCCGCGCAAAGTCCGCGGACAACTCCTCCGCCGGCTTGCCGGCGTCCGGCAGGCTGCCGTGATAGCGACTCAACCAGTCCCGGACCTTGCGTTGGGACGCCTCCAGGTGAAACTGAAGTCCAACGTGCGGGCCGAAGGAAAAGGCCTGGTGCGGACACCGCTCCGAGGAGGCCAACCACCGTGCCCCCGGCGGAATCCCGAAGGTGTCGTAATGCCATTGAGCCGTGGGGAACACCTCCGGGAAGCCGGCGAACCAAGAGGAGCGGCGTCCTTCCGCCGTCAACCGCACATCGAAGCACCCGACTTCCGGCAGGTCGCTCCGGCGAACCTCGGCGCCCAGCACCTGAGCCAACAGTTGTCCGCCGAAGCAGATGCCCAGGACGGGACGCGCGTGAGAGACGCACTCGCCGACCAGATCACGAACCCGCAACAGGCGGGGATGACGATCCAGCTCCGTGCAACTGGCGGGCGACCCGAAGACCACGACGGCGTCGAAATCCACGACGGCGGGCATGGGTTCATCCCGGAAAGAGTTGACGGTCAGGCAGGCCACCCCACGAGCCTGCAACACCGCCGCCACCAGGTCCGCGTCCTCCACGCCGTGATTCTGCACCAGTGCAATCCGCATCGAATTCATTCCTTACCCCCATCACCGCCGAAGCATTCTAGTTCGCTCCGGCCACCCACCGGCAGAGGACCAGGCACCACAGGCCGGCGTACGTACCCAACACGTAACCCAGGATCGCCAGAAGCACGCCCACCGAAGCCAGTGACGGATGGAAGGCTCCCGCCACGATCGGGGCCGACGCAGCGCCGCCGATATTGGCCTGCGATCCGACCGCGACAAAGAAAAACGGCGCGTGAATCAGCCGAGCCACGCCGACCAGGACGGCCACATGCACCAGCATCCAGGTCACACCCATCCCAAGGTAACCGGCGGCGCCGGCCTCTCCCAGCCGTCGGAAGTCCGCGCCGGCGCCGACACAGGCGACCAGCAGGTAGATCATCAGGCTGCCGATCTGCGAGGCCCCTGCTCCTTCCAAACGCCGCAGCCGAGTGAACGACAGGGCCACGCCGACCGTGGTGGCAAGCACAACCTTCCACGCGAAGCTGTTCACGTAAGCCTGCCAGCGGGAGAACGGCTCGTGGCGCAGTAGTTCCTCCGCCGCGGCCCCGCCCAGCGCTGCGGTCCCGAAGGCCAGGGTCAGGATCACCAGCAGATCCTTGACCGTTGGTGTCCGCTGGACCCGCTCCTGGGACCGTTGCAAGGATCGCTGCAAAGACTCGATGGCGGAGGACTCTCCGCGAAGCCAGCGATCCATCGCCCATCGACGCCCGACCATGAACAACAGTACTCCGGTCCAGAGATTGGAGATCGCCGTGTCCACGATGATGAGTGGGCTGATCGCGGCATCCGTCGCGCCCGCGGCTCGTTGCAATGCCACCGCGTTGGCACTACCGCCGATCCAACTGCCCGCCAGATAGGACACCGTCTGCCAGGCATCCTCCGGCAGCCACGGACTCCAGAGGGCCAGGGCGACCGGACCGCCCAGGACCACGCCCGCCGTACCGGCCAGCATCGTCGCCAATGCCTTCGGACCCAGCCGAACCACGGCGGGAACATCCAGTGAGAGGGTCAGGAGGACCAGGCTCGCGGGCAGGACGTACTGCTTGGTCCATTCGTAAAGGACTGAATCAGAAGGGATTACGTTCAGAGTGGCGAGGAGCGTAGGCAGGAAGTAACAGAATACGAGACTCGGTATAAATTTAAATAGTCGTCCGAATCGACGATCGCCCGCCGCCCAATGCACCACGGCCAACACCAAAAACAGGGTGGCCAGGATCTCTGTTGGTCCGTCTACCCAAGGGGGAGGGTCTGCCAATGCCTCGCCCGAGACGGCAAGAATGGAGCGTAGCCAGGTCATCATAAGGCCGATCCTACTCCGGCGCGGACCGGTCGACCACGACTCATAAACTGACTCACGACGGTCGAGCAGAGCAAGACAGCCAGAAACGCGACGGGCCCGGCGGGTTCATTGACAGTGAACGATGATTGCGAGATAATGATAAACGAGGCTTTTCCTCAGAGGAGTGGGAAGGGGTCTTCGCCCCTATAATCATCGGAACCGGGTCGTTCCTCGGCCCGTGGCTTCTGCTTGGTCCCCGACCCGGCGAACGCCAGAGTGGAACAACGCCTCGCCAACCCCTGTGGTTTCGTGACCACACCCGCCACGCGGCCCACCAAGGGAAACAGGAGCCCAAATGATGCCATTGTCGAGATGCTGCCGTCACGCTGCACTGCGAATTCACCTGTTTCGGATCCCCGCTACGACCTTGGCTTTCGTGGCCGCCTCCGCCCTCCTGCTGCTGGTGGGACCGACCGCCGCACAGGTCATGCTGGAGCGGCAACCAAGCAACCCGGACCCTCAGGTTTTGGCCCAGGTCAACCAATCCCTCGGTCTACTGCACAGTGACCCAGCCAGAGTCCGAGTCGAGACTGCCGCCGACCAGACGGTTCACGCCGCAGTCGAAATCGGCGAAACCCGCCTTTCCATTCGACTCGCCCCCCACGCCGTCCGCAGCGAGAGCTATCAGTTGCTGGTTCAGCAGGACGATGGGTCTTATCAGCCCGTCACTCCCTCACCGGAACGCACTTACCGCGGCGAGGTGCAGGAATGGCCCCACAGCGCGGTCGCGGCCAGCCTCCTGGAAGACGGGCTCTACGCACGCATATTGCTACCGGACGGACAGGAGTACTGGCTGGAGCCGATCAACCCGGTTGTGCCGGCTGCCCCCCTCGACCATTACGTTTTCTATCACGCGGAAGATGTGATCCCGAACGGCCGGAGTTGCGGCGCGGAAGCCCTCCATCACCCCGAAATATACATGCCCGGTCCACGAGACGGCGAGCCCCGCGAACCCTGCGGCACCGGCAACGTGTGCGTGGCGGAACTGGCCTGTGATGCGGACTACCCCTTTTTCCAGCGGTATGGAAGTGTCTCCGCCGTCGAAGCCCGCATCAATTCGGTTATCAATACCGTCAATATCCAGTACGAGCGAGACGTCTCCATCACGCATCAGATTGTCGCCATCGTGGTCCGGTCATCTTCGGCCAGCGACCCCTACACGACCTCGGATGCCGGCAGCCTCCTGAATCAATTCCGCGATCACTGGATCGCCAACCATTCCGGCATCCAACGCGACATGGCGCAACTATTCACGGGCCGCAATCTGGACGGCTCCACCATCGGCATTGCCTGGCTGTCGGCCGTATGCACCAGCTACGGCTACGCCGTGGTCGAGTCGGATTGCTGTGGTAGCCTGTCCTGCGCCGCCGATCTCTCCGCGCACGAAATGGGTCACAATTGGGGAGCGTCGCACTGCGACTGTCCCTCCTACACGATGAATCCATCCTTGACGTGCTCGAATCAATTCGAGCCGAGCACCTCCATTCCGGAAATCGTTTCCTACCGCAACAGCATTCAGGGTTGCCTGACCGCCCTCATCGACAACGACCTCTGTACCAACGCCATCCTCGTCACCAACGGCACCTACACCGACAGCACGATGGGCGCGAACAACGACGGTTCGGCAAGCTGCGGCAGCTCCAGTAGCTCTCCGGACGTCTGGTTCAAGTACATCGCTCCGGGGTCGGGCACGCTGAACGTCAACACCTGCACTGGATCGGCCTTTGACACCGTGTTGTCGATCCATACCGGCTGCCCCGGCACCACCGCGAACCAGCTCTCGTGCAACGACAACGGATGCTCCACGAACAAGTCCACGATTACAATAAGCGTGACGGCGGGCACCACGTACCTGATCCGCGTTTCCGGCAAGAACTACGCCAACGGCGACTTCACCCTCTCCGTCACCGGTCCCGGCGACACGCAGCCGCCGACGCCGAACCCGATGGAATTCTCCACCCCGCCCTACGCCGACAGCACCACCAGCATCCGCATGATCGCCGCCTTGGCCACGGAC
>CAZNFM010000036.1:0-40439 GCA_964572385.1 uncultured Planctomycetaceae bacterium | reverse complement strand
GGTCCACGGAGCGGAGCATTTGGTCCACGGAGCGGAGCATTTGGTCCACCGAGCGGAGCATTTGGTCCACCGAGCGCCGCGTTTGGTCCACCGAGCGCGGCGTTTGGTCCACGGAGCGCGGCATTTGGTCCACCGAGCGCCGCGTTTGGTGGACCAAATGCGGCAATTTTTTTAAAATGGCCGCGCTTTTCGCCACTATCAGCGTGAAAAATCGGCCCGCCCCCCGCGCCGCGGGTTCGCGGACCCGCGCAAAATCCGCCGAACGTCCGCGTTGCCGCCCCCGCCGCCCCGTCGCGCGGACCCTGCGCCCCGACCAACGGCCCCGCCGCCACCCCGCGCGGACCCGACTGCTCCCCCCGCGGCCGGGCCGAATCGCCGCGCGGCCCCGCCGCCCCGGCGCGAAGACTTAACGCCCCGCCGCGCGGACGGGCCGGATCGATAGGTGGACAGGTTGCTCGGGTAGGGGGACGCTCCGCCGCGCCGCGCGGCCGGGCCGGATCGACCGGCGGCCCCCGCGCCCGACCCCGCGGCCCGGCTGAAGCGCCGGGCGGACCCGCCTTCTCGCCGCGCGGACCCGCCGTCCCGCGTGGCGGCCGGGCTGAATCACCGCGCGGACCCGTCGCCCCGGCTGGTGGTCTGGCCGGAGCGGGCCGATAGCGCGTCGGCGTCGCCCGCGGCCGGGCCGAATCACCGCGCGGCCCCGTCGCCGCGCCGCGCGGCTGGGCCGCAGCGGGCCGATAGCGCGTCGGCGTCGGCCGCGGCCCCGTCTCGTCGCCGCGCGGTCCCATCGCGTCGCCCCGCGGTCCAGTCTCGTCGCCGCGCGGCCCCGTCTCGTCGCCGCGCGGTCCCGCCGCTAACCGGCGACCGGCTCGGCCTTCCCGGACGCCGCCCCCGGCCGACCGGACTCCCCGGACCCGGCCGACCGGCGGAAGACATAGCCGTCGCCGTCCACGTCCACGGTCACCGTGTCCCCAGGCAAAAACTCCCCGGCCAGGATCCGCCGGGCCAGCGGGTTCTCGATCTCCTGCTGGATCAGCCGCTTCAGCGGGCGGGCCCCGTAGGCCGGGTCATGACCCTCGCGGGCCAGCCGCTCGCGGGCCGCGTCCGTCACCGCCAGGTCCAGACCCGTCGGCGCCGGACCCGCCCCCGACCCCCCGGCCGCCCCGCCCGCCAGCCGCTCCCGCAGCCGCCGGAGCTGGAGGTCCACGATCCGGGCCAGGTGCTCCCGCCCCAGCCGGTGGAAGATGATGGTCTCGTCGATGCGGTTCAAAAACTCCGGGCGAAAATGCCGCTTCAACTCCTCGCGGACTCGCCGCTCGATCTCCCGGTCCGCCGCGGCCCCCGCCCCCTCCCGCTCGGCGATCCGCTGGATGTGCTCGCCGCCCAGGTTGCTGGTCATGGCGATGATCGTGTTGCGGAAGTCCACCGTGCGGCCGTGCCCGTCGGTCAGGCGGCCGTCGTCCAGCACCTGGAGGAGCACGTTGAAGACGTCGGGGTGGGCCTTCTCGATCTCGTCCAGCAGGATCACGCAGTAGGGACGGCGGTGCACCGCCTCGGTCAGCCGCCCGCCCTCCTCGTATCCCACGTAGCCCGGCGGGGCCCCGATCAGCCGGGCCACGCTGTGCGGCTCCATGAACTCGCTCATGTCGATGCGGATGAAGGCCGACTCGTCGTCGAACAGGAACTCCGCCAGGGCCTTGCCCAGCTCCGTCTTGCCCACGCCGGTCGGCCCCAGGAACAGGAACGAACCGATCGGACGGTGCGGATCCCCCAGGCCGGCCCGGCCGCGGCGGACCGCGTCCGCCACGGCCCGCACCGCCGCGTCCTGGCCCACCACCCGCTCGTGCAGGCGGTCCTCCATCCGCAACAGCTTCTCCCGCTCGCCCTCCAGCAGCCGGGCCACGGGCACGCCGGTCCACTTGCCGACCACCGCGGCGATCTCCTCGGCGGTGACCTCCTCCCGCAACAGCCCGCCGTCCCGGTGCAGCTCGGCCAGCCGCCGCTCCCGCTCGGCGAGCTGCCGCCGCAGCTCGGGCAACTCCCCGTAGCGGAGCCGGGCGGCCTGCTCCAGCTCCCCGCGACGCTGGGCCTCGTCCAACGCGGTCTGCCGGGCCTCGAGCTGCTGCCGCAACTGCTTGATGGCGTCCAGCTCCCGCTTCTCGTTCTGCCACCGGGCGGTCAGCTCGGCGTCCCGCTCCTTCAGCTCGGCCAGTTGCTGCTCCAGCAGCTCCAGCCGCCGACGGCTGGCCTCGTCCTTCTCCCTGGTCAGGGCCGCCCGCTCGATCTCGAGCTGCATCAGCCGCCGCCTCAGCTCGTCCAGCTCCGCGGGCAGCGAGTCGTTCTCGATCCGCAGCCGGCTGGCCGCCTCGTCGATGAGGTCGATGGCCTTGTCCGGGAGGCGACGGTCGGTCAGGTAGCGGTGCGACAGCGTGGCCGCGGCCACCAGGGCCGCGTCCTGGATCCGCACGCCGTGGTGGGCGTCGTAACGGGGCTTCAGCCCGCGGAGGATGGCGATGGTCTCCTCCACCCCCGGCTCGCCGACGTACACCGTCTGGAAGCGCCGCTCCAGGGCCTTGTCCTTCTCGAGGTGCTTGCGGTACTCCTCGAGGGTGGTGGCCCCGATGCAGCGGAGCTCGCCGCGGGCCAGGGCCGGCTTGAGCAGGTTGCCGGCATCCATCGCCCCCTCGGCCCGGCCCGCCCCGACCACCGTGTGCAGCTCGTCGATGAACAGGATCACCGCCCCGGCCGACTCGACCACCTCGCGGACCACCGCCTTGAGCCGCTCCTCGAACTCGCCCCGGTACTTGGCCCCGGCGATCAACGCCCCCAGGTCCAGGGCCACCAGCCGCTTGTTGCGGAGGGCCTCGGGCACGTCGCCGGCCAGGATCCGCTGGGCCAGGCCCTCCACGATCGCCGTCTTGCCCACGCCCGGCTCGCCGATGAGGACGGGATTGTTCTTGGTGCGGCGGGCCAGCACCTGCATGACCCGGCGGATCTCCTCGTCGCGGCCGATGACCGGGTCGAGCTGGCCCCGGCGGGCCCGGGCGACCAGGTCGTGGCCGTAACGCTCCAGGGCCTGAAAGGTGTCCTCGGGGTTCGGCGACGTGACCGCCGCCCCGCCGCGGACCTCCTTCAGGGCCGCGAGCAGGGCGTCCAGCCGCGCCCCGCTGACGGCCAGGATCTCCTTGGCCTCGCTGGGCACCTCGGCCAGGGCGAGGAGCAGGTGCTCGGTGGAGAGGTACTGGTCCTTCATCCGCTCGGCGGCGGCCTCGGCCTGCTGGAGCACCTCCTGAAAGGCCCGGCCCGCCGCCAACGCCCCGCCCACGACCCTGGGCAGCCGGTCCAGCTCCGACCGGCAGATCGAGCGGATCCGCCCGACCTGGGCCCCGGCCTTCTCCAGCACCGGCACGACGATGCCGCCGGGGTGGCCCGCGCCGTCCCGCGGGGCGTCGGCCGGACCGACCAACGCCGCCAGCAGATGCACCGGCGTCAGTTCCGCGTGGCCCTGCTGCCCGGCCAGCCGCTCGGCGGCCTGCACGGCTTCCAGGGCCTTGATGGTGAAACGATCGGTACGCATAGAGACTCCCTCGGGCGGACCGGCCGCGCGGGAATCGCGGACCGTCCGCCGCGGGAGGCGGGTCAGCAGCGCCCGTACCAGCCCCATCAGGCTCTGTAAACGGCCATCCCGAAAGGGGTTGCGGCTCCATCCCGACGGGCGGTTTGCCAAAGTGGCAGCCGGATTTGGCAGCGGTCAGCCCGGCGGCCCGGCGGCGGCGCGGCGGAGGTAACGCACGATCCGCAACCCCGTGTCGTCCGCCACGGGCTGCTCGATCCAGTCCTCCGGGCGCCAGGCGGGAAAGAACGTGTCCCCCGCGACGCCGCGGCGGTCGATCCAGGTGATCAGCAGCTCGTCGGCCAGCGGGAGGGCGGCCGCGTAGAGCTGCCCGCCGCCGCAGATGAACACGACCTCCTCCCCCCGGCGGCGGCAGAGGTCCAGGGCGGCCTCCAGCGAATCCGCGCAGTCCAGCGTGGTGCGGCCGTCGGGCGGGACCGGAGCAACGACCCCTCCGCGACGCGTGACCACGACGTTGCGGCGGCCGGGCAAGGGCCTGCCGACCTCGTCGTACGTCCGGCGACCGAGGATCACCGCGTGACCCATCGTGGTCCGCCGGAAGTGCCGCAGGTCCCGCGGCTCGTGCCACGGCAGGCCGCCGTCACGGCCGATCACCCGGTCCGGGGTCATGGCGGCGATGAGGATGATCTTCATGGACGCGGCCTCGGGACTGCGGCGGGGACGGACGGCGACTCAGACCGCCACGACGAACGGGATGGACTCCGCGCACTCGTAGCCGACCAGCCGGAAGTCGTCAAAGGTCAACTCGTCGAAGGGCTTGCGGGCGATCTCCAGCCGCGGCAACGGACGCGGCGCGCGGGTCAACTGCCGGCGGAGGCCGGGCACATGGTCGTACCGGGCCAGGGGGCTGCCGGGCGGGGCGGTGTACACGTGGGCGTCCACGATGGTGTGGGCGAACCGACCCGGGGCCAGGCCGACTTCCTGGGCGATCATCAGGGTCAGGGCCGAGTACGCGGCCAGATTGAAGGGGATGCCGATGGCGATGTCGCCGGACCGCTGCGTGAGGTGGCAGTTCAGCCGCCCGCCGCCCACGTGAAAGGCGAAGGTGTAATGGCACGGCGGCAGCCGGCTGGCCAGGGCGTTGCCCGGCTCCCAGGCGGTGACCACCAGGCGACGACTGTGGGGGTCGCGTTTCAAGGACTCGATGACGTGGCGGATCTGATCGACCTCGCGGACCTCCCAGCGACCGTCCGGGGTCCGCCGGGCGCTGGGGAACCGCCGCCAGAAGTAGCCGTAGGCGGAATCCAGGTTGCCGTCGGCGTCGGCCCAGGCGTCCCAGATGCGGGTGTGTTGGCGCAGGTTGCGGATGTGGTTCTCGCCGGAGAGGTACCAGAGCAGCTCCCGCAGGATGGCGGACCAGTTCATCTTCTTGGTGGTGAGCAGCGGGAAGCCGTCGGCCAGATCAACCTGGTAATGGGCGGCGAAGAGGCTGATCGTATCGACCCCGGTGCGGGAGGGTTTGGGGGAACCTTCTTCCAGCACGCGCCGGACCAGATCGAGATATGCCTGCATAAGGGCGGCCCCTTGGGTGTTGTGGTCAGTATTTTGCGCGGGCGGCGAGTAAAAGTGAACCCGCGGCCAGCAGGCCGTGAAAGGCAAGGGCCGGGGCCAGCGGACCGTCCGCCAGCCGGAGGACGATGGTCCACGCGCCGATCGGCGAGATTGCCAGCAGGACGGAGAAAGGCTGGTCTCCCGAGCGCATGGTCAGGTTGGCGATGATCAGGTCCAGGAGCGGCGGCATCGCCCAGATGACGATGAAGTGACTGACGACCAGCCACGTCGCTTTGTTGGTCACGGAATAGGCGACCCGCAACAGGCCGCCCAGGGACACCAGGGGCAGGACGAAGAACGCCGCCAGCAGGCTGCCGGGACCCAGCAGAAACGCGAGCGGCATCCTCTCGGTGGTGAGCGGCGTGAGCCGGTCGCCTGCCGATGCAGACAGGGGTGGAATCGACCAGTCGCCCAGACCGGCCAGCTGTGGAGTCAGGATGATCGCCGGGATGCCCAGGGCGATCCCGCTCGCCAGCAGGGTCAGCGGCAGCCAGTGGCGCGGTCGCCGCTCCGTCCATTCCGGGTCGAGGGCCTGGCGCCGCGACCAGAACGCGTTTTGACGGGTGGCCGCCGCGACTGGGAGCATGGCCACCAGGGCGATCGCCGCCAGACCGACCACCGACTGCGTGACGACATCCTGCCAGCTCCCGGTGATGACGCCCATCATCCGCGAAGGAGGCACGAAGCGCTGCCCGACGGCGACGATCAGGGCCGACAGGGCCAGAAGAACCATGGCCAGTCGCGGGTGGAAAGCGGGCACATCGTCGCGCCAGGTCTTGCGGGCGGCGGCCAGAAAGAGCGTCGCGGCCAAGGCGAGCTGGGCGGCCACTGCCGCCGCCACCAGGCCCATGACCTGTTGCCCGGGGGAGTTCCAGGGAAAGTCTTGAAACAGGAACGAGCCGAGCAGCAGCGACAGGCCGGGAAAGTACTCCATGACCGGGGTCCGCGAGAGGATGGCGGCGAGGATCATCACCAAGGCGATGGAGGCCTTGCCCCGCGTGCCGAGGGCGAACAGCATCGCCAGGGTGCAGAAGACGGCGGTCAGGCCGGTGAGATAAACCAGCGCCAGGGTCGGCACCAGAAACGAGACGCCGGAGAGCAGGCCCAGAATGACGCAGGTGAACCAGTTGACCAGCGTCAGCGTGATGATCTGTGACAGACCGCCGGTCAGGTAGCCGAGGGCCATGGTTTCGCCGGACATGGCGGTGAGGCGATGCGAGGAGATCATGTCGGTGGTGAAGTCGCGCTGCACCGCGTTCTTGACGGCCACCGTGCCTCCCACCAGCAGCACCGCGGCCATGACCACGAGCATGAAGCTGTAGGTCATGCTCACGAGACGCCGGAGCGGATCCACCGGCTCCACGGTCTGCATCGCATAGTAGAGCAGGATGTGCAGCAGCAGGATCAGTCCGGCGTAGAACGCCGCCAGCACCACCATCCGCCGGTGTCCGCCGAACAACTTGAACTGCACCCATCCCAGCGGGTTCGCGATCAGCGGTTCGTTCTGCACGGTTCGATTCTCCGCAGGCCGGCAACCGGCCCCGTTTCAGTCCACCTGGCGGATCCCGGTTCGCAGATAGGCCTGCTCGATATCTTTCGGCGCGGGGCTGAATCGCGAGACGGGCAGCCCCCGGCCGATCAGCGACTGCAACAGGTCCGCGGCGGCCTGTTCATCCTCGACATACTCGAAGGTGACCTGACGGCCGTGCCACTCGATGTTGGAGACGCCCTGCTGTTGCCGCAGGACCGTCCCGGCCTCCGGGAGCGGCCGCACCAGCGTGAGTTCGTACCTCCTCCGGTTGTCCGCCTGACCCTCCACCACCTGGGCCACCGTCCCCAACTGCATCCACTGCCCCCCCTGCATGATGCCGATGTGCGTGCAGTATTCGTGGAGGTCCGCCAGGATGTGGGAGCTGACGATGATGGCCTTGCCTTGGTCGCGGAGGCTGCCCAACAGCTTGCGGAACTGCACGCGGCCCGCGGGGTCCAGCCCCGCCGCCGGCTCGTCAAGCAGGACCAACACCGGGTCGGGCAGGAGAGTGCGGGCGACGGTGAGACGCTGCCGCATGCCGCGGGAAAGCGTCTTGATCCTGGCTTCGCGGCGATCCGCCAGCCAGAGCTGCTCGAGCCAGAAGTCGATGCGTTCTTCTACCAGATCCGGCCGGATCCGATAGGCCCGGCCGACAAAACGAAGGAAATCACTGACCGAAAGGTCTTCGTAAACCGGCGGCGTGTCGGGAGCGAAGCCGATCTGCGAACGGGCCAAAGGCTCGCCGGGCCGGACTCCCCGCCCCAGGACCCGGACCCTCCCGGCGGCGAGGGGCAGCAGTCCCGCGATGGCCTTCAACGTGGTCGTCTTGCCCGCTCCGTTGGGCCCGATCATGCCCAGCAGTTGTCCGCCGGACAGCTCCAGGGAGAGTCGCGGGACGGCGACGACTGTTCCGTATTCGACGCGGAGATGTACCGCTTCAAGGATGAGCGACACGCCGGGAGGCCCTTAACCAGATCCCCCGGCGTCCAGCCCCGGGTGGATTGGCATGGTATGATACCGGATGATACAGCGTTTCGCGACAGCGGGAGACCGGCGTATGGCAGCGGCGGACCGCGATCAGTGGCTGGCGGCGGCGGACGCCGAATTGTTGACGCAATGTGTGGTGGACACCTATCGGTCCAGCGGGCCGGGCGGCCAGCACCGCAATAAGACCAGTTCGGCGGTACGGCTGCGGCATCCGGCCAGCGGATTGACCGTGATCGCCGAGGAGGAGCGGTCCCAGCATGCCAACAAAACCCGAGCCGTGAAGCGGCTGCGGTTGGCGATCGCCCTGAAGGTGAGGGTCAAGCCGGCGTTTCCGCCGACCGAAGAATTCCGGGAATGCGTGACCGCTGCCGGGCGGATCGAGGTCTCGCGCCGCCATCCGCGATATCCCGTGGTCGTGGCCACGGTGTTGGATGCGCTGCACGCGGCCGGCGGGCAGGTTCGCGAGGCCGCCGGGCTGCTGGGCTTGAGCACCGGGCAGCTCTCGAAGTTCCTGACCGCGGATGGCAAGGTGCTGGAGGCCGCGAACCGACTCCGCCAGGACGTTGGGCTGAAACCCTTGACCCGCGAGTGAACAGGCGGGTCGCGAAACCGCCATGTGCGCGAGGCACGGCCGAATTGCCCCGCCCGGTCCCGCGTGCTAAGCTGTGGGATCGTGGGCTTCTCGGCGATCAGCGAGGCGTCATCATGGAATACGAACTGGCCGAAAGCAACAAGTCCCGCGAGCACGTCGAGCAAGTCGAAATCACCATTGAAGAGGCCTTCTCCAGGCATTATGTCAGGTTCTGTCCGCGCGATGCCTGGAAACCCAATATCAACATCTACGAGTCCGCCGGCGATCTGCTCATCTGCGTGGATATCGCGGGCATGGATCCGCGGGCGATCCACGTTGAGGTCGAAGGACGGCTGCTGGCCCTCCGCGGCGAACGGCCGCGGCCCATTCCGGAGCCGGCCGGGTCACCCCTCGACGTGCATCTGATGGAGATCGACGTCGGCCCGTTCTGCCGTGAGGTGGAACTGCCGGCGGGGCTGAACCACCAGCGGATCACGGCCAGCTACCAGAATGGCTTGCTGTGGATCACGGTTCCCAAGCTTCCGTGACGGGGCATCGCGGCCGCAGGATGCACTGCCCGGCGAGCGGTCGCTCGACTAGTGAAGGTATGATGAGCGGCAAGCACCAAGAGACCGAGGCAGCCGACCCCCTCGCCCAACTGGGCGACGGGCTGAACGGGTCGGAGAACCGCGCCGCGACCGATCCGACCGGCGGCGACGGAACGGGGTTGCAGGATGGCGCCGCCGTCGGCTCCGACCGGGACAAGGCCGGCGGACACGACGTGGTGGGCGACTCCTCGGGCCACGGAGACTGCCGCCGCGAGCACGGCGTGCCGAACTCCGCCGTACCGGGAGCTTCTCCCGCGGCATCGTCAACCGCCGCCTCCGCCAAGACCTCTCTGGCGGAGGAATCGGCCAAGCCCGTGATCCCCGAGCTTCTGCCGATTCTTCCCGTTCGCGACACGGTGGTGTTTCCCGGCACGATCGTGCCGCTCACCATTGGTCGGGAGAAGTCCAAGAAGTTGATCGGCGACGTCATCACCGGCTCGAAGGTCCTGGGCATCGTGGCCCAGCGATCCGCCGAGACGGAGGATCCCAGTCTGGACGATCTGTACCGCGTCGGCACCGTGGTGACCGTTCTGAAGCTTCTGAATCTGGCGGAGGGCAACCAGTCGATCATCGTTCACGGCCTCACCCGGTTTGGGATCGAGGAATTCGTCCAGACCGAGCCGTACCTCGTGGCCCGGGCCCATCCCCGCGCTGACGTATTCACGGGAACGACGGAATTGGAAGCCCTCATGACCACGGCCAAAGCCCAGGCCGAGAAGGTCATCGCCCTCACTCCCGGCGTGCCTGAAGAAGCCGTCACCGTTCTCAACAACATCGACAACCCCAGCAGCCTGGCGGATTTCCTGGCGGCCAATCTGGCCCTGGAGCTGGTCAGGCGTCAGGAACTGCTGGAGACCTTCGACGTGGCCCTGCGGTTGCGGAAGATCAATGAATCCCTGGCCCATCAGCTCGAGGTGCTGGAGCTGTCACGCCAGATTCATGAGCAAGTGCGGAGCCGCATCGACAAGAATCAGCGGGAGTACTACCTGCACGAGCAGCTCGACGCCATCCGCAAGGAGCTGGGCGAAAGCGACATCCGCGAGGCGGAGGCCAAGGAGCTGCGGGAATCCATCACCAAGGCCCGGATGCCCGCGGCGGTGCAGAAGGAGGCGGAACGGGAGCTGGAGCGGATGCTGCGGATTCCCCAGGCTTCGCCAGAGTACAGCGGCATCGTGGACTACCTGCACTGGCTGTGTGAATTGCCCTGGTCCGTGGCGACCGAGGACCACCTCGATATCCGCGCCGCCAGCAAGGTGTTGGAGGCGGATCATTACGGGCTGGAGAAGATCAAGAAGCGGATCCTGGAGTTTCTGGCGGTCCGCAAGCTCAACCCCGCCGGACGGGTGCCGATTCTGTGCTTCGCCGGTCCGCCCGGCGTGGGCAAGACCTCCCTGGGACAGTCGATTGCCCGGGCCATCGGGCGGAAGTTCATTCGCATGTCCGTGGGCGGAGTGCGCGACGAAGCCGACATCCGCGGCCATCGCCGGACGTACATCGGCGCCCTGCCGGGGCGGATTATTCAGGAAATCCGCAAGGCGGGTTCCCACAACCCGGTATTCATGATCGATGAAATCGACAAGATCGGCACGGACTTTCGGGGCGACCCGTCCTCAGCTCTGCTGGAGGTGCTTGATCCCGAGCAGAACAGCACCTTTCAGGACCATTACCTGGGCGTGCCCTTCGATCTGTCGCGGGTGATGTTCATCTGCACCGCGAATTACATGGACGCCGTGCCGCCGCCGCTCCGCGATCGCATGGAAGTCATCGACTTGCCCGGCTACACCCGCCTCGAGAAACTACAGATCGCCCGGCGTTACCTGGTGCCGCGGCAAGTGCGTGAATGCGGCCTGGAGAAGAAACGGCTGCGGTTCGCGGATGAGGCGATCGAGGCCATTATCGAATCCTACACGGCCGAGGCGGGCGTACGGAATCTGGAGCGGGAGATCGGGGCGGTCTGTCGAGGCATCGCGGCCCAGGTCGCCGCCGGCAAACGACATCCCTCGATCATTCGCAAGCCTCATCTGGCCGACTATCTCGGCCCCATCAAGCATGAGCCGGAGCTTGCTTTGCGCACCAGCACGCCGGGCGTCGTGACCGGGCTGGCCTGGACGCCGGTGGGCGGCGACATCCTCTTCGTCGAGGCGACCTCCATGCCGGGCAAGGGACAACTGCAGATGACCGGGCACCTCGGGGACGTCATGCGCGAGAGCGCCCAGGCCGCGCTCAGCGTGGTCCGGTCGCAGGCTCGCAAGTACGGCCTCGACGGCAAGTCCTGGGCCGCACTCGATCTCCATATTCACGTCCCCGCCGGGGCCATTCCCAAGGATGGTCCTTCGGCCGGTCTGGCCATGTTGACGGCAATCGTCTCGCTGCTCCGCAAACAGCCCTGCCGCAGCGATACGGCCATGACCGGCGAGATTACCCTTCGCGGGTTGGTTCTGCCGATCGGCGGCCTGAAGGAGAAGACGCTGGCGGCCCATCGCGCCGGCATCCGGCGGATCATCATTCCCTACCGCAACAGGAAGGACCTGGCGGACATTCCCCGGGAAGTAGCTCGGCAGATCACCTTTGTGCCGGTTCGCACGGTGGAAGAGGCGCTCCGCGCCGCGCTCGCCGATCACCCCGCAGCCACCCGCCGCAAGCGGCGACCGGCTCCGGCAGTCAAGCAGAAGGGCCACAATCGCCGCCGCAGGCCCGTTGGAGCCACAGATCGGACCAAGTCCTCCGCCCGCGGCTCCGGGCGAGCCGCACCTTCCTTGCGCGCCGCCCGCCGCAAGTGATTTCGGAGAGACCCTTGAAGCCGCCTCACCGTCTCTGCGTTCACCGCGGCATGGCCGTTCCCGTGCTGAAGGTGGCTTTCCTCGCGCTGGTTCCGTTGGGTGCGCTCGATCGGCCGAGCGCGCAACCGGCGACGGCCGCCGTTCCGGGGATCAGCCGTCCCCGCATCGACTGGCCGTTGCGGGAGGGTTACCGGCGGATCTATCCGGACAAGGTGGTGGTCTTGTCGCCGCGATACTTTTCCCCTGGTCGCAACTCGGACGATCCGATCCTGACCTATGCCGGCGGTCGCGTGGAGGCCCTTCATCCCACCACGGGACAACCGCTGTGGCCGGAGGCGGTGGCGGTCGAAGCGGAACCCATCCTTCTCAAAGTGGATCATGAGCGTTGCCTACTGGCGTCGCCGCGGCGGGTCTTCTCGCTGGCCATCGCGAACGGGAGCTTGCAGTGGAGCTACGGTGATGACACGGCGGACGGCCCGCTGGCCGATCCGGAATCGCAGCCCACATTGAGGGAAGCGGCGGTCGCGGGAGGGGTCATCGCGGTTGCCTCCGACGCTGAGCTGATCGGTCTCGACCAGGGCGACGGCGGGGTCCGCTGGTCCAAGAAGTTGGAGGCTGCCCCAATATTCGTCGAGGCGGCGGGTCGCGACGGCACGGTGCTGTGCCTCACCCACACCAGGGGACGCTTCCGGTTGCTGACCATTGCCGCCCATACGGGACGGCTGGTCGCGGAAGCGACCGGGGAAGAGGCGGATCGTCCGGCGGCGCTGCTGCCATTGAGTGCTCAGACCTGCGCGGTGGCCTTTTCCAGTGCTTTGTGGCTGCTGGACTCCCGGGCGCCGCGGCTGGTCACGCGGATCCCCGCGGTCCAGCCGCTGCGAACCGCCGGGTTGCATGCGGTCGGTGGTCGGCTGGTGGTCGTGGCCGGGGATGGTTCGGTGGCCTGCTACCAGCCCGGCTTCGAGCAAGCCCGCTGGACCTACCGTGTGCCGTTGATCCGCGACAGCCTACTGTGGTCCGAGGCAAACGAGCGATTGGTCCTGGTGGCTGCCGGTCAGACGGTTATGGCGGTCGAGGCGGTTTCGGGTCGGCAGCGGTGGCGGCAGCGGTTGCCGGAATCGGTAGCTGATCTGGAGCTTGCTCTGGTGGATGACTCACTTCTGATCTGCCGCCGCGATTCGCAACGGGTGAACGGAGCGCGAAACCGCCGCTACCGGCTGCAACGCCTGGATCTGGAGGACGGGCGGTACGCCGGTGTGGACGGCGGCGGCGACCTGGTTTCCTGCCTAGTGTCCTCTTTCGGCGGCATGTTCGCTTACGACGGCGCGCTGATTCTCCTCGACGGTCGCACGCTAATAGGCTATGTTTCGGCCGGGAATGGTCGACCGCCGAGTTCAGCCGCGGAATGACGGTCGCGGCGGCGGCCGAGTTGTTCGCCGCACAGCCGCTGTGCCCCGCCGAGGAGGACGACAACGACATGAACCCGCCCATTCGCATTCACGACTTCGTCGAGCCTGTGTTCGGCGAAAATGCCTACGTCATCTGGACGCGGGCCCAGGGTCCGTGCTGGATCGTGGATCCCGGTCCACCGCCGTCCGCCGCTCAGGTACTGGCGCACATTCGCGAGCACGGACTGCAACCGGAGGCCGTCCTGCTGACGCACGGGCACATCGATCACCTGGCAGGGGTGCCGGAGATTCGCGAGGCCTTTCCTCATGTCCCAGTCTGCATCGCGAAGGAAGAAGCGCGAGCACTCACGGAAGCGTCGGAAAACCTGTCCGGCGCCCTGGGTACCCCGTTTTCCACCCAGGTGACCGATGCCCGCGATCTGCCGGCACCGAGCGAGCTGGTGCTGGATGGCGTGACCTGGCAGGTGCTGGACACCTCAGGCCACTCGCCCGGCGGCCGGAGCTTCTATTGTGCCCTCGCGAAGGCGGTGTTGGTCGGCGATGCCTTGTTTCAGCTTTCGATCGGGCGGACGGACTTCCATCACAGCGACGGCAATCGGCTCATCGAGAACATTCGGCGGCAACTCTTCACGCTGCCGGACGATACGCGGGTCTTCTCCGGTCACGGGCCCACGACTACGATCGGCGAGGAGAAGCGCTACAATCCATTCCTGCAAGGCTGAGGGCGGACTTGGACATGCCGGCCGACGCGGAACGCCCGAAGATTTTCATCAGTGCGGCGGAACAGAGCGCGGATGAACACGCCGCGGCCTTGATTCGCGCTTTCCGTGTCGGTCACGGAGAGGCCGTCTTCTCGGGGCTGGCCGGTCCGGCCATGCGTGCCGCCGGCTGCGGGTGTCTGCACGACCTGACGCCGCGTTCCGCGATGGCCCTGGCCGCTGTTCGACGCGTGCCCGAGGCCCTGCGGCTGCTGCACCGCCTCAAGTCGCACCTGCGCGACGGCGGGTACGACGCCGCCGTCGTGGTGGACTCACCCACGCTGAATCTGCCGATTGCCCGTCTCTGTCGCCGGGCCGGCGTCCCGGTGTTGTACTACATCGCTCCACAGACCTGGGCTTGGGCGGCATGGCGGAACCGCCGCATTCGCCGCCGTGTCGACCGCATCGCCTGCATCTGGCCGTTTGAGGAGGCCTGGTTTCGGGAGCACGGCATACTTGCCACCTACGTGGGGCACCCGACGTTTGACCGGCTGCTGGCCGCGCCGATCGACGTAGACCGCGTCGCCGAGCTTCGCCGGCTCGGTCCCCCGGTGATGACGCTGTTGCCTGGGTCGCGGCGGCACGTCGTGCAGGAGGTATTGCCCGGCCAGTTGGAAGTGGCCGTCGCTCTGCGAAAGCGGTTTCCGAGGGCTTTCTTTCTCGTGGTGCCGGCCAACGAAGAGGTGCGGGACGTGATCGAGCCGATGATCGCGGCCTCTCGGCTCAGTCGGGCGGTGCGGGTGCTATGGCCGAAGTCGGCCGGGAGCGGCGATGAAGCCGCTGTGGCCGAGCGGCTGGCCGGAGACCGGGCGGCGGCCATCCGGGCGGCGGAGATCGTCCTGGTCGCCTCGGGCACGGTCACGCTGGAAGTGGCCTTCCACGGCACGCCGATGATCGTGATGTACAACTCCAGCCGCCTCGGCTACGAGTTGATCGGGCGGTGGTTGATTTCCACGCCGCACCTGTCGATCCCCAACATCTTGGCCGGCCGCCGGCTGGTGCCGGAATTCATGCCGTACTACCGCACGGTCGATCCGATCATCGCCACGGCGGTGGAGTGGCTGTCCACGCCGGGCTCCCTGGATCGGGTTCGCCGGGAACTGCTGGAACTGATTCAGCCGCTGGTCCGCCCCGGCGCGGCGGCCCACGCGGCGGACGAACTTGCCGCCCTGCTCCCGCGGGGAGGCGACCGCACCTCATGAAAGCCGAGAGGCCCCGCCGCAGGCAGCCCGCCTCACCTCCGAGGTGGCGGGCCTGGTGGGTTCGCTTTGATTCCGGGCAGCGTGCCCTATAATGCGGCATGTTCCTTCTGCCGCCGGGAGCAGGCCCGGCGGCAGCGAGTCAGCCGGAGACCCTTCTGTAGCGGAGCACCAGCATGTCCGAAGAGAAAGCGACATTGACCTATCAGGGCCGGACGTACGAGTATCCCGTTCATGTCGGCACGGAGCAGGAGCGCGGTATCGACATCACCCATCTCCGCTCCGAAACCGGGCTGATCACCCTTGACGAGGGCTACAGCAATACCGGCTCCTGCGAGAGCAAGATCACTTTCATCGACGGAGAGCAGGGGATTCTGCGTTACCGCGGCTACCCGATCGAGGACTTGGTCGAGAAGTCCAACTTCATCGAGACCGCTTACCTGATCATCTTCGGCGAACTGCCCACACGGGCCCAGTTGAAGGAGTTCAGCAATCTCCTGACCGAGCATCAGTTCATCCATGAGGACTTGCGGCACCACTTCGAGGGTTTCCCCCGCGGAGCTCCGCCGATGGCCATCCTGTCCGCCATGATCAACGCCGTCGGCTGCTTCCAGCCGGAGTTGCGGCGGCCGGAGGACGACGATCATTTCATGGAATCCGCCGCCCGGCTCATCAGCAAGGTGCGGACCATCGCCGCCGCCGCCTACAAGAAGTCCGTCGGGCACCCGATTGTCTATCCCCGCTACGACCTGAAGTACACGGCCAACTTCCTCTACATGATGTTCTGCCTGCCCAACAAGCCTTGCGAGCCCAGCCCGGAGGCCATCCGCGCGCTCGATCAGATCTTCCTGCTGCACGCGGACCACGAGCAGAACTGCTCCACTTCCACGGTGCGGATGGTGGCCTCGGCCCAGGCGAATCTCTACGCCAGCGTGGCCGCCGGCGTGTGCGCCTTGTGGGGTCCGCTGCACGGGGGCGCTAACGTGGCGGTCATCGAGATGTTGCAGGGCATCCGGGACCGGGGGGAGTCGCTGGAGACCTTTGTCGAGCGCGTGAAGCGCAAGGAGGCGGGCGCACGATTGATGGGTTTCGGGCATCGCGTCTATAAGAACTTCGATCCGCGGGCCCGCTACATCAAGAAGGCCTGCGACAGCCTGCTGGAGAAGATGGGGATTAATGAGCCCCTGCTGGAACTGGCCAAGCGACTCGAGGAAGTCGCCCTGAAGGACGACTACTTCCTGGAGCGGAAGCTTTACCCCAACGTGGACTTCTACAGCGGCATCATCCTGCGGGCGGTGGGCATCCCGCTGAATATGTTCACCGTGATGTTCGCCATCGGTCGCATGCCCGGCTGGATCGCCAACTGGCGAGAGGTCCACCTGAACCCGCACGCCCGGATCTATCGCCCCCGACAGATCTATCAGGGGCCGACGCTGCGGAGTTACGTTCCCATCGACCAGCGAGGGTGAGGACGGGTTCGGGCGCGAACAACCAGCGAGCCAGCCGATGCCTGCGGTGGTTCGGCCGCATCTCGTCGTGGCAGCCGTGCTGACCGGGCCTTGACAGGTCCGTCCAACCATGCTATTAGACTTGCTATCGGGTGTGGGCCTCCGCCGCACCCGGCGAGGCTCTTTGATAATCGCGTGTTCTGCGACGCCGGTCTCCCGTGTGGGGAGGCCAAGAGGGAAGGTGGTGTGATTCCACCGCGGTCCCGCCGCTGTAATCGGGGACGACCGCCGCAACAGCCATTCTCGCCAACGGCGAGGAGAAGGCGCGGCCAGTAGGACGATCCGTAAGCCAGAAGACCTGCCGGCGTCGCGTTTCCGTCCAGTCGCCTCGGAGTTGGGCCTGTTGACGGGAGCCGCCGGTGGCTCTGGCTATTTCCGCCTCCGTCTGCTTTCCGCCCTCGTGTTCGGCTTCGAGCGCGAGGGTTTCTTGTTTGGCCACGAGAGATGGCCTGGAAAGGAGATGGAGGATGACCGGGCGTTGCAGGGTAACGGCGGCGGTCGCATCGGGTTGGTGGCTTGTCTTTTCGGCAGGGTGGGCCGCATGGGCCTTCAGCGTCGCGCCGCTCAAAGCGGACGGGCTGATCGCCTGGGTCGAGGGCTTTGCGGACGATCCTGTGGTTGCGGGGCGCTTCACCGTCCCAGCGGGCCATGATGCCGGGCGGTTTGCCTACGCCGCCGGAGGGCCTCTCACCGTACACTACGACACGTTGATGCCCACGGCGTGGTACCTGCGGCCGCTGGATGCCGTGGGCGGTCGCCGTCTGAATCGTTACGACGACTTCACTTTCTCGGTCAGGTTTCGTATCCGGAGCGAGGGTTTCTTCGCCGATCCCTGGGGCTTCGCCCAGATCGCCTGGGGTTTGGTCAATTCGGAAACGACCGGGGAGGACCGGGCGGGCGGCTCGGCCGGGCCGTACGCGTTCGATTGCGTGACCTTTGACTATTTCCCCAACGTCACCGCCTGGGGTGGGCCGACGCTGGGCGTTTCCGCCATTCATGGCGATGACGGCGCGGGGTTCTTCTCCAACATCGATTTCGCGTTCGGGGTGGAGACCGACCTCAGCATCGCCGCCGGGGACGCCGTGCCGACGCTGGACACGATCTATCTGGCCGAGGTCGCCTACGACGGCGTCGAACAGGTCGCCACCTTGACCCTGCGGGAGTGGCCGAGCCTTGCTCTGTTGTCGATCAACACGCAGGGGCAGGGCGGCTATGGCGGTTATGACGCAGACCCCACGACCGTTCAGACGCCAATCCTGATCGACAACGGGTTCCACGTGGACTCCTTCGCCCTCACGGCCTGGCAGGACACCTACAGTCCCTTCGGGTCCTCCGTCATTGCCGACGTGGAGTTCTTCGAGGTGTCCTTTCAGGCGCCACCGATACCGCTGGGTGATGTGAACGTGGACCGTGTGGTCGACGGGCGTGACCTCGCCGCCTTCGTCGATCTGCTGTTTGCGGCGACGCCGGATCCCGACCTGGTCGTTCGGGGCGATTTCACGGGTGACGGCGCGCTGGACGCGGCGGATGTCGGTCCGTTTGTGGCGGCCTTGCTGGGTCCATGAACCGTGGCGGATTCCATGATATTCCGCAGGAACCAACAAGCAGGCAACGGCCGCCATGATGCATCGACGGCGGCAGGCGTGACGCTGGTGGAGCTGTTGGTGGTCGTCGCGACCATCGTGCTGCTCGCGGCGGTGCTCCTGCCCGCCTTGGGCGCGGCCCGGGAGGAGGGCCGGGCCGCGTCCTGCATCGGCAATCTGCGGAACCTCGGAGTCGCGACCAACCTTTACCTCCAGGACAACGAGGACAGTTTCTGGCCGTACTTCACGGACATCGTCGAGCCGGAGGGTGGCGGTCGGTTGTGGTGGTTCGGCTTCGAGCCGGGTGGTCCGCCGGCGAATCCGCGAGCGCCACATCGGCCCCTCGACAAGGCCGAAGGCTTCTTGTCCCGGTATCTGACCGGCACGGCGGAGGACCTGCGGTGTGCGAGCTTCCCCTACGGACAGGGGAAGTACTTTCCGAAGTTTGCTCCACCGGCGGGCGGCTACGGCTACAACACCGCCGCGCTGGGCGGATACGATCAGACCGATCCTGCCCGCCGGCAGCCTCGTCGCTTGCAGGAATTCACCGGCCGCACTTCCGATATCTTCGTGTTCGCTGACGGGATTCACTTCGATCGGCTTGATTATTCCGGGGAGGGATTACTGGAGCAGACCTTCAACGAGCCGCCCTATATACAGTGGCAGGATCCCGCCTGCTTCGCGAGCAACGTCGGCGTCAACGGCGGATATGGGCATTTCCGTCACAACCGCCGGGCCTCGGTGCTGTTCATGGATGCTCACGCCACGCTGCAACCCGTGCGGCAACCCCTGCATCCGTACAGCAACAAAGGTTATGGCGTCGTCTCCAACCTGTCGGACGAGTCCCGGCGCGTTCGACGCATCACGCGGGGTCCGAGAGTGCTCCTCGTCGATCTGATCTACGGCATGGAATAACCGCCGGCCGGCCGCCGCGTGCCGAGGCAGCTTGCGTGGAACGGTGCGGCAGTAGTCGCCCCGGCCCGTCGATGATATCATGCCATCATGGACGAGCATACGCTCGAGAAACTGGAATTCGCCCGCATCGGCGCCTTGCTGGCCGGAGAGGCACAGTGCGGCCTCGGGCGCGATCTGGCCTTGAGCATCAGACCGTCGCGCCGACTGTCGCAGATACAACTCTGGTTGGAGCAGGGTCGCCAGTTCAACCGCTGGGTGGCAGCGGAGGGAATCCCGCCATTCGGCGGCATTCGCGACGTCCGGGCGGCGGTGCGGCGAGCCGTGCCGCCCGCGAAGCTGGAGCCGGAGGAATTCGCGGAGCTGGCCTCCACGCTGGAGGGGATCGGCGTCTTGAGGCAGTATTTCGCTCGTCCCCACGAGGGCCTGGACCTGATTGCCCGGCTGGCGGCCCGCCTGGGCGACTTCGAATTGATCCGCGGCCGCATCGCCCAGGTCATCGATTCCCGCGGGCGGGTGCGCGATGAGGCGAGCGATCGGCTCTATCGGTTGCGGCGAGAAACGGAGGAAGTCCGACAGCGAATTCGCGACGTCTTCGACCATCTCCTCCGCCAGTCGTCCGTGGCCCGGCTGCTGCAATACCCGAACGCCACCTTCCACGCCGATCGCATGGTCCTGCCTCTTCGGGCCGACCAGCGAGGTCGGTTGCCGGGCATCGTGCATCGTAGCAGCGACAGCGGGCAGACCCTCTTTCTCGAACCAGCCGAGGCCGTGGAACTGAATAACCTGCTGGTCAACCTCCTCCAAATGGAGCAGGAGGAGATCAACCGCATCCTCTGGGAGTTGACCCACCTCGTCCACCTCAACCAGGCGGCGATTCTGCGGACTCTGGAGGCCGTGGCCCTGGTGGATCTGCTCACCGCCAAGTACAAGTTGGCCGCCCGGTACAACATGCATATCCCGGAGGTCGGGCAGGGCGGTCATCTCTGCTTGATGCAGGCGCGTAATCCGATCCTGCTCGCGGCCTTCTCGTCCGCGGCCGCCGTTGCACCGGGCAGCCAGGCGGAAACACGCCGGGTGGTCCCCATCGACGTGCGGCTCGGGGACGATTTCGACATCATGATGATCACCGGCCCCAACACGGGCGGCAAAACGGCCACCCTGAAGACGGTGGGGCTGCTGGTGCTGATGGCCCAGGCCGGTTTGCCGATCCCGGCTGCGGAAGGGTCGCGTCTGCCGTTCTTCGAGGAAGTCTGGATCGACATCGGCGACGAACAGAGCTTGGAGCAATCCCTGAGCACATTCAGCGGACACCTAGCCCGCATTCTGGATATTCTGCATCGCGCGCGTCGCCGGACCCTGATCCTCATTGACGAGCTGGGGGCAGGCACCGACCCCGACGAAGGTGCCGCCATCGGCAGGGCCATTGTCGAACGGCTTCTGGGGACCGGCTGTCTGGCTATGGTCACGACCCACCTGGGGGCCCTCAAAGCGCTGGGTTACGAACTCGAGCGGGTGGATAACGCCGCCGTGCAATTCGATGTCGAGACCCTCCAGCCGACCTACGAACTGCGGATCGGCGAACCCGGTAACAGCAACGCCATCGCCATCGCCTCGCGACTGGGTATGCCGCGAAAGATGGTCCTGGCGGCTCGCCGCCATCTGGCCGGAGGCCACCGGGCCCTGAGCCGAGCCATCGCCGGCACGCTGCGCGGACGCCGCGAGGCGGAGCGGGCCAGGGTGGACGCGGAGCGTGCCCGACAGGAAGCGGCGCGACAGACGCTGGCAGCGCTGGATCGGGCCCGGGCCTTGGAGCAGGAGCAACGGAATTACGCCCGATGGGTCGAGCGGGTCTGCCATCTCCAGCCGGGGCAGTCGGTCAAGGTGCGAGGCTTCGATCAACCCGGCCGCATCGTCCGGGTGCGCTTAGAGAAGCAGCAGGCCGTGGTCGCCATCTCCAGTCTCGAAGTCGAGGCCGCCTTCCCGGACCTGATCTTCGACTGAGAAAGTCCGCCGCGAGACTATTGCGAGGGGGACGGGCAAGGCGTACAACTACGCGCCAATTCGCCGCCGCCAGTGGCAACGGCGGAGGTTTGGGCGGCGCCCACGGGTGCAGGGTCCGGAGCAAGCAGCCATGATGAGGCAGTACAGCATTGTCGACCGGAAGCTCGTCGAATCACCGGACGGACAGTGCCCGATCACCCTGTATGCCGGACCCACCGATGCGGAAAGGCGGCGATTGGTCGAGGAGCTGAAGGTCGACGAACACACCCTCTCCTCGGCCCTGGACCCCGACGAACTGGCTCGACTGGAATTCGAGCCGGAACATGCCGCCATCATTTTCAAGAGGCCGCGAAACTACTCCAGCGTCGATCAGTTCATCTTCAAGGTCTCGTCGGCGGGCGTGTTCTTCTTCAAGGATCACATCATCATCGTCGTCGGAGAAGACGGCAATCTGTTCGAAGGTATCCAATGGGCGAGAGTGCATTCTCCCGCAGGGGTGATTCT
Organism: uncultured Planctomycetaceae bacterium; assembly: GCA_964572385.1. Classification (GTDB taxonomy): domain Bacteria; phylum Planctomycetota; class Phycisphaerae; order UBA1845; family UTPLA1; genus CAZNFM01. The sequence continues at coordinate 18,900 of CAZNFM010000036.1, read as the reverse complement.
GAAGCTGATTTCCCGGGCCATCATCCACTTCCGCGAGCACCTGAAAGCCATCAGCATGATTTCGGATGAGTTGCAGGGCGAAATCAACACGTCGATGGAGAACAAGCACCTGATCAACATGTTCGCCCTGCAAAAGAGCCTCGTTTACTACGTCAATTCGATCAACTCCAACGGCGCCTTGCTGGAGCGTCTGAAGGTTTACGCCGCCAAGATCGGGTTCGATACGGAAGAGCTCGAGATCCTGGACGACATCACCATCGAGAACAACCAGTGCTACCGCCAGGCGGAGATCTACTCGAACATCCTGGCCAGCCTGATGGACGCCCGGGCCTCGATCGTCAGCAACAACATCAACGTGCTGATGAAGACGCTGAACATCATCACCATCGCCATCATGGTGCCGACCTTCGTGGTGAGCGCGTTCTCCATGAACGTCATGCTGCCCGTTCCGCAGGAGGGGAGACACTGGCCGTTCTACGCGATCATGGGACTTGCGGTGCTCTCGGTCGCCGGGTTCCTGTGGTTTTGGCGCAAGAAGAAGTGGTGATTCGTCCCGCGGATCGACCGGGCTGCGTGGCCGCGGCCCGCCGCCGCCCAACCCACCAGGAGGCCAATCATGTCGGACAGTGTGTACAAAGTGATCGAATTGATCGGCACCAGCCCCAAGAGCTGGGAGGAGGCCGCCCGCAACGCCGTCGAGACCGCGGCCCATACCCTCAAGAACTTACGGATCGCCGAGGTCCGCGATCTGGACATGAAAGTTGAAGATGGCAAGGTCGTGGCTTATCGAGCCAAGGTCAGCCTTTCGTTCAAGTACGAGGCCTGATGACCCGACGAACGGGGGGATAGGAAGTGACCAGCGGCTGGAATCCGGCTGGCGTGGCCAGGGTGCCGTCGCGGGGCGGATTCAGGCTGCATGAGGCCGCCGTCCACCTTCTCCTTGACGCCCCCGGAGTGCGGTTCTATCTTGCGCCGCCGGCAGAACCGCCGGACCGCGACGGCCGCGGAGAAGCGGTTGGGTCCGCCCGGCGCCTCGGCGGCGGAGCGCATTCAGGTAAGGAGTAGCGACAAATGGCAGTCAAAGTCGGCATTAACGGTTTCGGACGCATCGGGCGACTGGTGGCGCGAGCCATGGCCCTGCGGTCCAGCGAGTTCGAGGTGGTGGCGATCAATGATGTCGGCTCGTCCGCCAAGGTCCACGCCCACCTGTTCAAGTACGACACGGTGCACGGCCGGTTTGACGGCACTGTCGAGTACGATGAGAAGAACCTGATCATCAACGGCCGGCCGATCCGCGTCTTGACGGAGAAGGATCCCGCCAAGCTACCCTGGGGTGAACTGGGCGCCACCATCGTGCTGGAGTCCACCGGGGCCTTCACCAAGAAGAACGACGGCAAGAAGGCCGGCTACGACGACCACCTCAAGGCGGGAGCCAAGAAGGTCATCCTCTCCGCTCCGGCCAAGGATACGATTGATGCCACCGTCGTCATGGGGGTGAATGAGGAAGCGCTGAAGCCCGAACACAAGTTCGTCAGCAACGGAAGCTGCACCACCAACTGCCTCGCCCCGCTGGTCAAGGTTCTGGCGGATAATCCGGACGTCTTCGGCAGCAAGATCGACGGCATCATGACCACCATCCACGCCTACACCAACGACCAGCGGATCCTGGATCAGGTCCACGGCGAGGATCTGTATCGTGCCCGCACCGCCGCGCAGAATATCATCCCCTCCACCACGGGCGCCGCGCGCGCCATCGGCCTGGTGATCCCCAACCCCAACATCCGCTTGGATGGATTCGCCTTCCGGGTGCCGATCATGAACGGCAGCGTGGTGGACCTGACCCTCTCGCTGGAGAAGGAGGTCGAAGTCGCCCAGGTCAATGAGCTGTTCAAGAAGGCGGCGGCGTCGCCACGCTTCCGGGGCATCCTCTATTACAATACCGAGGCCCTGGTCAGCAGCGATATCATCGGCAACCCTCACAGCAGCATCTTCGACTCCACCCAGACGATGACCCTGCCCAAGGGCAAGGGCAAGATGCTGAAGCTGGTAAGCTGGTACGACAACGAGTGGGGCTTCTCCAACCGGGTGTGCGACTTGGCCGCGAAGCTGGCCAAGATGTAAGCGAGAACCCCTCACCCACGGCACAACACCCGCTCATTCCGGCGAGCGCCGGGGGCCTCGGCCTCCGGCGCTCGCCGGTTGGATGGTCCGCGGAGCGCGGCCGCACCCGCTATGCCTCGCGGGCCAGGGTGATGTTCTTGTTGTCGTCCTCGGTTTTGGCGGTCATCGAGTACTGACCATCCTGCCGAGAGTGGTTGACCTTCAATTTCTTCAGGTACAGCTCGACGACGTCCTCGGCCGACAGGCCGACGCACTGAGCCAGCGAGATCCAGAAGAAGAGCAGGTCGATGACCTCCACGCGGGCGTTCTGCAGGTCATGCAGGCGAAAGCGCTGGCCGGCCTTGGCCTCGGCGCACCAGTGTTTCCAGTAGGTGCAGTCCCGCAGCTCCTCCAACTCGTTGGACATCGCCGCGAGGTAGTTGTTCAGCCACTCCCCAGCCACCTGAGGATCGAAGTGGCGTCGCAAGGCTTCGGGGTCAAAGCCGATTCTTCGATTAAGCTCCGCTTGGTGTCGAAAGAGCTGGTCCAGCATGAAACGCCTCCTGCCGGACAGCTTACCACCGAGGTCAGGGATGGAGAAGGGGCCTGGCGGATGGTCTGCGCCAGCGGCGGCCGGGCGTCGCCGCCGTCACGCCTGGAGCCGGCGGCGGTAATACTGGGCATTCACCTCGATGTATCGGCTCCACTTTGCGGGTAGCTCATCGATGGCGAAAATCGCATTGCGGCTGCATTCGTCGATGCAGACGCCGCAATCGATGCAGGCCGCCGCGTTGATGTAGAGCATACGCTCCGTCTGGAATTCCGCTTCCTCCGGCGTCGGGTGGATGCCGTTCATCGGGCAGACCGCGACGCAGGCGGCGTCTTTCACGTCCAGACACGGCTCGGCGATCACATGGGGCATCCGCTTTCCTCCCTGGTCCGAGCAGGTGGTGCCGCGACGCGGGCCCGCCTGCCGAATCAACGGATTATAGCGGGCGGATGCAAAGACAGGCTCCTCGGCTCAGGGTGGCGGCAGCCGATGAAGCACGCGGGTTTCGTCCGGCGACACCATCTCGTACACGATGTTGCGCCAGGTGACACGCCGCGACCGGAGCGAGGCCCAGAAGAGATGCAGATGCAGTGCGCCTGAGAAAGTGATCGTTCCGAGAACGTCCCACCAGAAATCGCTTCTCGCCAGGGCGGGAGGGCGGAGGACCCTCCGCAATGCCCGCTGGCGGACCACGGCCTTTCCCCCGGCCAGCAGGATGATGACCACCCAGAAGCCGAGTGCCGCCCAGAAGATGAGGTGGTGGCCGATCCAGCCGGCCGCACTGGCGAGAGCCAACGCGGCGGCCGCCGAGGCTCCGATCATGAAGTTCAGCGTCAGCAAGAACCCTTCGCGCCACAGTTGTGGCGCGCACACCCGCGTGATCAACACTTGCCGGGCGGCAAAAGCCAGGAAACTCCGCAGCGTGGTTTGATCGCGGCTGACGACGATGGCCTGAGGAACGAAGCGAATCCGCAACCCGGCGGCGCGCACGGCGCGGGTCAGTTGGTAGTCGTCGGAAAGGGCACGCTGCCATTTCCGCGCGACGCCGACCCGCTCGAAGGTCTCGCGGCGGATCGCCGTGGCGCCGCCCCAGCAGAAGTTGAGGCGTTCATCATCGAGCAGCGTTACGGTCGCGGCGTTCCACGCCGAGCGGACGCCGGCGGCAAGCCCGCCTGCGGCGGAATACCAGCGGTAGCCGGTGGCGGCCCCGACGGTGTCGTCGCGGAGCGGCGCGACCAGATGGGCCATCCAGTGCGGATCGGGGACCGCGTCCGAATCCAGGAAGACGAACACCTCGCGATTCGGGCTGGCGGCCTCCAGGGCGGCGAGGAGATTGTGGATCTTCTGCGAGCGGATCGTCGCCGTGCCGGCAACCACCAGCCGATGCGGTCTCGTCGTCCATGATGCCGTGAGTTGCCGGATCAGCGGATAGGCGGCATCGTCCGCCGATTCGAAGGTGAAGATGACCTCGTAATCGGGGTAGTCCTGCTTTTCCATCGCGGCCACCGTCTGCGGCAACTCGTCGTCGACGCCGCAGCACGGCAGGATCACCGCCGCGGGCGGATGGTAGCAAAGCCGGCCCTGGGTGTCCCTGATGGATCGGGCCTGGCTCACCATTTGGGCGACGTACCGATCGAAGCGGACTCCGGCCCACAGCGCCGCCAAGCCCTGGACGCAGGTGAGCGTGCAGAGGACTCCAACCAGAAGGTAGATCAGGTGCTCGAAAGTCATTCACGTTCGACCGGAGAACAACGCTGCCAGGCGGCGCAGCCGCCGACGCAATCCGCGGCGGCGGCCGGTGCAGGGGATCCTACCGGCCGATGATCGTGCGGACAAACCGGATCGCTCGGTCCCGGTTGTTCATTGGCGCGCGGCAGGCCCGCGGCGCGACCTGCGTCGGTGACGGGGGCGAAAAAGCGGTGCGGCCCGGCACGGCCGCGCGCCGCACCGGGCCACACCAATATATTCGCGGGTCGACGACACGAGTATGTCGTGCCCGGTCAGGTTCTGCTGGCCGCCGCGGCGGCTGGGGCCTTGCCCGCGGCCGCTTGCGGAAGCCTCACATGCCCATGCCGCCCATTCCACCCATGCCGCCGCCCATGCCGGCTTTCTTGTCTTCCTTCTCCTTGATTTCACTGACCACGGCGTCCGTGGTCAGCAGCAGGCTGGCGACCGACGCGGCGTTTTGCAACGCGACGCGTTCCACCTTGGTCGGGACAATCACGCCCATCTCGATCATGTCGCCGTACTCGCCGGTCAGGACGTTGTAGCCGAACGTGGCGCTCTTCGATTCAAAGACCTTCTGGGCCACGATGGAGCCGTCGATGCCGGCGTTCTGGGCCAGGACCTTGATCGGCGCCCACAGCGCCCGGCGGACGATATCCACGCCGGTCTTCTGGTCGCCCTTAACTTTCTTCTCCTCCTTGTCCAGCACGGCCGCCAGGGCCCGCAGCGGGGCCACGCCGCCGCCTGGCAGAATGCCCTCTTCCACCGCGGCGCGGCAGGCGTGGAGGGCGTCCTCCACGCGGGCCTTTTTCTCCTTCATCTCCACCTCGGTGGCCGCGCCGACGCGGATCTGGGCGACGCCCCCGGACAGCTTGGCCAGACGCTCTTCGAGCTTCTCGCGGTCGTAGTCGCTGGTGGTCTTGGCGATTTCGTTCTTGATCTGCTCGATGCGGCCCTTGATGTCGGCGGCGTTGCCGGCGCCCTGGATGATCGTCGTGTTGTCCTTGTCCACGACCACGCGCTTGGCCTGGCCGAGATCCTTCAACTCGATGTTCTCGAGGGAGATGCCCAAGTCCTCGAAGATGGCCGTGCCGCCGGTCATGATGGCGATGTCCTGGAGCATGGCCTTGCGGCGGTCGCCGAAGCCCGGGGCCTTCACGGCGGCGCACTGTAGCGTGCCGCGGAGCTTGTTGACCACGAGGGTGGCCAGGGCCTCGCCTTCGACCTCCTCGGCGATGATCAGCAGCGGCCGGCCGGCCTTGGCGGTTTTCTCCAGGATGGGGATCAGGTCCTTGACCGAGGAAATCTTCTTCTCGTGGATGAGGATGTAGGGCTTCTCGAACTGCACCTCCATCTCCTCGGGGTTGGTGATGAAGTGCGGGGAGATGTAACCCTTGTCGAACTGCATGCCCTCGACCAGCTCCACGACGGTTTCAGTGGACTGGCTTTCCTCCACGGTGATGACGCCGTCCTTGCCGACCTTGTCCATGGCCTCGGCGATCTTCTTGCCGATGTCGGCGTCCTGGTTGGCGGCACAGGTGCCCACCTGGGCGATCTGCTTGGACTCCTTCACCGGCCGGCTGAGCCGCTGATACTCGGCCACGATGGCCTCCACCGCCAGATCGATGCCGCGCTTCAGCTCCATCGCGTTGGCCCCGGCGGCGAGGTTCTTCAGGCCTTCGCCGAAGATGGCCTCGGCGTAGATGGTCGCCGTGGTGGTGCCGTCGCCGGCGTCGGTGGAGGTCTTGCTGGCCACCTCCTTGACCATGCGGGCCCCGATGTCCTCGTTCGGGTCGTCCAGCTCGATCTCCTTGGCGACGGTGACCCCATCCTTGGTCACCGTGGGGCTGCCGAAGGACTTTTCGATTACCACGTTGCGGCCGCACGGGCCGAGCGTTACCTTGACCGCCCGGGCCAGCTTGCTCACGCCGGAACGAATGGCCTCCCGGGCCTCCATCTCGTAAACGATCTTCTTGGCTGCCATGTCAGATGTCTCCGATAGCCATCCGGGGGCGGGCCGGCAGGATGCGGCCGCGGCCCGGTCCTGGTTAACGATCTTCTTCTTCCTCTTCGTCGCCCTGGAACGGTTCGTCCTGCCAGACTCCGCCTTTCTGCTTGACCTGGAGTTCCACGGTCTCGATGGCGCCGGCATCGACGAAGATCACGTCATCGACCACGTCGCCGTCGTCGAAGCTGGACACGCGAACCTCGATGCGGAACCCGGTGTCTTCGATGGTCGCGTAGGCCAGCGGGTGCAGGTGCATCGCGTCCTCGTTGCCGGGGAAGGTCAGCACCAGCCGGGCGGCCGGGCCGAAGCGAATGGCTTCGTCGAGCGAAGCCTTGAACAGGCTGGCGCGCATGGATCCCCTTGTTACTCGAGTATGGCCAGAATGTCGGACTCATCCATGATGATGAATTCCTCGCCGTCCAGCTTGATCTCGGTGCCGGCGTAGCTGCTGAAGAGGACCTCGTCGCCCTTCTTGACCTGCAATTTGGACCGCTCGCCGGTGTCCAGCATCTTGCCGTCGCCCACGGCCTGGACCCGGCCGCGGCGGGGCTTCTCCTTGGCCGACTCCGGCAGCACGATGCCGCCCGCCGTCATGGAGTCCGATTCCACCCGCTTGATCAGCACCTTGTCTCCGAGAGGTCGCACTTTCACTTTGGTGACCGCCATGCGCTACACTCCTTGCCTCATGATCTATCTCTGTCCGCCCGCCGGCCGGAGCCGGGCGGGGGCGGCGTCTCGTTCAGTTCAATTCCTTCGGCAGCCGCCAGTCCAGCCGGTACGCCCGCCGCACGGCCTGGAGCACCAGCGGCGGCAGCAGGGCGGCCTGCCGCTCGAAGTCCACCACGCTGTAGGCGCCCCAGTCCAGGGCCTCACGCAGCAGCCGGGCGTCGCACCGGCGACAGACCAGGACGCACGGAATCTTGGCCCCCAACCGCCGGAACCGTCGCAAGGCTTCGATGCCGCGGGCGTCCGGTAGCTGGTCATCCACCACGGCGACATGCATGTCGCCGCTGACGACCAGTTCCAAGGCCTGCCGGGCCGTGGCGGGCCAATGGAAATCCAGCGGCAGGGCCGCCAGCGTCCGGGCCAGGCCCTCGCCCCACCCGCTCGCGGGCGGCGAGGCGACCATCAGGTTGAGCCGGCTCATCTGCTCCATCGTCGCACCCGTCAGGCCCCGCAGGGGCAGGAACGGATCGGGATGGGGACTGTCCCGCCGGGATTGAGCAAGGTTCATGCCAGCGGGCCGCGACCGACGCGAACGCCGAGCGGCGTTTCTAACATCCTGCCAGGTTGTGTGTTATGGATGCGCTTCGCCGCCGGGGCCCGGCCCAGCGCCGCCGCCCGTCGCCGGATTGGCAGCCGCGCACGCGGCCGGTGGCTCGGGGCTGTCAATTTGGCACCCGAACGGCGGGTCCGCTCCCCGATGGGCCGCCGCCCCCGCCGCGGGCCATCGCGGGGAAGCCGCGGGGGGTAGCCTGCGGCCGGCGGGTCCGAACGCGGAGAAACCGCCGCGCCGCCGCCGGGGCCGGCTTCTTCGGTGGCGGCAGTTGCCTCGGCCGCTCAAGCCGGTACAAGAGAGGAAGCCCGGCCTCGGCCCGCCGGGGACCGCCCACCTTGGGCAGCGGCTTGGGCCGCGGACCGGCCTGGCGAGGTACCGCCATGCCCGAGCAACATTATCCGTACTTCCTCGCCGGGCAGCCTGCGGGGGGCGAGCGGGAACTGCCGGTGGTCAACAAGTACTCCGGGGAAACGGTCGGCCGGGTCGCCCTGGCCGACGCGACGGCCGTCGAGACCGCCATCGCCGCCGCCGCGGCTGCCGCGGACGAGTGCCGCCGGCTGCCGGCTTATGCCCGCGCCGACGTGCTGCAACACGTGGCTCGGCGGCTGGCCGAACGCCGGGAGGAACTCGCCCGCATCCTGGCGGTCGAGGTCGGCAAGCCGCTCCGCGACGCCCGCGGAGAGATCGGGCGCGCCATCGACACCTTCCACTTCGCCGCCGGGGAGGCCCTGCGGCTGCGGGGCGAGTACCTGCCGCTGGACATCTCCCCGCGGGCAGCCGGCTACGAGGGGATCTGCCGGCGATTCGCCGTGGGACCGTGCGCCCTGATCGTGCCGTTCAACTTTCCGGTTAACCTCGCCGCCCACAAGATCGCCCCGGCCGTCGCCGCCGGCTGCCCGTTCGTCCTGAAGCCCGCCTCGCTCACGCCGATCTCGGCGCTGCTGCTGGGCGAGTTGCTGGCGGAGACTCCCTGGCCCCGGGCGGGCTTCAGCATCCTGCCCTGCGGGCGCGAGGCCGCCGACCCGCTCGTCACGGACGAGCGGATTCGCCTGCTGTCCTTCACCGGCTCGCCCGCGGTCGGGTGGGAACTAAAACGAAGGGCGGGCCGGAAGAAGGTCGTGCTGGAGTTGGGCGGGAACGCCGCTTGCGTGATTGCCCCCGACGCGGACCTGGACTACGCCCTGCCCCGCGTGATCATGGGGGCCTTTTGCCAGTCCGGGCAATCCTGCATCAGCGTGCAGCGGCTCCTCGTGCACGAATCGATCTACGCCGATCTCGTGCCGCGACTGGTGGAAGCGGCCCAGGGGCTACGCGGGGGCGATCCGCTGGAGGAGGAGACCTTCCTCGGACCGCTCATCACCGAGGCCGAGGCCCGCCGCGTGGAGTCCTGGGTGAACGCCGCGGCGGCGCGGGGCGCGCGGGTGCTGTGCGGCGGGCGACGGCACGGCCCGATGTACGAGGCGACCCTGGTCGAGGGCGTTCCCGACGACGAGCCGCTCGCGAGCGACGAGGTCTTCGGACCGGTGGCGGTCGTGGAGCCGTACGCTTCGTTCGAAGAAGCCTGTCGGCGGGTGAACGCCAGCCGCTACGGTCTTCAGGCCGGCGTCTTCACCGGCGACCTCCACGCGGCCTTCTACGCCTTTCGAGAACTGGAAGTCGGCGGCGTGGTGATCAACGACGTGCCGTCCTTTCGCGTCGACCACATGCCCTACGGCGGCGTGAAGGACAGCGGCTTCGGCCGGGAGGGGATCCGGTATGCGATCGAGGAAATGACCGAGCTCCGGCTGCTGGTGTTGAATCGGGCCGGGGAGCGGCCCGGATCGGCCGGGCGGATCGTCTCGCGGGGCGACGCGGGGGGGCCGATTCGCCTACAATAAGGCGCGGCAGCAACCGAAACCCGTGCCCAGGCCGGACCGCCGACCTCGGCCACAGCAGGTGCAGGATGTACTTCAAAGCGGCCCTCAGCACGAACCAGGACGCGTCCGCGGCCGTTGAGGAACTCAGCGAGGCCGTGGCCGGCGTGCCGGCCGACCTCGCCGTGGTCTTCGCGTCGCATCATCACGGCCCGGAGTTCGAGGAACTCATCGAGCGACTCCGCGGACGGATCACGACGCGCAATCTGATCGGCTGCACCGGAGAAGGAATCATCGGACCGGATCGCGAGATCGAAGGCGCCCCGGCCCTGGTTCTGTGGATGGCCGCCCTGCCGGGCGTCCGCGTCCTGCCTTTCTGCCTGGACCAGGAGGATCTGGCCGGCTTCACCGAGGACGAACAGTGGTGGGATCGCGTGGGCGTGGCACCGCAGGAGGACTGCGGCCTGATCGTGCTGCCGGAGCCGTACTCAATCGATTCCGAGGCGTGTCTGACGCGGCTCAACGAGGTATACAGCCGGGCCACGATTGTCGGAGGATTGGCCAGCGGCGCCGAAGCCCGCGGCCAGAACCGGCTGTTCCTTGACGACCAGGTCTTGCGGCAGGGACTGGTCGGCGTGTCGTTGTGCGGCCCGGTGCGAATCACCAGCGTCGTTTCCCAAGGTTGTCGCCCCGTCGGCGAGCCGTTGACGATCACCCGGGCCGAGCGCAACGTGATCCATGAGCTGGTGGGACTGCCCGCCATCGACGTGCTGCGGCGGGTGTATCACGCCGCCCCGCCCACGGACCAGAATCTGATCCAGCACGGCCTCTTCGTGGGGTGTGCGGTGGGCGAGGAGGGCGGCCCGACGGAGCGGCACGAGTTCCTGATTCGCAACCTGCTGGGCATCGTGGGCGACAGCGGTCTGGCGGTGAATGCCCTCGTGCAGCCGGGGCAGGTCGTGCAATTTCACGTCCGCGACGCCCAAACGGCCGATCAGGAGATGCAATCGCTGCTTGCCGAGCAGGTGGGCCGGCTGGAGTCACCGCCGACCGGCGGACTGCTGTTCAGTTGCAACGGCCGCGGACGCCGCATGTTCGGCGTGCCGCACCACGACATTCGCGTGGTCAATCGCTGGGCGGCCGGATGCCAGGTGGCCGGCTTCTTCGCCAGCGGAGAGATCGGCCCGATCGGCCGCCGGACTTACATCCACGGGTTTACCAGCAGTCTGATTCTGTTCCGCGGGGCTTAGCCGGTTGCCAGAGGGAGGCGTACCGCGCTCCGCCACTGGGCGATGAGGCGGCAGAATCGTTCGTTGCCGGGTGCTGGATCGGTACTCAGTGGCGGGGCCTGCGGTCAATCGCCGCCGGCGGTCTCCGTGGGCAGCGGGGCGGCGGTCTCGTCACGTTCCGGGGGGATCTGTAAATACGGCAACGCGTGCGCCAGGATCTCCCGCACCACCGGGGCGGCGATCGTGCCGCCGTAGTAGGCGATGGCCGGGTCCGGGCGTGTGATGGACACCACGACGACCAGCTCCGGGTTGCCGGCGGGCGCTCCGGCGACGAAGGAGCCGATGTAGGCCTTCTTGCCGTAACCGCCCCCTTCCCGAGCGGCGATCTGGGCGGTGCCGGTCTTGCCGAACACCTGGTAGCGGGCCAACTGGGCCTTGCTTCCGGTACCGCGATTGACCACCTCCACCAGGATTTTGTCTTTGATGATGGCGGCGATGTGTTCGGGGATGGCCTGGCCGAGCGACGGGGGATCGGAGAAGTCCTTCATCAGGCGGCCGTCCGCGGACAACACCGCCCGAATGATGTAGGGCTGGACCAATCGCCCGCCGTTGGCGAAGGCACAGAAAGCCCTGGCGAGTTGGAGAGGGGTCACCGACACCTCGTGCCCCATCGGGACGCTGGTGGTGGTGAAGCTGTTCCATCTCGGGAGGGGTCGAACTTTGCCGGGATCCTCGCCCAGCAGGTCCACGCCGGTCGTCTCGCCGAATCCGAAGGCCCGCACGCCTTGGTACATCCGCGTGTTGCCGAGTCTCTTGCCGATCTTGGCCATGCCGATGTTGCTGGACTTGATCAGCACGTCCTCGAAGGTCAGCAGCCCGTACCGGTGGTGGTCGTGGAGCGTTCTCTTCCCGTCGACGAAGACCCCGTTCTCGCAGTCGAAGACCTCGCCCAGTTGGACCACGCCTTCCGCGAGGGCGGTCGCGGCAACGAATGGTTTGAAGGTGCTGCCCGGCTCGAAGGGATCGGTGATGGCGCGGTTGCGGTACCGGCTGGACCCATAGTCGCCGTAGTTGTTGGGGTCGAAGCTGGGAACGTTGGCCATGGCGAGAATAGCGCCGGTCTTTGCCTGCATGACGATCGCCACGCCGCTCTCCGCGCGATACTGGGCGACCGCGGCGGCCAGTTCGCGCTCCACCCGGGACTGGATTTCCGCATCCAGCGTCAGCACCACGTGAAAGCCGTCGCGGGCCGCCCGATAGCCGCCATCGGCCAACCAGAACGCCTTGCGGCGGGCGTCGCGGATGATGGTTTTCAGCCCATTTTCGCCGCGGAGCCACTGATCGCACTGATACTCCAGCCCGCTGACACCCACTCCATCCGGCGACACGAAGCCGATCACCGCGGCGGCCAGATCGTTCATCGGATAGACGCGATACGGCTCGTCGAACACCCCCAGGCCGTGGATGCCGGATTGGCGGATCAGCTCGGCCTGTTCGTTGGAAACCCCGCGGCGGATGACGTAGAACCGACGGTCTCCCGCCGCCAGGAGATCCTCGGCCAGCTCATTCATCTCCCCCGCGGCCAGCGAGAGAATCTCCGCGACCTTCTCTGCGGCCAATTGGCGATCGGGCAGAACCGCGGGGTCGGCGAAGATGCTCTTGCGGAGAAGTGTTCCGGCGATGATGCGGCCGGTGTTCTCCACAATCAGGCCGCGGCGGTGCTTGAGGGGCACGATGGACTGTTGCTGTCGCTCGGCGCGGGCGATCAAGGAGGGGCCATGGTGCGAGTTGATGAAAACCAGGCGGCCCACCAAGCCCGCCAGAGCCGCCAACAACAGGCCGACGATGACGTGACCGGCGGAGTAGTGGTGACGTGAGCGCAAGGCATCCATTCCTTACTACAAGCGTCTACCTGGTGTCCGGTTGCGGCAGTCACCGCAACACCGCATTCCCTCGGCGAGATTCTACCAAACCAGCAAGTCCTCGTACAGTCCTGAACGCTCCCTCGGCGGGTCTTTCACGGTCTCGGCGTGATCCGGCGCTCGCGTCGGCAGGCGGACTCCTACCGCCGCGGAGCGGTTCGCTGTGGAGGGGACTCGGTCGGCTCGACGACGTCGATGCCCAATTCCTGGATCCGGCGGCGAATTTCGTCCGGGACCCGCAGCCGAGCCAACTCCATTTCCTGCGACCAGAGGCGGTATTCGAGACTGAGCTTCCGTTGGTGGAGAACTTGGATTCGGTAAGCAACCTTGGCCGATTCGGTTCGCAGCGCCACAATGGCCAGGGCCGAAGCCACCATCAGCCCTAACACCAGAAGTGCCCGCGCGATGGTCATGGCAAGAACCCGCCCGCCGGCTGGAAGTCCGTCGAGGTCGGATCGAGGCCGCCGCCGATCTGGGCAGAGTGCCTGGGGCAGTCTGTCGGGGCGGCCGGAACCGACCGACGCCGCGTCGAATCCTGTTCTTTCAACTCGCTCCGGTCGTCGGTCTGCCGACCAAGGCCGCAGAGTTCTTGACCGGGATTCGCAGCTTCATCCCGGGCTTGATCGTGTTCCTGCTGGTCAGCACGTCCCGGTTGAGGTTGAAGATTTCATCCGCAAAGCTCTGGCTGCCCAGGAACCGCTTGGCGATACCGCTCAGGGTGTCCTTCTTCTGGACCTCGTACCATTGCCAGCGAGCCGGCGGGGCAGCCGGAGGCAACGGGGAGGCCTGCCGCGGCGATTCCGGCTGAGCCGCCGGTGATCGCGGTTGGGCGGCAGCGGCCGACGCGGCCTGTTCCTCGACCGAGGTCGGAATGCGAATGATCGAGTTTCCCGAGCTGATCGCCCCGGGCGAACGCGGCGATGGATTCGGCGGGATGACCGCCGGCGGGGCGAAGCTGCCGACCAGCTCGAACTGATCGCCGTGCTTCTCGAGCAGCGGGATTCTCAGTTTGTCGCCCGCTTTGATCTTGTGAGGATCCCGCAGGACGTCCCGGTTCGCCTGACAGATCGCCTCGATCCGGGCGGGAGTCGCCCGGCCGTAGTGTTCGGCCGCGATCTTCCCCAGGCTCTGCCCGGGTCTGACCGTGTGGATCTTGATCGGGGTGTTGGTGACGGTCGGTCCCGCCGGAACCTCGCCCGCCGGGTTCACGGCGTCTCCGGAGACGACCGCCGCCGGCGGAATCGTGGGCTCTTCCTCATCGATGATCTCGGGCTGGGCGGGGGCGGCGGAGTCGTTGCCTGGTGTCGGCGGCGACAAGGGCGTCTCGCGGTCCATCCCGGGGCCGACTCGATCCTCCGAACCATTGAGCATGCTGACCACGTTCGGTGGCAGCCGCGGTATGGATGGGGCCTCCGCAGGCGGTGCGGGCGGTCGGTAGGGTTCGTCGATCGGGACGCGGTAGTTGTCCGGTGCGACCGGAGCCGCCGGAGGCGGGGGCGGGCTCATCTCGCCCGCTCCGCCGAAAGGCCGGTCGCCCGACGCCACCCGCACCGGTTGTTTGGCATTGTCCGCGATGGTCAGCGCCGTTGGGGCCGCTCCGCTGCGGGTGGCTCCCTTCTCAGAGAGGATGATCGCGAACAGGATGATGAAAGCCAGCCCGACCAGGAGGCCAATCTTCGTTTCCTTGGTCATTCACGCACCTCTCTGAGCTTGTCGCGGGCGAGTATAACTGGCTCGCCCGCTTGATCAACATCCCGGGCGCCGCTCCGCCACCCGCAGTTTCGCCGAACGACTCCTTGGGTTGCTCGACGCCTCATCGGGGTCGGCGGTGATCGGCTTCTTCGTCAGAACTCGGTACGCGCCTTCCCGGGCACGGGTTCGGAAATCCTCCTTGACCAAGCGGTCTTCCCCGCTGTGGAAGGTGATCACCGCCAAGCGACCTCCCGGCGCCAGACAGCCCGGCGCCTGCTCGAGCAGCCGCCGCAAGTTCTCCAGTTCGCCGTTGACCGCCATTCTCAAGGCCATGAAGGTGCGGGTCGCCGGATGGATTCGCTGTCGGCGGCCACTGCGTCCCCGGCCGACCGCCGCCATCACCAGCCGTGCCAGCGCAGCGGTGCTGTCGAGCGGACCGAGTTTCAACGCTTGCGCAATCCGCCATGCAATTTTTCGGCTGTACCGCTCCTGACTCTGCAAGTAAATCAGGTCGGCCAATTCCCGCGGGTTGAGGCGACGGAGAACGTCGGCCGCGGTCGTCGGCCGGCTCCGGTCCAGGCGCATGTCCAGCGGGCCGTCCTGCTCGAAGCTCAAGCCGCGGCTGGCATCGGCGAGCTGGTTGCTGCTGACCCCCAGGTCGGCCAGTATGCCGACTGCCGCCCCCAGACCCTCGGCCTCCAGAACGTCGCGGAGATCGGCGAAGTTGGCTTTTCTCAGTATGATCCGGTCGCCATGATCCCGCAGCCGTTCGTGGGCCAATTCCAGATTGGATTCATCGAGATCCAGCCCCAACAGACGGATCGCCGGATTCCGGCCGAGGATCAGACGCGCATGGCCGCCCAGCCCCAGGGTGCAGTCCACCATCAGGCCGGCGCCCAGCTCGGAGAACCAGCCGGTGACTTGCTCAGCCAGAACGGGGACGTGTTCGGGGATTTTTGCGTCCATGTCCAGTGATCCCGGTCCGGGTGGCGCCGCGAGTCGGCGGTCGCCGCGGCGACCAGGGCCGCGACCATGAGTTCCTATCGCCCCGGCTCGAGCGCGGCATTGAGTTCCCGCAGTCGCTCGCCCGAGTGTAAGGCGAAGAACCACTCCCGGGAGGCAGCGAGCCGGTCACTGCTCACCGCGCGGTGGATTTCAGCCATCTCCTCGAGGACTTGAGCCTCCTCGTCAGCCAGCCGCGCCGCCAGTCGCCGATTGACCTCGTGGATCTCGTCCCAGACCGCCCGGCGGGCGGCCTTGGCTCGCTGCCGCTCGTGCCTCAGCCTCTCGCTTCGGGCGATCAGGGCCTCCCGATGGCGGACCAACTCGGTCCAGGCGGCATCCCGGCCCACGGGCCGGCACCGTTGCGGGTTGAACCGCAGGTCGCGGAGTCGTCGCCGGCACCGTTCGAGCTCGTCCGCCGTGCGGCCGCTCCGCGGCAGGGGCAGCCGGAGGGTCGCGGAGAGGGCGACGTAGGCGGGCGGATCGATGCCGAAGAACCTCCGCAGGATCGCGTCGGTCATCTGGTCGTACTTCGCGCCGCCGACGCCCTGCACGAACAGGTCGCAGTGGAAGAGCCGCAGGAACATGGTCAAGGCCAGGGCCCGCGGCCAGATCGCGGTCCCCGGCGGGAGGCCCTGGGCGATGGCCGGCCGCGGGTCCTGGCGCAGCGCGTCCACCGCCAGCACGCCGAGCGGCGTGCGGCCGGCCCACAGCTCCAGCCGGTCGCTCCGGGGCCGTCCCACCCACAGCCGTTGCCGTGGTCCGCGAGGCGGGGCGACCCAGAACGGCGTCTCCACGCGGTCCGTCGCGACGGCGAGGTCCGGCACGGGATGCATCCGGCCCCGCCAACCCCGCCGCGCGCGATACGCGTGCACCGCCTCGTTGTAGGCCGCGGCCAGCGGACCCGCCTCCAGCAGCAGGTGGGCCACGAAGGCCCACGCCGGGTTCATCGCCCCGGCCGCCGCGGGGTCGAACAGGTCGGCGGCGCTCCGGAAGGCCGGGCTGGGCAGGCCCAGGGCGTCCTGGGCGGCCCGGAGTCCGGCCGCCCAGTTCGGCCCGTGGCCCGCGGGGAGGCTCGGCTCGCCCGGTCCGGCCAGGTAGCCAGCGGTGAAGGCCGCCCAGGGCGCGTCGGGCGGCACCGGCGGCGGGAGCCGGTGGAGCGTGCGGTCGATTTCCTCCCACCACGACGGCGGGATGGGCGGCAGGCGGCGGTAAGGCTCCCCGGCGGCGACGCCCGGCGGCCGGCAGGCGAGGGCCTCGAGGCGGCGGCCGTCCGCGTGGGGGACGGCCAGGGCGAGGTCGTCCGCGGCGTCGGTGTCGGCGAGGACGAATTCCGCCCGACCGCCCACGCGGGCGGCGGCGCGGCCGATCCCCACGGCCTTGATCCAGACGCCGGGATGGATGAAGCCCGGCTGGTGGCCGGTGCGGATCACCGGCGGGTCCGCCGGGTCCTCCTCCGTCCAGGCGGCCCAGGGCCGTCCGAGCAGTTCACCCCGGCGGCGGCGGCGGGCGTGGCGGTTTTCCTCGGCCAGGCGGCCCCATTCCGCGAGCGGCGGCACGGCCAGCACGGCGCCGTCCTCGGCGGGCGGGGTCAGGCGGTCCCAGGCGGTGACGCGGCGTCTCTTCATGGCGGGGCGGTGGCGGTCGTACGCGGCCTCGGGCCGGGGCCGGGCGGGGCGGGCCCGCCGGGCCGGGCGGCGGGGGACGCGGGGACCCGGTCAACCCGCGGCGGCGGCGGGGCGGGCCGGGAAGGCGGCCCGGCGGAGTTCGGCGTGGAACACCTCGAGGTAGTGCCGCAGCCGGGTGTCCGGGTCGTCCAGCCGTCCGCCAAAGCTACGCGTCGGGTCGGGGTAGAGCAAGGGCACGGGGAGTTCCTCGATCCGCAGCCGGTGCCGCGCCGCCTGCACCCAGAACTGGAGGGGGAAGGCGTAGCCCGCCTCGCTGAGCGACAGGTGCCGCAGGGCCGCCGTGCGGTGGGCCTTGAAGCCGCAGAAGGAGTCGGTCAGGTTCAGGCCGAGGACGCCGTTGAGCAGGCGGGTGATGCGGGCGTTGATGCGGCGGCGGTCGGGGGGCGGGGCGGACTCGCCGGCGAACGGGGCGAGGTACCGCGAGCCGGAGACGATATCCACGTCGTCCCGGGCGGCCCGCTCCACGAACGCGGGGATCCGCCGGGGTTCGTGCTGGGCATCGCCGTCCAGGGTCACGACCCAGTCGTAGCCGGCGGCGGCGGCGTGGTCGAAGGCGTCGATCAGGCTGCGGCCGTAGCCGAGGTTGGTCGGGTGGCGGAGGACCCGGACGCGGCGGGCGCGGGCCAGGAGGCGGGGCGTCGCGTCCGTGGAGCCGTCGTCCACGACCAGCACGTCGTGGCGGAGGCGGAGCACCGCGGCCAGGACGCGGGCCACGTGGTCCTGTTCGTTGAACACCGGGATGGCCACGAGGACCCGCATGGGGACACCACGGCCGGGCCGGTCGGCGGCCCGCCCGCGGGATGATAGGCGGGGTCCGGGCGGAATCCAACGGTCCCCGCGGCGACGCGGGCCGTTCACGCCCCCGAACAAGCCGCGGACGCTGCCGACCGGGCCGTTCACGTCCCCGACCGGGGCACGGACGCTACCGGCCAAGCCGCAGACGCCCCGGGCCGGGCGGTCCACCCGGTCCGTCGCGGCGGGGTGGGCGGCTCACGGCAGGGTCTTCAGGAAGGCCACGCCGCTGGCCCCGGCGGGGTCCGCGTACGGCAGGATCTTCCAGCCGTACAGCTCCGGGTCGTGGCCGGACGCCACCGCGTGGCCCACGACCGTCCCCAGCACGGCCCCCATGACCACGTCGGAGAAGTAGTGGTTGCGGTCGTCCACCCGCTCCCAGGCCACCAGCGTGGCCAGCCCGTAGAGCGGCACGCCGACCGCGTGGCCGTAGGCCCGGTGCATCACGCTGGCGAAACAGAAGCTGCTCGAGGTGTGGCCGGACGGGAACGTGCCCCATTCATCATTGGGGGCGCGGTCGGAAGACGCCGCCTGGCCGGCGAGCGTGGTCAGGCCGTTGATGACGAGGGCGCTGGCCAGCGTGCGGCCGACGTCGTAGGTCTGGTCGTCCTGCCACTGCTGGCCGAGGAGGTACCACGCCCCGGCGAGGGCGAAGTGCGTGCCCGGGTTGCCCACCGCGTCGGCGGCGTTGCGCCATCCGCGGGAGAAGGTGTGCCGTCCCGGCCGGTAGTGGTCCTCGACGGTGTCGTCCGGGCCGGTCTCCTGGAGGGCCAGCGAGCCGCCGTAGGCGGCGCCGAGGATGACCAGGTTCACCGGGTTGCCGTAGACGGTGCGGGTGTCTTGCCAGAGGTCGCCGGGGAGGGCCTTGACGTCGCGTTTGATCGTGCCCCAGAGCGAGTCGAGCGGGGCCCGGCGGAGGGCGGGGTCGCGGCGGTCGCCGGCCGGGCCCGGTTCGCGGGCGAGCGGGCCGGCGTCGTCCGGCGGCGGCGGCTCGGCGCCGAGGTCGGCCAGCGTCCAGCCCGCGGCGAACGCGTCCGCGGCGGCGGCGGCCGCGGGCGGG
>CAZNFM010000035.1:0-40822 GCA_964572385.1 uncultured Planctomycetaceae bacterium | reverse complement strand
CCAGAAGGACGCCGCCTGATCACGACGCCATCAACGAGATTTGACAATATCTCCGTCCGCAGCGGCCGACCGCTTCACCGATGCCGTTCCAGACGCCGCGAATCATACTTGGTGTGAACAGAGATATTAGTTATACTGCCGATAATGCCCGGCAGTACTCCACAACCGACCGGCTTCTGCCCGCAGTGTGATTACCCTACGAATCCGGGCCGCTGCCCGGAATGCGGGCTGGATATCCCCGCGGACAAGCTGCTGGCTCGGCCCGAGCATGTGCGGCTGCGGCGGTCCTTGACTCGCCTGCTACTGATTCTGCTCTTGCTAAGTCTCGTCAGCGCCGCATACTACGGCAACCGTTACTATCACTTCATCAGGTGGGTGCCGGCCCGCGTTCTGCTGGCCGTACAGAGCGATGAAGGAACCGCGCCGCGCACCGAACTCCACCGCAGATTCCAGGCCAACGAGCTGAACGAACAGGAGGCGAAGAAGTACCTGCTGTCCATGTTGGGGGCGCCCAACCTCTCCTTGGAGACACGACAACCCGTCGACGCACCCGTCAGGTTTCGGCTCAGTTACGAGAATCCACTCACCTTGCCGGTCAACACCTACTTCCTGAGCGTTGCGGGCTTGCGGATGTTCGTGGATGGTCAGGACGTGCCGACCGAGACCCTGTCCCGGACCCTGATTCCACACTTGGCCGGAAAGTGTCTTGTGACTGGGCCACGACTCGCTCCCGGTGGTCATGAGATCGTTGTTGAGGGAACGGTGGCTCTTAACGCAGTTCAGTTCGGTCCGCAGAAGGCAACCCTGGTCGTGGAGAGACCGTTTCGACTGAGCGGCACCCTCGCCACCGAGGGCGATGCGACTCAGTACATTCAACAGACGGCCAACGCCGCCACCGTCTGGGCGATATGGCATCGGCTCGGCGCGGCTGCGGTTCGCCGCGATCGCACGGGCCGCGGTGGAGCGATCTGGCTTCGCGCCGCAAGTACCGGCATTCCCATCGCCGCGACCGTGCTGGTTCGGCCATCGGGCAGCGATGCGGAATACCGCGAAGTCGGCCAGATTTCCCTCAGTGAGTTTGTCGATCATGAACGGGTGCGGGTCGACAACTTCTACGCTCCTTCGCGTGGGGCCCGGCTGGACATCCGCCTGGTGCCCGACCCGAGCGCGGCCTGGTCGAGCGGCAACCGGCGGTGTTTCTCGGGAGTCATCGAGTGGAGGGAGGTTCCGCTGGTCCGAGGCCAGCTTGGCCACACAGGCGAGGAGACCCTTTACGCACACCGCCTGACGTATCAGCGTCCCGATCATATGGTGTATTCCGTCGCGGCTCCCCCGCGATAGACGGGCAGCCGCGGCAGAATGCAGGTCGGCTCACCATCCGAAGGCGTAGAAAATGGCGGTGAAGATGACATCCGCCGATATCAGGGCGACGATGCACTTGACCACCGTATTGGTCGTGGCCCGGCCGACCCCCTCCGCCCCACCGCTGACGTTCAAGCCTTCGTAGCAGGCAATAATGGAAATGAGCACGCCGAAGACACCGGCCTTGGCCAGACCGGTGAGAAAGTCCTGATGGGTCAACGCCGATCGCGTGTAGCTGAGGTATTGCGTGGGATCGAGGCCAAGCACGGTGGTTCCGGTCAAAAAACCACCCAGGACGCCCACCACATCGGCGATCACGGTCAGCAAGGTCAGCATGACCACGGTCGCGAGAAACCGCGGCATCACCAGGAAGCGAACCGGGTTCAGGGCGGTCGCGCGGAGGGCTTTGACCTCCTCGCCCTCGACCATCGCGCCCAGTTCCGCCGCGATGCTGGCCCCCGCGAAGCCCGAGAGCACGATCGCCGAAAGCAGGGGCCCCAGTTCCCTGAATACGGCGATGGCCACGATGTCCGCCACTCGCTGCACCTGCCCGTAATCACGCAATGTCGGCGCCATCTGCAAGGCGAGAATGATGCCGATGAAAACCTGTACCAAAGCCACGATCGGAATGCTGCGAACCCCGACGCGGACCATCTGGCTCAGGAGGCTCTCCTTCCCGAACCGCACCTCGCGCCGGACCAGCGAGCGGTAGATCCACCCAAGCGTCTCCCCCAGCAAGAGCACTGCGCCGCCGAGAAAGGCCATGAAGCCGGCGACGTTCCGGCCCTGCGCCAACACCATTTCACCGATGGCCTCCAGCGAGCGAATGAGCCCGGTTGTCAGTTTGGCGGCTTCTCGAGATGCCGGACGCTCACTCATGCGCGGTCCGCTCCTGTCTACGCGGTGGCGGCCTCTTCCTCCGTTTCGCAGATGGTGAAGAACGTATCGAGTTTGGTGATCTCGAAGACGCTGCGAACGCGGCTGTTCAAGCCGAATAGCACCAGTCGGCCCTTGTAGGCCCCCACCCGTCGCCACACCTCCACCAGAGTCCCGACACCTGAGGAATCCATGTACGGCACGCCTCGCAGATCCAGCAGCAGGCGAGGCGGGCGTTCCGCGGCGACCTCCACCAGGCGGGCGTGGAGCTCCGGCGAGTGGTGTAGGTCCACGTCGCCCGACAACACCACGATCGTGGTGCCTGGAACCTTGCGGATTTCCTGGATCAGACTGCGGGGCTTGTCCATGGGCGTCCAAATCCCTTCCGTGGCCGGCGCAGACCTAGCTTGCGTCGGGTGGCCGGTGGCCATCTTTGCGGCTGGAACCGGCGTACTTGACCATGCGGAGCAACATGCCGCCGTCAGGCGGGCAACTGTAGCATACTTCGTCCATCACGGACTGCATGATATGCACGCCCAAGCCTCCGGGGCGGACATCATCTAGATCGCGGCCCCTAATGGTTGCGGGGTCCACCTGCCGTCCTTGGTCGCGGACCTCCACCGCCAAGCCTTTGCGACCATCCGGGCCCTCAGTGTGAGCCAGAACGATGCGGATGGGCTGGTCGGGCCGGCCCTCGTAACCGTGCTTGATGACGTTGGCCAGGGCCTCGTCAATCGCCAACAGGAGGCCGTGCGTTTCCGCGTCGGTAAATTGCTCCATCCGGGCCATCTGCTCCACTGCGTTGCGGACCACTGGCAGGCTGGCCGCCTGGCTGGCGACGATCAGCTCGAGCCGCTCCGAATCGATCATGACACCGCTCTCATGGGCCAGCCAGATGGCCGCCGCCGCGGACATAGCTCCGCCAGGCTTCCACCGCCGCCGCCTGCCGAGGCCCGGTCGCCGTGTAATCATAACCGAACCGCTCGCCGGTGATCTCCTGCAAGGCGAGGATCGCGAACAGGCGGACGGCAATGTCTTCGTCCTCCAGGCGATCCACGATGAGCGGCACGGCGTGAACATCCTTGGCCATGGCCGCTTTGCGGATCGCGAGAACCCGCTCGCTGGGGTTCCACGAGTGGATGCTGCCTTCAGGCGCTCTGCATCCCACCACCAGCGCGGCGGCGGCGCAAGCCGGCCAAACGGCCGATCGACATGTCGAGTGATGTCGGTGGGGCATGCGGTGTCAACGCCTCCGTTTCGAACGGACCGCCGCGAACCCCTCTCCCGGAGGGGACACCGCATCGTAGACAAAGCGGTCCTTCACGACAAGGCGGCTCCTGGCTCTGCCGCCCCTGAACGCATCCGATCACCTCCGCCCGAAGGCGTCCCCGACAGCTTCGGTAAGGGGTTCGAAATGAAGGGCGCAACGCGGCTCGTAGTCTCCTAATCCACCGACCATGTGGGCCGACCTCACCGGAGTCATACGCTGGGTGAAAGGAGATGGTTCCCCACAGATCGAGCACGGCGCCTGCCGCAGGATCTCCCGATCCGCCATGCGAGCCAGCTCCGGAATGGGAGCGAACCGCCGCCCCCAGGCATCGTGCGTGATCCCAGCTACGATCACCACCAGACATCGTTCCCGGATTGCTCGGACCACCTCGACGAGAGCGGGCGTGAAGAAATGCCCCTCGTCGATGGCCACGACCTCATAACCCTCCGATTCGCTGAGGAGTTCCTCGGCTGTCGCCACACGGGTCGCCGCGAAACGGTCCTTGCGATGGGTCACGAGGTGGTCCGGATCGTACCGATCGTCGATCACATGTTTGAAAGCCCGGACCCGCCTGCCGCGGGCTTCTTCCTCACGTAAGCGTGCGATCATGTACTCGGTCTTGCCGCCGAACATCGACCCGTGAACCACTTCCAGAAGGCCGGGCAGGGCTTGCTTCGCCATGAATATGATTGTCGCCGGAACAAGTCTGGCGGCAAGGGTGGCGCGGATGCCCATCCGTCAAGGAGGCGACGGGGCCCCGGCGGCTGCGGAGGCGGCCGACTCAATTGCCAGGCGAAGCTGTTGCTGATCCACTTCGTCGAGGCCCGCAAACCAGAACGTCAACTCCGCGCCACTGCTTCCGGGCCTGGCGAACTCCTGCCGACGCCCCAGGCTCTCGACGCGGGTCGGCGTCAGCGCTCCCCGAGGAACGTGTAGATCCACGCGAAGTTCCGCGCCTTGGTTGGTGATGATCTTGCCCACTCGGCGGCCCGCGGCATCAACCAGCTCAACGAAGACTTTGCGGTCCCACAAGGGTCGGATCCCGGGGGCCATTCGCGAAATGAGTCCCAGGAACGTCACCAGCGTCAGGGGTTTCCACACCCTGGGTTGGCTGGATGGAATGGAACGCTGCGACAGGTGCCAGGCCTTGCCGTCCTGTTTCCAGGGTTCCGCTCCCGCGGCATCCTGCGCCAATCGCTCGAGATGACTGGAGTAGGCTTGCCAGGCCCGTGAGAGGAAACCTCTGAATGCGGCGGTCGCCACTTCCCGGCGATCATGCACCAGAATGCGGACTTGGTCCAGGTCGGCAACGGCGGCACGGACCAGCACCCGGCTGTTTACCCCGTATGCTGGGATATCGTTGCGTTCCTCAATCCTCTTCAGCCCCAACTCCGCCTCCAGGCTTCGTGGGTCGAAAACGCCATGCGGTACTCGGAACAGCAGATCCAACAACCATTCACCCCCGGTGAGGATGTGACAGAACCACGGCACCGCAGTCTGCGGCAGCCCAGCCGGCGCCCGCGCCTTGATCTCCACCCGCGCCCGATCCGCCCAGTCGGTGGGCAGAAGGCGATTCCGGCCGATCCGCTCGATCCGCTCCACCACGTACTCCAGCGCCGCGGCCTCCCAGCGGACCGGCCGGCCCTCGCGGCTGGGTCGCAGGGCGGTGTGCCAGCGGCGGCCGTCCCGCTCCCAGGGCATCTGGACGGACTCCGTCGCTTGCAAATCGGAACCGGAACCGACCTCCGGCGCTGACACGGAGCGGTGCGGTTCGAACGGCTTCCTTTCTCGATGCGGACCAGCCGCCAGTATCTTCCGGAGCAGGCGGCCGGTGTGGGAGGCGGCAGCTTGGGCCACCGTTTCAGGCGGCCCTGCGGCGACCACGATGCCGCCCTGGTCCCCGGCTTCCGGTCCCAGGTCGATCACGTAATCCGCGGTCTTGAGGAGCTCCAGGTTATGCTCAATGCAGATGACAGTGTTGCCCAGATCAACCAAGCGGTGAAGCACGCCCAGCAGTTTTCGCAGGTCCTCGAAGTGCAAGCCGGTGGTGGGTTCATCGAGGAAGTAGATGGTTCGGCCGGTATTGGGACGGCCCAGCTCCGCCGCCAACTTGAGCCGCTGGGCCTCGCCTCCGGAGAGGGTCGGCGCCCCTTGGCCAAGCGGCAGGTAGCCCAGTCCCACGTCTTCCAGCGTCTGCAACATGCGACGAACCTTCGGCACATTGGCAAAATGCCGCAGCGCCTCGCTCACGGGCAACTCCAGCACTTCCGCGATGTTCAGGCCCTTGTAACGCACCTCGAGCGTCTCGCGGTTGTAACGCTTGCCCTCGCATGTTTCGCAGGGTACCCAGACGTCGGGCAAGAAGTGCATCTCATAGTAGACCTGCCCGTAACCGTCACAGCCTTCGCATCGCCCGCCCGGACGGTTGAAACTGAATCGATTGGCGGTGTACCCGCGAACGCGGCTTTCCGGCAGGCGGGCGAAGATCTCGCGCAACAAGTCGAACACGCCGGTGTAGGTCGCAGGGTTGGACATCGGGCTGCTGCCGATCGGCTGCTGGTCCACCGTGATGACTTTGTCGATGTGCTCGACACCTACCAGGCGATCGTGGTCACCCGGGGCAGCGCGAACGCGATGAATGCGGGCCGCGAGGGCCGGTTGCAGAGTCTCCGTGATCAGCGAGGACTTGCCTGAACCGGAGACACCGGTCACGCAGATGAACCGGCCCAAGGGGAAGGCGACGTCGATTCCGCGCAGATTGTTATGCCGAGCGCCTCGGATGATCAGCCAGTGCTGCACGTCCGGTTCCCGCGAATTCCCAGCCCCGCGAGCATCCAGTTCGGGTCTCAACGTTTCGGTGCCGCCCGCCGCACGGCTCGTTTCCCCCTGATCAGGCGGAACACCGATTGGACGACGGTTGGTCGGCACGGGAATCGCGTCCACGCCTGCGAGGTAGCGACCCGTCACCGAGGTCCCCACTGAATCCGTCGCTTTGACGTGCGCGCCAGAGTCGCCGGCCGTTTCTGTGACCCGGGCGCGACGGGCTCGTGGTGAGCGGCTTTGACGGGCAATCTGTCGGGGCGAACCGGCGGCCACGATCTCGCCGCCTTCCCGACCGGCGCCGGGGCCGAAGTCGAGCAGGTGATCCGCCGATTCGATCACCTCGCGGTCGTGTTCGACAAGCAACAGGGTGTTGCCGAGATCCCGCAACCTGTGAAGGGCTTTCACGAGCCGCTGGTTGTCGCGTGGATGCAGCCCGATGGTTGGCTCGTCCAGGACGTAAAGGACGCCGGTCAATCCGCTGCCGATCTGCGACGCGAGGCGAATCCGTTGTGACTCCCCGCCCGAGAGCGTCGGCGCTGATCGATCCAGCGAGAGATACTCCAAGCCGACATCCAGAAGGAATCGCAACCGGGACTTGATTTCGTGCAGGAGTTCCCCAGCGATGCGCGCCTGCCGGCGGTCCAGCCGGAGGGACTCGAAGAAAGCGGCCGCCGCCGCCAGCGGCATGCGGCACGCCTCCACGATGCTCGTTCCTTTCCCTCCGTTGCTGTCCTCCAGGCGAACCGCCGCGGCCTCCGGACGCAGCCGTCCCCCACGACAGGCCTGGCAGACGGTGTCCGCCGCCAGGTCCTGCAAACGATAGCGGTACTCCCACGATGCCCGCGTAGCCTCATCGATTGCCGGAAAGAACCCTTTCCATTGGAATCGTAGGCTGGGTTGGCCGACCGCCTCATTCTCTACCTTTTCCGCCACCGTGTCGATCCAGCGTTCCCCCAGACCGAACAAGAGATCATGCCGTTGAGCCGGCGTCAGGGATGCGCAGGGCGCCTCGGGATCAATGCCGATCGCCCGGGCCAAGGCCAGCAGGATGCGCCGGAATAAGGGCCGCCGGGAGACGTCCTCCCATCCGACGATAGCTCCGCCGACAATCGACTGCTGGGGCCGTGCGATGATGGTGTCAACGGTCGTGCCGCGCTGCACGCCGAGCCCCTCGCACGCTGGGCACCAGCCCAGTCGGGAATTGAAGCTGAAATGGTGGGGAGTCAATTCGGTGAAGCCGGCACCGCACTCCGGACACGATCGGTGTTGCGAGAATCTTCGAGCACTGTCGCGCACACTTCGGTCGGGTGAGGTTTCCCTGAACTCGTCCGCTCGGCCGGAATGGCCCGCCGGCACCGCCCACATGACGCCGCGCCCCATGGCCAGGCAGTGTTCAACCGAATCTCCGATACGCGAACGAGAAGCCGCCCGCACCTCAATGCGGTCGACCACCAGCTCCACGCGGTGTCTCTGTCGACTGTCGATTTCAGGCGAGGCCGCCAACTCCACGACGTGACCGTCTACCCGAGCCCGAGTATAGCCTTGGGCCCGGCATCGCTCGAACACCGCGGCCCAGGTGTCACCAGGAGAACTCTCAATCGGCGCGCAAAGCAGCAGCCGTGTGCCCGCAGGCAGGCTCATGATCTGTTCGAGGATCTCGTCGCTCGTCTGCCTCTCCACCGGCACGCCGCATTGCGGGCAGTAGGGGCGGCCCACTCGTGCCCACAATACCCGCATGTAGTCATAAATTTCCGTGACCGTGCCCACCGTGGAACGGGGACTCTTGCTGGCCGCTTGTTGTTCGATCGCGACGGCCGGCGACAAGCCGTGGATGTGATCCACCTTGGGCTTCTGGAGTTGCCCGAGGAACTGACGGGCGTATGCGGACAGAGACTCCATGTAGCGGCGTTGGCCTTCGGTATAAACCGTGTCCAGTGCAAAGCTGGTCTTGCCGCTGCCCGAGACGCCGGAACACACCGTCATCCGGCTTCGCGGCACGCGAACCGTGAGGTTGCGAAGGTTGTTCTCGCGGGCCCCCACCACGACGATCTCGGCGCCGGAGAGCCTTGGCGCGGAGCATCCGTGGGAGGCAAGCCCGGTGGCCGCTGGGGTGTTGCTCTTGCCTGCGGTGGTGAGCTTGGAAGCCCGGGCTTGTTTCTCGGCACTCGCCACAAATCGGCGCATCTGGGCCTCTCGCAGCGCCTGTCCGGTGTGCGAACGGCGACATTTCTGCACATCTTCGGGCGTTCCCGCGACGACCACCTCGCCACCGTCGTCTCCGCCTTCCGGCCCCAAGTCGATCACCCAGTCTGCCGTCTTGATCACGTCGAGATTGTGCTCGATGACCACCACCGTGTTGCCGGCATCCACGAAGCCATGCAGCACCGTGAGCAGGCGGCGGACGTCATCGAAGTGCAGGCCCGTGGTCGGCTCATCGAGAATATACAGGGTCCGGCCGGTGCTGCGCCGGACCAGCTCGCGCGCCAGTTTGATTCGCTGGGCCTCGCCTCCGGAAAGCGTGGTGCTCGACTGGCCCAGTTTCAGGTAGTCCAGGCCGACCTCCTGGAGCGTGGCCAGCATGGCTCGCACCTTGGGGATGCTCTCGAAATGCCGCAGGGCCTCCTGCACGTCCATTTCGAGCACGTCGTGGATGCTCTTGCCCTTGAATTGAATCTGGAGCGTTTCCTGGTTGAATCGGCGGCCGCCGCAGACGGGGCACGTCACCCAAACATCCGCAAGGAACTCCATTTCCACGCGGTTGGCCCCGTTGCCTTCGCAGGCCTCGCACCGACCACCGCCGCGCTCGCCGGTGGCGACGTTGAAACTGAAGCGGGCCGGCTGATAGCCGCGGACTCGACTGTCCGGCAGCCGGGCGAATAAGTCACGGATCTCGTCGAAGACCTTGACGTAGGTCGCCGGGTTGCTTCGCGGGGTTCGCCCGATCGGCGACTGGTCTATGCCGATGACCTTGTCCAGATGCTCCTTGCCCTCGATCGAACGATGGCGACCGGGGTGCACCCCGGTAAGACCGTTGAGATCGGCGGCGAGTTGCTCGTAGAGAATGTCGTTCACCAGCGAGGACTTGCCGGAGCCGGAGACGCCGGTCACGCAGACGAACCGCCCGAGTGGAACTGACACGTCAAGGTTCTTGAGGTTGTTGTGGCGAGCCCCGCGGATGGTTAGCCACGGACAGCACACCTTGCCCGCAGATGGGCTTGCGGTGACAGCGGTCTGTGGTCGAGCAGGAGTTCGTTTGGGACTCATAGCGCGCCGGCATCCGGGAATTCGCACAGAACAACTTGGATTGGCGATTTCAGCGCGTGCAGATCGGTCTGGTCCATCGGGAACTCACATCTGTGACAGGAATGAGCTTCCGGCGGTGACGAGCTCAGTCTCTTCAAACTGACCTCCCGGAGAGAGCACCCGCAATCATCCTGTTTCCGCACTTCCAATTCCCGCCAACCTTCCCCGGGTCGGAACGCAGCGGTCTTGACGTCGCCGGCTCGAAAATGCGGCAGGATTTCGGCAAGGCGCCACGGCGGCTCTGATCGAATGCACCGCCCGCTCCACTCCGCCTTGGCCATCTGCTTGCGAACTCGCCATCGCGCGTCAGGCCAATTGCCATTCTCAGCATTGCTGAGAAAGAGAAACCCGCGACCGCAAGCGCCGCTTCGCACCGCCCCGCCGCAAGATGCGTACCGCGAGGACTCCACGCATCGCCAACTTTGTCCGGTCATGCACCCCGCTCCCACCCTCGCTTCTCTCCGGTCTGCACGATGGCCCGGTCCATGAGCACGCACATAGTACGAAACCGCTTCGCCGGGTTCATCGCCGGGACGATGAACTGCCGCATCAGGCGACCGCGCTCCTGAGGCGCCCGCGAGCGAGTCTGTTCGTCCAACAGTCTGCCCCGACGTTGCGTGTCGACGGCCGGCTCCTTAGCATTCTCACTTCGGCTGCTTTGCATTCCTTTCCCGGCTACGTCGTCGGCGGTTTACGACCACCGGGCGCCGCGTCGGGATGGGGATTTCCTCCCGGCCACTCAGGTATCGCCCCGTCAGCGACTCGGCGTTGCCGACGATCTCCGCGTACGAGCCTTCGGCCACGATCCGTCCTCCCCTCACACCCGGGCCGGGACCGAAGTCCACGATATGGTCGGCGGCGCACATCGTCGCCTCGTCGTGCTCGACCACGATGACCGTGTTGCCGAGGTCCCGCAGCCGACCCAAGCTTTCCAGCAGGTGCTGGTTGTCGCGCGGATGCAATCCGATCGACGGTTCATCGAGGACATACAGCACGCCGGCCAGCCCCGCGCCGATCTGCCCGGCCAGGCGAATACGCTGCAACTCGCCGCCACTGAGCGTCGGTGCGGTCCTCTCCAGCGCCAGATAATGCAACCCCACGTTCAGCAGAAATTCCAGCCGGGCCCCCACTTCTTTGAGCAGGTCCTCGGCGATAATCCGCTGCACGGGCGTCAGCTCCAACCGCGTCAGCAAGTCCCACGCGGCCTTCACCGACAAGGCCGCGAATTCGCGGATGCTCGGTCCCCGACTGGCCCCCTTGACCGGCAAGTGTACCGCCAGCGCCTGTGCGTTGAGCCGTCCCCCTTCGCAAGCCGGGCATGGTCGGCGCGTCATGAACCTCTCGTAATACCGCCTGATGAACGGGGCCTTGGCCTGGCGGTACTTCTGGCGCAACTCCTCGATCACGCCCTCGAATTTGCCGCCGTGTCTCCAGGTGCCCTTTGACCATCGCCATTCATAGGTGATGTGCCGGTCCCCCGTGCCCTGCAATAAGGCCCGGCGAGCGGAAGCGGGCAGATCCCTCCACGGCTGGTCGAGATCGACGCCGAGTGCGCGAGCCACGCCTTCGTAGATGTGCCGCCGCCATCTGCCGATCTTCGTGCGCAAGGGCGCCACGCAGGGCGCCCAGAAGTTGAGCGAGGCATCCGGCACAAGCAGATCCGGATCGAAGTCGAACTGCTCGCCGAGCCCATCGCAGGAGTGGCACATGCCGCTGGGCGAGTTGAAGGAAAATAACTGCGGCGTCGGCGGCTCGAGCGACAGTTCGCACACCGAGCAGGCATAGCGAGAGGAAAACACGCGATCCATGCTCTGCCCGCTTCGCCGTTGCCTTTCAGGCGTTTCGGCCACCCCCGGGTCGTCCGGAGAAACGATCAGCGTGCCCTTGCCCAACCGCAACGCCGCGTCAACCGCCTCGGCCAGTCGACCCCGATTGTTCTCGCCGATTTCCAAACGGTCGATCACCAAGTCGATGTTGTGGCGCTGGTTTTTCTGCAAGGCCGGGGCTTCGCGTAGGGACACGACGCGGCCGTCGACCCGCGCACGGACGTATCCTGTCCGAATGAGATCGTCAAATAGATCGCGAAACTCCCCCTTCTGCCCGCGTGCCACCGGCGCCAGGATCAGCACTCGAGCCGCTGGAGCAGTGGTTGAACCGCCAGACGAAGCGTGGCCCCGCAGAATGCTCTCCACGACTTGCTCTCGAGACTGCGCGGCGATGGGCCGCCCGCACTCCGGACAATGCTGCCGACCGACTCGAGCATAGAGAACCCGCAGAAAATCCATGATTCCCGTGAGGGTTCCCACCGTGGAGCGCTGGTTCCATCCGGTTGACTTCTGCTCGATCGCGATGGAGGGCGACAGCCCGGTGATCAGGTCGCAATCCGGTTTCTGCATCTGACCGATGAACTGGCGGGCATAGGCGGAAAGCGACTCGATGTAGCGGCGCTGCCCTTCCGCGTAGAGCGTGTCGAAGGCAAGCGAACTCTTGCCGCTGCCGCTCACGCCGGTGAAGACGATGAGTCGATTCCGCGGCAGCGTCACGGAGACGTTGCGGAGATTGTGCTGGCGAGCATTCCGGACTTCTATGTTCTCGGGTTCCATGTCGCAGGGGCCGTCTGTCGCTGAGAGTGTAGCACGGACCGACGCTGCGCGACAGACTACCCTTGCTCACCGTAGTGCGACCGGAATCACCGCCCGAAGAAATCCGCGATTCCCTCCGCGATGGCCGCCGCGACCCTCTCTTGATAGGCCTCAGTATTCAACTTGGCCGCTTCCGCTCTGTTGGTCAGGAAGCCGCACTCCACCAGCACGGCGGGCCGGGAATGACCCACCAGGACGCGGTAGTTCGCTCGACCCAGGCCTCGACATTCGATGCCCGCCCGCTCCAGGGCAGTCACGATGCTGCGCCCGGCCTGAACGCTTTCCGCGCCGGCGTTGCGAGCGATGTATACGGTGGTCCCGGAGATCTGAGGTTTGGGATTGGCATCGGCGTGAATCGAGACAAAGAGGCCCGTTCGAGCGCGATCCGCCTTGGCGGCCCGGTCCGCCAGCTCGAGAAATACATCGGTCGTGCGGGTCGTCTCGACCGTGATTCCGCGAGCCTTCAGTTTGTCGGCCAGCTTCAGGGCAATGCGCAGGTTGATCGTTTTCTCGGGCAGTGCCGAGAGTCCCTGCGCGCCGGGATCCCGGCCGCCGTGTCCCGCGTCCACGACAACGCTGGCCGGACCACTGGGACGACGTGGGGACGGCTTCTCCGGGCGGGCCGGCAGCGGCGATTCGCGACCTGGGTAGGCGCCAACGTGCGGATCCAGTTCCGAGATCTTCGTGCGGTGCGGCGGCCCGCCGCAGCCGACGAGGCCGGCCAGTGTGAGCAATGCCAAGACGGCACGAATGCGCAACGGCCACGACCCGACTCTGCCAACCTGCCGCCCGATCAACCGTCGCGTTGGGATTGTCGCAACCATCTCACCTCGACTTCGTCTTTTCCGAAGCGATCGCTATTCCAATGCCTCGCGACCGATCATCTTGCGGAACTCCGCTTCGTTCAGCACGGGCACGCCCAGCTCCCGAGCTTTTTGAAGTTTGCTTCCGGGATCGGCTCCGGCGACTACGAAGGATGTCTTCTTGCTGACGCTGCCGGAAGTCTTGCCGCCCAAGTCCTTGACCAACTTCTCAACTTCGGTCCGGCTGAGGCCGCTCAAAACGCCGGTTACCACCACTGTCTTGCCCGCCAAGGGCTGTGGGCTACCGGTCTCTGCCCGGGGTTGGGTCATGTTCACTCCCGCCTCCCGAAGGGCCATCCACGTCTGACGACCCGCGGGGTTGCGGAAGAACTGATCTACCGAGCGGGCTACCTCCGGACCGACGCCGTCTACCTGCTGCAACTCCTCCATCGAGGCCTCGGCGATTCGCTCCAAATCGCCGAAATGGGCGGCAATCAACTCGGCCGTTGCCTTGCCGACGTGGCGGATATTCAGTGCGGCCAACAAGCGAGAAAGCGGCCGGCTCTTGCTTTCCTCGATCGCCGCCAGCAGGTTCTCGAAGGACTTCGGCCCTACGCGTTCGAGTCTCCCGCCGGGGCCGCCGGTTCTCGACTCCGTCGGGGCCTCGCCCAGGATCTCGCTGCGACGCTCGGCCAATGAATACAGATCGGCAAATTGCCGCACATAACCTTTGTCTACCAATTGGTCGAGCAACACTTCCCCGGCGCCCTCGATATCCATCTGGTCACGCCCGCAGAAGTGCTTCAGCCGCTCCTTCAGTTGGGCGGTGCAGGCAGGGTTGATGCAGCGAAGATATACTCCGCCTTCGTCTCTGATCACGGCCTCTTTGCACACCGGACACTCCGTTGGCGGGAGTACTTTTTGGGCGTTCGGCGGCCTTTTCTCCATAACGACGCCAACGACCTGAGGAATAATCTCGCCCGCCTTCTGGACGAGAACTGTGTCCCCGATGCGGACATCCAGCCGCTCGACCTGGTCGAAGTTGTGCAGGCTGGCGTGACGAACGGTCGTACCGGAAAGCTGGACCGGCTCCATGACGGCCCGCGGCGTGATCGTACCCTGCTTGCCAACCTGGAAATCGACGGCCAGCAGGCGGCTCTCCGCCTGCTCCGCCGCATACTTGTAGGCGATGCACCAGCGGGGGCAACGGCTGGTCGCCCCGAGTCGCTCCCGCTGATCCAGGCGGTTCACCTTGATGACCAGTCCGTCCGTTTCAAACTCCAGCTCGTGGCGTTTCCGATCCCAGTCCGCGATGAAGCGGAGCACCTCGTCGATATTCACACAGACCCGACCGTACGGGCTAACGGGAATCCCCCAGCGTTTGAACGCGGCGAAAACCTCCTCGGCGGTGGTGAAGGCCGCGTCTTCCACAACACCCAGACCGTGTGCCACGAACGCCAGTCCTCTCTGGGCAATGACCTTGGGGTCCAACGATTTGAGTGAGCCGGCAGTCGCATTGCGAGGGTTGGCGAAGCGTTCCAGCCCCTGGCTCTCGCGCTGCTCATTGTGCGCATCGAAAAGAGGCCGAGGCCAATACACCTCGCCCCGCGCCTCCAGCACGCGGGGCCAGTCCGTCCCTCGCAGGCGAAGAGGAATCGCACGGATCGTTCTGATGTTCGCCGTGATGTCATCGCCGGTGCGGCCGTCGCCGCGAGTGGCGCCCAGCACAAGCATCCCGTCTTCGTACCGCACCGCTGCCGACACGCCGTCTACTTTGGGGTCGACATAGTACTCGTACGGCTCGCCCTCCAGCCCCCTGGCCACTTGCGTGTCGAACTTTCGTACGTCCGCTTCGTTATAGGTGTTGTCAATCGACAACATCGGCACGGTGTGCGTCACGTGGGCGAAGTCTTGCAGCGGCTCCCCGCCGACCCGCTGCGTAGGCGAGTCTGGCGTGACCAGCTCCGGATGGGCGGATTCCAGTTCCTTGAGCCGGGAGAAAAGACGGTCGTATTCGCGGTCGGAGATGACCGGCCGACCCTCCACGTAGTACAAGTGATCATGGCGGCGGATCTGCTCTCGTAGTTCGCTGATCTCCTGCTCCGGAGACGGCATGGCTCTTCCTCACACCAGGCTGGGTCTGGAGTATATCAAGATGGTTCATGGTCGCGAAGGGACTTCACCCGGTCGTGCCGTCGCGGGCTGCTCCGACGTCGGCAAGTCATCCACTACAAATACCAGTCCCGTTTTCATCCGTCGCCCTTGGGCGTCGGGTTCTCCTTCCACGATGCTCGCGATTTTCGTCACGCCGGGAATCGCCGCGGTGCCTTCGGCCATGACCAGCCGATAGGCCATGGTCTGGACTACTTCCGGTCGGTACCGAGGCTGTGGCCGCCAGCTTCCAGACTCATCCCGTTCCCAGGCCGGTGGGTCGAACGACCGCAGTTCACCGAAAGCGAGCTGTTCGAATTGCATGAGCTGTTCGTGAGGACGGGTTGGCACCACGATATACCGAACACCCAGGCGATCCAGCCGAGCCCTTGCCGCCCCCGGGTCTCTCTCCGCGAAGAATGCGGCAGCTTCGAGCACACCTTGCAACCCCCGGTGATAGGGCGCGGCCACGACCGGCAAGCCCGTCCAGTACAACAGCGCAGGGCCTTCGCCCTCATCGCACAGAATGGCCTGCCGGCAGGGATTGCCGGACGCATGGGCCTCTTCGTGTGCGGCGATTCGCCGCGCGGCAAAGTCCGTGCGAGCCTGGAGGGCACTGGCCGCGACCGCCCGATCCGGCGTGAGCGTGAGGATCCACCACGCAGCCGGGGCGACCATCAGCGCAAGCAACGCCGCCGCCATTGCAAAACGTCCCTTCGCCCCGGAACCCTGCTGGTTGCGGCGCGTCACCAGCCCCCAGACCCCGATGCCCGCCACCGGCGCCACCGCCCATCCAAAATGGTCCAGCCAGCGGAGCTGCGACAGGATGAGCACCATGACGAGGGCGCTGATCGGTCCCAAGGTGGCCCTCATCACCAGAGAGACGCGCTCAAACTGCATGAAGAACCACCACAGTAACGGGAAGGCATACGGGAGCAGGCCCAGGCGGGCGTGCATCGGCGCGAACGACCATTCCGGCCCGCTCCGGACGATGAGCGGCTGTAGTTCGGCAATCTGAGCGGACCAGCGATGGAAGACGTCCCCTTGAACGAACTGAAACACGCTTTCACGATTCGCCGCAAGCCACCCGATCAACCCGACTAACGAGGCGACGAAACACAGATTCAGAATCCAGGCTTGGCGCCAAGGCCGCCCGCGTGCCGGCATGAGGAGACCGACCATCGTCGCGGCCACGTGCACGACGCTGATTCGGTCGATGGCGGTCACATTCAGCTCCGGCCAATTGTCGACCAGGAACCCCACCGCGACGGCAAAGGCCACGCTGCCTCCCCACCAGAGCCGCAGCCGGACAAAAGCCGGCCGACACCCGGGAGCCGCGAGCCAGCCTGCTGCGGTCAGGCCCGTCAGCAGGACCGCCCAGAAGAGCAGAGCCTGAGCGGCGACCCAGATTGCCAGACCCATGGCCAAACCGCTGGCGATCGCCGAGACCCGGCCTGCGCCCACATGCTCCGGGTTCTGGGGAAAACCGACCCGCCACCAGCAGCCGAAAGCGACCAGCAGCAGGAGTTCGAGCAGGCAATGATGGTCCGGATGCCCAAGCTGGAACACCCTGTAGAAACCGGGCGATAAGACCACCAACAGTCCGCACAGAGTGGCGGAAGCAGTGCCCGCTGCTCGCCGGACGAAGCAGACCAATCCCGCCACGAAAACCAAGCCGACCAGGGCCGGCAGGCAGGCGGACACGGCGGCCAGCCGATCCTTGTGCGGCATCAGGGGACCGAAGATGTGGTAGGAGGCCACCAAGAGGTAATCCATCGGCGAAGTCCAGTGGGAGTCAAGCCCGACCGGATAATTGATCTCCGGCATGCGTACAATTCGTCGGGCCTGTCCGGAAATCAGTTGTTCGACCCGATGGACTCGCGTGTAATCGTCTGGATCGACAAAGAAGACGCGATCGCTCGTAAAGACCGCAGACAGGCGAGGATGTTGCCGCCAGAGCACGAACAGGCAGAGCAGCACGACCAGCACGCCGAAGGCCGCAGCAGGTCGGGTCGTTCCTCTCGCTGCGGGGAGTGACGGCGATGAATGGTCGTTCATCTCGGGACCTCGACGCAGTAAGCGTTGTCGCGGCCTGGCGACCGCCGTCTCATGGGCGGTGGGGCTCCTGCGGCGGAGGTTGCCCAGCATACCGAGGCACGAGAAACGGCAGAAGCGGGGGTGAGAGGGTGGCGGGAACAAAGAAAGCGCCAAGTTCCTCTGGGGGTAACTCGGCGCTTTCCGGAGGGGAAAGAAGCCGGATTGAAGAGGCGTTCGCCGGTAGACTGGCTCACGATGAAGCCATGCTGCGAACTCGCCATGGAAGTATACACGGGCGGCGGGCTGGAGGTTCGCACTCGCTGCGGTCAGAATCTCCGATCAGCATTGGGCATAGCCGCAGCCGTGGCATTTCACGCAGCTTTCGCCGGTATCAAGATCTCCTCCGCATTCCGGACACTTAATTCGATAATTCTGGCGGAGCGACGTCGGGCGAGGGGCCGCTTCGAGCAATCGGGCAGCAGCCAAGGTGACATCCCCCGGGGGGGGCGTTTTGCCACCACCATTGCCGTTCCCTTGCCCGCTTTTCTTTTCGCTGTGAGCCGAGTCATTCTCGAGAGCCTCTGGGTCGATTTCCCCCAGCAGCAGGGCCTTGAGACCAAACCGCTCCTTGGCCCGCGTATAACGCTTGAGGGCGTGGGCCAAGCCATCGCCCAAGGACATGATCCTGCCATGCTTAGTCGGAATCTGCAACGACGAGCCGATGCCCGACAACTGCTTGATGACGTGATTGAGTCGGCCGCCAGCCCTCAACCATAGGCTAATCATACGACATATCGCCTCTAGATCACTAGTGGCAATATCTCCGCCCTTGCCCAGTTGGGCGAAGACCTCCAGTTCTCGCTCTTCGCGGGGATCGACCGTGATCTGGATGTGCATGTTGCCGAACGGGGTTTGCTGCCGGATGCGAATCCCGCTAGTGATGGCCGGAAGCTCCCGCGGTTCGAGAACCGTCGCGGGAGGTTTGATCGCGGTAATTCGTTCTCCGAACAGATTCGTCTCGGTGACAATCTCGACCTTGGCCGGCGCGGAAGCTTCCCGGAGCTCCTCGCCGCGCATTTCCGAACCCTGGTTCATCTCTTCATGCCTTTTGTCCGATTCCGCCAGCGCCATCGGCTGATTGGCCCGACAACCATCGCGATAAACCGTGACGCCCTTGCAACGTAGGTCGAACGCCATGCGGTAGATCCGATCGACGTCCTCGACGGTCGCGGAATGGGGGAAGTTGATTGTCTTGCTAATGGAGGAATCGCAATGTTCTTGAAAAGCCGCTTGCATGCGGATGTGCCATTCGGCGGTGACGTCGTGGGCGCAGACAAACACCCGTCGTACGTCTTCCGGAATGCCGTCGAGATGAGCGAGGGTGCCATCCCTGGCAACCTGTTCCATCAGGCCCTCGCTGTAAAATCCCCTTTCGCGGGCTACCCGCTCAAAGGTTTGGTTGATCTCGATCATCGGTCCACGACCTTCGTCCTGGCCGTGCAGCACGTTGCGGAAGAAAGCCAGGCTGAACAGCGGCTCCACGCCGCCGGAACAATTCGCGATGATGCTGATTGTGCCGGTCGGGGCGACCGTGGTCACGCAACTGTTGCGCATCCGCCGACGGTACCGCGTGTCCCAATGGCTATTGGCCCAATTCGGGAAGTCACCGCGTTCGTGAGCCAGCTTTTCCGAGTAGTTGTGTCCTTCGTTGTTGACGAACTCCATCAGACGGCGGCCCCATGCCACGCCCTCCTCCGAGTTGTACGCCACGTTGAGCTTGAAGAGGGCATCGGCGAAGCCCATCACCCCGAGGCCGATCTTGCGATTCGCCTTGCAGATGTCGCTGATTTCCGGCAACGGGTAGTTGTTGGCATCGATCACGTTGTCCAGGAAGCGGACCGCGTCGTGAATGGTCCCCCGTAAAGCATCCCAGTCCACCTCCGCCTGAGGTGAACAGGCGTGCCTGACGAACAGGCCGAGATTCACGCTGCCCAGGTTGCAGGCTTCGTACGGCAACAGCGGTTGCTCGCCACATGGATTGGTCGCCTCGATCCGCCCCACGTGCGGCGTCGGGTTGGCTTCATTGATCCGGTCGATGAAGACTACCCCCGGCTCACCAGTCCGCCAGGCGTTGCGGATGATGATCTCCCACACCTCGCGTCGACTATAAACGGGAACGGAGCCGTCATAATCCTCCACGGGAAGCAACTGACGGATGTCGTACGTCTTGATATCTAAAGACTTGGGCAGTAAGAATTCCCGCCCGTTGCGGGGATTGCGGGTGCGATGCGGGGCATCCGGCTGTTCCTTAAAGCCCTTCATCCACTCGTCCGTCACCTTGACGGAGATGTTGTAGTTGGTGAACTGCGTGAGGTCTTCTTTGGCGTGGAGAAACTTGAGAATGTCGGGATGATGAATGTTCATCATGCCCATGTTGGCCCCGCGCCGAAAAGCGCCCTGCTGGATCGCATTCGTTGCTTCGCTGAAGGCCCGCCAGAAACTGATCGGTCCGCTGGTCGTACCTCCGCTTGATCGGATGTAGTCGCCGGTCGGCCGGAGCGAGTCGAACGCGAAACCGGTGCCGCCACCCGCCTTCTGAATCAACGCCGTATTCTTGATGGCGTCGAATATGCCGTCGACCGAATCGGGGACAGGAAGAACAAAACACGCACTCAGCATGCCCATCGAGCGACCGGCGTTCATGAGCGTCGGGCTGTTGGGCATGAAGCGACCCGAGGTCATCAGCCTTTTGAATCGCGCCTTCCACTCGCTGCGTACTGCCTCGCTGCCGCCGTATTTCAACTCAACGTCCGCAATGGCCGTGGCCACCCGATCGAATAATTGATCAGGTGTTTCCACAACCTGGCCGCGTTCGTCCTTCTCCAGATATCGCGCCCGCAGCACCCGGACGGCGTTGGCCGTCAGAACGAACTCTTCCTCATCGCGGACCTGGCAGTCAACATCCTTGTCGATCGAGACCGCTCGTTCCTTCGAAGCGCTCACCATGGGCCATCCTGCTCCCGGCAATGACTGAAGGGTATCCAATACTCCGCCAGTCGCCGCTAAAACCAGACTTTACTAGTCGACAAAACCTTCCCTCGGCCGAAACGGACCTGGCCACCGCTGATTCCAGTCCCGCCCGCTTACAAAATTCTACGATCCGGCATGTCAGATATATGCCAGCGCCGATCCCGCACCTCGACGCTCGCCTGGTCCGGGGACCGATCGGCCTTCCACTGCCGCCGCAGACGGAGAGTTAGCAAACTGCATCGCGGCATACAGCGTTATCGGCGCCCTCAAGGGGCAATGTTTTAAATACCCCAAGCCCTAGGGGCTGTCAACCGACTCGGAATCAACATATTGTATGGCGGCATCTATCGGCTCGACAATGGGTTGCATGCGATGTTCAGCTCAATGAACGAGGCATTTTTCGTTTGGGCGCAAGTCTCGCTGGAAGGTGGATTTGTCATTTCAGACTTGCTCAAGGCAAGTGAAAATCGGCCCGTTTCTCCCGCGAAAAATTCGCAAAATCTTCTCGCTCCAGGACGCCCATCGTACGAGCTGATCAGTTCTGAGCAGCAGCATTGGCCTGCTAACATGGGGCCACATGCATCCCGCCATCTGCCCATTGTGCGGAAGCTTGACGGCGGCTTGTCCTGCCGCCCACCGTCGTCCCTTCAACCATTGCCCGGTTTGCGACCTCATCCACGTCGCCAGGGAAGCCCAGCTCACCCCGGAGCAGTGCGCCGAAAGGTATCGACTTCACCGCAACTCCCGAATGGACCCGGGCTATGTCGCGATGCTTTGGGAAACCATTGCGTTCCTGGAGAAGGGCGCCGCAAATCTGTGCCGGGTGCTGGACTACGGCTGCGGGCCGAATCCGGTCCTGGCCGAGTTGCTGCAAGAGCGGGGCTATCGAGTGACCGCCTACGATCCGCTTTTCGCGCCCGCAGCCGATCTTTCCTCTCCTTACGATGCCGTCGTCGCGGTTGAAGTCTTCGAACACTTCACTGACCCGGCGATGGAGTTGCGAAGAATAGCTGCCCTGCTGCGCGAGGGAGGCCGACTGGTGGCCCGGACTCTGCTGCATCATGGGCCGAATATGTTTGCCGACTGGTGGTACGCCCGCGACATGACCCACGTGGCGTTCTACTCTGCCCGTACTTTTGCTTGGATCGCCGACGCATTCAACTTGCAGCTGATTAGTTGCTCTGAAGACAGACTGGTTCTCTTCGAACGGCCAGCGCATCGCAGTGCCGGGCTTTGACGACTCCGCCACGGCAGCAGACACCCTCGCAGCGAAACCCAAGCAGCAGGACTATGCTCCCGCAACCGGCCAGATTGGCTTGGGGAGGGTCTGCCTGTTCCCAAACCCTAAAATGAGGGAATCACGATGCCTTGGATTTGGTGCATGATCGCGGCAATTGCCGGCCTGGCGGCTTATGGCTGTCAACACGAGGGCACCCGCGGCCTGATGAACTCGCCGCAAGGAGACACTGCGGTAACCTCGCCAGGCAGGCAGCCGAAGCCGCCGTTTCTTTTTCGTGAAGCTCCGCTTCCGGATGGCTTTCCGCCGGCGGGACCGGTCGGGCAGGTCGTCCTCAAGAGTTACCCGTCATACCGCTTCGCGCGAGTCCGCACGGCCGATGGCGGCGGCGGTGATCCGAACGACATGTTTCGCCCCCTTTTTCAGCACATTCAACGCCATGAGATTGCCATGACCGCTCCGGTGGAGATCAAGTATGCTGCCACGCTAGGGGACGAAGCGGCCGCGGAACCGCTGGATCAACACGAGCCGCGAGCCCAGGCTATGGCTTTCCTGTATCGAGAGCCTTCTCTCGGTAGGGTTGGGCCCGATCCGGCGGACCCTCGAGTGGAGGTCGCAGATTTGCCTTCCATGATGGTTTTGTCCGTCGGCGTGCGCGGCGGCTACACGGCGAGAAACCTGTCCCACGGCCTCCGACAGATCGAGGCCTGGTTGAAGCAGAATCCCCCGCGTTTCAAGGTCGCCGGCTCCCCAAGGTATCTGGCTTACAACAGTCCATTCGTTCCCGGTTTCCTGAAGTTCGGAGAGGTGCAGGTTCCGGTTGAGGTGATCGACGAGCAGGCCCCGGCCCCAGCGCGGTAATCAACCCGCCGAGTGAGCCGCAGGCGACGTTCGCCGGCCAATGCCGATCCGTGGACCGCTGCCCCCCGAACTCCCGGCTTATTCTCACTGCTGCAAGAAATGAGGAAACAGAACGTGAACCTGCACATGGTCCCGGCTCTCGCAAGAACTGGACCATAAGCCGGTAGCAGATCACGGGTGCGGGCGAAGGGTCGTTGTTCCGTCCGGATCCTGTCGACTGCGGCTCCCGACAGACATGGCCGTTAGCCATCCATTGGCCGCGCCGGATGCGGCGGGTACGATGCGAATCGCCCTTGAGCCGAATCCCAGGGGCACAGCGGAGAAATCTATGTTTTGCCGTCATCGAGTGGCTCGCTTCATCATGCTCAGCACGGTGCTGCTGTGCGGCTGCCGCGTTGCTCAGCCGACCTCGTCGCGGTCCCCCAAGCCGGCGGAAGATGACTGCCGATTATTGGCTGCCTGGCTGTGCGGCTCATTCAGCAGCGCCGCCCAGCACCAAGCCGACCCGGAGAACTTCTTTGACATACGGCTCCACATGATGCCGATCTGGCCTGCTCGCACGGACGGGCCGTGGATCTATGTGGAACAGGCTGCCGCGGAAAAGCTCGACCAACCTTACCGGCAGCGGGTATACCGCCTTTGCCCCCGGAGTGACGGAACCATCGAGAGCATTGTTTACGAGCTGCCCGGAGATCCGCTACGGTTTGCCGGAGCCTGGCGGGATCCGAGCATTTTGGACCGCTTAACGCCCGACCAACTGATTCTGCGAGAGGGCTGTTCACTGATCCTACGGCGAACCGCGGCAAAATGCTTTGTGGGCCGCACGGCGGGACAAGACTGCGCCAGCACGCTGCGCGGAGCGGCGTACGCCACCTCGGAAGCCACCGTCACGCCGGACGAGCTCATCACCTGGGACCGCGGTTACGATGCGGAAGGCCGCCAGGTCTGGGGAGCGACCAAGGGCGGATACGTTTTTCGTCGCCAGTAGATGGGCAGTGACCGTGCTCGCCTCGAGTTCGGCAAGTCCGACCGTCAAGGGAACCGGCCACCGTCGGTCACGGAACGCGGCATTCCCCCGGCTTGTTCCCTGGCGATGGCGCGGAAGCCGGCTGCGTCGTGGCAGTCAGCGGCTCCCACAACGCCAGCCGCTCCTCCTCCAGCTTGCAGTAACCTGTTGTACGGTACCGAGCGAAGCTCGTATAGTCCCACCCGAGGTTCTCGGAATCTCCGCCCCCGCGCATCGTAACCAGAAATCGGTTGGACAACTCGCCAAACCCTCTCGCCCGATCAGCAGGAATCGGAGCATCACCGCGGTTGGCGTCCACGGGCACCCAGCCGTAACCCGGCAGGTACACCAAGGCCCATCTGTGGAACGCCTCGTCCACGCTGGCCTCATCGCCGCGGACCACGAGGCCGCCTTCGTACTGGGCGGGTAAGCCGGCCGCGCGGCAGAGGGCGATGAAAGAGAACGTGTACTCGGAGCAGGAGCCGCGACCCCGCTGAAGGACGACCTCGGGCACATCCCACCCTCCGACCATCTCGTATTCCAAGCGTTCGATCACGAAGTCATACAGCTTTCGGGCGATCCAGTACGGGTTCTTCTCTTCGCCCACAACCCGCGCCACCGTTTCCC
This sequence comes from uncultured Planctomycetaceae bacterium, assembly GCA_964572385.1. Lineage (GTDB taxonomy): Bacteria > Planctomycetota > Phycisphaerae > UBA1845 > UTPLA1 > CAZNFM01. The sequence continues at coordinate 16,794 of CAZNFM010000035.1, read as the reverse complement.
GAAGGTAAGGAGAATCCAGGCGATAGCGGGGACCGTCGGCTGTGTAAGCCTTATGCAGGTCGGGCGGAATCTCCGAGAGCGAGCCAACCTCGTCGGGGAAGATCAGATAGCGTATGGAGGAGATCCGTGCCGCGATGGTGTAGCCGAACAGCTCCCGCCGGCCGGCGGCGAGGCTCTCGACGCGAAACTCCGCGGACGGCTGCTGCCAGCGATCCGGCCGAACGCCGATTGGGGACTTCGAGTACTCCACCGGCGACAGCAGCTCCTGCTGCGGCCAGGATCGGGGTATCGCGAGGTGCAGGCGAAGGTCGCGTACCTCGCCCGGGCCGTAGTTGTAGAGACCCCAGAGAAACTCGACCCGCGCTTCACGGGAATCGGCCAGGCGATACTTCTGCGGATCGCGGACGACGATTTGATATATTTGCCGCGTCTGGAAATCATTATTCCAGAGGTAGCCGTCAAGCCAGGCCAAGCCAGCCGGATAAGCCGCCGGAGACGCGACGATGCCCAGCACGACTCCCCGGACCGGATCAACGAGGTAAATCTCGTCCTTGACCCGGTCGGCAGCCCAGAGGTAGCGGCCATCGAACGCCAGGCCGCCGCAGGTGCGGTTCGGGGCCTCGAACGTTCGAAGAATGGTCCCATTGTCGGTGTCCACCAGGAAGATCTGGCCGGACTTCTGCTCCATCAGGAACAGTCCTTCGTCGCTGAAAGCGAGTCCGACGACATTGGGGCCGGGGCCTTCGAAGTTGCGTTCGACAATCCCATCTGCCGGATTCATCGCGTAGATCCAGCCGGTGTGGTCGTCGGAAATGAACAGTCTCCCGGCGCCGTAGGTCAATCCCTGTGGCTTTAGGGTGGGTGCCGGCCAGGTTCGGCGGACCTGCCCATCAGGAGCCATCTGGTAAATGAGGGCCTCCCGCCAATCGGCCACGAAGAAGTGCCGACCATCGGTGGCCAGTCCTCCCGGATAGCGGCAAGGCAATGGCACCGACGTTTTGATATCTCCGGGAGCAGCCATCAACATTGGTGAGGTGCAGATGAAGGCCCACAGCCCCGTATAAACCACCTGCCGACAGAACCGAAGCAGCATTGTATCACCCTTTTCCAATCGATGTTTTGCCCCCCCGGCTGTCGGCGGCCGCGGTAGTGCTTCGGCCAGGGGTTATACAAATTGCGCAAAATTCGAGTAGGCAGTTTCCGTTGAGCATGATAGAGTAAGTTTCGGCTGTCTGTCATGATCTTTCCCGCGAGCCTAGCGGGCCAGCAGAATCCAGGAGGCCTACCATGTCCGCCATCGACATGACCGAAGCCCTGGCAGCATTGGTTGCCAGCAGTTCGACCCTGACTACGGTGTACTGGGCTTGCGCCATCTTCGGGCTGGGTGTCCTGCTGGTTTCCGCCTTCGCCGACTCCCACGCCGGTGGTGACGCCTCCGTGGAAGTCGACGCCGGCGGGGTTGAGGCGGATATCGGCCATGCCGGGGACGCTTCCGTGGGCGACCTGCATCACGGGGGCGGCCTGTCTTCCTTGAGCACCTGGCTCTCCCTACGCTTTGTCTTCTTCTTCGCAGCGGCGTTCGGCACACTTGGCGTGATCCTCAGCAATCTGAGCGATCTGAGCGAACGCTGGACGCTGGCGGTCTCGGCCGTCGGCGGTGTCACGGTCGGGCAAATCGTACATCAGGCGTTTCGGCGACTCCGTCGCACCGAAGGCAACAGCGCTCCAGAGGCGAAAGACTATCTGAACCGAGTCGGCAAGGTCACGATCAGCATTTGTCCTCCGCAGCAAGGGGAAGTTTCTATCGATGTCAGAGGCGGGCAGCGGTTCGTGCCTGCGGCGTCGCGGCACGCAGATATCAGCTTCCCGGTAGGTCACGAGGTCATGGTGATGGATTACCGGAACGGTGTCGCCGAAGTGGTCTCCCTGGAGGAAGCTCGGTTTCTAGACAGCACTAAGGAAGGAGAGTCAGCGTGAGCACATTCCCCATCCTGGCCGATGGCTGGAGCACTGGAGTCGCCATCGGCGTTCTCCTGTTATTCTTGTTTCTCTTCGTAGTGATCGTCATCGCCAAGTTGACGGTGGTTGGCAATCCCAGCGAGATGCTGATCATCAGCGGCAAGCGAAACCGCGAGGGCCAGGGCTATCGCGTGCTGATCGGCGGGCGGACCTGCGTCATCCCGATCTTCGAGAAAGTGGAGCGTCTGGGCCTGCGCAATATGCAGGTCGGCCTGGAGGTCAAGGCCCAATCCGGCGGTGGGACGATGCTGCCGATCAACATCAACGGCGTGGCCAACGTGAAGATCTCCTCCGATCCCGCGCTGCGGCCCAACGCCATTGAGCGGTTTCTTGGTCACCCCCCGCAGGAGATTCAGCGGGTGGCGCGAGAGACGCTGGAAGGCGGCTTGCGCGCGGTCATCGGCAAGATGCGGCCGGAGGAGATCGTCGAAGACCGCGATAAGTTCGTCGCCACGGTCATGAACGAGGTGTCGGACGACTTCCGTAAGCTCGGCCTGCTCATCGACAGCGTGAATATCCAGAACGTTCACGACGAGGAACAGTACCTCGTCTCGATCGCCCGCAAGGCCCGGGCCGAGGTGCTGGCCCAGGCCCGCAAGGCCGAGGCGGAACGAGCTGCCGAGGCGGCGGTCAAGGAAGCCGAGGCCGCAGCCGCGGCGCGACAGGCCAAGGCGAACCGCGACGCGGAAGCCAAGACCACCGAAGCCGCCGCCAACCAGCGCGCCGAACAGGCCCGCTTGGCGGCCGAGAAAGCCATCGCCGAGGCGGAGAACGCCTTGCGGATCCGACGTGCGGAACTGGCTCGCGAAGCTGCACTCAAGGAAGCCGAGCAGCAGGAAGCCGCCGCCAAGGCCGAAGGCGCCCGCTTGCGTGCATCCGAAGTGCAGAAGGCCATCGCGGATCGCGACGTGGCTCGCGCCAAGGCCGAAGGCGACGCCGCTTCCGTCCTTGAGGAAGGCAAGGCTCGCGCCGCCGCCATCGAAACGATTGGTCAGGCGATCCAGAAGTACCCCGATGCCCTCAAGGTCATGCTGGTGGAGATGCTGCCGTCCGTCGTCGGCGAGGTGGCCAAGAGCGTGCAGACGGTTCGGCTGGGCAATGTGACGGTCATCGACAGCGGGGACGGTCAGGCGGTGGCCGGCGCGGCCCTCAGTCGAGCCAAGATGCTCGCGGAATCGCTGGCCACGTTGGAAAGCGTGCTAGGAGTCGATCTGCGGCACCTGACCCGCAGCATCGCAGGTAACCTCGCGGGCGACGCCGCTCAGCAGTCTGCCAGCCCTCCGCAGCCGACTCCCCCGCCTGTGGTGCGCAAGGCATAAACCCTACCAGCCCGCCCAGGGCCGGCCATGTCAGGCCGGCGACGCTCCCGCCGGGTGGAGGGTGGCGGGATCGCGGCTCTGCACGCGCGGATAAGGGAGGCGTCGGGTCAGCCAACCCGTGTTGCGGAGCGTCAGCGCCGCATAGGGCATGATCCAGGACACGCAGGGCACCCAAAAGAAGCCATATACAAAAAGCCAGACCCAGTCGCTGTCCTTTTCGTTGCGGTAATAGATGATCGATGTGGTCGCGGCGTAGAGAATCACCACGCCCAGATGCCGCAACAGGAAGTCGTTGTTGGTCAGCAGCAGCGCGGTGCTATTGAAGATCAACAGCGCCGGCACGATCATCGCCAGCGTGACGAGAAGCATGTTGGCACGGAAGGCAGTCAGGTGTCGCGACCGAAACCGCGTGAACAGGAACCGGAACAGAAAGACGGTTTCCCGGATGTTGCTCCGCGCCCACCGGAGGAACATCCGCGTAAGCCCCGCGTAGTCGGCGGGCATGCGGGAATACACGACGGCGTTGCCCTGATATGCGGTCAACCACCCCTCGCGGAGCAATAGATTAGTCATCGCCCGGTCCTCGCCCGTCAGGCAGGGCCGGCCGAGAAACTGCTGGTTCAGCCACTCGCCTTTGAGGCGACGAACGGCCTCCGCACGATAGACGCTTAAGGCGCCCGGCGTGCAGAAGACGCCGCGAAATTCATTCTGGTAGGCCCGCACGAACTTGAAGGACATGCTGAAGGTGCACTTGAGAAAACGCGTTACGACACTCTCTCGAGGGTTCAGCACCTCGACGCAACCGGCCACGCCGCCGATGGCAGGATCGAGCACAAGCGGCGTCACGGCGTTCCGCAGGGCGTCCGCGCCGAGCACGCTGTCGGAATCAACAGTGACGAACACCTCGCCGCCGGCCCGATCGAAACCCACGGCCAGCGCGTGTCGCTTGCCGCGGTTGACGGGTAAGCGAATGGTCTGGAGGCTGACCTGCCCACTTAGTTCGGCGGCAACAGCCTGAATGTGCCGCCAGGTGTCGTCCTCGCTACCGTCGTCAACCACGATGATCTCCAGCCGCTCACGGGGATAGCGGCTGGCAGCGGCAGAGCGAATCGCCGCCTGAACCGCGGCCCCTTCGTTGTAGGCGGGAATGATGACGGATACACTCGGCAATTCGTGATCGGCGACCGAAGGCATCGGTCGATACCGCAGCCACAGGGCGATCCGCCAGAACAAGGCAGCGTACATCACCCCGGCGTAGGCGAACATCGCGAGCCAGAAAACGCGGCCGGCAAGCGAACTCGGCAGCCCCCCATGCCGGCCGCCTAGTTTCCCGCTGGCGACGATGAAGGCCAACATGATCGCCGCCCCCGCCACGATCGCCGCCTTGATCAACGACTCATAAGCCGTCCACCAGGCAACGGGGCTGCCTTGTGGGGCGGTTGAAGCGGCGTCAGATGGAGCGAGAAAGCGTTTCATGGTCTGCTTCGGCCCGTCTATCGGGCGGAGTTCTTGGATTGTAAGATTCGCTGGCACAAGGAGCAACGGCAACGCAACACAGGGCGGCTTTCCACCAGCCTCGGACTTCTGCTGTAGTCGCACAAGGCTAGACACGGCCAGCCATTCCAGGTTGGCTCGTGGGTCCGATCTCTACCGGCGCGATGATTCGTGGTATAAGGGCTTCATGAGTACGTGGACGCGGCAGGAACCTGTGGACCCAGTGGCCGGCATTTCGGACCGTCGTACTCGGACTGCCTCGGTTCTCGCGGCGGTAGGAGCCGGGATCTGCTTGGTGATCACCATTAATGGCCACTTCGCAGGCGAGGACAGATCCGCCGTTCCTCGTCCGCCGGTTCGGGTCGGTTTGGATCCGAATACCGCCGCATGGTTCGAACTAGCCCAATTGCCGGGTCTGGGAGAGCAAACCGCCCGCAACATCGTGGCATTCCGAGAACGCCGGCATGATAGCCCGAATGGCGGAAAAACCGCCTATCTGGGGCCGGGAGATCTCAACCTGGTGCCTGGAATCGGCCGACGTACCGTTCAGCGGATTCGGCCATTCCTTCTGTTCGGCATTTCCGACAGCGGAGGTTGACAGCGGCGGTGGTTGCCGCTAGGGTCGGATCGCGGGCCTTACTGAGCCGCTCTCTGAATGGGTCGCACTATGCCACTCAAAGACTGGTCTGACCGGATTATTCTTGCGGAACTTCAAGACGACCCGCAATTCACGGACGACCTCAACACGCTGCAGGAGACTGTCCAGGAACGCGGCGGCGCAGATGTGGTTCTGGATTTCTCCAACGTCCATTTCCTGAATTCCTCAAACATCGCCAAGCTCCTCAAGCTCCGAAAACTGCTCCATACCGCCGCTCCTGGCAAGTTGCGACTCTGCGGGCTGAAAACGGAAGTGTGGGGAGTGTTTCTCGTCACCGGACTGGACAAGATCTTCGAGTGCTGCAACGACGTCAGCAGCGCTCTGGCCAGCGTGCAGATCGAAGCCTGATCATCGCATACGCTGTTGCGCAGGGAGGTTCTTGGCGTCGCGACAGCAGTCCGAGCCGGAATTATCGCCCCCTGCTCGCCTTCCTGCCGCAGCTAAAGGGTCCGCGGCGGGTCAGCCGATGCACTTCAGGGTATCGGCCATCCGGCAACCCGAGAGGGCAGGCGAAAAGCCATGATCAAACGACACTGGTGCAGACTTCAGGTAATCGCGTGGGCGATCGGTCTGCTGCTGACTGGGGCCGGCTGCGGGATGGAGCGTCTGCAAGGTCCTCTGCTGAACGCGATTCCAGGTTTCAGTCTCGCCGATCTCAAGGCCATCCAGAACGACTCCACCTTGACCACGGACCAGAAGCGGCAGCGAATCCGCGAGGCAGTGGGAGCGCCGGACACCCCCGAGGGCGATCGACTCGTGCAGTTCCTGCTGACGTTCAACGTTCCATGATTCGAGCGCGATCGCCGTTGGAGGTATGTGGCTCGACTGATCTGAGCATGTGTTGAGACCGAATGAAAGGAGGAGAAAGACGTGGGCAAGAAAACGAAAATGGCCGTCTGTATGCTGCTGATCGCGGCGCTGGGCGGCGGTGCGGCCGGTTGCGGCACGTTTGAGGTTTTCACGTTAGCGAGCGCCGCCGGGAAACTGGCCAGTAACCAGGTGGGAACTCTGACGGCCGCCGAGTGGCAGCTATTGAGTTCAACGGCGGCAAACCTCACCGGAGTACCTGAGATCGCTCTGACCGCGGAGGAGGCCCAGGCCATCGTCGATTTCATGTCGTCCAACGGCTACGTCTCATTTGATGATTTTGAATCGCATCCACCGTCGGTGGAAAGCCTCCAGGCACTGGCGGAGGCCTTTTCGGGACGAGTGGATGAGATGCAGTATGACTTGACGGATCCCGACGACGTCAAGGAGTTTTTCGAGCATTACCTGCAAGAACTGGGCAACGGCCTACGGAACATGCTTGCCGGCATGGGCGTGCAGACTCCGTCCTAACGCGAGCCATTGCCCCTTTGGTGGCAGGATCCGCTGATCCAACAAGCCCGCGAGTGCCTTCCGGCCACCTCGCGGGCTTCGGTTCTTCATGGCGTTTGTGCGATCGGGCGGAGTCGCCAATCAGGCGACGGACTGGCGCTGCGAGCCGGAGGGTACGAAGGGGCGCCAGGTGGTCAGGTAGAGAAACGGTGTGCTGCCCACGGCGGCGATCAGCTTGATCAGGTAGTTGAAGACGACCGCGTCTCGCCACTCCGGCCACGAACTGATGACCGAGCCGGGCCCGGTGAGGGCCGCGGTGGTGAAGAACACCGTGTCGAAGGCTTGCGAAATCCAGGTCGACGCGTTGCTGCGCAGCCACAGAAGGCGGTGAGTGCCGGTCTGCCGCCTAATGAAATGGTAGACTTGGGTATCAAGCAACTGCGACGCCAGGTAACTGACCATCGAAACCAGGACGATCCGCGGGTAGGCGTTGGCGGCGAAGAAGTAGTCCAAGTGCGGCTGAGCGTCATCGGAGGAGTTAGGGGCGTACAGCAACTCGAATTGCGTGACGATCACGACTGCCAGGCTCGCGGAGAAGCCCAGATAGACCGCCGCGCGAGCAGCCTTTTTGCCGAAATGCTCGTTCAGCACGTCGTTGGCTAGAAAAACGATGGCGAAGAGTACGTTTCCCCCGGTCACCGAAAGCCCGAAGACGGTGAATTGCTTCATCACCACGATGTTCATGAGGATCGTACAGGTGACGACGACCGCGCCCAATCCTGCCCGCCCTTGACGAGCCGCAACGAGCAGCAATGCGCCACAGGTGAGAAGGTGCAGCACGAACAGCGATTCATTGTTGAGCGTCATTGTCCGGATGGGCTCGGCTAACGGATGCTGGAATCCCTCGTGCCTCCCTGGCTGCGGGAGTCATCTCTGAGTAATTGCCCCTCTCCCCAAGTGGGGCTATTGTCGCAGCGTGCGAAGGAAACGGCAACGCGGCGTTCAAAAGCGGCGGCATATGACTGGCATGCCCGTTGCTAGTGAAGATAACCTGTGTGTCCCTCGGCAGCCGGCGTTCGTCCCGTGTTCGGCGGCTACGTGGTGCTGTTGCTCGCTCCGGCGGACAAGAATGAAAGGGCATCGACCCGGAAGAATGCTGGGGCAGGCACCTTCCGGGGCGTAGTATTTGCTGCCCGTGCAAAGAAAGCGACCCATGGATCTCTCGAAGCGCGTCCAGGTCTTGGCCTCCTCCGCTACCTTGGAGGTGGCGGCGAAAGCTGCGGAACTACGTCGAAAAGGAATAGACGTTCTGGGCTTCGGAGCAGGCGAGCCTGACTTCCCTACCCCAGCGCACGTCAAGACGGCGGCCTGTCAGGCTTTGGAGGCCGGGCACACCGGCTACGCCAAGCCTTCGCACGGGATTCCGGAAGCTCGCGCGGCGGTCTGCGAGAAGTTCCGCCGCGACAACGGGCTGCATTACACGCCCGACCAGGTCATTGTGACGGTCGGCGGCAAGGAGGCGCTTTTCCTGGCCGCCGCCGCCCTGCTCAATCCCGGCGATGAGGCGATCCTTCCGGTCCCGTATTGGGTCAGCTTCCCCGAGCAGATCAAGCTGTGCGAGGGGCGGGTCGTATTGGTCGAGCCGCACGATCCCCGCGATCTGCGTCTGACGCCGGAGCAGATCCTCGCCGCGGTGACTCCGCGGACGAAGATACTGATCTTCAACAGTCCCTCGAATCCGGGAGGCTTCGCCTACAACCCCGCGGAAGTTCGAGCCATCGCCAAAGCGTTGTCCGGCCGCGACCTCATCGTGTTCAGCGACGAGATGTATGACCAGCTCCGTTTCGGCGATCGCCGAGAGCATCTTAGCTTCGCGGCCGTCGATGACGAATGGCGGGAGAAGACCATCACCTTCAACGCGGCCAGCAAGACCCACTCCATGACGGGCTGGCGGGTGGGCTATGCAGCGGGTCCGGAGAGAATCATCAAGGCCATGGCGAAAATCCAGAGCCACACGACCAGTGGAACCGCGACTTTCGTGCAACACGCCCTGGTGGAGGCCTTGACCGGCGATCAAGCGCACGTCGAACTGCGGCGAGCTGAATTCGAACGCCGCGGCCTGCACATGTGTCGACGATTGAACGCCATCGCCGGGGTGTCGTGCATCCCACCGAGCGGGGCGTTCTACTGTTTTCCCGACTTCACCGAGGCGTATCGCCTTCTGGGAGTCCGAGGCTCAGTGGAATGCTGCAACGTTATCCTGGAGAAGGCCCATGTGGCGTTAGTGCCCGGACTGGCCTTCGGCTCGGACAATCATGTCCGGCTCTCCTTCGCCAACAGCCTCGACTACATCGATCAGGGCATGGACCGGCTGGAGAAGCTGCTAGGAAGGCGTTAACGGCAAGCAGGCTAGCGGCTGCCTCCGGATCCGCCTGATGAAGAAGAGCCGGACTCGCGAGGAGCAATCACCGCTCCCAAGGCGTCGGCCAAGGCTTGTCCCATCTGCCGCAAGCCGGCTTCGGCCTGCCCGGCGGTGCCCAGGGCCGTGGAGAGACCTTCCGCGAAGCCGGTGGCGTAGGCCTCGCGAAATCGCTTCCCGATCTCGGAATCAAGACAGCCGTTGAACAACAAGGGCCCGGAGGCCAACGTCGCGGCCAAGGCGATTTTCGCGCTGCGGCAGATGCGGGGCAGTCTGGTCATGTCGTCACCTCCACCATCTCAACCAATCGATTGGACGCGTCTTTAGAAGATATCGGTAGGTCGCGTCGCCGGCCTGCGAACGGTGCTTTGGCCGAGCAAGCTGCGGGTAATATCGGACGTCTCGCGGTTTCGTCCGGCCGATTCAGGCACGACGCTCAATCCCTCGATGAGGCGGTTCGATAAGGTCAATAAGCGTTCCTCGCCCCACAGGGCGCCGTAACCCGGTTGGCACGCCATCGAGGTAATCATGCTGAGGGGATTTCTCGTCGTCTGTTTCCTGGTCGGGCCGGCAATACCGGCACAATTCGCAGGGCGGAAACCGGAAATCATCGCCCCGGTCGAGGATCCGGTTTCGGTCCGTATCGAGCAACGCATCGTCAAGACCTTCGATTTCGACGAGCGACCTCAGGGTAATTATGAAGACACGCCGATGAACTGGGTTCGCCTGATGGAGGCGGGCTACCCACGATTTCTGGAGCCGAGTTTCGACTACGAGATCGGACATGACGCCCCCCCATCCTTCCGGCTGGACCTGCGTGGCGGCAGCGTGGGGATGCGATACCAAGGGCGCGATATTCCCGTTCATCCTGAGAGCGACTATCGAATCGTCGCCTGGGTTCGCACGGCCGGACTCATGCATGCGCGCGCCTATCTGAGCGGCTACTACGTGGACCACGCCATGCGGAAGATCGAAGATTCGGAGCGATGGAGCGAACCGATCGGCGGGCCGGAGGCCGACGGCTCGTGGCAGGCCGTGACAATCGATCTTCCGGGCGGACGCGAGCGCGCCGCTCGCCTGGCACTCAGTCTACAACTTCGTCAGCCGGAAGAGCCCAGACCTTCTGCGGACAACCCGCGCCCCATCCCGCAACGAGACATGACCGGCGCGGCGTGGTTTGATGACATCACCGTGCTGCGGTTGCCGAGGACCACTCTGTCGCTGAGCAAGAGCGTTCCGTTTTACGCCAGCGGCGAAAGAGTGGAATGCCAAACGACCGTGACGGACCCTGACGGAATCGGCCTCGCCGCCGGGCTGGAGGTGATTGACGCGGAGGGGAAACGCGTTTTCGAAAAGGAAATCCCCCTCGGAAGCGAGTTTGACCCGGCCGCGGTCATGGATTTGGGTGAACAGCCGCCGGGCCTCTACGCGGCCAGAGTGAGCGTGCGGGTTGGCACGCAGGAACTGGCAACCCACCAACGCACGTTCGTCAGACTTAGCGAAAGCGACGTGGCGGCCTCCAGGCCGCCAGATTCGGCGGCGGCGCCATGGGGAATCATTCTGAATGCGGACGCACGACTCACGCCCGAGCTAACGGTGGAGTTGGTGCGAGCGGTAGGCGGAAACACGGTGAAATGGCCGCTGTGGCATGCCACCATGGACGACGAAGCACTGCTGCGCGGCGATTCTGGCGAAGACCGATTACTAAGACTCCTGCAAGCCCGGGGAATCCGCGTCATGGGCGTGCTGGAAGCCCCCGTTCCCAGCCTGACAGAGCTGCCCAATGGCCGAACTCGGGGTTTGCTGGATCTGCTCGCCGCGCCCTCCGAGGAATGGCGGGCCTGGCTGGCTTTGCCCCTTTCCAGGCACGGGCGGCACATCGCCGCCTGCCAGCTCGGCGAGGACCGCCAACCGGAAATCGACTCCGGCGAGCAGTTGCGAACCGCGGTCATGCGGGTGCGGGCCGAGGTAGAGCCTTTGCTAGGACGACCTGATCTGGCGGTCCCGCTGACGGTGCAGACGCCCCTGACGCTGCAAAGCGGCACGGTGGATATCCTGTCCGTTTCCATGCCTCCACACCTACCGGCGCACCGTTATGCCGAACACCTGGCGACGGTTCCCCCCGGGATACGATTCTGGATCACCGTGCCGTATCTTCCAGAAGGCCCATATCACCGCCGAGACCGCCTCGCAGAGTTCGCCCGCAGACTGGTCGCCGCCTACGGTGCGGGCGCGGAGAAGATTTTCGTGATGCAACCCTGGACCGTGACGACGCGAGGAGGAATTCCTGACATTGACCTGCGCGAAGAGTCACTGGTCCTCCGCACGCTGGGTGGTGCGCTTGGCGACCTGAAACCCGGTCCGGCTATGTGGTTGGGCGGAGGCGCCGAAGGCAGACTGTTCCTTGACCCCGCGCAGGAAACCGCATCCTTGGTCGCGTTTGCAGACGTCTCGCCCGGTTCGCTTTGCACAACGGAGGTGGATCTGGGCCGCGATCTGCGACAGATGAACCTGTGGGGAGAGATCACGGACCTGCCCTACGACGCCAACGGCACGCGCTTGAGCCTCGACGCCGCACCCGTCGTGATCTCTCCGATTCCAGCCTGGCGAGCGATGCTGCTCGGGAGCTTTGGAGTCGCTCCGCCGGCGTTGGAGGCCAAGGTCGCGGTGCAGGAGCGGACCCTGCGTCTGGTCAACCCCCGAGCGACGCGGCTGCGAGGCGAACTTCTGCTGGGCCTGCCCGGCGAGTGGGATGTGCAGCCTCGCAAGATCCGGCTGGATATTCCCCCGGGTGCGGCGGCGGAGTATCCCCTACGATTCCGCGTGCCGACCAACCAGGCCGTCGGCGAATACGTGCTGTCTGCCCGGCTGGACATCCAGGACTACGGTGCCGAGCCGTTGTTGCTGCGGGCACCCGTTCAGGTGGATTCGCCGGGCTTGGACGTCAACGTACTGGTGGACTCTGAGAACGGCACGCTCCGCGTGCGACAGCGGGTCAGTAATCGCGGCGAACGCACGCTGAACCTCCACACCTATCTCATCGCGGCGGATGTTCCGTGCGACACCCACATCATCCGCAACCTGGCACCGGGACAGACGGCGGTCCGCGAGTACCTCCTGTCGATCAGCCAGGCCATCTCAGACCGGTATCTCCGCGTGACCGTGCAGGAGCTGGGCGGAGAGCTTCGCCATAACCAATTGTTCAGACTGGAGCCGCTGCGGACGGAATCCCGCGAGGCCATCACAATACCCGCAGCCATATCACCTTCAGGTATTCCGTCTCCGGGCATTCGAAAGTGACCGGGTGATCCGGCGCTGCGCCGGTCTGACCGATGACCTGCACGGATTTTGCGGCACGCCGCGCCGCCCCGCGAACTACGTCCAGGAAGGCGTCTCGTGAAACCAGCCCGCTGCAACTGCAGGTCACAAGAATCCCGCCGGGGCGAACCACTTGCAAAGTGAGGGTGTTGAGGTCGTGGTACTTCTTCAGAGCGGTCTCGGTTTCCGAGCGACGGACCGCCAACTTGGGCGGATCCACGACGACCGCGCCGAATTGACGATGGTTGGCGATCATCTGGCGGAGGTAATTGAAGGCGTCGGAGTGGACCAGGTTCAAGCGCACCTGATTGAGATTGGCATTCTCGCGCGCGAGAGCCAAGGCCGCCTCGTCCAAGTCGACGGCGGTCACCGCGGCCGCGTCCCCTAGCACTTTGGCGGCGATTCCGAACCCTCCCGTGTAGCAGCACACATCCAAGACCTCGGCATCACGGCAAAGTGACGCGAACCGACGCCGGTTGTCGCGCTGATCGCAGAAGAAGCCGGTCTTATGGCCCCGAGCAGGGTCAACCCGGTAGCGGATACCATGCTCACGGATGATGAGAGGGATGCGGTCGGCCTGATCCTCCGGCGGCACCGTGAATCCTTCGACTCGCTCGATTCCTTCATCCGCTCGCATCACCACGTGCCACTCGGCCGCGGCGAGCCGCGGGCGATCCAGCACGGAGGGCGGTCCGAGCAGCTCCGCCAGCAGCCGAACCAGCTCTCGGCGGCGCTGAAACATGCCCAGCGAGAAGAACTCGAGGACCAAGGCATCGGCATAGCGCTCGACGACCAGCCCCGACAAACCGTCTGCCTCGGCGTGGACGAGGCGGCAGGCATCGGTGGTCTCGCCGAACAACCCGAGTCGCCGCCGCAATTCGATGGCCTGCCGGAGCCGCTCTCGCCAAAACTCCCGGTCGATCGCATCACGGCTACGAGTCAGCACCCGAACAACGATCTGCGATTGTGGGTTGTAGAGGCCGCGTCCGAGAAACTGGCCGGCTTTATCGTACACCGTGACTACATCGCCGGGCTGAGCCGCTGGCGAGACCTCGCCCACCATGCGCCGAAAGATGAACGGATGCATCGTTGCGGACCGCAGCCGAACCCACGGCACCGGCTCGTCCGGGGCCGGCGGGGCCGAGGCAGCGTCCGCCGGGGGGGATGAGTCTTGCGACCGACCGCACATACCCCTATCGTGCTGGGTCGAGCAGGATCCGGCAAGTTGCGGCAGGTCGGCAGGCGCAGAATAATCCGGCGTCAGGAGCGGTGAGGTCTCATACCGGCGGCCAGACCGGTCATTGGAATCGGAGCTTCGGACATGGGCGAAACGAAAGACCCGTCCGGTGGCGAACAAGGCTCGATTACGCCTCTCCCGGGTGTTCAGCTGGCCGCCGCGGACCCGGCGAAAGGCGGCCCGCCCCCCACCGAATGCGGCGAGGTCATCGCAGATGGCCGAGAACACCGCCTCGCACCGGAGATAGTCCGCGCGGAGCGCCTGGCGGGCTGGCTGTTCGCCGGTCCGGTGGCGGCGGTGAGCCTGGCCGCGGCGGTGATACTGTTCTGGATGGCTGATCCGCCATCGTTCGTCGAGGTGACGATTGTCGCTGGCGCCTTGGTTTTCGCGGCCTTGCTCGCCTGGGCGGCACAGGTCTGGCCGGCCCTGCACTACCGTTATCGATCCTACCGCGTTACACCGCTTGGTATTCAGATCCGCCGGGGCGTTCTGTGGCGGACGACCAACAGCATCCCTCGATCACGAGTGCAGCACACCGACGTGAGCCAAGGCCCGATCGAGCGCCGGTTCGGCCTGGCCCACCTGGTGATCCACACGGCCGGAACCATGAGTGCCTCGGTTGCTCTGGAGGGGCTGCGACACGAGACCGCCATCCTGATCCGCAATCACCTGCTGGGTTCCGAAGAAGATGACGCGGTCTGAGCCAGGCGATCCTCCTCCGGTCTTTCGGCGGTTGCACCCCGCCTCGTTGCTGTTCAGTCTCGGTTCCGTGCTGCGGCGATTTCTGATCCCCGGCCTGATCGTGCTGTTTCTGGGAAGAGGGGAGCGGACCGAGATCTGGGCCATGGTGCTGGCCGTTCCGGCGTTGTGCTACGCAATCGCGATCTACCTGAGCCTCCGCTATGCCTTTGCCCACGACGGATTGGTCATCAAGAGCGGAATCCTCCAGCGGATCGAGCGGCATATTCCCTACGAACACATCCAGAACGTGGACATGACGCGAACGGTTGTTCATCGCCTGCTGGGCGTCGCCGACGTCATCATCCAGACCGCCAGCGGCAGCGAGCCGGAAGCCACTCTGCGGGTGCTGTCGCTGGCCGCGGCCGAAGACGTTCGCGAGCGGCTCTTCCGGGAACGACGCCGTGCCGTCGCCGCCGTCCCACGCGTGATTTCGACCACCGCCCAGCCCGTGGCGCGGCCCGCCGCCGGATTCTCCGGCGACGACCGCAGCAGGTCAGCTTCCGGCGGGCGGATCCTGCACCGTGTGCCATTGGCCGACCTGGTCAGACTGGGCGTGATCTCGAACCGGGGCCTCGTGGCCCTGGCAGCGGTTTTGGCGGCGACCACGCAGATGGATCTGATGCCTTCTCCAGAGCAGATCGAAGCCGTGCTTGGGCCCGTGAGCGGCGACGACTTATGGAATTCCTCATCCGGCCGGCTCCTGCTCGTCCTACTCGCGGCGTTGGCCGTGGTCGGCCTGCGGGTACTCTCCGTGCTCTGGGCGATCACCACCTTCTTCGGCTTCCGTCTCCAGCGCGACGGCGACGAACTGCGGACCTGCTTCGGCTTGCTTACCCAACGGCTATTGACTATCCCACGGCACCGCATCCAACTACTGGAGATCCACGCAAGTCCGCTGCATCGCCTCTTCGGCACCGTTACGCTCAAGGCTCGCACCGCCGGGGCCGTCCGGCCGGATGCGGCCGCCTCGAGTCTTGACGCCCTCTTGCCGATCGCGCGGCAGGACGCGGCCCACGCCCTGCTGCCGGAGATTCAGAGCGAGCTCAGCAGCGTTCCGACCGATTGGCATCGCCTGCATCCCCGCGCGGTGCGACGCGTTTTCGTCGTTTACGTGCTTTGGCTGGCTGGGCCCCTACTCTTTCTTGGCTTCGCTTACCCCCCGTGGGGTTCGCTGGGCGGCCTGGCCCTGCCCTTGGCGTACCTGTTCGCGCGGCAGCGGGTTCGCCATATGGGCTACGCCGTCACCAGTCAGTCGCTCTGGTATCGATGGGGCTGGCTATCCCGCGAATGCCGAATCATCCGCATGAGCAAGATCCAGGCGGTGATGATTCGCGAATCGCCTTTCGACCGCCGGCACCAGATGGCCACGCTCGCCATTGATGCGGCCAACGCCGGCGTCGCCAGTGCCGCGGCGATCCGGATGCCCTACCTCCCGCGAGAAGCCGCTTTGGCCCTGCATGACCACCTGGTCGGTGCCGCCGCGGGCACCGAATTCCGCTGGTGAGCCCCTCCGGGCGTCGGGGCCAGCCCAAGCTGCCGCCGAAGGCAACGTTCGGCGAGTGCGGACTTCGGCAACGACCAGCGGGGATGGCCACCTCGGGCGGCGCATGAAAAAAGATCGCCCGACCAACCGAGGCTGGTCGGGCGACCATTCAAAAGGTCAACAGAGATCGTCGGCCGCTGAATCGCTCCAGCGGGCACCGGCACCGTAGCGCCGATCGAGAACATGCTGACCAAGTCCCGGGCAGGCTGGCTTCGGCGGACGTGAGTCGACCGATCGGCCTGTCCGGGTCCAGGTTGTCCCCTAGAAAGGAGGTGATCCAGCCGCAGGTTCCCCTACGGCTACCTTGTTACGACTTAGTCCCAGTCACCGGTCTCACCGTCGGCCGCCGCCTCCTTGCGGTTAGCTAAGCGGACTTCGGGTGCTACCAGCTCCCATGACTTGACGGGCGGTGTGTACAAGGCTCAGGAACATATTCACCGCGCCATAGCTGATGCGCGATTACTAGCGATTCCAGCTTCATGTAGTCGAGTTGCAGACTACAATCCGAACTGAGGGAAGTTTTCTGCGATTTGCTCCACCTCGCGGTATTGCATCGCTTTGTACCATCCCATTGTAGGACGTGTGCAGCCCTGGGCATAAAGGCCATGAGGACTTGACGTCGTCCCCACCTTCCTCCGGTTTAACACCGGCAGTCTCGCTAAAGTGCCCGGCATGACCCGCTGGCAACTAGCGACAAGGGTTTCGCTCGTTAAGGGACTTAACCCGACA
>CAZNFM010000034.1:0-50135 GCA_964572385.1 uncultured Planctomycetaceae bacterium | reverse complement strand
CGGTGGTGCTGGACCCGTACGGCCCGGCGGTGACCTTCGTGGAGTTCTGCGGAGCAGACGTGAACCAGGACGGCTTCGTCACCCTCGACGACCTCCCCCTGTTCGTCAACGCCCTGCTGGGGCTGTGACGAGCCCGCGGCCATAGCCAGGAATACGACAACCCCGGACGTCATCGCCGCACCGGCGGTGACGTCCGGGCCTTATTGACACGACACCCTGAGTCCGTAATCACCCAAAGAGGCGATTCAGGAGACCGTCTACTTCCAGACGGAGGGTCCGGCCTCGGTCTCGCAACGCTGCTTCGCGACAGCGAAGCGATTCCCGCTGCATCTCATCGGCGATACCAGGAAGGTTGATCATGACGTTCAGGGCGGCCCCTTCCAAGGCGGCATGGGCGGCCAATCCAGCTACCCCGGCGTCGGAGACACAGTTCTTCTTCGACTGCCTCAGGCCCATCACAGCCAATTCCATGACCTCTACCGCGGCAGACATGATCGACAAGGGTGTCTCAGTGGCCGCGATCGTGGCGGCTTCCTTGGCAGCGACCTTGTGCGGGTCCGTGTCGGGCGTCTTCCATGTCCGCAGCAGCGCCTCAAACCGGCAGACGTCCTCTGCCGCCAGCCGTTGCAGTCGTTGGCGCAGTTCATCCGCTCGAGCGATTGTCTCATGGAGCACGCCCGGCTCGCCGGTCGCCTTGTCGTTGAGACGCCCGACCATTCCGCAAAGAGCTGCCGCCACCGCTGCCAACACCGCACTCGCGCTGCCGCCGCCAGGGGTTGCCGCGCGCGAAGCCAGACTTTGGAGGAACGAGTCGACGGATTGTTCAAGCAGCGGGTTGTCGTTCATGGAAGGCATCATCGGGTGAGGCGATCCCTGCGGCAAGTGGTGCGGCAAGGAGACTGGCGAAGACGACTGTCGCGCCTATGATCAGCGGTCGGCGGATTGGACCACACATCCGGTTCGATTGAGCCGTCGAGTCGCATGGAGCACCCGCCATGAGCGGCCCCTGGAAGCCTACTACCAGCCCTGAACCTCGAGGGGAAGTCCGCAGCACCGAACGTCGGGCCTACAAGTACTATGACCTGGTCATGGCGGTTTTCGTAACCGTCCTGCTCTGCTCGAACCTGATCGGTCCCGGCAAGGTCTGTCTGGTTTTCGGTATCGCCTTCGGCGCGGGTAATCTGTTTTTCCCGATCAGCTACATCTTCGGCGACGTCCTGACGGAAGTATATGGCTACGCCCGCACGCGGAAGGTGATCTGGGCGGGTTTCGGGGCGTTGTTCTTTGCCGCGCTGATGGGCCTGGTGGTGGTGCATTTCCCCGCGGATCCACGGGTGCCGTTCAACGAGGAAATTCAGCCGGCCTTGAGATTGGTCTTCGGCAACACCTGGCGGATCGTGGCCGCCTCGATGCTGGCCTATTGGGCGGGGGACTTCGCCAACTCCTACGTCATGGCCAAAATGAAAGTCTGGACGCAGGGGCGACACCTCTGGATGCGGACAATCGGTTCCACGCTGGTCGGTCAGTCCGTCGATAGTTCAATCTTCTACCCCCTGGCCTTCCTAGGCGTATGGCCGAGCAACACGATCCTCAGCGTGATCTTGTTCAATTGCCTTTTCAAGGTCAGCGTGGAAGTGGTGTTCACGCCGCTGACTTACCTGGTGGTAGGCTGGCTGAAGAGGGCTGAGAACGAGGACTACTACGACCACAATACGGACTTCACCCCCTTCTCGCTGAAGGACTGAGTACGGCTCGCGGCGATGGAGTCGGAGCCGCCGCAACAGCAGAGGCGTTACTTGATCTTCGCGTTCACGATGCGCAAGATCTCTTCCTCCGCGGAGACAGCCTGCTTCTGTAATTCAGCTCCGCGAGTCAGCATTTCTTGGACAAAGGCCTTGTCTTCCACGGAACCGCAGTTGATCCGCACATTCAGAAACGCGCCCATGACGGCGGAGCGGGCGCACAGGGCGGCCACCCCCGCGTCGGAGACGGAAGCCGGGAGGCCGATCTCGGCCATAGCCCGGATAACCTCCATCGATGCCGCCGCAGCCTGCATCACGCGGAAAGGTACCTCGATCGCCGCTTTGGTCGCTGCTTGGATGGCCCGATGGCGTTCCGCCTTCTCGGTCTCCGAACCCTGCGGGAGACCGAAGGCGTCCATCAGCCTCTTGAAAGCGTCCGTGTCTTCATCGACCAAATGCAGCAACTCGACGTAGCGGGCCTTGCCTCGTTCAGCCCAGTCGGAAAACTCCTCCCAGCGGGCATCCCAACCCCGCTTGTGCGAGGAGAGATTCGCGACCATCGTGCCCAGAGCCGCAGCCAGCGCACCGATCGCCGCGGAAACCGAGCCGCCGCCCGGAGCCGTGCTCTCGGAGGCGGTCTCCTCGACGAAATCCTGCAAGGGCAGATCCACCAGCCTCTTGCGGGGCGGTCCCATCTTCGCCGCGATGGCATATTCGATGATCTTCTCCTCGGGTTTGAAGGGATAGAGGTCGTTGAGGCCCAAGGACTTGACGGCAATCTTGATCAGTTCGCGATCAGAGACCCCGGTGGATCGCTGTTGTTTTCGCAGGAAGTACCGCCCGGCATCGAGCATGGCCCGCAGGGGAATCAAGCCGACCAGCTCGGATCCGGTCACGCGGACACCCCGCTCGGCGGCCTTCTTCACGCATTCGTCGAAGGCGACATGCACCGGCGTCACACTGATGTTGGTCAAATTGATGGAGATCTGGGCGATGCCGTACTCCTCAATGAACCAGCCGATCGCCTTGCAGCATTTGAGGGAGCCGGGGATCCACACGGTGCGGCCCTGTTCATCCTTGACGATCTTGCCGGTCAAGGGATCGCCCTCTCGTTTCTCACGTCCCTTCTCGCGTATGTCAAAAGCAATGGCGTTGGCCCGTCGCGTGGAGGTCGTGTTGAGATTGACGTTGTAGGCCACCAGGAAATCGCGAGCCCCCACCGCCGTGGCGCCGGACCGGGGATTGAACTCCGCCGGTCCGAAGTCGGGCTTCCATTCGGGCCGGGCCAGACGCTCCTTGAGACCTTCGTACTCGCCCGCACGGACATCAGCCAGGTTTCGCCGAGCCGGCGTCAACGCCGCATTCTCATAGCAGAAGACAGTAAGGCCGACCTCTTCACCGAGTCGCTTGGCCAGCTTCCGAGCCAACCCGGCAACTTCCTCCATGGTGATACCCGCCACCGGCACCAGTGGGCACACGTCCATTGCGCCGAACCGGGGGTGCTCACCCTTGTGGCTTCGCATATCGATCAGTTCGGCGGCCTTGCGGCCGGCACGAACAGCAGCCTCCAGGACGGGTTCCGGCGGGCCGACAAACGTCACGACGGTGCGGTTGGTGGCTTTGCCGGGATCCACATCCAGAAGGGCGACACCTTCGACCGATTCGATGGCGTCCGTGATCTGCTTGATCAGAGCGAGGTCGCGGCCCTCGCTGAAGTTGGGGACACACTCAATTAACGTTGCGGTCATGGATTCCTCTTTGCAGTCCTGGTGCGTTAGTTTTGTAGAACGATCCGACCGCGGCGAATGACCGTGCGGACGGGATTCACGCCGACCTGGTAAGCCCAGCGGTTCACGTTCGGCACGCTCAGGATGAGCAGGTCGGCCTGATGCCCGCGGGCCACGGCCCCCAGCCGAGTGGCACGATCCAACGCGGCAGCGGCGTTGGCCGTGCAGGCCACCAGCGATTCCAGGGGCGTCATCCTCAACATGGAAGCGGCAATGGACATGATCAAGGGCAAGGACTCGATCATGGACGATCCCGGATTGCAGTCCGTGGAAAGAGCCACCGGCAAGTCCGCGTCGATCATCCGGCGAGCAGGCGGCGGCGGCGTGCCGAGGAAGAATGAGCACCCGGGCAGCAGTACCGGAATGGTGCGGGAACGCGCCAGGCCGGCGATGGTCTGGTCGTCGGCACATTCCAAGTGATCCGCAGAGACCGCCCCGAGCGCGCAAGCCAAGTCTGCCGCGCCGGTCCTGCTGATCTGCTCGGCGTGGATCTTCGGCTTCAACCCGTATTCACGGCAGGCGGTGAGAAAACGACGAGACTGCTCCAAATCAAAGGCACCTTGTTCGCAGAAGACATCGGCAAACTCGGCTAGACCCTCGCCGGCGATCTCGGCCAGCAGGCTGGGTTCGGTCATCCGGGCCAGGTAGTCGTCGGCATGTCCGGCGTACTCCGGGGGAACCGTATGGGCACCCAGATAGGTCGGCACGAGTTCCATCGGGAGTTCGTCGGCCAGCCGTTGGACGGCCCGGAGCATTTTAAGCTCTTCCGCCGGGCTCAGGCCGTAACCGGACTTGATCTCCAGCGTGGTGACGCCCGCGGCCAGCATTCGCCGCAGTCGAGGCCGGGACTGGGCGAGCAGTTCGTCCATGGAAGCTGCTCGCAAGGCGCGGACCGATTCCCTGATGCCGCCGCCGGCTTGCAGAATCTCCAGATAGGTGGCCCCGGTGATGCGTCGCACATACTCCTGTTCACGCGAACCAGCGAACACCGCGTGGGTGTGGCAATCCACCAGTCCGGGCACGACGGTGCCGCCGTCGGCATCGATGATCTGCTCGACGGGCCCGCCGGGCACGTCCGCGGCGGGACCGAACCAGGAAATGGCCTCGTCTTCGATCAGCACGGCGGCGTTCTCGAAGATCAGCGGCATACCCATCTGCCGGCCACGAACGGGGCCGGGCGGCACGGCCACGAGTTGGGCGATGTTGCGAATCAAAGTTCGCATGGGCCTACCATCAAGAATAGACGCTTGGCCTGCTTACTCCCCGAGCGTCTTTTCGAAGATCACGAGGTTGTCGGAACGATCGGCGTCCCACCGCAGGCCGACCACATTGAATCCCAGTTGGATGGCCATCATCAAGACCGGTCGGTGAGCGTTGTGGCACTCCATCCGCAGGTACTGATAGCCGTGCTCTTCCGCCCAGGCTGATTCCGCTTCCACCAGTTGGGTGGCGACGCCGGCCCGACGATAGTCGGGCAAGACGCCGATCAGCCAGGCGAAGAACACATTGGGTTTGAGCTCGATGCCCAACGAGAAACCGACCGGCCGTCGTTCGATCTGGGCAATCAGCAAGAGGATGTTTTGCCGGCCCGCAAGACGACGGCGGAAGGAGCTGACATCGCGGGCGGGGCGAAATATCTCGTTGTAGAGCTCGCAGATCAGCGGCAACTCATCCGGCCCCACCATGACGATGTCCGCATCCGCCATGTCCCGCGTCCTCCCGATCGCCGGCCTCCCCGAAGAGGCTTGGCCGTTCGCGGCGTGGTCCTACCCGCCGGGCTGACGGTGAGCCACCGCGCCTCGCCCGGTCGAACTCGAGGCACATCATAACCGGTGACGCGAGAAAAGACAGGATGCACCAGAGCGTCAGCCCATGCCGGGCTGAGGTACCGGCCCGTTGGGCAGCCCGTTGGAGGTCACGGGCCGGGCAGTAGGCTTCGCGGATTTCGAGGAATCTCCGGAAGGCGTTCCCTCCTTGGCCAGGATTCCGGACAACGTCGGCTTGTCGATGGTCTCTCCACACAGCAGCCGCCGAACCTCGTCGGCGTCGAGAGTCTCATGTTTCAGCAGCGCCTGGGCGACCGCCTCGACTTTGCTCCAGTTCTCATCAAGAAGCCGCTGGGCATCCTGGAAGGCCTCGCTGGCCAGCCGCCGGATCTCCTCGTCGATCATGTGAGCGGTCTCGTCGGAGTAGGGTTTCTCGTTGATGAAACCCTCGAGCCGGGGATCGGGGGAGTACCTGACGAAGCCGAGCCGTTCGCTCATCCCCCATTCCAGCACCATCGCCTTGGCCAAGGTGGTGACCTGCTCGATATCCATGGCCGCGCCGCTGCTGATGTCGCCGCTGTGCCGTTCCTCGGCAATGCGCCCGCCGCAGAGCACCCGCATGGTCGCCCGCATCCACCGGGCAGAGTAACCGTAGCGGTCCTTCTCCGGCAGGGACATCGTGGCGCCCAGCGATTGTCCGCGGGGGATGATTGTCACTTTGTGAAGGGGGTCCGCGTCCTGGAGCAGCGTCTGGAGCACGGCGTGACCCGCCTCGTGGTAGGCGGTGGCCAGCCGCTCCTTCTCCTCGATGGCGCGGCTTCTGTTGGACCGGCCGTAGCGAACCTTGTCGCGAGCCTCCTCGAGGTCTTCCAGCTCGACCATGTCCTTTTCCTGCATGGTCGCGATGATGGCGGCCTCGTTGATGATGGCGGCCAGCTCCGCGCCGTTGAACATCGGCGTCCCACGGGCCAGACGCATGAGGTCCACGTTGGGCGACAACTTGATTCGCCGGGCGTGGACCTTGAGGATCTCCAAACGCCCCTTAATGTCCGGCAAGGGCACTTCCACGCGGCGATCAAACCGGCCTGGACGAGTCAGGGCCGGATCGAGGATGTCGGCCCGGTTGGTCGCGGCGATGACGATCACCTGGTCGGAAGTATCGAAGCCATCCATCTCCACCAGGATCGCGTTGAGCGTCTGCTCCCGCTCGTCGTGACCGCCGCCGCTGTAGGATGCCCCCCGGCGACGGCCCACGGCGTCGATCTCGTCAAGGAAGACGATGCAGGGGGAGTTCTCCTTGGCGGACTTGAACAGGTCGCGAACGCGGGAGGCGCCCACGCCGACGAACATCTCCACGAAGTCCGCGCCGCTGATGCTGAAGAACGGCACATCCGCCTCGCCGGCGATGGCCTTGGCCAGCAGGGTTTTGCCGCAGCCCGGTGAACCCACCAGCAGTACGCCGCGGGGGATCCGCCCTCCGAGCCGCTGAAACTTCTTGGGGTTCTTCAGGAATTCGACGATCTCGGCGACTTCCTCCTTGGCCTCATCCACGCCGGCGACGTCCTTGAACGTCACCCCGCTGGTCTCGCGGTTGCTGACCCGATGCCGCGAGCGGCCGAAATTGCCCAGCATCCCGGCGCCGCCGGCGCTGGCCCGCAACTGCCGAAACACGAAGAACCAGATGAACCCGAAGATCAGCAGCCAGGGAATGATGCCGATGAGGAGCTGCGTGTAGGGGGCGCCGCCCGGCTCGTAACTGATCTTCGTGTTCGGGCAGACCTTGCGAAGCTGGGCCTCGACTTCCGCGACTCGATCAACTCGATAATTGACCTTGAACTTGCGCGTGGCGCTCGGCCCATGCGGGCGGCCCGGGACGTCTTCCCGAAACGAGCCGGTGATCCGCTCATCGCTGATCAGGATTTCGGCGAAGTGGTTGGCCTCGGCATGTCTCCAGAACTCATCGATGCTGATCACATCCGCCTGCGGCATCTGCTGCGAGACGATCATGGCGATCATCACCGCGATGAGAATGAACCCGATCCAGCTCGCTACGCCGCGGGACATCCGCATCCGCGGCGGCGGATTGCGGCCCGGCTTCTGGGGCCGAGGATCATCCTGCATGGGTTCATTTCCAGACATTGTTCACCGTTCGTCGCGAAGCCAAGCCCCCAAGCCCCTGGGGTTTAGGCTTGTGGGTCAACGAATACAAGCCCAAACGGGACCTGGCATGACCAGTCGACCGATTATTCTCGATGCCAATATCGGATTATAGCGGCCGGGACCGGATTACCAATCAGACTGCATTTCTTCGACGATCCGCTCGGCCAGCCGATCCATGGCACGCTGGCTGGCGTGGTAAAAGTCCTCTCCCAGGGGACGGACGTAATCCACCGTCTGGACGAAGTTTGGACGATCCACCAGTACCTCACCGGTCCGTAGGTCCTTCCACTGGAAGGACATGACCACGGTGGCCGCCGTTTCCCGCGGTGTGGCCGAGTCCAGTTGGCGACCCAGAGTGGCTTGTCGGACTTCGCGGATCTCACCCGTCAAAATCGTGTCAGCGCGGTTCTTCTTGGCGAGTCTGAAGGGCGTCTCCTGTTCGATCCGCTTCGCCAGGGCCTCGGTCAGTTGAAGCTCCAATCCCCGGCGAAACTCCCGCGACTCCATGATGTCCAGGGCGACGGTGCGGATGCGATCCTCGCGAGCGTTCGCGGTCCGAAATGCGTCGCCGCGGTCGGCCGAGTAGCCGCATCCTGCCAGAGAGGTGAGAAACAGCAAGCCAGCCGGCCAGACGTATCGCGGGGAGCACTGTCGCATGGGTGCGGCCTCACAACTGAGATCGAGCCGCCAGGCGGACCTCAAGAACCCTTCGGCGGGTGTCGCTTTCGACTGCCTTCTTTCGGCATCCGCCGGTGGGCCGCGATTATAACCACCATGGGAAACCGGGCAAGCAGCACGCACCTGTCGGGCCAAGGGCAAGAGAAGCGGGCAAGAGGCCTGCCGAACCTCGGGGGCCGGGAATGGACATGCTTTCAAAAAGTTTGAAAACGACGCGCGACGTTGAGGGCTTTGAAACCGCCTCCATACAATGCCCGCGGCGGCCGTCGCCGCAAGCGCCGAGGGTCGGGATCACAACCCATGCGGACACTGGCGGAAATCGACGAGTACCTCAGGGCCGATCTGTCCCGCGCGCTGGCCGTCTTCGACGCGGAACTCCAATCCGATCAGCCGCTCATTGGCGAGATGCTCACCCGGCTTCGAGGGTATAGCGGGAAACTGCTTCGCCCACGGCTGGTTTTGCTGGCCGGGAGGGCTTGCGGAGATCTTCGGCAGGAACACTTCGTCTTGGCCGCCGTGGTGGAGATGATCCACATGGCAACGCTGGTCCATGACGACGTGCTGGATGAAGCGGACCTGCGGCGTCGCGAACATACGATCAACCACGGTTGGGGAAACCAGGCTGCGGTGCTGTTCGGCGATTACCTGATCTCGCATGCGTACCACCTGTGCAGCACGCTCGGTTCCGCCGTGGCCCGACGCGTCGCCGCCGCTACCAACGTCGTCTGCGAGGGCGAGATGACGCAAATCGCCTTGCGCGGCCGATTCGATCTCGATGAAGCAACTTACCTGGACATCATCCGGCGGAAAACCGCAGCGTTGACCTGCGTTTCATGCGAGCTGGGCGCGTCGACGGCCGGTGCGGCCCCACCGCTGGCCGCCGCCTTGGCGGCCTTCGGCGAAGAACTGGGCGTGGCCTTCCAGATTGCGGACGACCTGCTGGACCTGACTTCGTCGGACGCGGAGCTGGGCAAAACCGCCGGCCGCGACGCCGACCTCCGCAAGATCACGCTTCCGGTCATACGCTTCCTGGCTACGGCGGCCCCGCCCGACCGGCAGCGTCTGCTCGATACGCTGTCGTCGAACCATGCCAGCATCACGCCCCGTGTTCGGGAGACCCTGGCTGTCGCGGACTCGCTCGAATACGCCAGGGCAACGGCTCGCCGACTGCTCGGTTCGGCAATCGGCCGCCTCTCCGTACTCCCCCCCAGCAGCGCCCGCGAGGCGCTGGCCACCTTGGCGGAGCACGTCCTGCAACGCCGACATTAGCGGCAGCGGTCTTCATTTCGATTCCTGTCAGCCACTGCTATACTGGTGCGATCCAGCACCGCTGGCCTCGGGAGCATCCATCCGTGAATACCAAGTACGCCATCATCCTGCCGGACGGCGCGGCCGACGAGCCGATCGCCGAACTGGGCGGGCGGACCCCCCTGGAAGCGGCGGCCACGCCGCACTTCGACCGCATCGTGGAGAGCGGACGGATCGGCAGCGTGCAGACCGTCCCGCCCGGCTACGTGCCCGGCAGTGATGTCGCCACGATGTCTTTGCTCGGTTACGACGCGGAGAAGCACTATAGCGGCCGGGCGCCGATCGAAGCCGTGGCCCGCGGGATCCCAACGGGGCCGAACGACGTGGTGTACCGCTGCAACCTGGTGTTCATCAATGATGGGGTGATGGCGGACTTCACCGCCGGTCACATCCGGACGGCGGAAGCCGAGCAGATCATTCAGGCGCTGAATGATGCCATGGCGGGCGACGGCCTCCGCTTCCATGCGGGCGTGGGCTACCGCCACCTGATGATCATCAACGATCCGCAGGCCTTGGAAGTCTCCTGCATGCCGCCCCACGACATCCCCGGCCAACCGGTGGCGGACTACCTGCCCAAGGGCAAGGGCGCCCGGCGAATTCGGGAGATTATGGAGCGAGGCAGCCGCATCGCCGCCGAAGCGGAGGTCAACCAGGTTCGCCGTGACCTCGGCGAGACGCCGGCCACCGCCATCTGGCTGTGGGGGCAGGGCGTCGTGCCGATCATGCGGCGGTTTCGCCAACAATACGGGGTTCGCGGAGCGGTCATCGCCGCCGTTGACCTGATCCGCGGGCTGGGTCGGCTGCTGGGATGGCCGCTGATCGAGGTGCCGGGCGCAACCGGCTACCTGGACACGGATTACGCCGCGAAAGGAAGAGCGGCGGTGCAGGCACTCGAGGAATACGACCTGGTCACGGTGCATATCGAAGCCCCGGACGAAGCCGGTCACATGGGCAACGCCGCGGCCAAGGTGGAAGCCATTGAGCGGATCGACGAACACATTGTCGGTCCGCTGCTGGACAAGCTCCAGACGTTCGAGAACTGGCGGATCCTCGCCGCTCCCGACCACCCGACACCGGTCGCCAAGAAGACCCATACGGCTGATCCGGTACCGTTCTGCATGGCCGGAACCGGTGTGCCGCGAGGCATCCGGGGGGGGCGATTCACGGAACGTTCGGCCGCCGCCAGCGATTTGCGCATCGCCAAGGGCCACGAGTTGATGGAGTTCTTCTTGCGAAGTTGACCGGGGCGGCGCAGACTCGGCAACCCGCCTACGGTACGATCACCACATGATTCGTACCAAGATCATCGCCACCGTCGGACCGGCCTCCCAGTCCGTAGACACGCTCAAGCACCTCATCAAGGCCGGCGTCGATGTCTTCCGGCTCAACTTCTCCCACGGGACGACCGCCGACCATGGGACGGCATTGCAGGCGATCCGCTCCGCCGCGGCCGAGTGCCGGGCGGTCGTCGCCGTTCTGGGCGACCTCTGCGGGCCGAAGATCCGCGTGGACCCGGTGCAGCAGGACTCCTTCGAACTGCGGACCGGCGCAAGCATTCGCATCGTCGCCGAGACGGTGCTGGGCAACGCCGAACGAATCTCCACGAGCCGGCCTGAGCTGGTTCACGAGGCATCCGTCGGGCACCGCATCCTCATCGACGACGGCATGATCCGACTGCGGGTCGAGCAGGCCGAGCATCGAAGCCTGCTGTGTCGTTGCGAAGCGGGCGGTACGATCCGCTCGCGCAAGGGCGTCAACCTGCCCGACACCGACTTGCGGATGTCGTCCATGACCGACAAGGACCGCAGCGATCTGGCCTGGGCTCTGGCCCACGACGTGGATTACATCGCTCTGTCTTTCGTTCGCCGAGCGGAGGACCTCGAGGAATTGCGGGCCGCCATGCGAACCTGCGGCCGGCTCGCCCCGATCGTGGCCAAGATCGAAACGCCCCAGGCCATCAACGACCTCCAGCGGATCATTGAGACGACCGATGTCGTGCTGGTCGCCCGTGGAGACCTGGGCGTGGAAATGGACCTTGCCTGCGTGCCGCTGCTCCAGAAGGACATCACCGCCCGCAGCCAGCGAGCGGGCAAACCGGTCATCGTCGCCACGCAGATGCTGCAATCCATGGTGGATCATCCTTCGGCGACCCGAGCGGAAGTGAGCGACGTGGCCAACGCGGTCTTCGATCTGGCCGACGCGGTCATGCTCAGCGCGGAGACCGCAGTGGGAGCGTACCCGGTAGCCGCCGTGGAAATGATGAACCGCATCGCCCATGAGACGGAGACCTACCTGGCTCGCAATGGGTTCTTCGCGAGGGTCGACGCGGATGACTCGCTTAACCCGATCGCCACCGGGGTCGTGCATGGCGCCACTGCCCTGGCCCGGGAGTTGCGGGCCAAGCTGATCGCCGCCTGGACCAGAACGGGGAACACCGTCCGGCTGTTGAGCAAGTGTCGCCCCGACCGCCTCATTGTCGGATTGACTTCAGACCAAGCCGTCTGCCGTCGAATGGCCCTCTTCTACGGAGTGCTGCCGGTACTGATGCCGGAGACGACCGACCAGAACGAGATGCTCCACCGCCTGGACGACTGGGTGCGAAGGCACCAGATGGCCGACGAGGGCGACCTCATCATCGTCGCCGCAGATACTCGCCTGGCCGGCCCCGGCTCGACTTCTGCCTTGCTCATGCACCTGGTCGGCCCGGTTTGAGCCTGGGGAAGCATCGCTGGAGCAGGAAGCCGCTTGACGCCCAGCCTCTCGTAGTCCGATAAAATTGCCGCAAACAGATGGACAGCGGATTGCCCGCCGCCGCCGGCTTGGCCTGCACTCCTACCGCTCTACACGCCGATAACTAAAATTGCTGCAAGCAGTTGCGCTTGCAGTGCGCACTCGTGGCGACACGGAGATAAATGCTCCGGCCTCACGCAACGCCCGCAGTGTGTCGGAGTCATCGATGCCGCCACAAACGCCAACCCAGGTCGCAACCCGCCCAGCAGTGCGTGGCCGTTCTCCCTCCAGCTCGCCGCACCCGCACTGGTCCCCGGAGAGGGTGATCACCGTGGCGCACACGGTCTGG
Organism: uncultured Planctomycetaceae bacterium; assembly: GCA_964572385.1. Taxonomy (GTDB): domain Bacteria; phylum Planctomycetota; class Phycisphaerae; order UBA1845; family UTPLA1; genus CAZNFM01. Next base: position 37,615 of record CAZNFM010000034.1, on the reverse strand, counting down.
CAGTTGGCCTGCGGAGGGCTGGAGCGGCAGATGCTTCAGATCCTCAACTGCCTGGCGTCGAAAGCGTTCCATCATCGCATCGTTGTCCGCTCCGCAGATCGGCCGGTGCTGCACGAGCCTGTCGCTCCAGCAGGCAACATCCGCATCGTCTCCGGCGGAACCGAGGGCCGAAACCGACGATGGGCGTGCAGATTGGCGGGTATCCTGCGAAAGCAGGCAGCGGACGTACTGCACGTCCGCGGACTAACGATGCTGCCCGACGCCGTCCTCGCGGCGCGGCTGGCGGGATCTATTCCGGTCGCCTTCAGCTTTCACGGCTTCGAATCCTACCCGCCGCGACTCAGTTGGATGAGGAAGCAACTATACAAGGTGGCCGTCAGGGCGTGTGCGGCACGGTGGGCGGTGGGGCCGTCCGCGGCTCGAGCGCTGGCCAGCACCCTCGGCCTCTCGTCATTCGAGGTCGACGTGATCCCCAACGGCGTGGACGGGGACATCTTCCGGCCGGCGGTCAACCGCGACCCCATCCGACTCCGGCTCGGTCTTCCAGTCGATCGACTCGTGGCCCTGTGCGTGGGCAACCTCAAGCCGGTCAAAGGGCACGAAGTGTTGTTGAAGGCGATAGGCGGACTCGGCACCGCCCAGCGCACGCTCACCTTGGTGCTCGTTGGAGAGGATTTCCAGGGCGGCAGGCTGCAACGACTGGCTGAAAGGCTTCCCCGCCAAGTGGAAGCCCGCTTCGTGGGGCGACAGGATGATCCGCTGCCCTGGTACCAGGCGGCGGACCTGTTCGTTCTTCCCTCCCGATGGGAGGGTATGTCCAATGCACTGCTGGAGGCCATGGCCTGCGGCCTACCAGTGATCGCGACCCGCGTCGGGGGCAACGTAGACCTGGTGAATCACGAGGAGACCGGGTTGATGGTACCACCGGAGAACCCCACGGAGTTGTCCCAAGCCATCGCACGACTGCGCAGCGACGACGAACTCCGCCGGCGGCTGGGCGCCGCAGCGAGATCGCACGTTCTCCGCTTTCACGACTTGCGGCGAACCGCCGATCACTACAGCGAACAGTACGCCCGATTAGTGGGAGCAGGCTCGCGCGGCGGCCGTGAATCGGCGGCCGCGAGCCTTGCGGAGGCCCTCCTATGACCACGGTTGCCTGCACCGAGACCAGTCGCAGCCTGGCGGCTCGAATCACCGCGCTGGCTCGCTATCGTGAGTTGATGTGGATGCTGGCCTGGCGGGACATCCGGGTCCGCTACAAGCACTCCGTTCTGGGAGCGCTCTGGGCGGTGATTCCCCCGCTGGCCACCATGTTGATCTTCGCCTTCGTCTTCGGAACCGTGGTTCAGATCGACAAGCAGAAGCTGACCGGCGACGCCGCGCTGCCCTACGCGCTATTCGCCTTCAGCGGGCTGGTTCCCTGGATGTTTTTTGCCAACGGGCTGACCGCGGCGACCGGATCGCTCGTTTCCAACCGGCAGCTTGTCACCAAGATCTACTTCCCGCGGGAGGTTTTCCCGATTTCGACGGTCATCAGTGCCTTCGTGGATTTTCTGATCGCCACCGGGGTGCTGGTGCTGTTGGTCGTGCTCCTGCACTTCCAGGACAACGGCTGGACCTATCAACTACACTGGTCCATTCTGCTGACGCCGATCGTCGTGGCGGTTCAAATCTGCCTGATGCTGGGGCTGGGACTGGTCCTGTCCATGGCCAATCTGTTCTATCGCGACGTGAGCTTCATCTTTCGGTCGATCATCCAGCTCTGGATGTTCGTGACCTGCGTGGTCTATCAACTGGAGGCCACTGCCGGTTGGAAGCGGGTCGTCATTCAACTCAACCCGATGACTCCGATCATCCGGGCCTATCGCGACTGCCTAGTCTTCGGCCGCTCGCCGCTGGACGCGTCGTTCCTCGGCGCCGCCACCGTCTCGATCATGATCCTGATCGTCGGGTGGCACTGGTTCCGCCGCCGGGAGTTCGATTTCGCCGAGTATGTGTGACCCGCGGCCGCCCGGTCGGTAAATCCAACGCAACGAATAGGATACAGTGGTCCGCGGAGAGCAGCCCCCAGGTTCAGTCCATGATCGTCTTGCCCGGCAAATAACCCAGTAACAGCTTGTTCCCGCGAAGCTTCTGCCGGCCGGGGCTCTAGCTGATTGGAGGCCGGACCACGTTTGCCTGGTCAGATGTGTGTGTTTAAGCTACCATGATCAACGCTCACATCGGCCGCCCGAAAACCGGTTCCCGTGGCTCCCGGTGCGTGCCCCTGAGTTCGAGTCCCTGTCCGCCGACCGATCATTTCATGGGGCAGTCCTGTGGCGGGTCAAGGAGCCGCTGACATGCCCAAATGCAAGCCGACCCTACCCAGCACCACCGCCCGGCAGCCCGTCGTCAGTCGCGGTCGTCATGTGCTTTCGTCTCCGCAATGGCAACGGCTGGCAGTGACGTTTGCGCTATCGCCGCGCGAGGAACAGATACTCCGTGGATTGTTTGATGATCTGACGGAATTTGCGATCGCTCGTGAATTGGGGATTTCGCCGCACACGGTTCACACCCACCTGGAGCGGCTGTACCGCAAGTTGGAGGCCAATAGTCGCCCCACCGCGATCGTTCGCGTGTTCAGCGAACATCTCCGTCTCCGCGAAGGGGATCGTGATGACGCCGGCGAGCCTCGGCCCGAGCAGCCCACCTGAAAGCCGCTGTCCAGGACGCGGCTATCGGTGCCGCGGCTGACAGCCAAAGAGCCGACTGGCGGCGAACTCAATCAACTCGTAGCCTGATTCTCAGCAGCGGCAGCGGTCGACGCGAGTTCCAACGCGCCACCGGCTGCGAGACGGCCGTCTACACATCTGTTTCTTAGGAGGACCCACCATGATGAAGCTACTTCTGTTCGCCCTCTCCTGCGCGGTACTCGTCGCATGGACCCCACCGACCAACGCGCAGAGCCCTCCGGATCCGAACCCGAAGCCGCCCTGGTGGGGGGTGAACGACAACTACACCGGGGCCACCGGCTACGACCTCAGCACGGCCCCGACGGCCGGCAGATGGAATCAACCGGATCGCACTGTCCCGACACCCCTGCCTCCGTTCATGACCAACAACCCAGAGCGAAACTTCCTGCAACTGACGCATGAGATGACTTGGCAGGGAAGCGACATCATCGGCGGTCGCACCGGTGTCGCGGGCGTGAGGAACAATGGTCCAAACGATGTCATGGCGGACCTTGAGATCGGCCTCGACAATCAGTTCGTCGAAAACTGGGTCAAGCGTGTCTGGGTGAGTTTCGACATGTGGACCCAGATGGAACTGTGGGACACGATCATCACGGGTATCACCGCGTCGTCTTCACATCAGCCCGGATTCGCGGTGGCGGGTTATCAATTGGGCGAGCCACAGACCTTCGGGTGGCGACAGGTCTCGATCGAATTCACCCTGAATCCGCAGCCGGACTGGGAGGTTGTCGCCATTGATTTCGTCGTGCCGAGCTTGGCGACGCTGGGCATCGACAACGTCTGGATCGCCTCGCACTGCATGCCGGAACCGACCACGGTCGGCCTGCTGGCAATTGGCGCCGTGGCGATGCTGCGCCGCCGACGCCGTTGAACGTCGAATCCGCAGGGCGATTGGGGCATTCAGCGGGCGGCCACCTTGAGCCGCCCGCCCTTTCACATCTCAGCGGACGCCCAGTTGCCGGGCCCGCGAAAAGTCTGCTATCATATGGTCGTTCGCTAGGGGTGCCCGGAGACGGGCTGAGATCCGGCCGCCGAGTCGGAACCCTTGGAACCTGATCACCGAAGCGTGGCTCCTTCCTGCCTTTGCGGCGGCGGTTATTCAGCCGGAGCAAAGGACGCCACGACGAGGTGCGGAGGGAAGCGACGCCATGTCCATCGAAACCATCCGCGGATTATCGGTGAGCGGGCGACGGGCGAGTGATCGCATCCTTCAGTCCGCCGCTCCGCCGTCGGACCCGCGACTCGCGACGACCGGACTCCTCCTGGCGGGCCGGCATGTCGAGCCTGGACCGGCAGCACACCTACTGCTTCGCGACGGCTGGGACGTACACCAGCCGCCTCGGCGACCTCCTGCTGCACGCTTGCAGGCACGGTCGGCATCACCTCGCTCAGGCGTTGAACATGCTCCGGCATGTCGGAGCGCCGCGACGGGAAGCGGGTTCCAGAGGATAGAGTCTCTCGACGGAGTGACGCGTACCACGAGCGCCGCGAATTTGGGCCTGCGCAACTGCCGCGGGCGGTTCACGCTCCGGGCAGGACTGGGCGACACTAGCGAGCATTGCCGATGCCCACGATGAAGACCAGCGCCGAGATCGCCCTTCTCCTCCGCATCCTGGCCGACGCCTACGAAGGCCGGTCGTGGCACGGGCCGAACCTCCGCGGGGTCCTGCGTGGATTGCCGCTGAGGCAGGTCCTATGGCGACCGGGCCGCGGGCGGCACAATATCGCCGAGATCACGCTGCACACGGCCTACTGGAAGTACACCGTCCGCCGGCGGCTCCGCGGCGAGAAGCGCGGCTCCTTCCCGATGAAGGGCAGCAACTGGTTCGAACTGCCCGCGAGCACGACCGAGGCCGACTGGAAGGACTATCTGCGGCTGCTGGACGAACAGCACCGGTCGTTGGTTGACGCGGTACGGGGTATCCGCGGAGACGAGTTGCAGCAGGTGACGGCCGGCGGTCGCGTAACCACGGAGAAAATCATCTACGGTGTCGCCGCCCATGACGTGTACCACACGGGGCAAATCCGGCTGCTGAAAGCCATGTACGGTATCTAGCCGCAACGTGGATGGTCTAAGAACACGGACCACATCCACTTCTGCCAGATCTTGAGGAACCGACTATGACGACGCATCACGGCATTCGCATATCGCCCGAAGACTTGGCCGCCTTCTGCGGGCGGCATCGAGTGCGGAGATTGGCCCTCTTCGGATCTGTTTTGCGCGACGATTTCGGACCGGACAGCGACATCGACATCCTCGTGGACTTCGAGCCCGGTTGCGTACCCAGCCTGCTGACGATGGCGGGCTTGGAGATGGAGTTGTCGGCGCTGCTTGGCCGCCAGGTGGACCTGCGGACGCCGGCGGAACTTAGCAGGCATTTTCGCGATCAAGTCCTGCGCGAAGCGGAGGTGCAGTATGTCGCGGCGTGACGACGTGAGTCTCCTGCGCGATATGATCGAAGCCTGTCGCGCGGCACTCGCCGCAGTCGAACATCGCACCCGCGAAGACCTGGATGGGGATCTTGTCTGGGCCTGGGGACTGACCAAATGTCTGGAAATCATTGGCGAGGCCGCACGCCGACTGAGCGACGAAGCACGCGATCGAGGTGGAAGCATTCCCTGGGCGCAGATCATCGGCATGCGCAACCGCCTGGTTCATGCGTACTTCGAGGTGGACCGCGATCAGGTGTGGCGAACGGTCACGGAGGATCTGGCTCCGCTGGCGGAGCAATTAGAGAGACTACTGGAAGACGAGGAAAAACGGGAGCCAGCAAAATAGAGTCGGCCGTACGGACTGAGTCCGAAACAGATGCCACGGTGGCCATGCGTGACCTTCGCAAATTCACCAGGGCCGGCGGCAGCGAGTTTCAGCTTCGCCGGATCATCCCGCTCGGATCGGATGCATTCGGCAACACCGACTGAGGACTCCAACGTGAATTCGATGGTGGTGCTGTCGCCTCAGGGGGCCTATGTAGGATAGGAGAACAACACACGCTTGCGTCTGGACGTTCCGTTCCCATGGGGCTTGCCTGTCGACTCCAGACACGAATTACGCGAGCAGTATCGTCTGGAGGACCCGTTCATCTGGGACATTGCGGACAAATGGAGATCCTTGATGAAGCCGCTCGCGGTTGAATGGAGCGAGAAGAGTGGGAGCGGGCTTTACATGGGCGCACCGCGACAATGCCATCCCGCAGCTTGTCCGCCACATGGCGTTTCGAAAGAGAGGCAACCAGTCCAGAGAAGCACCATCATGATCGAGTTTCGATTGCACCGCGACAAATTGACCGACAACAAGATTCGGTGGAATGCTTCCGTTGAAGGCGTTCAATTCAAGCTGTATATCCCCAAGTGGCGGGTGCCCGACCCGACTCCGGACCCGATTTACGTCACGATCGAGAAGGCAAAGGAGAGCGAGGAACCGACCGTGCCTGGTATTCGCGCTTCTCCCTCAAAGCAGATCAGAACAATTGTCCGTTTCGTCTCAGAGCACACGGAAACCATTCGCTACCGGCCCTCGGGGGATCCGCAAGACTGGGAACTCGGTGAACCATACGTGCCCAAGTCCCTGCTTCTGCGCCCCTGGCCCGTTCAGATTGCTGTCATAGTCCAGTGGAGCAATGAATAGGCGAGGGCACCGCATGCACGCCGTCTGGAGCTGACCATGACCCAACTACAATCCGCCCGCAAGGGCATTATCACCCCCGAAATGATCCGCGTCGCCCAACGCGAGAACGTCACGCCGGAATTCATCCGCGACGAAATCGCCCGCGGGCGGCTCATTATTCCCGCCAACATTCGCCACCTTGCCGGCTCCGCCGGACAACCGCCTCTGCCACGAGAAGCCCCGTCGCTCTCTCATGGTCCCGGCCCGGAGCAAGGCCTCGGTCACCCCGGCTGCAAGCCCAACGCCCGCTTCTGGGTAAACCGGACGGTCGCCCAGCGCTGGGTGGAGATCAACGACCCGAACCACATGCGTGGGCAAGTCGCGCCGAAGCGGCTCGACCCGATCGGCATCGGGCGGATGATCACCACCAAGATCAACGCCAACATCGGGGCCAGCCCGATCACTTCCACAACGCAGGAGGAAATCGAGAAGCTGCGTTGGGCGCAGAAGTACGGTGCCGACACGCTCATGGACCTTTCCACCGGGGGCAATCTCAACGAGTGCCGCCAGGCGATCATCGACCACAGCACCATCCCCATCGGGACCGTGCCGATCTACTCGATGATCATCGGGCGCTCGATCGAGGAGCTTACCTACGACCAGATCCTCCGGGAGATCGAGAACCAGGCCCGCCAGGGCGTGGACTACTTCACCATCCACGCCGGCATCCTCCGCGAGAATCTCCATTTGATCAGCCGCCGCGTCTGCGGGCTCGTCTCGCGCGGGGGCTCACTGCTCGCCAAGTGGATGATCCACCACGGCAAGCAGAACCCGTTCTACACGCTCTTCGACGAGATCAGCGCGATCATGCGCGAGTACGACATCGCCTATTCGCTCGGCGACGGCGTCCGTCCCGGCTGCCTGCACGACGCCGGCGACGCCGCCCAGATCGCGGAGCTGGAAGTTCTCGGCGAGCTGACCCATCGCGCCCGCGAGGCCGGCGTGCAGGTCATGGTCGAAGGCCCCGGCCATGTCCCACTGAACGAAATCGCCTGGAACATGCAGGTACAACAGCGGATCTGCGACGACGCCCCGTTCTACGTCCTCGGTCCGCTGGTCACGGATGTGTTTCCCGGCTACGACCACATCACCAGTTGCATCGGCGCGACGGAAGCCGCCCGCGCCGGCGCGGCCATGCTCTGTTACGTCACGCCGAAGGAACACGTCGGCCTGCCCAAGGCCCAGGACGTCAAGGAGGGCTGCATCGCCTACAAGATTGCCGCCCATGCCGGGGACATCGCCCGCGGGATCCAGGGCGCCGTCGAATGGGACCACGACATGAGCCGGGCCCGGGCCGCGCTGAACTGGCCGAAGCAGTTTGAGTTGGCCTTCGACGGCGAGACTGCCCGAGCGTTGCACGACGAGGACCTGGAGGTAGACACGGATTTCTGCGCGATGTGCGGGCACGATTGGTGCAGCATGCGCATCAGCAAGGAGATCCAGGACTTCGCCAGCGGCAAGGACGCGGCCTTCCAACCCGAGCGCCGGGCCGCGCCCAGCCCCGGCCTCACTCCGGAGCAGATCAGACTGCTCGCCCACCGCGGCCGGAAGCACGCCTGCCACAGTGACAATGTCGCGGATGCAGAGGGGGCGAAGCGGGTGCAGGAGGAGTACGTGCGGAACTCGGTAGCGGAGGCTCAACCGTAGCGGCACTCCCGCGCCGCCTCGGCGTAAACCCGCAGGTTCTCCGGCGGCGTTTCAAAGAAGTGGTCGCTGGGCGAGAGGATGTACCCGCCGCCGGGCCCCAGTTCCGCAAACAGCCGGAACACTTCCCGGCGGATCTGCTCGGGCGTGCCGCGATCCAGCACCTCGTTCTGGTTCACCCCGCCGATCAGCGCGACCGCTCCGCCGATTCGCCGCTTGATCTCCGTCGGCACGGCGTCACCGCCCATGCCGGGAGGCGTCAACGTCTCCGAGGCGTCGCACCCGTTCTCCACGATCATCTCGAGCAGCGGCATCATCCCGCCGCAGGTGTGGTACACGGCGGGCAGCCCAACCGCGTGCAAGGCCTCGTGCTGTTCACGATCGTACGGCAGACAGAACTCGCGGTGCAGTTTCGGTGAGATGCACGTGCTGGATGCGGAGCCGCCGCCCGTCTCGATCAGATCGAATTTCGTTCCCGCCAGGGACTCCTCGATGAACCGCAGCTTCTTCTTCTGGAGCGCTCGCAGGAACCGATGCACCCAATCCGGCATGCGATACGTCGCGAGGATCAAGTTTTGCAGGCCATACAGTTCCGCGGCGTCCTGCCAGCATCCGCCCTGAAGCCCCCAGACGAACCCCCGCAGGATGCCGTCGTCCCCCAGCCGGTCGCAGGCGGCGGCCACTGCGGCTTTGTCCAGCCGCGGAATCGGCATGTACCGGTCGATCAGATCCACGTCCTCGGGGTGCTTGACCAGGTGCTCGGTGATCCACGCGGTAGCCGCGTGTCTCTCGACCTTGTAACTGAGTTGCCCTCCCGGCGTTTGGATCACGTGCTGTTCGATGGTGCGACCATCCCCGGCCGGCCCGGCCCGCACCTCCTCCCGCCAGTCCGGAGAATCCGGCGCGATCGCCGGAAAGCACGGTATCGAAGCATCCAACCCAAACCGACGAAAAGCCGTCAGGTCGTCGATCCCCCCAAGATACTTGTTCAGGTGATAGGGCTGCCATTGATGGACCGTCGCGGGCAGGCGATCCGGTTGCCCCCGCCTCAAGGCTATTAGCATCCGCTCTTTGCTGGTCATCGGCTATAGGATAAGCTGGCCGACACCACCGGTACACTCGGTTGTCGGTCCGACCCGACGAGGAGTCACACTTGGCTCGCAGGAGCGTGATCCATCCTTCTGAGCTTTGGTCGGCTGGTAGTCTGGCGATCTGGTCCTTTCTGGCTGGGTTCTGCGTCTACGTTTGGATCGTGGTGATTGGATTCGCACTGCCCGTTCTGTCCGGCTGGATTCCCCCCCCGAGGTTCTTCGTGCCGGTCGTGGTGTCCGGTATCTGCTCTCCTTGGCTGATGCTCTGGTTCCTTCAACCGCAGGTGCGAACCAAGCGGCGGGCCTGGATCGTCGGCGCGGCCTGCGGGCTTGGCGCGGCATCCCCAGTCGCCTTGTCATCCATCGGCAATCCGGACGTGAGACACTGGGTGGGGGTCGCGATCGCCACCGTTGCCTGCGTGTTGTTCTACTCCCTGTCCTGCATGCTCCTGCTGATCTTGTTCAATAAATTGCGGTCGCCACCCCCTCTTCAGGACGGCACGCTATGCCCCGCATGTGGCTACAGTCTGATCGGCAACACGTCCATGATCTGCCCTGAATGCGGACGAGCCTTCACGCACCAGGAACTTCAGGTTTGAGACCCAATCACGACCCCGCCGCGCTTTCTGGGACCGCAAGGAAACATATCTGGCGGAATAGGCCGAAGAGCACCGACGACGGTGGCTTGCAAGGCAGCCGCACCGGGAATTTCACCCGAGGTCAACCACCTGCTGTCTGGGCCGGTAATCAAAGCCACAACCGTAGCCGAAGGTGCGTCAGCCTGTTTGCGGACCTTCTTCGCAGGCAACCCTGAAGAGAACGAAGAAAAACAAAAACCCCATCAGTCGCGCAAGCCGGAAACAAACGCCGCAGGGACTTGGCAGGAGCTGAACGAACAGGCCGCGGTGGGATTCGAACCCACGAATAACGGATTTGCAATCCGTCCCCTTGGTCCACTTGGGTACGCGGCCGCACGGCGGTCGGTTGATTGCCTTGCTGATTCTCCTTTTATCGTCTGTTTTCCGCCGCGTCAAGCGAGGCTGCTGGTGATCTGCGGTCTTTGGGAGCAGCCGCCCGCGATCCGGCCCCAACCGGCCTCGTGGCCGGCAAAGCGGCTTGGCGAGGGGATCTCTCTGTCACCGCGACTGCTTCGGCCCGCCAGAGCGGACGCAGAAACGCCGCCTCCATGAGCGGTGTGCTGCGATGCCGTGAGGCTCTGAGTCCGTGCCCTGCCACGGCCCCCACCGTCATCTCGCGGCGAGCAGGATCTCTCGAAATAGCGGTGCCGGAAATGCTCTTTCGGGCGAATTCGCCGCGGCTGTGCTATGCTGTCAACGTCATGGCCAAGCTTGGAAAGATAATCTCGGACCCGGTTGTAGCGGCTAGAGAGACCGCCGCGGCGGTGCTGGCCGGCGAGGGTCCGACGCCGCCCATCACTCGCACCCAAGCCGACGGGGAGGTGGTCAAGTTCTGCCTGGCCACGACCGACGGCTATGAGATCGAATCTGTGGTGGTGCCCATGGGGGCCGAGGTCGCCGGGTGCGACCGCACTTGGCGAACCCTCTGCGTCTCCTGCCAAATCGGCTGCGGCCACGCCTGCCGTTTCTGTCAGACTGCGCGCATGGGACTGTTCCGCGACCTGACCGCGGCGGAAATCGTCGGGCAGGTCCGTGCTGCCCGCGAAACGCTGGGAGCGGACGTTCGCAACGTCGTGTTCATGGGCATGGGGGAGCCGATGGACAACCTTGACCAGGTCCTGGGGGCCATCGAAGCGTTGCACGGGGACCCCAGGCGGCAGATCCCGCGGAGACGGATCACGGTCTCGACGGTCGGTCGGTGCGACGGCATACGGCGGCTGGCGGCCCTGCGGTGGAGGCGGTTGAACCTGGCCGTCTCGCTGAACGCTCCCAACGACGAGATCCGCGGTCGCATCATGCCGATCAATCGAGTGGAGCCGATGGCGGCGCTGCGGGAAGCAATCGCTGCCTATCCGGTCCGGGCCGGTGGACACGTTCTCATCGAATACGTGCTGATCAAAGGGCTGAATGACGCCCCCCAACATGCCTGCGAGCTGGCAGACTACCTTCGCGGCCTCCGCACCTGTGTCAACCTAATCCCCTTCAACCCCTTCCCTGGGTCGGGCTGGCAGCCGGCGGAGGAATCCACGGTCGACCAGTTTCAAGCCATCCTCATGTCTGCCGGGCAAATGGCTTTCCGGCGCAACACCAAAGGGCGAGAAGCAATGGCCGCCTGCGGGCAATTGGGCGGCGGGCCGCGGCCGGCGTGATCGGCACGTTGCCGTGTTGCCAGCGGCCCGCCACTGTGACTAAGCTCCCGGCATGAATTACGATCCGACAACCGACCGGGACCCTATCGAAACGAAAGAGTGGTTGGAGTCCATAGAGGAAGTGACTGCCCGCGGCGGGCGGCTACGGGCCGCGGAATTGGTCGAGGCCCTGCACGCCTGGGGTTACGCCCGCGGAATTCAGCTTCCCCAAAACCTGACCACACCCTACGTCAACACGATCCACGTGTCGGAGCAGCCGCCCTATCCCGGTGACCGAGCTATTGAACGCCGCCTCAAGAGCCTGATCCGCTGGAATGCCATGGCCATGGTGGTCCGGGCCAACCGGCGATCGCCCGGCATCGGCGGGCATATCTCGTCCTACGCCAGCTCGGCAACGTTGCTGGAAGTTGGCTTCAATCACTTTTTCCGGGCCAACACGCCGGAACGAAGCGGTGATCAGATCTTCTTCCAAGGACATTCCTCGCCGGGGATCTACGCGAGGGCTTTCCTCGAAGGTCGACTGACCGCCGAACAACTGCACAACTTTCGTCGGGAGATGGCCCCCGGAGGGGGGCTGGCGAGCTATCCGCATCCCTGGCTGATGCGCGATTTCTGGGAGTTTCCGACGGTCTCGATGGGGCTTGCTGCGATCACGGCCATCTACCAGGCGAGGTTCAATCGTTACCTGCGGGACCGCGGGCTGGCCGACACGGAGCACTGCCGCGTGTGGGCGTTCCTCGGCGACGGAGAGATGGACGAGCCGGAAAGCCTCGGTGCCATCACCCTCGCATCGCGAGAGCGGCTGGACAATCTTATTTTCGTGGTCAATTGCAACCTCCAGCGGCTGGATGGCCCGGTGCGCGGCAATGGCAGCATCATCCGCGAGTTGGAGGCCGCTTTCGCCGGCGCCGGCTGGAACGTCATCAAGGTGCTGTGGGGTGAAGACTGGGACGCCCTCTTCGCCGCGGACACGGAACACCTTCTGCCGGCCCGCATGGCCCAGGTCGTGGACGGACAGTGGCAGAAATACAGCGTGGAAAGCGGCCAGTATATTCGCGAGCACTTCTTCGGCACGGATCCACGGCTGCGGCAACTCGTGGAGCACTTGTCCGACCGGCAACTGGAGAAACTGCGGCTGGGCGGGCACGATCCCGAGAAGGTGTACGCCGCCTATGCCGCCGCCGCGACCCCATCCGGCCGACCAACCGTCATTCTGGCCCGCACGATCAAAGGCTACGGGTTGGGCGAAGCCGGAGAAGGCCGCAACGTCACGCACCAACAGAAGAAGCTGAACGACGAGGAAATCCGCCGTTTTCGCGACCGCTTCGAGGTACCCATCTCCGACCGGGACATCCAGGACGCTCCGTTCTATCGCCCCCCGGACAACAGCCCGGAGATCCGTTACCTGCTGGAGCGGCGAGCCGCCTTGGGCGGGTTCGTGCCGCGGCGTTTCGTCAGAGCCCAACCCCTGGAGCGGTTGACCGACAACACCTTCGAGGAGTTCAAGCAGGGCAGCGGCGGGCGCGAAGTCAGCACGACGATGGCCTTCGTCCGCATGCTCGCCAAACTGCTACAACACAAGCGGTTCGGCAAACTGGTCGTGCCGATCATTCCGGACGAAGCCCGCACCTTCGGCATGGAGTCGCTCTTTCAGAAATACGGCATTTACGCCAGCGCCGGGCAGCTCTACGAGCCGGTGGATTCGCACACGCTGCTTTATTACCGGGAGGCGAAGGACGGCCAGATTCTCGAGGAAGGCATCACCGAGGCCGGCAGCATGGCGTCCTTCACGACCGCCGCCTCCGCCTACGTCACCCACGGCGTCAACACGATCCCGATCTACATGTTTTACTCCATGTTCGGGTTTCAGCGGGTCGGAGACAGCATCTGGTTGGCCGGCGACATGCGCTGCAAAGGATTCCTGATCGGCGCCACCGCGGGCCGGACCACGCTGGCGGGCGAGGGACTCCAACATCAGGACGGACACAGCCACCTGCTGGCCACGGCGGTGCCCAACCTGATCGCCTATGACCCCGCGTTCGCGTACGAAATCGCGGTCATTTTCCAACACGGACTGCGGCGGATGTACGACCGGCAGCACGAGATCTTCTACTACCTCACCGTCGGCAACGAGAATTACGCGATGCCGCCGATGCCGGAGGGGGCGGAAGACGGGATCGTTCGGGGAATCTACCGATGCCAGCGCGGCGAAGCCCGGCGAAACTGGCCCCGCGTGCATCTGTTCGGCAGCGGAGCGATTCTCAACGAAGCGCTCCGAGCGCAACGGATGCTGGCGGAGCAGTTCAAGGTCTCCGCGGAGGTATGGAGCGTCACCAGTTACCAGCAGTTGCGGCGGGAAGCCTTGATCGTGGACCGCTGGAACCGCCTGCATCCCACGCAGAAACCCCGCAAGTCCTTTTTCACTCGGCAGATCGAAAAGGAACCCTATCCCATCATCGCCGCCACGGACTACATGAAACTGGTGGCGGATCAGATCATGCCGTGGGCGCCGGCGGGATTCACGGCTCTGGGCACGGATGGGTTCGGCCGCAGCGAAGCCCGCAAGGAACTTCGACGGTTTTTCGAGGTGGACGCCGAGTCCATCGTGGTCGCCGCATTGAACGCCCTGGTCGCCCGCGGGGAGTGCGACCGGGAGACGGTCGCGCAGGCGATCCGCGATTTCGATATCGACACAGAACGGCGGGATCCGGCCCGATCCTGACCCGTCGCCCGGCCGAGGCGCCCCCAAATCGACACCAGAATCGCATCATAATTGGCTTGACGCTCACTAAGTTAGTGGTTACAAACTTGCGCGGCGCTGGGGGTTAACCGTGGCCGGTCCCGTGCCGGTCGCGACCAATCGGGATTTCGCTCATGAGTCTGCATCTCGGCGTGGATGTCGGGGCGGTGGGAGTCAAGGCCGCAGTGCTTCTGCCCGCAGCGGAAGCAGCCGCCCTGCTGGGCCGGGCACCAGGCTTGGGCCTGCAACTGCTGACCGATCAAACTCGCCGAGGCACCGCGGTGCTGCTGGCGGAAACCCGCCGCACCCGCGGACGGCCGCTGGAGGTTGTTCGCGAGCTGTTGCGGGAAATCATCGAAGCCGTCGGCGAGGAATGCCTGGCTTCCCTGGCCTTGACCGGATCCGGAGGCGAGCTGGTCGCGAAAGCCCTGAATGTGCCGCGCGGCAACGAGTTTCAAGCGGCAACGCGGGCGGTGGATCTGCTGCACCCGGAAGTCCGCACCATCTTCGAGATCGGCGGGGAGACCAGCAAGTTCATCCGAGTGGAGCCGGACCCCGGCAGCGGCGCATTGGGCATTCTGGACTACAGCACGAACGGAGATTGCGCCGCCGGCACCGGAGCCTTCCTCGATCAGCAGGCCAACCGTCTGAAATATGCGGTCGAGGATATCGCCCGCATCGTCGAACAGGCCGAGCGGGCCGCGCAGATCGCCGGACGATGCAGTGTCTTCGCCAAGAGCGACATGATCCACTCGCAGCAGAAGGGCTACACGCCGCCGGAGGTGCTTCGCGGCCTGTGCAATGCGGTGGCCACCAATTTTCGCAGTGCCGTGGTGAAGGGCCGCACGCCGGTCCCGCCCATTGTTCTGATCGGCGGGGTCGCGGCCAATCTGGCGGTGGTGAAGGCCATCGCCGAAACCTTCGAACTGCCGGACGGCGGGCTGTTCGTTCCCCGCGGGGCCGAGGCTTACGGGGCCATCGGGGCGGCCCTGATCGGAGCAGATGCGGCCCAACGGAACCGCACGGCGATGCGGGCCAGCCTGGCGGGGCTGACCGCGGAGAAAGCCGCCGCGAAAGCCGCCTTCGCCACCTCGCCGCCGCTGTCCCTGGAGCGGGTCCGCCTCCTGCGGGAGCAGACCCGGCCGTACGTCTTCCCCGAGCATGGCGTCCGCGTGGATGCCTACCTGGGGCTGGACATTGGTTCCGTGGGCACCAAGCTGGTTCTGATCGACGACGATGGCGCGGTGATCCACTCGATCTTCACGCGGACCGAAGGCCGCCCGATCGAGGTCGTGACACGGGCCCTACGGGAGATGGAGCAAGCGGTCGGTTCGCGGGTGTTGATCCGCGGAGTCGGCAGCACGGGCAGCGGCCGCGAACTGATCGGTGAGCTGGTCGGCGCCGACAGCATCAACGACGAAATCACCTGCCACAAGACCGGGGCCTCCTTCATCGGCGACCGGCTCTTGGGCCGACGGCCTGACACGATCTTCGAGATCGGCGGGCAGGACAGCAAATACATCAGTCTTGAGGCGGAAGGCGGGCACGACGACTCGGGCGGCAACCCCTGCGAAGGACGAGAGCGCGAGTGCGGCGGCATCCACAAGGGCTGCCGTCTGCGCAGCCGGCCGACGCTGGAGGCGGCCGCCACCGCCGAGGCACCGGATTCGATCGTGGTGGATTTCACCATGAACGAAGCCTGCGCCGCCGGTACCGGCAGCTTCCTTGAAGAGCGCGCCGAGGAGCTGGGCGTCTCCATCAAGGGGGAGTTCGCCCGGCTGGCCCTGAGCAGTCGTTCGCCCATCAAGCTCGGCGAACGCTGCACGGTCTTCATGGAACGCGACGTGAACACCTGCATGCAGCGCGGGGCGCGCCGTGAGGACGTGATCGCCGGACTGGCCTATTCCGTGGCCTACAACTACATCAACCGAGTGGTCCGCGGCCGCAAGATCGGCGAATGTATCTTCTTCCAGGGCGGTACGGCCTATAACGACGCGGTGGCGGCCGCCTTTGCCGCCATCACCGGCAAGGAAATCATCGTTCCTCCGCACAACGCGGTGCTGGGCGCAATCGGGGCGGCCCTGCTGGCCAAGGACAAGGTGCAGGCGTCGTCCTCCGGAACGCGATTCCGTGGCTGGGATGTCACCCAGATAGACTACGGCCTCCGCGAGTTCACCTGCAAGGGCTGCGGCAACCTCTGCTCCGTGCAGGAATTCACCGTCGAAGGAGAGAAGACCTTCTGGGGCGACAAGTGCAGCGACCGCTACCGCAAGCGAGTGAAGAGCGACCGCAAGCCGGTGATTCCCGACCTGATCAGCCTGCGGCGCGAGCTGCTTCACGCCGATGACCGAGGCGATCCGCCGGCGGCCAAAGTCCGCATCGGCATTCCGCTGGCCATGTATACCCACGACCTGCTGCCGCTCTATCGCCGGTTCTTCCGCGACTGCGGCTTCGCGGTGACCCTATCTTCGGAGACCAACCGCCGGATCGTGGAAAGCGGCCTCGAAGCCGCCGTCGCGGAGCCTTGCTTCCCGATCATTGTCGCCCACGGTCACGTCGCCGACCTGATCGCCCGCGGTGTCGACTACATCTGGCTGCCCAACATCCTCTCCGCGGAGACGAAGTTCCTGGACAACGAGAGCCACGTATGTCCGTGGGGGCAAACCCTGCCTTTCGTCATTCGGCAGGCCCCGCCTTTCCGCCATTGGAAGGGGCGGTTTCTCTGCCCGACGCTGCGTTTCCGGCACGGCCTGGATGGCGTTCGCGAGGCCCTGGTGCGAACCGCTCAAGACCTGGGAGCCTCGCGGAAAACGGCCGAGCAGGCCTTCGTGGCCGCCGCGGCCGCCCAACGCAAGTTCCGGGTGGATTACGAGCAGGCCGGCCGCGAGGCCCTGGAGACGCTGCGGCATAGCGGCGAGCCTGGCGTCGTGATCGTCGGACGGCCCTACAACGTGCATGACGCCGGGCTGAACATCGCGGTGAACCGCAAGCTTCGCGAGTACTACGGGGTCAACCTGATCCCGATCGACGCCCTCCCGACCCGCGACATCGACATCCGCGACGTCAACGACAACATGTACTGGGAGTACGGGCGGAAGATCCTGGCGGCCGCCAAGATCGTCGGCGAGATGCCCAACCTGCACATGATCTACATCACCAACTTCAAGTGCGGGCCGGATTCCTACATCAAGGGCTTCGTCCGTCCGGCCTCGGGCAAGCCGTTCCTGACCCTCCAGTTTGATGGGCACTCCAACGACGCCGGCATGATGACTCGATGCGAGGCCTATCTGGATAGCAAGGGAATCCTCCGATGGTGGCGACAGACAAGCAGCGACGAGGATCGAGCTCTCTCGTCGGCAGAACGCTCTACATTCCCCAGATGTCCTACGCCGGCGCCCGGATGATGGCCTCCGCTTTCCGGTCCGTGGGCATCGATGCGGTCCCCTCGCCGGATTCCGACGCCACCACCCTGGAACTGGGCGGTCTGTTCAGCAGCGGAGAGGAATGCCTGCCGCACAAGGTGACGCTGGGGGATTTCCTCAAGATCTGCCGGGCACCCGGCTTTCGTCCGGATCGAACGGCCTTCTTCATGCCGACCGCGCACGGGCCCTGCCGCTTCGGGCAGTACGCGCCTTACCTGCGCAAGACCCTCGCTGAGCTGGGGTACGGCGACGTTCCGGTGGTCTCGCCCTCCAGCGACAACGGGTATGACGGCGTCGGCGAGCACGCGGGCGACCTGATGCGGACCGCCTGGATGGCCCTAGTGGTGGGCGATCTGATCACGAAGTTCCTGCTCAAGACGCGGCCTTATGAGAAGATCGCCGGCGATACGGACGCCGAGTTTGAGCAGGGGCTGGGAGCATTCGGCAGGATCGTGGAGCAGCCCGGCCTCAAGCCCAAGGATCGGCTCGGCCGGCTGGTGGCGGCGGTGGAGCGGATGCGGGACCGCTTCCGCAGCATTCCCGCCCGCTACGAGAAGGGCCGGCCGCTGATCGGTCTGGTGGGCGAGATCTTCTGCCGGCTGAACAGCTTCAGCAACGACGACACGGCCCGCCGGATCGAGCACTACGGCGGCGAGTGCTGGCTATCGGACATCGCCGAATGGGTGTGGTACACGAACTGGAGCCAGGAAACGGCGATTCGCGGCCGCTGCGGATGGCTCAATTCCGAGTTCCTTAAGTTCAAGCTCAAGACCCACGTGCAGCGAACGTACGAGCACGCCCTGCTGAAGCCCGTCAAAGAGGATCTCCGCGGCTATGAAGAGCCTGAGGATATCCGCACCGTGCTGGAGGCTTCGCGCCCCTATCTGCCGCCCGAGGGCTGCCTGGGTGAAATGGTGCTCAGCGTGGGCAAGTCCATCTACCTGCACGGCAAGGGCGTCGACGGCATCGTGGATATCAGCCCGTTCACCTGCATGAACGGAATCATCTGCGAAGCCGTGTACCCCGCCGTCAGCAAGGATCTGGACGACCTCCCGATCCGCGTCTGCTACTTCGACGGCGTGAACACCAGCCTGGATCGCGACCTGGAGATCTTTCTCGACCTGGCCCGCGCCTACCAGCGTCGCAAGACCCCGCAGCGTGCGTATCCGGCGTATTTCTCCTGACCCGTTTCCCACGCGCTGAGCGCAATAAACGGGCGGGCGACCTTGGGCAAGGTCCGCCCGCCCGCGCCGTTGTCCTGATGTTCACCGCCTGACCTACGGCAACCTGATGTAGCCGATGGTCCGGGTGGTGGCGGCGCTGGTCCGCGACGCGGCGGTCATGAAGCCGACTGTGTTGCTGCTACAGTCTACGGCCCAGGCCGGACAGCCGTAGGGGTCCGTCGCGGCGGGATCGGCCAGCACCGTGAAGGTCGTATTGCCGGGGCTACTCTGCAAGCAGGAATTGCCCAGGAAGATGAGATGGCCATTCGGCGTCATGCACAAAGAGCCGGCGAAGCCTTTCAGGCCGTTGTTGACCGTGCTGCCGTCGATGTACTGCGCAAGCGCCGGCTTCGCGAACGCCGGCCCTGGGACCTTGCCGCCGCCAGGACCGTTCACCTTGAATGAAAGCGGTTGTTCTCGGAACCATTCGGCCGCCGCCAGCGGCGAACGAGGCGGCGGTACTCGGTCGGCGTGTGCCCGGTCTGCTCGCGAAACTTGTAACTGAACCAGTTCGCGTCCCGCCATCCGCATTCGTGGGCGATCCGTTTGATCTGCCAATCGGTATTGACGATCAGCAGGCGAGCGCGACGGAGCCGGCGCGCGGCGATGTACCGGCTCATGCGTCGCCCGATCCGCTGGTGGAAAGCGTGTGCCAGATAGGCGGCGTTGACACCGAGGCGGCATGCGACTTCTCCCACCCGCAGTCGCTCGTCGCGCAGATGCGTTTCGATGTAGGCGATGGCCGCTTCGATCAGCGACTGCGAAGATCCGCCGGCGGTTCCGCCCGCAGTCTCGCCTGGCGGCGTTCTGGCGGCCCCCTCGTCGCCGACGGCTCCGCCATGCCGCCTCACCGCGTTCTCCACCAGAACGCCGAGCAGCTCCAGTTCATTCTCAAGCCGCTCCCGGCAAGTGGATGGTGGGCACACCAGCACGCAGCGAGCCGCCAGGCGACCTTCCAACACGACCGGATACTCCGCCCGCTGCAATCCGAACGGACACCGCCCGGAGAAGACGGCCCCATCGCGAAACCGCTCGTCGGTCGTTGGCCGACACCGGCGGCACGCGGGACGACCTTCATACTGCCTGCACAAAGGGTGAGTTTCAGCCTCGACGGACTCGGCGCCGCGGCCCGCTTCATCCCTGGGAGCCTCCGCCACCACGATCTGCTGCCCGGTCAGCCGCTCGAAACGGTCCGCCACCAGGTGTTTCAGTTCGGACAGCAGCGAACTCCGACCGGCCCGCGGCGGACCGCGGTCGCGCCTCATCCCTCCCGAGCTGACTGGTTCGCGCGGCGTCGACATGATGGACCCCGATCGCACGACGCGGTGTCCGACCCGGCCCCCCTATTCCGTTCAAGGCCCTCGAACAAGGTCGCCGAAGGGCGGCGAAATGGTGGAGCGGTCTGCTATCGCCACGCGACAGCGGCACATGCACTCCACAATCCATGATAAGCCGAGTCCGCCTCGTGAAGCAAGTGAACCTCCATCGTTGTAGTCAACAGGAAGAAGCCATCCGTCGCCGAGGAGGTGGAGGTCTCCCGCCCGTCGCGATAAGATGGAGCCGCCGCAGGAGGCACCTGCGCTTCACCCATACGTCGCTACGCAGAGTTTTCCGTGCCCCTTAGAGGAGAATCTCATGTTGCTTCGCCTGGTCGTCTCGCCCTTGGTCTGCCTGAGTTGGGTTGCATCGGCCCTCGGAGAAAGCCACCTGATGCGCTTCGCCGACATCCACCACGACCGCGTGGTCTTCACCTATGAGGGAGATCTCTGGCTGGCCCCCACCACCGGCGGCGATGCCCGCCGGATCACCAGCGACAAGGGCGAAGAACGTTTTGCCAAATTCAGCCCAGACGGCCAGCAGATCGCCTTCACCGCCAGTTACGACGGCGGCGTGGACGTTTACGTGATGGATGCGGGCGGTGGCGTCCCGCGAAGGCTGACGTGGCATCCGGCGGCCGATCTGGTGCTGGACTGGTATCCGGACGGCCAGTCCATCCTCTTCCGGTCCCGCCGGGCTTATCCGTTTCGAGCGGAGGAGTTGTATCGCGTGAGCGTGGCCGGCGGCATGGAGGAGCGTCTGCCTGTGGACCGCGGCGGTCTGGCGTCGCTCTCGCCCGACGGAGAATCGATTGTCTACAACCGTATCAGCCGGGAGTTCGCCACCTGGAAGCGTTACCGCGGGGGCATGGCCCAAGACCTGTGGGTCGGCAATTTGGCGGCCTGCGACTACCGCAAGATCACGGATTGGCCCGGCACCGACAACTTCCCCATGTGGGCGCCGGACGGGATCTACTTCGTGTCCGACCGTGCCCATGGCACGTTGAACCTGTTCAAGCATGACCTGAAATCAAACCAGGTCACGCAGTTGACCGATTATCGAGACTACGACGTGCGGTACCCGTCCCTGGGGCCGGGGCAGATCGTGTACCAGTACGCCGAATCGCTTCACCTGTTTGATCTGGCCACGGCGAAATCGAGGAAACTCGAGGTGAACATCCCCTCCGACCGGGTGAAGATGAGGCCGGGATACATCAACGCCGCCGCCCACCTGGGTTCATTCCGTTTGTCCCCGAGCGGCAAGCGGCTGCTTCTGGAAACCCGCGGCGAAATCATCAACATGCCCGTCAAGGAAGGCGAGCCGATCAACCTGACGCGCACCTCCGGCAGCCGCGAGAAGAACGCCGTCTGGTCGCCGGACGGACGATGGGTTTGTTTCATTTCCGATAAAACCGGCGAAGAGGAACTCTTCTTCGTTGACCAGAAGGGCGAATCGGATTGGCGGCAGGTCACGCAAGGCGGGCTGGGCTTCCGGGCGCAACCCGTTTGGTCTCCGGACAGCAAGTGGCTGCTGTTTTCCGACAAGTTTATGAAGCTGAACCTCGTGGACGCCGCGACGGGCGCCATCGCAGTGATCGATCAGGGCGAATACGACGATGGCTGGGAACGATGGGGGATACAGGATTACGTCTGGTCGCCGGATAGCCAGTGGATCGCTTATGCCAAACAGGAGCAGAACCTCAACCAGTCCATCTTCCTGTACTCCCTCGCGGAGAAGAAGGTCCACCGCGTAACCAGCGATTTGACCCAGGACTCCAGCCCTTCGTTCGATCCGCAGGGCCGTTATCTGTACTTCCTTTCGGAGCGAACTTACTCGCCGATCATGGGGTTCGAGGACCAGAACTTCATCATGCTGGACATGTGCCGACCCTATGTGGTCGTCCTGGAGCGCGGCAAGCCGTCGCCGTTCGCACCGCAGGACTCCGAGGAGCCGGTGAAGGAGTCGGAGAAGCATGAAGAACCCGCGACTTCCGAGCAACAGACCGGTCAGGCCGGAGGAAACGGAGATGTTGCCCACGAACCCGAGACAAAGCCGACCGACGCCAAGGAAACCGGCAAGGGTACCCAATGCGTCGTCCATGTGGGCGACTTCGACCGCCGCACTTTCGCGGTGGAGGGGATCCCCGCGGGAAATTACTTCCGGCTGGAGGCGACGGAGAAGGGCTTCCTATACCTGAAAAAAGAAGGACACGAGTTCTCCAAGTACCAGAGCGTCAACGACCTCACCAGCGGCGCGCTGGACCTCTACTTCTACGACCTCGAGCAGAAGGAACCGGACAAGCGGCAGCCCAAGAAGCTGATGAGCGGCATCAGCAACTACCACCTTTCCAGTGACGGCAAGAAGCTCGTGTACAAGGGCGGGGGTGGCTACGGCGTGGTCGACGCGGGGACCAACGCCGCCGTCGGAGACGGTCGCGTCGATTTGGGCCGCATCAAGATTCGCATCGACCGCGACGAGGAATTCAGGCAGATGTTTGACGAAGCCTGGCGGATTCAACGCGACTGGTTCTACGACCCGAATCTGCACGGCGTGGACTGGTCCGCGGTGGGCGAGAAGTACCGCCGCTTCGTGCCCTTCTGCGGCAACCGAAGCGACCTCAACTATCTCATCGGCGAGATGATCTCCGAGCTGAATGCCGGCCATACCTACGTTTCCGGCGGGGAGTTCGGCGAGGGAGGACAGCGGGTATCGACCGGCCTGCTCGGCGCCGACTTTGTGACGCCGCGCGGGGCACCCTACCACCAGTTTGCCCACATCGTCCCCGGCAACAATTGGGATCCGGCGGAGCAATCGCCGCTGGCAGCTCCGGACTGCCCGATCCAGCCGGGAGATTATCTCATCGCCATCGACGGCCAGGAGGTGAAGTCCTCCGACAACGTCTATCGCCATCTGGAAAACAAACTCGGCAAAGTGGTCACGCTGACCTACAACACGAAACCCTCCGCCGCCGGCGCCAAGACCTATCGGGCCCGCACCATCGGCGGGGAGGAAGCCATCCGTTATCGAGAGTGGGTGGACCGCAACCGGGCCGTCGTCGACCAGGCCTCCAACGGAACCATTGGGTACGTCCATGTTCCCGACATGGGTGAAAGCGGCCTGATTGAGTTTTCGAAGGCCTGGCACGCCCAGCACACTCGCCAGGGAATGATCGTCGATGCCCGCTACAACGGCGGAGGCTTCACCGGCGACATGATCATCGACCGCATGGAACGCCGGCTCTGGGCGTTGACGCAGCCTCGAGAGGGCAAGACCATTCGAGACCCCGAACGGGTCTTCCACGGTCACGTCGTGGTGCTGATCAACGAGGACACCGGCTCGAATGGGGAGTATTTCTCCGAAGCAGTCAAAATCAAAGGTTTGGGCACGGTGATCGGAATGCGAACCTGGGGGGGCGCCGTCGGTATCGAGCCGCACCAGAACCTCGTCGATGGCGGCGGCACGACCCCGCCGCAGTTCGCCCCCTTCGGGCTGTGCCGCAAGTGGCTGATCGAGGGGCACGGCGTCGAGCCGGACATCGAGGTCCAGAACCTGCCCGGCGAAGTCGTTAAGGGCCGCGACGCCCAACTGGAAGCCGGCCTCAAGTTCCTGCTGGAGAAAATCGAAAAGGAACCCATGAGAATCCCCGAGACTCCGCCTTACCCGGACAAGTCCAAGAAGGCGGAGTTCGGTCCCGACGCGGCGGGGTTCTGACCACGGTCAGGCCCCCCGAAACATCAACGGGCGAGTTCTTCGGGCGGAAAGGCCCCTATAATGTTCAGGGAAGAGCGGCTGCGGCACCGGCTCGCCACAGCAGCCGCTGCGGCCGCCCTGAGCGTCTACCGGGGGAGAAGGGAGCGATTCCATGCGGCAGATCTCCGGTCTTGTTGCGGTCCTCGCTGTTGCGGCGGCAGTCTTTTCCACAGCGGTCGCGCTGGCCGGCGAGCCACCCCTGGACGATGGGAAAACGCATCCCCTTTGCGGACACGCCGCACATGCCGCCGCCTTGATCGAGGCGAGCGGCCCTCGCGGAGAAGCTCCCCGCGAGGCGGATGCCGACACCGACGTTCTTCATTACCTGCTGGACCTGGAAATCATCCCGGAGTACGCCGGGCCGACCCTGACCGGCGTCCGCGTGCAAGGCGTCTGCACGATTGAGGCCGCGTCTACCGTCGCCGGTCTGACCACCTTCACCGTCGACCTGCGCGACAACCTCACCGTGGACGCCGTCACCGGCGACATGGCCGGCTGGTCGCGGAGCGGGCACACTGTTGTCATCACCCTCGACCGCGGCTACAACGTCGGCGAGACTTTTACGGTCACCGTGTCCTACCAAGGGTATCCCCAAGGAGGCGGCTGGGGCGCCTTCCGCTTGTGGACCCGCAACAACAGTCTCGTCGTCGCCACGCTATCGCAGCCGTTTTACGCGCAGTACTGGTGGCCCTGCAAGGACGCCCTCGGTGACAAGAGCACCATGCAGCTCCACTGCACGGTTCCCAGCGCGATGGTGGTCGCCTCCAACGGGATTCTCGAAGGCGTGGACTCGCTGCCCGGCGATCGGTCGAAATATCGCTGGCGCGAGACCTACCCGATGATCCCATACCTGGCCTCGCTTGCGGCGACCAATTACCAGGTGTACCAGATCTCCTACGCCTACGACGAAGGCGGTCCCCAGACCATGCCGGTGCTCTGCTACCTGTACCCCGATCACTGGGACTTCACGCTGGGCCGTCCGAAGGCCGCCTACAAGACCGGCTGCGACGAATTGCCGGCCATGCTGGACACACTCGGCCTCCGCTACGGGCTGTACCCGTTCCGCGCCGAGAAGTACGGCGTAGCCGAAACCGGTGGAACCGGCGGCCTCGGCGCCAACATGGAACACCAGACGTGCAGCAGCATGTACCAGGTCAACAACTACAGCGACATCATGTGCCACGAACTGGCTCACCAGTGGTGGGGCGACAACGTCACCTGTGCGACCTGGTATGACATCTGGCTGAACGAAGGATTCGCGAGCTGGTCGGAATGCCTCTATCGCGAGCTGAAGGCCGGAGGAGGCTGGTCGTCGTATCAATCGCGCCTGCTGGCTCGTCGACCGGTGGACACCGACGCCCGCGTCTACCGCACCAGCATCGCCACGGTCAACGACATTTTCAGCACCAACGATGTCTATAATAAAGGCTGCTGGGTGGTCCACATGCTCCGTGGAGTGATGGGCGACCAGGCCTTCTTCGACGCCCTCCTTGATTATCGTGCCCTGTACGAGGGCGGCTCGGCAACCACCGATGAATTCGCTGCTTGCATCTCGGCAAGCTTCGGCCGTGACCTGACCTGGTTCACCGACCAATGGGTCATGAATGCAGGCAGCCCGGACTACGTCTACTCGTGGCGGGCCTATCACGACCCCGGACGCGACTTCCTCTTGCTCCGCGTGGAACAAACGCAGCCGTCGCGAGGCTTTCCGCTGATGACCATGCCCGTCCCCATCCGCGTCACCACGACGGCCGGGGTGGAGGACTTCATTATCTGGTGCCTCCATGACGCCGACCACTTCGCCATTCGATTGGCCGCAGCGCCGACGAGCGTCGTGATGGACCCCGATGGCTGGGTTCTGAGTCGCTCCGTCACCGCCTCGTCGCCGGGTAGCTTCCCCACCGTCTGCCAGGGAGATCTGAACGGCGATGGGCAAGTGGACGGGCGGGATATCCAACCCTTCGTGGATGTGCTGACCGGACCGGCCGGCTATCCCGCCGCCTGGCAGCGGGCCGACATGAATTTCGACGGTCTGGTCGATCTAGCGGATCTGCCGCTTTTCGTGGAAACGCTCCTTTCCGGCGCCTACTGTCCCAACTGACGACGACGGCAATCAACGTCGGGCAGGGGCAGGCGTCCGGGGCGGATTCAAAGACGGCCGCGTGGTCGTTGACGCCGGGCGCCGCGGCACGAAACGACCCTCCTGCTCCTCCATCAGACGTTCGATCCGGGCCATTTCCCGCTTCGCCGCCTCGACCCGTGCAGCGAACAATCGCTCCAGTTCCTCCGGCGTTGCTGAAGAGAAGACCAGCCTCCCAGTCTCAATGCGCTGGATGCGGCCTTCGGAGTTGACATACAAACTGGTCAGTGCGCCGGCCGTGCCCTCGCTATGGTCAATTCGATATACCCGGCCCCGCGTCACCGGACCGGGCAAGACCGCTTGCCCTTTGACTTCGTACACCCGCACCAGCAGGTCCCGCGTCGGGGCGTCATATTCCGCAAAAGCCAGCCGCCGCGGTTCGGATAGATCTCCCAGCAAGCGCGGCAGCAGGCGGGCCATGCCTCTCGGCAGGTAACTTTTCGGCACGCTCAGCGGGGGGTTTTCCGCTACCGGCTCGCTCATTCGCGGCTTCTGGCTGGTCAGCAGTACATGCTTGTTGCGCAGGCCTCGCTCTTCCGCCAGATCCAGCCCGGCGGGCTGCGACCCCGCGGCCGGGATGAGCGTGGCGAGCTGCGTCTTCCACTCTTCTTCGCGCAGGTCATCACTCACGAAGGCGGTGCCGTCGAGGCGGCACGCCCGTCCATCCGCCTCGAAAGTCCAGCCTCGCTCTCGCACGCGGATGCCGCCGACCCGCTTCCGCTCGGTTTCCGCCTGTTGAATGTGGAGGAAGCCCACCGGTTTGCCGTCCAGCTCGACCTTGAGATACTCCTCAGCCAACACGGCCTTGGTCAGAGCGTCTTCCCCCAGGCCTTGCAGGAACTTGGCCCCTTCGTCCAGGGCTGCTTCCAACTCGGCAGGCGTCAGTCGCTCTTCAATGAAGCGAAGCGAGGCCAGTACCCGTTGAAACAGTGGTTCCGCCTCTGCCCGAGCCTCCGCAGGCCCGGTATAGAGCAGGATCACGTGCTCGCGGGCGTTCCTCTCCACGACGGCCTCCAGTCGCAGCCAGCGGATGCCCTCGAAGAAGTAAACCGCCGCCACATAGGCGGCGGGCCGCCCCAGAATGGTCTGCTCTTGCTGCGAGAGGATCTCCACGTTGCTGAATTCCAGCTCCAGGGAGTGGTGGATTTCCTTGAGCACCTCGCCCATGCGTTTCGCGCCCGCCGGATCCGCCAGCTTCAACAAGATCTCCTGTAACTCGTTCGCGCCGGCCTGGGCCAGCATCCGCAGCAGCACGATTCCGCGTTTCTCCGGCTCGCGGAGTCGGGTGACGTGCCATTCTTTTGGGGGCTGGATGGAGATCGCCAAGGTGCCGTCGATGAACGGTTCGCCCAGCGATTCGTCGAGTGTTTCAGCCGCCGGTCGCGATTGACCGGGCAGAAACAACAGCAGGGCCAGTGCCAGGGTGGTCATGATCTGCCTCACGCCGTCGAAGATGATAATCCAAGCGGCCCGCGTTTCCGATGGCGAGACTCATGGCGCGACCCACCAATCGCGAAACGTGATGGACCGGCAGACACCGCGAAACGTCTCCTCCAACTCCCATCGGCCGCCATGACCCTGCAACTCCACGACGACGCCCAAGCCCTCCGGAGTCGCCGCAGCGAGAAGCAGGGTGGACTGGTGTCCTGCGAAGGACGTCTCGCCCCAGCGACCCCTGAGCGGGCCCAATCGAACCGGTTCGCTCTCGACCCAACGACCCGCCCCAAGGGCCTCGGCAACCTGCCACGGGCTGACGCCGGGGCTTAGAACGGCATAGGAGACCACCAGCAGCACCACTCGCTGCTCTTGGCGACCCAGGAACGCCACCGCCCCGGAATCCCCACCCACCAGAACGCGGCGGCCGGGGGACGGCACCTCCATCGACCAGTCGTATTCAAGCGGGAGTTCGAAGGTAATCGGCCAATCGGACGGGACCGCTGCCGGAATCTCCTCTGCGCCGGATTCGCCCCCCGAACGGGCATCCGAAACCACCCAGGCCGCTCCCAGCACGGTCGCCAAAGCCAACCCGTTCAGGACCAGGGCCAGCCCTCGCCGGGCCGGTCGTTCAATGGAATGCAGCTCGACCATCAGAATCAGCTTAGGGGGATGGACATTGAGGGGCAACCGAACGACTGTTGCGGCGATTGTCAGAAGCGACAGGAACGCCTAAGATGGCTCACCGGGGTCGGGGAGTGAAGCCGCCAACAGGAACACTATGCATCGTCAACTAGCGATTCCGCAACCTTTTGCAGAGTTGGGTCTGGATATCCCGATACTCAAGGCCCTGGCCGCGATGGGCTTCAAGGAGCCATCCCCCATACAGCGGGAACTGGTTCCCCGCATCCTGGCCGGCCGCGATGTCCTGGGACAGGCTCGAACCGGCACCGGCAAGACCGCCGCATTCGGAATGCCGACCCTTCAGATGGTGGACCCCGGCGAGCGGCTGCAAGTCATGGTCCTGACGCCGACCCGCGAGCTGGCCGCGCAAGTGGTCGGCGAGTTTCGCCGGCTGGCCCAGTTTCTGCCGATCCGCTGCGTACCGGTCTACGGCGGAACGCGGATGCGGGGCCAATTGCAGGAGCTCGGGCGACGGCCCCATGTCGTCGTGGGCACTCCCGGCCGGGTGCAGGATGTGATCCGCCGCGGAGCCTTGTCTCTGGACACGCTCCGCTTCGTGATACTCGACGAGGTCGATCGCATGCTGGACATCGGCTTTCGAGAGGACATCCAACGCATCCTCGGCGGCATTCGGCAGCCGCACCAGACCATCCTGGTGTCGGCCACCATCAGTCCGGAGATCAACCGCCTGGCGCGGCGCTACATGAACGATCCGGTGGAGATCAATGTCTCCCAGGATGACCTCACCGTCGAGGATGTGTCGCAGCATTACTGCGTGGTGGACGCCTGGGACAAGTTCCGACTGCTGCGGATGATCCTGGAAAGAGAGAAGCCGGAACTGGCCATCGTCTTCTGCAATACCAAGCACGGCGCTCGCAAGCTGGCCAAGCGGCTCCATGCGATCGGCGTCCCCGCCATGGAGATCCACGGCGATCTGGTCCAGGAGAAGCGCGAGCGGGTGATGGAGCGATTCCGCAAGCACAAGATTCCCGTGTTGGTGGCGACCGACCTGGCCGCCCGCGGCATCGATGTCAGCAACATCACCCACATCATCAACTACGACCTGCCGCAAGACATCGAGGTCTACGTCCACCGCATCGGCCGGACTGCACGAATGGGGGCCACCGGCAAAGCGATTACCTTCGTGCAGCGCGACGAGGGGGCGGAATTGAGCAAGATCGAACAGCTCATCAACAAGGAGATCGCGCGTCTGGAGGTGGACGGCTTCGAGCCTTCGCCGCCGCCGCGGGAAGCCGAGCCGACCGCGGCCCAAAGGGTGGCTCCGCCGACGGCCCTGACCAGTGTCGCGGCGAGTGCAGAACAGGTCAGGCCCGCATCCGCCCCGCCGCGGACACTGGGCGGAAAGTTCCCGGTTCCCCGCCGCTTTCGCCGCCGCTAATCGCGACCCGGAGCCGGTTCGACTGTCGCTCCGGAGGCTGTCGGTGGCCGCCAGCGGGTCGGGAGATCGTGCGGCACGCTCAGCAGATCGCAGATCTTGCCCACCACGAAATCAACAAGATCCTGCACGCGGGCCGGGCGAAGATAGAAGCCGGGACAGGCTGGACAAATCGTGCCGCCGGCGCGGCTTAGCCGCAGCATATTCTCAATCTCGATCGCGGAAAGCGGCATCTCGCGGGGAACAACGATCAGACGCCGGGCCTCCTTCAGATGCACCGCGGCCGCCCGGGTGAGGAGATTGTCGGCCGTGCCGGAGGCGATCTGGGCCAGGGTGTTTCCGCTGCACGGGCAGACGACCATGCCGTCCGTCATGAACGAACCGGAGGCAATGACCGCCCCGACATCGTGGAAGCGGTACAACGTCACCTGATCGGCACTCGCGGGTCCGACCAAGGAAAGCGGAGAAAGATCCGTCAGCTCCAGCTCTTCAGCAAGAAGCTGCCGCCCATGCGGAGAAACCACCAGATGGAGATGAACTCCGGACGCGGTCAGGCACTCCAGAAGACGAACCGCATAGGCAGCGCCGCTGGCGCCGGTGATGCCGACAACAACGTTTTTTGGGGTCATGTCGCGGTGTTTCCCCTCTCGGTCAGCCCGGCCGAGTCACGGCGGCGGGGTTTCCAGCATCGGCAGCGAGGACAAGGCCCGTCGGGCCTCCCGCGCCCAGCAACTGGTCTCGCCGTAGTCCTTGACCAGTGCTTCCATGGTCGCACGGGCACGGTCCTGCGACTGTTCGGATTCGAGATAAGCGCTGGCGAGACGAAACAGGGCCTCGGCGCGAGCCGGTCGAGCGGTCAGGGATTCCGCCGCAGCTTCCAGCCGCCGAATGCGAACCTCCCGAGCAGGCTCCAGCATGATCAGACGCAACCGGATATAGTCGGCGCTCCGCGTATTCGGAAAGTGCGCGATGATGGCGGCGAGGTGCTCCGCGTAGCGGCTGTCCCCGTCATCAAGCCAGGCCAGTAGCTGCATGGGGTGCAGCCGTTCCGAACCCCGCAGGGACGCCACCACGAACAGATCCTCATAAGGCAACGTGGGGTCCGCAAGACAGGCTTCCAGCATCTCCTTGAGACGGTAGGCCTGGCGGACCAGCACCACCGGATCCACACCCAACCGCGTGGAAGCACGAACCTTCTGGAACAAGGAATCGTTGCCGACGCCTTCGGCATCCGCACCCGGCGAGGCGGCAGGGCTCAGGTCAAACCGCTCGACCAACTGCTCCAGCAGCTGAATCGCCGCGGGGATCCGGCCCTCGCGGACATGGAGGATCGCCAGTTTGTGGAGGGCCAGAGCCGTCAGGTTCTCCTCCGGAAAGCGCTCGACCAACGTCTGCCAGGTGACCCGGGAAGCCCAACAGGGTAAATCGTTGCGATACTCCAGGACGCCTTCGCTCAGCCGGCCCTCCAGCACGCGGCGATCCTGCACCTGCCCTTTCAGGAAAAGCACGTTCGGCACATGCCGGCTTTTCGGGCAGCGGAGGATGAAGTCGTCACAGCGGGCGATGGCCTGGCTTCGGGCGTCCGCCTCCTGACGCAGCAGATCGGCCAGCCCGCTGCTAATCGGCGATTTCCTCTCGGCCAGGGGTGACCCGCCGTCTTCCGGGGAACCGGCGGCAATGGCCGCACACGCGGCGTTCCAGCGGCTGGCCGGACCAAACAGACTGCTTCGGCCGGGCCCGAGATCCTCCTCCAGCAGGCGGTACTCCAACTCGTCGCTCCCGACTTGCGTGTAGAAGAGGATTACCGGCAGAGCGAACAGCACCGCCAGCAGAGGCGGCGTGCCGCCGGGCCGGTAGTTGATCAGGCGAGCGATCCCCAGGGCGACGGCGGCGATAATGCAAGAGCCGAGAACCGCCAACACCCAAGGCGCATACAGCAGGGCTTTGTGCTGCACCAGGCGGGTCTCCGCGCCGGCCGGTTGCCAGGAAGCGGAAACGAAATAGATGGCGATGGGAATCAGACCCACCAGGGCCGAGGCGTAACGAAAAGAGAATCGAAACGGCTTCAGCGTGGTCAGCAGGCAACCGGCCAACACGGTGATACCCAGCCAGGGCATGGCGGCCAGGAACATCACCATGATCGCAAAGGGAATTGAAAACGGAAAGCGATACAATATCGCCACCAATAGCGGCATGCAACTGAGCGAGGCGAGCAGCAGGCCCATGATGAGGCCATGCACGGGCACTTCCTTGACGCTGATCGGCTTGGTCAGGAAGTCGGAGAGGGTGATCTGTTCGGTGCCGGCCGGGCGGAACGACTTGACCAGCACCTCCGCGTACTTTTCGCTCTGCCACGGCCAATACACGCCGGTCCGCAACCAGAAGGTGAAACAGCACAGCCCGGCGAACAAAGCGGCCAGGATCAGGAGCATCAGCACGGCCCGACGGCGGTACTTGGGTGACGTTCGCGACCACACATCAATGATCGGAGCGGCTTCCTCGGCGAGAACCGGTTTCGAGGGGGCGTCGGTCATCGGTCCTTCCATCCCACGAAGACGGTCACGATGCCGCCGGTGAGCCGCCGAGCCGCTACGCGGGAGAAGCCGGCGTCGGCCAACGCTCGCGACATGGCGGCGGAATCCACAAACGAGGCGACCGACTTCGGCAGATAGTCATACGCACCCGTCCGATCGCCGCTGATCCAAGCCGCCAACCGCGGCAACACCCGGTGAAAGTATACCGCATAACACGGCCCGAGAAAGCGGCCGCGAGGGAGGGAAAACTCCAGGATTACCACGCGCCCTCCCACGCGGAGCACCCTCCGCATTTCCTCGAAGCCCCGGGACAATGCCTGGAAATTCCGTACGCCGAAGGCGCAGCCGACGATGTCGAAGGTCTCGCTGGAAAAGGGAATCGCCAACGCATCCGCGGCGCACCGCCACACCACGGCTGCCGCTTCGCCGGAGGAGGCACGCCGCAGCATTTCCAGCGAAAAATCACAGCCGACCGCGTGCCGGACGCCCGCCCGTACAAAAGCCTCGCCCAGATCACCCGTCCCGCAGGCCACATCCAGGACGAAATCGCCCGGTGACGGCCGCACCATCGCAACCGCCTCTCGGCGCCAGTAGGCATCGCGACCGACCGACAGGACGCGGTTGACCAGCCGGTAGGTCGGAGCAATCGCGTCGAACATGGCGCGGACGCGGGCCGCTTTGTCGAACTGACCGTGGGGGTCGGTCAAGCGAGCATCATCCCATATGGCCCGGCTTCCGCGTGATGGCATTCGGCGCGATACTCCACCGCGGCTCTTGGCCGTCGCTTCACCACAACGTAACCGCCATACTGAGAGCCCAGACGGTCACCGCAGCCGCCAGAAACACGCGGGGCCGCGACCAATCCCAGACCGCCTGTCCCAGCCAGGCCCAAAGCACCATGATGGTCGTCAACGTCAGAATGAACCAACCTCCCACGGTGGTGCCCAGCTTGACCCACGGTCCCGAGGCGGAGCACTTCAGATTGGGCATGATGATCGCCCACACCAGCAACACGACGGCGGTTCGCCCCATCCAGCGGTCGACCACCACCTTGCGATAATATCGCCGTACTTCAGGCACTCCGCGCGTGGCATGATAGCGTGCGTCGCGGACGTTGAACGGCTGGCCGCACTCCGGGCAGATCCGCGAGGTGAGGCCGGTCAGGTTGTAGTCGCAGTTCGGGCACAGATGCACCGGGTAGGCGGGTATCGGCCGGTTCGCCGTCGGCCCGGCATGGGAAGCCGCTGGAACCGCAGCAGCAGGCCGGGCCGCTGGCTCGCCCTCCAGGCGGATGAGTCCGGCCCCGCTCGGACGAGACTGCCTGTCCGGCAACGATTCACCGATCGGGTCGACGCGGGATTCTTCCATGACGGACCATTCGGAGGATGTATTCCCCACGTAATTCTATGTCGGCAGGCCGTATTCCGCCCAGCGGCGGGCAACCCGCTGTAACACCTCCTCGGTCATCCGGAGGGGAGCAGGCCAGTCGCGAACCACTCCCTCTCCCGGTATCTTGCGGGTGGCGTCGATGCAGATCTTGCTCCCGGCCCCCCAGTAGGGCGCGGCATGGTCCAGGATGTCCACCGGACCATCCATGATGACGGTGTCCCGCCGCGGATCGACGTGCGCGCCGACGGCGAACATCACCGCCTGCTCGTCGTGTACGTTCACATCCTCATCCACGACGATGATGAACTTGCAGAACATCATCTGTCCGGCGCCCCAGATGGCGCTGGCGACCTTGCGGCCCTGGAGGGGATACTCCTTGCGGATCTTGACAAAGCAGATGTTATGAAAGGCCCCCCATTGCGGCAGGTGGTAGTCGATCAGGTCCGGAACGATCATCCGCAGCAGCGGCAGGAAGACCCTCTCCGTGGCCTTGCCCAGATAGTAATCCTCCATGGGCGGAGGACCGACGATGGTGGTCGGATAAATCGGGTCACGGCGATGAGTGATCGCGGTCACCCGCAACGTGGAACATTCCTCCGCCAACGTGTAGAAGCCGGTGTGGTCGCCGAAAGGGCCCTCTCGGGCCTTCTCGGTCGCGCTGACCCAGCCTTCAATGACGATCTCGGCGTTGGCCGGAACCTCCAGCGGGACGGTCTTCGCCGCGACCAACGGGATTCCGCCGTCATTGAGGAAACCCGCGAACAGCAGCTCGCTCACTCCCGGCGGGAGTGGACAGGTCGCGGCGTAGGGCAACACGCTCTCTCCCCCCAACACGATGGCCACCGGCATGTCCCGTCCGAGGGCGGCGTGCTGCCGCTGGTGCCTGGCCCCGTCGTGATGAACGTGACAATGGAAGATGGCCGACTTGGGTCCGACCACTTGGATGCGGTACATGCCCAGGTTGGTGTCGCTGCCGTCCGGTGCCGCCGTGATGATGCCCCCCAGCGTGATGT
This sequence comes from uncultured Planctomycetaceae bacterium, assembly GCA_964572385.1. Lineage (GTDB taxonomy): Bacteria > Planctomycetota > Phycisphaerae > UBA1845 > UTPLA1 > CAZNFM01. The sequence goes on along the minus strand of CAZNFM010000034.1, from coordinate 3,152 downwards.
AACGCCCGGTGGGGTAAGCGGTTTCTGCCGCAGGGCCCACCGGGTCTCCACTCGCCACCGACCTCTCGCCGACGCGAGGTCGATTCCACCCCACGATGACGTCCTCATCCGGCCCGCCGTCATGAGGCCAGCACTTGATGATCGGCAGGGCCAGGAGGTCGGCATCGTCGGTATGCACAACCTGCTGGCACAGGCCGCTGCGAACCCGCCGCGGAGCGTACCCCGCGATGCGGGCCAGTTCCGGCAGCCGCTTCATCTTCTCCACGAAACCGGCGGGCGGTTGCGGACGCAGCAGCCGTTCCACACGCTCGGCCAGTTCCTCGAAACTCTCGCAGCCCAGGGCCAACCGCATGCGGGCGTAGCTGCCGAATACATTAATCGCCAACGGGATATCGCTCCCGCTCACCCGCTCGAAGAGGAGCGCGTAGCCGCCCAGCCCGCCATGCACGGGGTCCGTCGGCGGGGCGCCGGCCAAGCCCTCGGGACTCGGCATCTTGCAGATCCGGTCGGCGATTGCCGAGACCTCCAGATCAGGGCTGACCTCGACCGGCACGCGACGAAGCTGCCCGCGGCCCTCCAGACATTCCAAGAAGTCTCTCAGCGTCGCAAACGGCACGGCCTGAGCCTCCCGGTCCGGAGCGAAGCGTCCCAGGACCTTCAGGTTTATAGCGACGAGACCGGCGGGCCGCCACCGCCGTGGCTTTGTGATTCCCGCCGGCGCCGCAGGCTGACCCTCACAAAACGGCTTGCCCCTACGATACGACCGGCGTATCATCCGCCCTTCAACATGGGTCCGGAGGGCCGGACCAAGCCGCCGCTAACCAAGGAGTCCTGCGTGGCCACGAACCAGCGCCGACCGAATGGGCATCACGTCTTCACCTCCGAGTCCGTCAGCATGGGGCACCCCGATAAGGTCGCCGATCAGATCTCCGACACCGTGCTGGATGTACTGATCGCCAAGGACCCCGACGCTCGCGTCGCATGCGAAACCCTGGTCACCACGGGGCTGGTGGTTCTGGCCGGCGAGGTTCGCGTGCATAACGACGCCGCGCGGATCGCCCTCGGCAACATCGAAGAAAACGTCCGCCAGACGATCAAGGACATCGGCTATACCGACCCCCGGATGGGCTTCAGCCACGAGAGCTGCTCCGTCATTCGCACCATCCACCAGCAGTCGGAAGACATCGCTCAGGGAGTGGACGGCGGAAAGAAGAAGCCGCAGGGCGCCGGCGACCAGGGCATCATGTTCGGTTTCGCCTGCCGGGAGACCAAGGCACTCATGCCCCTGCCGATTCATCTGGCGCATCGGCTGGTTGAACGGCTGGCGGAATTGCGGCAGAGCGGCGAGATCCCCTGGCTCAAACCGGACGCCAAGAGCCAGGTGTCGATCGAGTATGTGGGTGGCGTTCCGCGGCGTTTGACGGCCGTGGTGCTCTCGACGCAGCACGAGGAATCGCCCGCCCTGCTGGACCGGCATGGCAATGTCAACGACAAGTTCAAACGGACGCTGATCGAGAAGGCGATTCGCCCCGTGGTGATGGCCGAGCGCGCGGACCTGTGGAAGAACAGCATCAAATTCCACATCAATCCGACCGGTCGGTTCGTCATCGGCGGCCCCCACGGCGACACCGGGTTGACCGGTCGCAAGATCATCGTGGACAGCTACGGCGGTCGCGGCGCGCACGGCGGCGGCGCGTTCAGCGGGAAGGACCCTTCCAAGGTCGATCGCTCGGCGACGTACATGGCCCGGCACATCGCCAAGAGCATCGTCGCGGCCGGGTTGGCGGACATCTGCGAAGTGCAGTTGGCCTATGCCATCGGCGTGGCCGAGCCGGTGAGTGTGCTCGTCAACACCGAGGGAACCGGCCGGATCGACGGGGATCATCTGGAGAAGATCGTCCGCGAGGTGTTCCCGCTCACGCCCGGTGGCATCATCGACTACCTCAAGCTCAAACGGCCCATCTACCGCGCCACGGCGGCGCACGGCCACTTCGGCCGCACCGGCGCCGGCTTCACCTGGGAGAAGACCGGGCGGACGGAGGAGCTTAAGAAACGGGCAGCCCGCTGGCTATGAAATGGCCGGCGGCCTACTGGGAGACCGCCGCCTCGGCCCGGGGTATGCCCTTGAAAACGGGCCGGGGCCTGCGTATGGTACGGCCGGTTTCTCGGCCGAAGACCGCCCAAGGCGTGAGGCACGCCGGGCGTACCGCGACCTGTGGAAGTCGCTTTTGATAATGGAGTCCATGTGGCCAGTAATCCATCGAACGCCCCCGTGGCGGAGTCAGTCCTAGCCCAATCGGCGTTGGTCAACCGCAAAGCACGCCTGACGGACCGAACCCTGTTCTTCAAGAAGTTTCTGGCCAAGGGTCGCCAGATATCCTCGGCAGTGCCTTCCAGCAAGGCGCTGGTCGCGGGCCTGCTGCGGCACGTAGACTTCTCCAGGCCGGGCACCATCGTGGAACTTGGGGCGGGCACCGGCCCGGTTACAGAACAAATCGTGGAGCGGCTCCAGCCGTTTCACCGCTTCGTAGCGGTGGAAAACGACGCCGACTTCTGCAATATCCTTCGTCGGCGATTCCCTGAGACCACGCTACTGCAAATGGATGCCAGCCGCATCAGCGACTCCTTGGCGGGCATGTCCATCCACAAGGTGGACTTCGTGGTCAGCGGTCTCCCCACGCCCAGCCTGCCGCCGCGAGCGATGATCCGGTTGTGGCAGTGGCTCCGCCGCAGCCTCGCGCCGAACGGGCTATTCCTCCAGATCACCGTTGCGCCGCTGGTGTTTCGCGGCTTCTACGACCGGCTGTTCAGCTCAGTTCAATACGAGATGATCTGGCGAAATGTTCCGCCCGGCGGAGTCTACAAGTGCTCTCGGCCGCGTCGCCACCTTCATCTGGGCCGAGACTGAACCACCCGTCCGGAGTCGCTCGGCGAGTGGGCGAGCTGCTTCGCTCCCGGTGGTACCGCGGGACTCTGCCCAACTTCGTAAAGCAAACCCGAACCGCGAACGTACACGGACCCATGGCCGCGACTCACGCCAACTGACATATGTTTAAGATCGAGGGGAGGGCGATCAACCGTTCGCCGGTTAGACCATGGAGATATTGTCAAATCTCGTTGATGGCGTCGTGATCAGGCGGCGTCCTTCTGGG
>CAZNFM010000033.1:0-51977 GCA_964572385.1 uncultured Planctomycetaceae bacterium | reverse complement strand
AGGCGGGGAACGAGTCCCAGAAGGCGGGGAACGACCGCCGGAAGGCGGGGAACGACCGCCAGAAGGCGGGGAACGAGTCCCAGAAGGCGGGGAACGACCGCCGGAAGGCGGGGAACGAGTCCCAGAAGCCGGGGAACGACCCCGAGGGCAGGCCGCGAGACGCCCGACCCCGTGGGGGCCTCTCGCCGCGATAAAAAGAGGAGGTAATCCTTGAAGAGCTGGTCTCGGCGAATGCGACCCGGACCCATCGGCCTCGATCTCGGCGCCAACGGGATCAAGATGATCCAGTTCGCCGATCACGGGGCCGAACCGGTCGTGCAGGCGGCGGCCTCCTATCCCCTGCCGCCGGCGCTGGAAGACGCCGACGCCCGCCGAACCGCCACCGAGCAGGCCGTGGCCGACGCCCTGCGGCGGCACCCCTTCCAGGGCCGCGACGTGGTCACCGCCCTGGGCTTCGGCGAGTTCCAGATGAAAAACATTCGCCTGCCGCGGATGCCGCCGGAGGAACGGGCCGGGGCCATCGAGTTCGAGGCCCGCGAACGCTTCGCCCTCGGCGACCAGGCCGCCCAGATCCGGCACCTGGTGGCCGGCGAGGTTCGGCACGGCAATGAGCTGAAGGAGGAGATCCTCGTCTTCGCCGCCCCGGACGCGTTGGTCTATGCCCGTCTGGCGATGCTCGAACGACTGCGGCTGCGGCCGGTGGCGTTGGACCTGGCGCCCTTCGCGGTGGCCCGGTGTTTCTTCCGCTTCATGCGGCGGACGGCCGACGCCCAGGCGGTCAACATCTTCCTCGACGTCGGCCGGCGCGGGACGGCCATCGTGCTGACGCACGGCACGGAAGTCTCCTTCCTCAAACTGATCGACCTCGGCGGCGAGCACCTGGACGAAGCGGTCGGCAAGGCGCTGTCCATCTCCGCCGAGAAGGCCAACGACCTCCGCGTCTGCGTCATGCGCGAGAAGACCGGCCGCCGGGCCGCCGATCGCGCCGGCCTGCCCGAGGACATCCGCTCCGCGGTGACCGACGCGACCCGTCCGGTCGTGGAGCGCATCGCCCGCGACGTGCAGTTGTTCCTGCGGTACTTCGCGGTGACCTTCCGCGGCCAGCGGCCGCAAAGCCTGACGGTGGTCGGCGGCGAAGCCCACGAACCGCTGTTGCTGCCGGTGCTCGCGGAAAGCAGCGACGTGCCTTGCACCCTCGGCGACCCGCTCCGCGGCATCGCCGGCGGGGCCGAGGTCGTCGCCGCGGACTGCCGCCCCTATCAGTCGGCCTGGGCGGTGGCCGGCGGCCTGGCCCTCCGCGGCACCCGGTGGTTGCGGCACGCGGAAGGCCCGGTCACGCCGCGAACGGTGACCGTGGGCGGGTGAGGAGGGGGTAGCGCCGGCGACGGGCCGGCGGGAGACGACCATGCGTGGCGACTGCGATTTCATCCCGAGCAGCTATCGCGAGGCCCGCGGCCTGCACGCGGCGCTTCGCGCCCGGGTCGCCTGTGTCGTGATCCTGGTCGCCGTGATGGGGTCCGCCGCGTTCTTCCACCGCGGACAACTGGCCGCGGCCCGCGGGATGATCGCCGAGGTGGGCGAGCAACAGGCCCAGATCGACCTGCTGCTCGGCCGCAAGGCCGAGATGGAGGCGGAGCACGCGGCCCTGCTGAACTTCGAACAGCTCGTCCGCACGCTGGACGACGACGTCGATTTCGTCGCGGTCTTCGCCGACCTCACCCGCCGGATGCCGCCGACCACGGCCCTCACCGAACTGAAGGCCACGAGCTACCCGTGGGGCCTTCCGGATGACCCCCGCCCGGAGCCGCCGATGCCGCCGCCGCCGCCCGCCCTGGGTGGGTCGGCCCCGCCACGCCGCGAGACCGCCCCGCCGCCGATGCGGGCGGAAGAGGTCGCCGGCGACCGCCTCGTGCTGATGGGCGTGGCCGCGAGCATTCCGGAGATCATCAGCTTCGCGCGGGACCTGGAAGGATCGCCTTACCTCACTAGCGTCCAGATGGAGATCCTTGAACAAACCGAGTGGCTGGGACGCAAGGCCCAGCAGTTCCGCATCTCCTGCGGGTTGCGGCGCTCGCCCGGAGGGTCGCCATGAAAGCCGGCGCCTGGAAGCTCAACGTCGCCACGGTCGCGGTCGTGCTCGTGCTGAGCGGGGCCTTCCTGCTGGGTCTCCTCGCCCCCGGCCTGAAGGAGCTGAGCGCCGCGCGGGCCGAACTGGCCCGCCAGGTCGACACCGTCGCCGCCGCTCAACACCGTGCCGACAACCTTACGGAGCTGTATCAATCCATCCTCGACCTGAGGGCGCGGATGGCGGAGCACCGCCGCCGCCTGCCCGCCGACCGCCAGATCGGCGAATTCCTCAAAGATCTGTCGGAGAACCTGAAGAAGTGCGGGATCGACGACTACACCGTGCAGCCCCGTCGACCGCAGACCCTGGACCAGGCCGCCCTGCCGGCTGACCGGCAATTGGTGGCGGGCACGACGGTGCTGCGGGTCGGCGTCTCGTTCGTGGCCACGTTTCCCCAGACGTTCGAGTTCCTGCGCGGCATGCAGCAGCAGCCGCGGCTGTTCCACGTGGAGATGCTGCACCTGGCCGGAGCGGCGGACGCCCGCGGCCGCCTGGAGGTGGAGATGGTCCTGAACACTTACCACCGGCCGGATTGAACCGCGGCCGGGACGGATTCGACGCCATGACCGACCGATTGACCGAAATCACGACCAGCCTGAAGGCCCAGTTGCTGGCCGACAAGAAGAAATCAGCCCTGCTGGGCATCCTGTTCCTGGTCTTCCTGGCCGTGCTGGGCCGTGCCCTGTTCAGCGGCGGCAACCCCGCGCCGGCTGAGGCCACTCCGCCGACGGTGGCGAATGCGCTGCCGTCCCTGCCGACGGTCACGCCGCCGCTCATCCCGCCCACCCCGTCGCCCAAACCCGCGGAAACGAAGAGCACGCCCCAACCGGCGGCGACCCCGCCGGCCCTGGTGCGGCCGCAGGAAGAGCCTGGCCCCGGCGCTGCCTTGGAGACCCTGGCCGCGGCCGTGCGGGCCAGCCTGACCGCGCCAAAGGGGGCCGCCGAGGCCGCGGCCGCACTGGAGGCCGCCGACGCCGGTTTCGCACCGTCGACCACGGAACGCCGCGACCTCTTCACGGCGCCGGCGTGGGAGCGGCCCGACGAGAAGAAGACGAAATCGCCCCGAGCCGCGAACGGCAAGCAGGGCGCGGCGAAGAAATCCAGGAAAGGCGGCCGGGCGGAACCGGCGAAACCCTTGTGGGATCACCTGGGCAACGCCTTGGGCGATTACCAACAAACCCGACGCAGCGAGATCGCCCAGTACGAGGCGCAACTGGCCGAATTGCAACTGCAATCGACCCTGACCGGCCCGGCGCCGATCGCCTACATCTCCGGGCGACTGGTCCGGGAAGGGGACACCATCCGCGGTTTCACCGTCGCCCGGATCGAGGACCGCCGCGTCGTGGTGCGCAAACAGTCCTTCATCCGCGTCTTGATCATGCCCTGACCGTGGGCTTCTTGCCCCCGGCTCGGATTGGCAATCCGCCAAGGTCTCAAGCGAAAGGCCCACGGCTCCCTGAGGAACCGTGGGCCTACGTGATCGTCATCCGGCAGCGAGCGACGCCGCTGCCGATCTTGTCCGGAAAAGGAACCTTACCACCGCCGCCGGAGCAGCGCCAGGCCACCCAGCGCCAGCAGGGCCAGCGTGGTCGGCTCGGGAATCACCGAGAAGGTCAGGTTGTCGATATACAGGGCATTCTCATAAATGCCGCCGTTCGGGGCCATGTCCATGGTGGACTTGAAGGCCCAGCCGCCCCACCAATGCTCGCCGACGATCGGAGCCGGAGTCGCATAGACGCCGCCGAACGTCCCGCCGCCGCTGCCGCCGGCATACGTGACGCTGGTCTGCCACTCACCGGTGCCGGAGTTGTAGTACGTGTCGACGTGGATCCACGCGTTCTCCGGAACATCGTAGAGGTGCTTGGTCACATCGTCGTAGTTGTCGGTGCCGACGGACATCTGGTTCGGCTTGTTGGGGTCGTCGTTCATGTGCAGGCCGCCCGGCGGGAACCAGGACTGGTCGCCGAAGACCTGCCATACCCGCCAGTTCTGCTTGTAGAAGTCGTACGACACATGCATGATGGCGTTGCTGCCATCGATGCCGGTCATGTCGACGTCCACGCCGGCTTCGCCGCTGCTGAAGGCCTCGCCGTAGTTGGCCCAGTCCGTGCCCCAGACGATCTTCATGGCCTGACCGCCGCCGGGCGCCGCGGCCACCTCGGCGATGACCGGACCGCTGTCGCCCCACCACGGCCAGGCGACATACCAGCCCGCCGGCAGCGTGCCGGGCACGTCGCTCTCGAAATTCGATGAGTACACGCCGGCGGCCGCCGGGCCGGCGCAAGCCATCGCCACGACGGCGGCAAACACAAACAGTCTCTTCATCTCGATACCTCCTTCTGTTGTGACGCGCGAAGCGGCAGACCCGGATCGCCCCAGGCGAGGCGGGGTGTCGCGCCGATCACGTCGGACCAGGAAACGCGGTGACTCGCGTCGCTTCTTTCTCTTCCCGCTGAAGGGCAAGCTGCTGCGATCGCGAGATGTTATCGTTCACTTATTAAGATATCAGGATGCCCTGGGCGAGTCAAGCTTCGGCGAAGCAAGACGAGAGGGGTCGCGTATTTTCGGACATGCTCATGGATAAACACGGCCGGATCCGCAGGAAGACAACCGTAAGGATAGTCAAACGCCCGGTCATATCCGACTGATTCTGCGGCCGGGTACACTCCCGCCACGCCCGTCGTCCGGCATCGGCTCCACGGCTACAATGGTCGATCTAACCGACCGCGGCCCCGGAGTTTCCGACCATGCCCTCTCCTCCCAGCGTCTCCTTCGTCTCCCTCGGCTGCCCGAAGAACCTCGTGGACTCCGAAAAGATGCTCGGGCTGCTGGCCGAGGCCGGCTGTCCCATCGTCTCGGCCGACGCCGCGGAAGCGGACGTGATGGTCATCAACACCTGCGGCTTCCTCTCCGCCGCCCGCGACGAGGCCGTGGAGGTGATACGCGACGCCGTCGCGCAAAAACGCCGCGGCCGCCTTCGCCGCGTCGTCGTGGCCGGCTGCCTCGTCCAGCGCGACGGGGAGGAACTCCTCCGACTCGTGCCGGGCATCGACGCCCTGGTCGGCGTGCATCAGCGCGAGGACGTCGTCCGCGCGGTCATGGCACCGCCTTCCTCGGCTCCGCGAGCGAAGAAAGCACGCCCGCCGGTCAGTCTCTTTCTCGGCGGGTATCACTCCGCCTCATGGAAAGGTGACAACCGCTCCGACCAGGCCCGCCTCCGGCTCACGCCGTCCCATTACGCCTACCTGCGCATGAGCGAGGGCTGCAACCAGAAATGCACCTTCTGCACGATCCCCTCGATCCGCGGGCCGATGCACAGCAAGCCGCTCGCCGAAATCCTCGACGAGGCTCGAGAGCTGATCGACGACGGCGCGGTCGAGCTGATCCTGATCGGCCAGGACACCACCAGTTACGGCCGGGATATCGGCTACGATGCCGGACTGGCCGGGCTGCTCCGCGAACTGAACCGCCTCGACGGCGTCGAATGGGTGCGGCTCATGTACGCCTACCCCGCCGATTTCACCGACGAGATGATCGAGGCCATCGCCGAGTGCGACCGCGTGGTCAAGTACATCGACATCCCGCTTCAGCACATCAACGACCGCGTGCTGAAGGCCATGCACCGCCGGGTGACGCGCCGCGAAACGGAGGCGTTGCTGGACCGCCTTCGCCGCCGCATCCCCGGCGTGCAGATCCGCACGACCTTCATCGCCGGCTTCCCGGGCGAAACCGATGCCGAATTCGACGAGTTGCGGCGTTTCCTCGCCGATTTCGCGTTCGAGGCGGTCGGCGTGTTCCCGTATTCCAACGAGCCCGGCACCCCGGCGGCGCGGATGAAGCACCAGACGCCGCCCGAGGTCATCTCCGCTCGGGTCGAGCGGCTCATGCTGGCACAGCAGGAGATCGCCTTTCGCCGAGCCGCGGCCCGACAAGGCGAACTCCTCCGCGTGCTGGTGGACGGCCCCGGCGATCACGGCGCGCTCCTCGCTCGCCATGCCGGCCAGGCCCCGGAGGTGGACAGCGCGGTCCTCGTGCAGGCCGACCATCTCGCCCCCGGCAGCTTCGTTGACGTCCGCTGCATCGGCAGCCGCGGTTACGACCTCCTGGCCCGACCGGCGGTGACCTCGTTGCCCGTCGTCCATCCGAGCCGCACCTGACCCGCACCTTTGCCATCGCCCGGCCCGCGCGATATGTTCCGCCCTCCAGCCATGACCTCCGCCTCCCCCGCCGCCACCTTGCGCCGTGATCTGCGAGCGTTGAACGCCGACGGCGGATTCTGCTCCTTCGTCATCGGTGTCGGCGAAACCTACATCCCGGCCTTCGCCGTGGCCGTCGGGTTCGGTTCACTGGCCGTGGGGATGATCGCCACGGTCCCGATGCTGACCGGCGCGATGCTGCAACTGGCCGCTCCTCACGGCCTCGTCCGGCTCGGCTCGCTGCGGCGATGGGTGGTCGCTTGCGTCACGGTGCAGGCCCTTAGCTTCCTGCCGCTGGTCCTTGCCGCCGGGACCGGCTACGCGCCCGCCTGGCTCGTCTATCTCGCCGCCACCGCCTACTGGGCCTCCGGCATGTCGGCCGGCGGCGCGTGGAACATGTGGATCACGCAGATCATCCCCCAGCGAATCCGCTCCACCTTCTTCGGCAAGCGGAACTTCCTCTGCCAGCTCTGCACGCTGGGCGGCCTGCTGCTGGGCGGCCTGACCCTGCAAGCCGCCGAGCATCGCGGCCAGGCCCTGCCTGCTTTTGCGGTGCTGTTCACGCTGGCCTTTCTCGGACGCTTGACCTCCAGTCGCTGTGTCGCCGCTCAGAGCGAGCCCGCGGACAGTCTCCACGCCTACCGCCTGGTGCGGCTCCCGGAACTTCTTCACCGGCTGCGGACCGGCTCCGAGATGCGGTTCATTGTCTATCTCGTGACGATGCAGACCGCCTCTCAGCTCGCCACGCCTTATTTCACCCCGTTCATGCTCATCGAGCTGAAGCTCTCCTATGCCCACTACATGGCCCTGATCGCCGTCTCCTTCGTCGCCAAGGGGCTGGCCTCGCCCTATCTCGGGCGGATCGCGTTCCGCTATGGACCGCGGCGGCTCCTCTGGATCGGCGGAATCGGCATCGTGCCGCTGGCGATCGGCTGGATGGCCTCGCCCTCGTTCGCCTACCTGCTGATGCTCCAGACCGCGGCGGGCGTTTTCTGGGGCGCACACGAGCTGGCCTCGCTCTTTCTCACCTTCGAGGCCATCCGACCGGAGGAACGCACCAGCGTCCTCGCACTCTACAACCTGCTCAACGCGATGGCGACGGCCGGCGGAGCCGTCCTCGGCGGCCACATCCTTCGCGGGTTTGGCGACGACTGGCAGGCCTACTTCATCCTCTTCGCCCTATCCACGGTCTGCCGAGGCGGCGTGCTGCTGACTCTGCTCCGCACGCCCATCCCCGAGCTGACGCCGCGACCGATGGCCGTCAGCGTCGAGGCTGTCCGCCCCGCCCTAGGCTCGATCGACCGTCCCATCCTCTCCAGTCTCGAGGAACCGCCCTCCGTCGACATGCCTCCGCCTGAGCGGCGGGAAAACGGGTTGCCGCGGCCCCCCACGTGAATCAACCCTCCACAACCAAACCGTGAGGAAGATCGCCCCCTGCTGCACGGAAAACCCAATGCTTCCGGCAGCCCCGTCAAGAAGCATTGCGCGAGGGGGGACTCGAACCCCCACACCTTGCGGTACAGGAACCTAAATCCTGCGCGTCTGCCAGTTCCGCCACTCGCGCGAAGCCCGAAATCCGTGATCGGAACCTTACCCGGCAATTGATTTTGCTGTCTCTCCCAGGTCGCGTCAAACCGTCGCCCGGCCCGCTCCCCGCAGCTCGATCGGACACCCGGTTCGCCCGGCCTTTACAGAGTCGTTGCGCCGAACGGAGACCCCATGTGATATGTTGACTGCATCGCCATCGAGGGGGCCGCGGCGGTCGCGGACCTTCCTCGAAACGGGCACTCTCGGATCCGCGGCCCGGCCTCGGGGCCACCGCCATCAGGGCCGGCCGCCCTCGGAGACATCAGATGTCAAAGCGTTCTGTTCATTTTGGTCTCGGTACCGCGGCGGTTGCGGCCTTCGTGCTGGCTTGGGCATTCGCCGCGGTCGCGCACGTCGCCGCGCAGGATACGTCATCCGTCAATCAGGCCACGATCGGCCCGCCGGCACCCACAGCCTCCACCCCGCAACCGGCCGCCGCCCGAAAGCCCACGGACGTTCCGGAGCCGACCGTCGTCCTGAAGCCCGGCGAAGTCCCGGGCATTCGATTCGATACTCCGACCTACGACTTCGGTCGCATCAAGGCCGGGCCGGAGATCAACCACACCTTCTGGTTCACCAACACCGGCACGGGACCGCTGGAGATCCTCAAAATCCGACCAGGCTGCGGCTGCACCACCACCGGCGAGTATGACCGCATTGTGCAGCCCGGCGAGGCCGGCAAGATGGCGTTCAAGCTCCACACCGGCCAGGTCGGCGGCCCGATGAACAAAAGCATCACCGTCTATACGAACTGCCCGGAGAATAACGGCATCGTCACCATCGCCATAAAGGGCGAGACCTGGCTGCCGATCGACGTCTCCCCCCGAAACGTCCTCTTCGGACGCCTCGGACGCGGCGACATCGAAAAGGGCGCCGTCCGCAAAGTCACCATCACCAACAACACCGACTCACCCATCACCCCCACCGACCTCCGCTGCTCCCATCCCGCCTTCAAAACCGAACTCTCCACCCTCGAAGAAGGCAAAAAGTACGAACTCACCGTCACCCTCGCCCCCACCCCGGATAACACCCTGCCTCAAGGCAACCTCGCCGGAAACATCGAATTCAAAACCGGCTCCCCCGAAGCACCCCAGCAGGCCATCCCCGTCTCCGTCTTCATCACCGCCGACGTGGATGTCACCCCCGACAACATCATGCTCCCCAGCGGGCGAAACGCCGATACCTCCCGACAGGTCTTCGTCCGCAATAACTCCAAAAACCCCATCAAAATCTCCGACCTCAAGGTCGAAAGCGGCCTCCTCACCGCCACCCTCCAGGAAACCTCCCCGGGCATGAACTTCAGCATCACCCTCAATATCCCCGCCTCCTACAAAGCGCCCCTCACCGGCGACAAACTCACCTTCCATACCGACTGCCCCACCGTCCCCCTGGTGACCATCCCCATCACCGAACGACAAATGCCCGTGCCCCTCACCGGACCACAGCCCCACCTCGGGGCCACCCCGCCCAAACCCGGCGCCGCCCCTTACACCGGGGCCACCCCGCCGGCGGGCACCAATCCGCCTCCCAAGGAGGTCAACCCCTCCGGGGCCAAGCCCCCGGCCAGCCCCACCCCGCAAAACCCTCAGGAGGGCAAGCCCTAAGCACACAGAACCGACATCGCGCCACAAACAGAAATCCCCCTGCTCCGGCGGGTCAAAACACCACTCACCGGCCGGAGCAGGGTCGCCGTACCAAGACGACGCTCACGAGTAGAACACCGCTGGGTGCTGCCTATTATCGGACGCGGGTCAGGCAGTTGTTGGCATATAGGCCCGGCTGATCCTCGCCCGCAACTTGAACCCGTACCGGGACCGCTCTTTACATGGTCGTTACGGTTTGTCATGTCTGCTGGAGTTATACTGGTTCGGCGAACAGCCGATCCGTCGGAGACCCGGCGTGTGAACCGATTCAAGCAACTGTGGCGTGCTGATGTCAGCCGCCGCCGGCGGACAAGGTGACAACAGGAGTAACAAGCCGATGAGAATCAAGGGATCTTGCCGTCCGCGATGGCCGCAGGTTGCACCGGCCACGCTCGCGATGGCGGCGATGTTCCTGGCCACGGCGGGATTCGCCGCCGCCCAGGACCAGCAGACGGGCGCGACCGGCGCACGGACGGTTGAGACGAAACCCCAGCCGACCGCTGCGCAGGCCACTCAGGCGGGCCAGGCAGCCAAGCCTTCGCTCACCACCGCGCAACAGCCGACCGCGCAAAACCCCAACTTGATGGGCCCGCCGGCCCCGCCCCAACCGGGACAGCCCGGCAACTATCAGGCAGTGGATCCCCGCAAGGCGGCGGGCGTGCCCGAGCCCACGGTGGTCCTCAAGCCCGGTGAAGTGCCGGGCATCCAGTTCGACACGCCGACCTACGACTTCGGCCGCATCAAGGCCGGGCCGGAGGTCTCCCACGACTTCTGGTTCGTCAACACGGGCACTGGACCCCTGGAGATCCTGAAAGTGAGGCCTGGGTGAGGCTGCACCGTTGCTGGTCAGTATGACCAGATCGTGCAACCAGGCGAAGCAGGCAAGATCCCGCTGAAGATTCACACCGGCTCGATCTCCGGAAAGATCAACAAAGCAGTGACGGTGTACACCAACATCGACGGCCCCAACGGCATCCTGACCATCTCCCTCAAGGGCGAGACCTGGCTGCCGATCGACGTCTCCCCCCGAAACGTCCTCTTCGGACGCCTCGGACGCGGCGACATCGAAAAGGGCGCCGTCCGCAAAGTCACCATCACCAACAACACCGACTCACCCATCACCCCCACCGACCTCCGCTGCTCCCATCCCGCCTTCAAAACCGAACTCTCCACCCTCGAAGAAGGCAAAAAGTACGAACTCACCGTCACCCTCGCCCCCACCCCGGATAACACCCTGCCTCAAGGCAACCTCGCCGGAAACATCGAATTCAAAACCGGCTCCCCCGAAGCACCCCAGCAGGCCATCCCCGTCTCCGTCTTCATCACCGCCGACGTGGATGTCACCCCCGACAACATCATGCTCCCCAGCGGGCGAAACGCCGATACCTCCCGACAGGTCTTCGTCCGCAATAACTCCAAAAACCCCATCAAAATCTCCGACCTCAAGGTCGAAAGCGGCCTCCTCACCGCCACCCTCCAGGAAACCTCCCCGGGCATGAACTTCAGCATCACCCTCAATATCCCCGCCTCCTACAAAGCGCCCCTCACCGGCGACAAACTCACCTTCCATACCGACTGCCCCACCGTCCCCCTGGTGACCATCCCCATCACCGAACGACAAATGCCCGTGCCCCTCACCGGACCACAGCCCCACCTCGGGGCCACCCCGCCCAAACCCGGCGCCGCCCCTTACACCGGGGCCACCCCGCCGGCGGGCACCAATCCGCCTCCCAAGGAGGTCAACCCCTCCGGGGCCAAGCCCCCGGCCAGCCCCACCCCGCAAAACCCTCAGGAGGGCAAGCCCTAAGCACACAGAACCGACATCGCGCCACAAACAGAAATCCCCCTGCTCCGGCCGGCCAGAACACCACTCACCGGCCGGAGCAGGGTCGCCGCGAGTCGGAAAGGCGAGGAACGAGGCATGCGTAAAGACCTGTGGATCGTGCTTGTGGTGATGGTCGTAAGCGCCGGAATGGCGGCGGCGGCCAACATCGGCTGGCACAAGATGGATTGGATCCGACAGGCCCGGACGAATTCGAACTCCGGGCACGCCAACGGTGCCGTGGACCCGACCACGGGACAGGCCGTTCCCGAATCCGAGCCGGAGCTGACCATCGAACAAGTCCACAGATTGCTGCACGACGGTACCACCCGCTTCGTCGACGCCCGCGAACCGCACGAGTACGCCGCCGGCCATCTCATCGGCTCCATCCTGCTGCCGGCGAGCGCGGTCTACGCCAACATCGACCGGGTCACCACCATGGTCGCCCCGGACGAGCGCATCGTTGTGTATTGCAACGGCCGGAGCTGCGATGCCAGCCACGTCGTCTCCGACGTGCTGCGTAACGAGTTCGGCTTCACCAACGTGCAGGTCTTCCACGGTGGATGGGAGGCCATCGAAGCCGCGGGCGAAACGTTTCACGACTGCATCGTGACGGGAGGCAACGGTTCATGACCCGCGGAAACATCGCCCTCCTCCGCAATACGGTCGCCTGGCTGGCTGCGTTGATCGTGGCGGGCTATTTCGTCTATGCGGCCATCCCCAAGATCGCGGATCCCCGCCAGTTCGCCCTTGATATCCGCAACTATCGGATCCTCCCGGAGCAACTGGTCAATCTCGCCGCTCTTTACATGCCCTGGCTGGAGGCCTGTGCCGCCGCGGCCCTGGTCCTCCCCCTGACTCGACGGGCCGGAGCGGTCCTGATCGCCGGTCTGCTGCTCCTCTTCATCGCCGCCGTCTCCTACTCCGCGTTCTATCTTGGACTGGACATTTCCTGCGGCTGCACCGGCAAAGAAAGCAGCGGCGCCGGTTGGTGGACCATCATCCGCAACACGATCCTGCTGGCCGGGACGGCCGCGGCCGTCTGGCTTCCGGTTCGCGTTCCCTCCAGCCGGGCCACGAGGTTTGAGGTGCTGCCCCCGCAGGCTGCCCAGACGGCAAACTGAGCACGGCTCGGCGACTCAATTCCGCCCAGCCTCGATGGGCTCGTCGTCCACTGCATCGCCGGCGGCCAGCGTCGGCCGTTCGGGATAACGCACGGCCGCCACCATCATCCGGCCGTATCTTGCCCACAGCGTGGACTCACTCCACTGGGTCGCCGCGGGCGGCAGTTCCACCGTGATGATCGGAATGCCCAAGGTCGTTCCCGCATAAGAGCCGAGCGAGCCTTCCCGCCCCCCTAGACGCATCATCGGCAGGCCGGAGTGCTCCGACATGATCCGCGCCAGGTCCGCGGTCGGGCCGTCGTAGTCCACACAGGCGGAGCCGTAGCGAATCGGCTGATGCAGGCTGATGATCCGCTTCGGGCGATATTCCTTCAGCACCTTGTGGATGGCGACGCTCTCCGGCTCCGACAAGGCCGTTGGACCCCGACCGCCGCCGGCGCGGTAGTTGCCGGAAGGGAAATTGCGATTGAGGTCCACCCCGCGGGCGTTACCGCGGGTCTTGTGGTGCAGCCCATCCGGGTTGGCGACCGGCAGGATGAGCACCCGCCGGCCCTTGAGCAGCGCGGGGTTGCGAGCGAGATGCTCGGCCAGACGCCTGACCAAGGGTGTGCCGGCCGGCTCGTCCCCGTGAATCGAAGCCATAATGAAGACGACATCGCCGCCCGGACCCAGCTCGATCAGTTCGAGCGAACGGCCCTCCACCGACTTGCCCAGCACAATCCTTCGCGGCTCGGCTGACTGGGCCGGCGGCCGCGGAGGCCGCGCTGGAGTCTGCGTCATCGGTGGGGGCGGCTCCTGCTCGACGATCCGCTCGTCCGGCGGTTTGCAGCCGGACAGCAGCACCACGCCGACCAGCAAGGCGGCCACCCCCCGGACCTCGCGGAACGCCACGCCCCGCGCAACTCGCGAACACCGGTTCCACAGGTTGCGGCAGCCGCCGCGCCGGAGCGGAAGTCTTCGAATCATGGGTCTCGCGGATGCTCCTTCACTCGCGATGCCGCACCCGGCCGCCTCGTCGGCCTCCGGCCGCGGCGCCCGGAGACTGCGGACGGATTCCAAACGATCGCGGACCACCGGCCCCCCGCCCGACGGGCCGGGCCTCGGCGGCCGAGCCGACGCCGAGGGTGCCCGGCGGCTACACATCCAGTTCCAGCAGTTCCTTGGAGGTCGTCGTCAAGTTGTCGCAGCCGGAGGCCGTGACCGCCACCACATCTTCGATGCGGACGCCGCCCCAGCCTTCGTAATAAAGCCCCGGCTCGACGGAAAACACCATGCCCGGTTCGATGACGGTATCGAACCCGCTACGGATCCGCGGCGGCTCATGGATGGCCAAGCCAATCCCGTGCCCGGTGCCGTGGAGGAACCGGTCCAGGCAGTTGTGCTTCTCGAAAACCTTGCGGACGGCCTGGTCGATATCGTGGGCCTTCACCCCCGGCCGTACCGCCGCCAACCCCGCCAACTGCGCCTCCAGAACGATGTTGTAGACCTCCCGCTGCCGGGCGTCGGCCTTGCCCAGGCAGATCATGCGGGTCATGTCGCCGGCGTAACCTTCGTACACCGCCCCGAAATCAAGCAGGACCATCTGGCCCTTTTGCAGCCTCCGCGCCGGATCGGGCACATAGTGCGGATTGCAGCCCGTCTCGCCGAAAGCCACGATCGTCTCGAAGGAACAGCCCTCGCTGTGCGATTGCAGGTAGTTGTTGATCTCCAGGGCGACGTCGCGCTCGCTCATGCCGGGACGAATCACCTTGGCGATGTGGGTAAAGCAGTCGCCGGTGATCGCCTCCGCGCGGCGAAGGCGGTCGATTTCGTCCGGGGTCTTGCGCAGCCGCAGGTCCACGAACAAGCCCTCGGCGGCGTGGACAGTCAGGCCCGGCAGGTGCTCCAGCAACGCGACGGCGTCGGCGTACACCACCGCGTCATGCTCGAAACCCAGCGAACGAGTGCCCGGCGGCAGCAACTCCTTGATCTTCGTGGCGATGCGCTCGGCATGGACCGGGGCCTCCAGCAGATGAGCCGAGACGTTCGGCAGTTGCCGGGCCGCGTTGATGTAGCGGCCGTCGCAGAGGAAATCCGCCCGCGCCGAATGCACCAGCACGAAGCCCTCCGGGTCGCCGAAGGACTGCACGTCGCCCGGCATCGTGGTCTTGAAACCGGTCAGGTACTTCAGGTTTTTCGGGTTGCTGACGAACACGGCGTCCAGGCCCGCACGGCTCATGGCCGCACGAAGACGGTCGATTTTCGTGTCGGACATCGGGCTTGCTCCTTGGTGGTCGGGCGGCCCGTCCCGACCAGTCGGCATTGTGTCATGGGCCGTCGAGAAAGGCAAACAGGGCCGCGCGACAGGCTTCCGGCGTCTCCAGCCAGGGAAAGTGCCCGCACCGCTCCAAGGGATGGATCTCCGCCTGAGGCAGCAGGTCGACCAAGTCCTCCACCACGCTCCACGGGATCGGGTCATCCCGTCCGTGCAAGACCGCGACCGGACCACCGAAGCCCCGCAGTCCCGCCTCCCAACGCGGGTCGTCGTAGGTCGCCTGGATGTCGGCCATCACGCGGACGTTCACGGCACGACGGTAGTACTCCATCCGCGGCGGCGGCCCCCGATAGGCCGGCGAGACGTACGCGGGCAGGGCCAGGTTGAACCGCTGTCGATACAACTCCTCGCGGGCGGCTTGGTCCCGGGTCCGCAGAATGAGGCGATCCATCCGGTGAATCGCCGCGGCCTGCGGCGGCGTGAACCGCTCGCGGAGCGCAGCATCGAAGAGCGGCCGCCAGCCCGGACGCAGGCCCGCCGGGCTGAGCAGCGTCAGGCGGGCCACCCGCTCCGGATGTCGGGCCGCGAAATGCACCGCCAGGATCGCGCCGGCGGAGTGGCCCAGCAGGTCCAGCCGCTCCACGCCCAGATGCCGCCGCAAGGCCTCGAGGTCGGCGAGATTCGCCGCCAGCGTGAACGGGCCCTCGGATAGGGAATGGCGGCAGCCCCGCTGGTCGTAGGTGTAGACGGCGTGCCGCTCGGCCAGCCACTCGACCAGCGGCGTGCCGGAGAAGTAGTCATAGCAGCCCGGCCCGCCATGCAGCAGCACGAGCGGCGGGCCGCTCCCGCGGCACCACCCCCGCAGCTCCACGTCCGGCAGTCGAATCCGCAGCTCCTGAACCGGCGGCACGGCCATCGGCCCCATGATAACCCCGACACCCGACTGCACGGAGGCCGTCGCGCGATCGGCGGGCGATCCTTTCGCAGGGCGGTGTCCCGCGGTAAGATGATCACTCACTCTGATGAGCAGTTGGTGGAAGAGGCTGATCACGTTCCTGACCGGCCCGGAACCGGACCGGGCCAGTTCCCTCGCGCCGTCGGGGACGTCGCCGGCCCCACCTCCGCCGCCCCCTGCGGCAACGGAATCGGCCGCTCCGCTCGCGGCCCCGCCCCTCCACCCGGAGGACCCCGCCATGACCCCGCCGGACGCTTCCATGGGCGTCGAGGCCACGCTCGAAGAACTGTGCGGACGCATCGCCGGACTGGCCGAAGTCATCGACCGGCAGACCGCAACGCTCACCGCCGAGTTGCAGGGACTCCGCGACCAGCTTGCCCAGATCCTGGCCGAGGACCGCGGCGGACCGACGGGCGATTCGTCGTCCTCGGCCCCGCCGGACGGGCCGCCGCTGGCGCTCGCCGTCGAGCGGCTGGAGCACACACTGCAAGCCGGGCAGGCGGAGCAGACCGCTTCCGCAGCCCGACTCCGCGAGCAGTGGGAGCAGGCGATGGCGGCGCTCGCGGCCCTGGAGGCAGGACGGGAGTCGGACCGGGCGGACCTGGAGCGGGTGCGGGAGCACACGGAGCGGCTCCGCGAGATCGTGGCCGGCCTGCCCGACGTGGCCACGGCCCAGGTGGAGGCGGCCAACGCCCTGGCGGCCCGGTTCGAGGCCTGGGAGCAGCGGGCGGGCGGCCTGACCGCCGCGGTGGACGGGCAGGCTGCGGCGCTGGCGGAGGTGCGGGGGACGCTGCCGCGACTGGCGGAGGCGGTCGCGGCCCTGCCTCCGGCCCAGGGCGAGCTGGCCGCGCGGCAGCGGCAGATCGCCGAATCGATGCACGGCCTCTACGAGCGGCTGACGCAGGTCATCCAACTGCTCAAGGAGAACGTGCAGCGGCTCAAGGCCATGACCGAGACGCCCCCGACGCAGTTTCAGGAGCTTCGCGAACACATCGCGGCGGAGAGTGGCCGGCTCCGCGAGGCCCAGGACGCGGCCCTCGAACACGCGGCGGCCGCCGCCGGACGGAGCCTGCTGGCGATGATCCTGTCAATCGTGGCCGCCCTGGCGGCACTGGCGGCGGCGCTCGGGGTGTGGAGGTAGCCGCGACCGTCCGGCGGGGTTCTCGGGCGTCGGCGGGCGCAGATCCTGCGGAGGTCGGTCTTCCCGGTTTTCCACGCTGATAGCGGCGAGAAGGTCGGCTGGTGCGAGAATCCCTTCTCGCACCCACGCTCCAGGGAATCCGTTCCCGCGGCGCCGGCTGGTGCGAGAATCCCTTCTCGCACCCACGCTCCAGGGAATCCGTTCCCGCGGCGGCGCGGGCGTGGGATCGGCCCCGCCCGGCCGCCGCGCCCTGCCAACACCCTGCGGCGGTAATTCCTCCGCGGGGCGGGCGTCGGCAAGCCCCCTGCGCTGGTCCCTTCATCCCGGATCCTTCACCCTCCCGCCTTCAGCGGCTGCGCCGCCCCCGCGGCCTCCGCGAACCAGTCCCGTAGGATCCGCTCCGCCGGCTTTCCACGCGGGGTATAGTTGTAGTCCGCGTCGCCGCCGGGGCTGAGATCCCACTCCCACCAGATGATCCCCGCCACGCTCGGCTCGTCCGCCCAGGTCTTGAGGAAGGATTCGTACAACAGGGCCTGCTCCCGCTGCCCGGCGACGGTGGCCTTCTGGTTGGCGTAGTAGTTCCACCCCTCGCGGGCCGCCCCCTCCTGGCTGCACCAGCCCACCTCGGTGAAGATGATCGGCCGGTCCACCTCCTCCTGGAAGGCGAGGATCTCGGCCTGGTAGTCCCGCCAGTTGGCGTCGAGCTCCTCGATCGCGGGATCGGGCTTCTCCGCCAGTTTGTAGTAGGTGGTCATGCCCACGAAGTCGAGCTGCGGCCAGAAGCCGATCTTCGTCGTCTGGTAGTGGTCCCAGTTCGCCGAGTAACCCAGCCGCCCGCGATAGTGCCGCCGCACCTCGGCGATCACCGCCCGCCAGCGCTCGGTCTGGCCCTCGGTCTTGATCAGTTCCGAGCCGACCAGCAGCGCCTCCACCCCGTGCCGCTCCGCGATCCGCGCCCAATGCCCGATGAAGGCGGTGTAACGGCGGAACCAGGCCTCCCAGTCGCGATCCGCCGGCATGATCTTCCCCCGCCACTCCCCGACCCGCGGGCTGCTCAGCAGCACGATGGGCATGAGGATCACCCGCAGCCCCCGTTCGTGGGCCAGGTCGCAAAGGCGGCCCAGCTCCTCCGCGTCGGCGCTCCGCTGGGCGTCGATCCGCAGGTCCGGGCTACCGGCGTTGTTCTGCCAGCCGTGGACCACGAAGAGCACGGTGTTGGCCCCTAGCTCGGCCACCTCGGACACCAGGCGGTGGTAGGCGTCGTAGATGCCCGTGCCGCCGTGAAGCTGCACGGCCATCCCGCGAAACTGGGCCACCTCGGGCAGGGCCGGCCGCGAAGCCGGCTGGGACGCGACGGCGGCCCCGCGGTCCGCGACGGCGCTCCCGCCGTTGCCCAGCCGCCAGCCCAGGCCCAGGGCCGCGAGGGCGATGAGGATCTTCAGGGTCGTGCGCATGGTGGATCGGTCTTCGGCTCGTCCGGCGGCTTATGGTAGCAGTGGGACACCGTCCATGTCGACGCCGCCGGCCGCCGCCGCAGGGTCGACGCCCAGGAGCCGGAGCAGGGTCGGAGCCACATCCGTCACGCCGGCGAACCGGATCTTCGCCTCCGGGGACACGCCCGGCCCGGCGAAGACCATCGGCACCAGCAGGTCCTCGGCCAGGATCGAGCCGTGCCCGCCCGCCGGGTCCTCGGCGGCGAAGCGATACCCTTCCGCGGCGAAGAAGACGAAGCGGCCCGCTCGCGGCGTGTCGAACAGGGCCGCGATCTGCGGGACGAGGCTCGGGTAGCGGCCGGTGCTGGTCGCCTCCATCCAGTGCCGACGATCGGATTCGCCGACATCCGGCGGCGGCCCCGGCAGATCCGCAGGATCGAAGACGCCGCCCGACGCCGGCTGCCAGACCGCGTGCCGCTCGCGGGGATCGCGGGTCCGCCGGATGAGGGCGTAGCCGTCGCGGCGAAAGAGATGCACCGCGCCGGGCCGAAACGAGCAGGCCAGCATCTCGACAGCGGGATGGGCCACGGCGGCCGCCGCCCAATCCGGCAAGGCCGCGGCGGGCGAGATGACGACGCCGTCCCGCACCGCCCGTTGCTCCGTCTCGAGCAAGGCGGCCGAGCAGGCCGCGCACGCGTCCTCCACGCCCCGCTCCGCCGCCAGGGGATAGACGGCAGCCCAGCGTCCGGCGGTCACGGCCACGGCCAAGTCGTATTCCGCGAGCAGGCGGGGCTGATCGGCCCGCGTGGTCGGACGGTCGTGCCAGACCCGAGCGCGGCCGACGGCGCCCTGGATGTGCTCCGCGATGTCGAACAGGCCGTCCGGGCGTATCGGGGCCATGCCGTGATCGCTGACCAGACAAAACACGGTGCGATCGTACAGGCCGATGGCCTGGAGGGCGTCGGCGATGCGGCCGATCTGGCGATCGACGTTGGCGAGGGCGGCGGCGTATTGCGGGGAATCCGGCCCGTAGCGGTGGCCGACGGCGTCCGTCGCGGGAAAGTAGGCCCAGATCAGATCGGGCCATTGCCCCCAGCCGGCACTCCGCCGGCCGATCAGCTCGAAGGCCTGGGCCACGAGGCAGTCGACCCCGAGCTTATTTTCAAAGAACCAATTGATACCGCTGGTGGCCCAGTTGTCGATGGTGTGCGTGCAGCCGCGGCGCATGGCCGACTGGATGCTGACGGTCACGCGACCGGGGAGCCGTTCGTAGATCGTGGGCGTCGCCAGGTAGTCGAGGTCCACCTGCTGATAGGTCTTGATATAGCAATAATTGCGGAAGCGGCCGGTGTCCGGGTCGAGGTACTTGTTGGCGACGATGCCGTGGCGGCCCGGTCCGCAGCCGGTCAGCAGTGAAACGGACGCGGCATAGGTGATCGACGGAACGCACGTGACCGCCTGGTCCACGACCACGCCCCGCCGCACCAAGTGCCGGGATATGTGGGGAAGCCGCCCTTCCGCCAAAGCGGCGTCGAAAGAGCGGCGTCCCAGGCCGTCGACGAAAAAGACCACCGCCGCCCGTTCGGGGCGTTCGACCCGCGGCCCGAGGGCGACCTCCAGCGGCCGGTCGGCGGCACAGGCGGCGAGGAATGCCATCGGGAGGCACGCCAGGCTCGCCCAGGTTCCGGGATGTATGGACATACTGGATCGACCCTTCCGCGAGCCGTCGCCCTCCTCTGGCGCGGTGGGGCGACAATGTAAACGCTTGTCGCGACGTGAACAACGTCGCCAACGGGATCGCCGCGGCGGTCGCCGTACCGCCGCCGATCTCGGCCCGGCTGAACCGAACGGCGTCCGCAACCCGATAGCAGTGGCATGAGGAATCGACTTCACTCTGTCGCGTTCGGCACGGCCCTGGTGGCACTGACCGCAATACTCAACGGTTGCCGCGACTCCGACTCGCCGCGCTCCGAACCCGTTCAGGCCCAGCCGGCGGCGGTCCCTTCTCCGGCCCAGGTCGCCGCTGAATTACAGAGGTTGTTCGCCGCGAGAGACTATGCTCGACTCGGCGAGCTCCTCATTCCCGAGCGGCGGGAAGCGACGATCGAACTGCTGCGGGCCGTCGCCGAAGTCCTCGACGCCAACGCCGCCGTGCAGCGAGCCGCGGAGGCGGCTTACGGCGAGGCGGCCATCGCCGTGTCGTGGGACCTCGCGGCCATGCAGGATAACCTGGGGGTCTTCTCCGCCCGCATGAAGCTGATCAGCCAACGGTTAAAAGGCAACGAAGCGGTAGTGACGCTCCAGGAAGGCGAGCACGTTCCTCTCGTTCACGCCGAGTTCGTCTGGAGCGACGGGCAATGGCGGCACCAGCCCGAACCGACGCCGCGGGCCATGGTGCCGGAACTCCGCGAACTGGCCCGCATCCTGCGAGAGTTGGGCCACGAAGTCCGCTCCGGCGCGCCGATCGAGGCCTACTTCGATGCCTTCGCCGACCGAGTCTTCCCCCGCATGGCCCGCGTCGTGACCGCGCAAGATCAGCCCTCGGAAATGGCTCGCGGGGAAACCGAACCGTGATGAAACCGCCCGCTCGGTCCTGAACGGCGCTTCAGCCAGCCGAGCGGATCGGCCTGCGCCCGCAGCTTCCTCAAACGGCTGAGTGTCGCGTGCAATCGTTCCTCTACAACGGCGGCGATCTCTTCGCCGCTCAGGCTCCGCATCTGCTCGGGCAGGACCGCGGGCGCGTAGGCCACGTAAACACGGGCCGGGCTGGGCGCGAACTGCGTCCGCGGCCAGGCCTCGAAGGCCCCGTCGATCACCGTCGGAACGATGGCCGCGCCGGCCTTCTTGGCGACGGCCATGCTGTTGGCGTTGATCCGGCCGATGGAGCCGTCGCGAGTGCGGGTGCCTTCCGGAAAGACCACCACGACCTTGCCGTCCTTCAGCCGCCGCAGGGTTTCCTTGACCGCCCCGACATCGCCCATCCCCCGCTTGACCGGAAAAGCGTTCAACGAACCGATGAGACGCGCAAACAGCGGGTTAAGGAAAAGCGTGTCGCGGGCCATGTAGTTGCCTTCCCGATGCAGGGCGCAGGTCGCCGTGATCGGGTCGAAGAAGCTCTGGTGGGTGCAGGCCAGCAAAACGCCGCCGGTGGACGGGACGTTCTCTCGCCCGAAGGCCCGCCCTTGGAAGTAAAGCACAAAGGCCCCTTGGGCAAGCAACCTCATGAAGCGGTAATAGGGACGCATGACCAGACCCCGACGTCCGCTCACAGGACCAGCGGGGAGCGGAGCCGGAGTCCGAGGCGGCCCCGCGGAAGAAGCCGGCCCGGCGTCCTCCGGCCCAGCCGCGTTGTTCAGCACGTCCTGGCCTGGCAGCGGGTGGTGCGGCACCGGACCTCCTCGTGCAGGCGATCGACCACCTCGGGGAGGCCGATCCCGGTCGTGTCAATGCGAATGGCGTCTCCGGCCGCCAGCAGCGGCGCCCACTGGCACTGATCATTGCCGTCGCGATGACGCAGATTGTCCAGGATCTCGTCAAGCGAAGCCTTCTCGCCCTCGGCGACCAGCTCCAGGTAGCGGCGCTCCGCCCGCTGGTGCAGATCGGCATCGAGCAGAAACTTCACGTCCGCATCGGGAAACACGACGCTGCCCTGATCGCGGCCTTCGCTGACCACGGAGCCCAGCTTTCGACCGATCTCCCGCTGCTTCTCCACCAGCAGGCGGCGAATCTCCGGAACACGGGCCACATAGCTCGTCGCCCGACTGACCTCCATGGAGCGGATGGCCTCGCTCACATCCCGGCCGTCAAGCGTCACCCGCGTGTGGGTGGGGCCGCAATCCACGTTGATGTCGCAGCGGCGAGCCACCTCCGCCAGGGCGGCGGGGTCGTCCAGGCCAACGCCCTGCTGAACCGCCGCCAGGGCAATGGCCCGGTACATCGCGCCGGTGTCGAGGTAGGCGATCCCCAATCGAGCAGCGAGCTTCCGGGCGGCCGTGCTCTTGCCCGAGCCGGCAGGACCGTCGATGGTGATGATCATGCGCGAGGCGTCTCCTGTATCGTCGTCAGCGGCGATTATAGAGAAGCCGCGGCTGCCGGAAAAGCCGGAGTCAAGCAGTCGCACGCAGCCGTCGCCATCGTGGAGCGGGACCGCGTCGATTCGATCTCGTGGCGAAAAGTTTGGACGCCGCCGGAGTCGACCATGTAGAATCCGCTGCAAGGAGACAAGGACGCTCCCCACTCGTTGAGCCGATCCAGTTAACGGAGTGACGGGTCATGATTCTCCAATGGCTTCTTACTCGCGGCGCCCGCGAAGTGAGGTCCGGACCGCGGCGACGGCTCTATCTGGGCCTCGGCTTGTTGGCGCTAGTGGGTTCGGTCGCGTGTCGGGAGCAGCCGACCACGCCGGCCGCCGCTCCCGCCGCCGTGCCGCCTGCCGCCGGCGAACCGGCGGTTTCGCCGAAGGAACCTCCGCAAGAGACTGAAGCACCGCCTTCGCCGTCGAGGGTCCAGGTCCCGTCCGGTCGCGCGGAGACGGAGGCCGACGGCCGCGACGATCCCCACGCCCCGGACTGCCTGCCGAGGAGCCGGGACGGCGGGCCATGGATCCAGGCGGAGCCGATCCGCGTCGTCGATAATACCCGACTGGGTGAGTTGCTCACCAAACCAGAGGCGGCGAGGCTCATCCACTTCCGCCTGATCTCCGCGGCCCGCGGCGCCTACCTGATCGAAACCGGGTCATCACCTCCGGGTCAGATTCGCGTCCTACTTCTGGAGACGGAGTCTCCCGACGATGCCTACGGCCTGCTGACCTGCCAGTCGGCCTCTGCGGAGACGCTGGTCATCGGCGGCGAAACGCGGGTGGACCGGGAGGGCGCCCCGCATCTGCACTGCTGGCAAGGCCGCTGGTATGTCCGCCTCTGGACCGTGGCCACGGCTCCCGCGTCCGAGCCGGACATGGTGCGGCTCCTGCGCCGGATCGTCGAGCGTCTGCCGGCAGCCGACCCGCCGGCGATCTTGCAGGTCTGGCCGGAGGACTCCTTCGAACGCTTGTACCTGGTCCGGCATCTGGCGGCATTACCGCCCGATCCGCTGATCCCTCTGTCCGCTTCCGAATTGCGGACGGTGAGCGACCTGCTCGGCCTCGGCCCGGAAGCCTTGATGGCCGTGGCCATCTATCGGCAACCCGGTGCTCGACGCGCGAATGTCGTGTGGCTCGCTCGCTACCCCGATGCGAAGTTCGCTGAGATCGGCCATTCACGCTATGCGAAACGCCTGGCGCAATCCGTCGGTCGGGTCTGGGAAACAACCCAACTGATGCCGCCGCAAGGTCGCTGTGTGCTGGGAACCTGGACGATCGACGAGGAATCGCTTCAGCATCGTCTGCTGGAAGCAGCGGACCGCCTCCAATCACTCGGCCTTTAGGCGACCCGCGGGTTGCGGTGGCCTCCGCCGTCAGTCCGCCAGGGCCTCGCTCGCCTTCTCCTTGATCTTCTCCGCGGCGCGAGTCGTGGCCTCCCTGGCGTCCTCGAGGGCCTGCGTCGTGGCGGACTTGGCCCGATCCACGTACGGTTTGGCGTCTTCGATGGCCTGGGTGGTCGCCGTCTTCGCCCGCTCGTAGGCATCCTTGGCCAGGTCCGCGCCCTTTTCGATGTAGGGTTCGACGGTTTCCTTGACTTCTTCCGCCTTCTGGGTGGCGAGGGTTCGAGCTTCCCGGGCCTTCTGCGTCGCCGCGGCCCGGGCCTGATCGACCTCGCCCGGGTCACAGGCAAGCGTCATCAGCAGCAGGCCGCCGAGCAGCCACAAACCGATTTGGGCACGCATGGCGTGTCTCCTCCGAAAACCGACTTCATCACGGCCATTGTACCATAGCCGACAGACATACATTACCGTCATATAACAGGATATTCGCCCATCACCGCTGCCGTCCAACCGCAGGCGGCGGGGTGGTCGACGGCGACGCCGTCATCGGGCCGGTCAGGCCGGGGTGGCCCTACCCCTCGCGAGGTGATCGGTGCATAATCCGCCGAGGAGCCGCGGTGCTTCACCCCCGCCGCCCTCCGAGCCGCCGTCCGCCCTTGCGGAGGAGTCATGAACACCATTCTCGTTCGGTGCCCGATCTGCGAGCGACTGGCCAAGGTGCCTCAGGATACCGCCGGCAAGAACGTCCGCTGCACCGGTTGCCGCCGCACCTTCCTGATTCCGCACGGCACGGCCGATCTCACGATCGAGTGGGGCCCCGCCGGCGCGGGACACCGGGTGCCGCTGCGGCCCGGGCGCCGCGTCACCATCGGCCGCACCAAGGACAACACCGTGTCGCTGCCCGGCGCCCTGGTTTCCCGCCGCCACGCCATTCTGGACTGGAACGTCTCCGAGTGGCGGCTCCGCGATGCCGGCAGCACCAACGGCACCTTCGTCAACGGCCAGCGCATTCGCGAGGTCGGCCTGACCGACGGCAGCCGGATCGTCATCGGGGAGTTTGCGCTGCGCCTGGCGGTCGCCGGAACCGGCCCGACGGACTTCGACACGGCTCTGGACGCCATGGCGGTTGACGAAACCCGCGCCGGGATGGCCGCGATCGTGGAGCCTTATGAGGGCGGCGTCCTGG
The DNA here is from genome assembly GCA_964572385.1 of uncultured Planctomycetaceae bacterium. GTDB lineage: Bacteria > Planctomycetota > Phycisphaerae > UBA1845 > UTPLA1 > CAZNFM01. The sequence continues at coordinate 27,093 of CAZNFM010000033.1, read as the reverse complement.
CCGGCGATTCGCGCGCGGAAACGGCGGTCGGACAAACGGTCGTCGGCAGCCCGGTTGAAGAACAACCCACGGCGATGAAGCCGCGGCGTCGCACGTTGCTGGAACAATGGCCGGTCGTGGCCGCCTTGGCGGCACTGGTGGTTCTACTCGTGCTTCTGCTGTTCTTCATGTTGAGTTGAGTCAGGCTGCCGACCTGCCGGCGAGGAGGCCCGGGCCCGCTTCCCGGCCGGAGCCGGCTCCGCTGGCTTGGCGGGTTCCTCCGGCGGGACGGCGTCAATGACAAAGGTGTCGTCGTCGATCGGCTGGGCCGCGTCCAGTTCGTTGTAGAGGTACATCGCGTCCAGCGTGCGGTCGGTCCGTTCCGGCCGGCCGGGAAGCCAAAGGTACGTCCCCACGGGCAGAAGCGTCCGCGTGTGGATGTAGAGATCCTGCAATTTGCAGGCGAACGGATCCTCCCGGGGATACCGCAACTCCACCGCGAAGCACGGCTCCGCGGCCGGACCGACCGGAATGACGCCTTCCACCCGGATGGACACTTCCCCGACCTTCTGGGCCTTCTCGATGCGGTCGATGGTCCGCTCCATCATTCGCCGGGGGCCGAAGTCGGTGATCGGGTTTCTCGACTTGGCAAAAACCACGGAGAGCTGCGGGTCCCACGGTTGCGGCTTGGGGCGAGCGCCGAACAAACCTCGCCGTTGCAGGAGCAGCACCTTGTTGTCGTTCCGGCCTTCGATATAGACACATTGCAGGTATTCGCTGTCGTCGTCGAGCCAGGTGAACCGCACGCTGAACGGCGTATCGCGGTACTCCGCGCGAATGTTCTCGACCGGCTTCAATTCGGCCAGCAGGCCCAACCGCTCCTGCCGTTGAAACAACGTGGTGAATCGAGGCACCTGCCGCGTGGCCGCCAGAGATTTGCGCAGGAAGGCCAGAGGGTCGGCGCGGATCGCCGCCAGCTCCGCCTCCGCCACGTCCAGCCGGCGACCCTCCGGCGGCAGTTCCACCTTCGCCGTGGGCTGGCCGCAGCCCGCCGCCGGCCAGCCGATCAACACGATCATCCACCAGAGCCGCGAACCGCGGCGAACCGCTCCACGTCGATTCCCTGGCACGAGCCTGATCCTCCCTGGACAACCTCCGCGCCTTCGTCGGACGAGCCTGCCGGTCAGTAAAAGATCGTTCGGGTCCGATGGTGGTCAACCGTGGCCGTTCGGTCCCTCCCCAGCCGCCAGAGGTAGCAGTCGATCTGCCAGGTCGGCAGCGACTTGCCTTCGCGCTCGGCGGCCTGGCGCATCCGCTCCACGGCCTGGATCGTGCCGGCGCGGATTTCGACCTCCTCCTCGGAATCCGCCGGGATCTCTTCCTGCCGCTCGATCGCTTCAGCCAGGGGAGTCGACAATCGGAGGATGCCCAGCTCGCGGAGGGCCTGCGGCAATCGGTAATCGGCGAACGCCGCCAGATGTTCCAGCCCGGTCAACCCCGGGTGGCCCTGCATCTCCCACGCGAGGGAAACGTCCATCGCGCAGATCTGCGCCCGTTTCATGAAGAAGACCGGCTGGTTGCGGTACTTGCTCACGTCGCGGAAGGAATCGAAGTTGGTCATCAGCAGCACGGCCAGATCCCACGCCCGCCGATTGACCGAGTCCACCGCGTGGATGAACTGCCCGTCGAAACGGTCCAGCAGCGTCCGCCCGGTCTCCCGGATGATCCGCTCCCGCTCCTCCATCATCAGCAATTGTCCCCGCCCGCTGAGCACCTGGCGGATCTCCTCCGCGGAGACCCGCAACCAGAACCGCGGGTCCGCCCAGGCCCGCTCCGCCCGGGCCGCCAGCATGATCGAAACCAGCATGGCCTCGAACCGCCGATACGTCTCCCCCCGCCAGACCAGTTCGATCGGCTGCGGAGACCAGAAGCAGAAATTCAAGGCGTCGATCAGCAACACCAGGTTGGCCTGCTCGGCCGGCGTGCCCGGCAGATGGATCAGCAGATCGTGCCCGCTGGGCCGCACCTCCGCCGCCCGGACGCTTCCGGCCCACCGTTCGACCGCGGCTTGATCGATGGAGACGTGGCGGGCCTGGCGCATGACGGCCGCGGTTGTTTCGAGGACGATCATGGGCGAAAATGCTAAAGGACCGGCGGCCGCCCGGCAAGGGCGGTCGCGCGCCATCGCCGCCGGCCCGGCGCCGCGGCGGCCGTCCGACGGCGGCACGGGATTGGAGTGACACATGCCTGACACCACCTATGATGCGTTCCTCGCCCGGGTTCGGGAAATCGGCCAGCTTGCTTCGATCGAGTCGTTGCTGGACTGGGACTCGGAAACTTACATGCCCCCGAACGGCCTGGGCATCCGCGCTGAACAACTGGCCCTGCTGGCCTCGCTGGGACACCAGCGCCGCTGCGACCCGCGGCTCGGCGAATTGCTCGCCAACCTGGAAGGCCGCGTCTCCGACCCCGTGCAGATGACCAACGTCCGCGAAGTGCGCCGCCTGCACGACCGCGCGGTGAAGATCCCCGAAGACCTGGTCCGCCGCCTCTCCAAGGCCTCGACGCTGGCCAAGGCCGCCTGGGCCAAGGCCCGCGCCGAATCGAACTTCCGCGCCTTCGCCCCGTACCTCCGCGAACTGCTCGAACTCAAGCGGCAGGTCGCCGACTGTCTCGGCCACGGCGGGGACCGCTATGACGCCCTGCTGGATGAATACGAACCGGGCGCCGATTCCGCACAGGTCGCGGCCCTCTTCGCCGCCCTTCGCGAACCGTTGTCCCGTTTCGTCAAGCAACTCCAGGCCGCGCCGCGCCAGCCCGACCCGTCGATCCTGCGTCGCCGCTTCCCGCGCGAAGCCCAGGAGCGGTTCGCCCGCCGCCTGGCCGCGGCCATCGGTTTCGACTTTCAGTCCGGCCGCCTGGATGTCTCCACGCACCCCTTCTGCTCCGGCACGGGCAGCGGCGATGTCCGGTTTACCACCCGCTACATGGAGGATTTTTTCAACGCCGCGATCTTCGGCGTCCTGCACGAGGCCGGACACGGCCTCTACGAGCAGGGTCTGGATCCACAACACGCCTTCACGCCGATGGGCCAGGCGGTCAGCCTCGGCATTCACGAATCACAGTCCCGCCTATGGGAGAACTTCGTCGGCCGCGGCCGACCCTTCTGGGACCATTTCTACGGCGAGTGTCAGAAGGAGTTTCCGGAAGCCCTGGGCCAGGTGTCGCTGGACGCCTTCCACGCGGCCATCAACCACGTGGCCCCGTCGATGATCCGCGTGGAAGCCGATGAAGTAACCTACAATCTCCACATTATCCTTCGCTTCGAGCTGGAGCGGGCGATGCTCTCCGGGCAGGTGGCGATCGAGGACGTGCCCGACGCCTGGAACCAGAAAATGCGCGAGTTGCTGGGGGTAACGCCGCGAAACGACGCGGAGGGCTGCCTACAGGACATTCATTGGGCCATGGGCATTTTCGGGTATTTCCCGACTTACGCCCTGGGCAACCTCTACGCCGCCCAGTTTTTCGCGGCCGCCAATGCGGCCATCCCCGATTTGTCCGATCGCCTCCGCCGCGGGGATTTTCAGACGCTCCGGGAGTGGCTGAAAGAAAATATCCACGTTCATGGGCAGCGGTATCGCCCCGGCGAATTGGTGACGAGGATTTCCGGCCGTCCGCTGTCCATTGAACCGTTCCTGCGGTACTTGAGCGACAAGTTTTCGCCGATCTATGGGTTGTGATTGCTGACCAACCCGATCGCGATCGAATCCGCTCGAGCAGCCCGCGGCGGCGGGCCGGGACCGATGGTTTCTCGGGCCGGCGGCGGCCCGGTTTTCCGCTACCACTCAGGTCCGAAAGCATTCACAACCCGGAGAGGGCGTTCCGCCGCAAGGTAATCGCGGCTTTGGACTTGCATTAGGGGGTGGACCGGCGTAAATTCTAATAGCACTACGGTGTGCCGGCCTTGGGCGGGCGCCGAACGCCGTAGGCAGCCTCCCACCCGGCACTGACCCACCGCCCAGGCAGAACGTGACGAGAGGGACCCACCAGACCTTCCCGCGGCACGAAAAAGGGGGAAAACCACCGGACCAGCCGGTCCGTGGCGCAACGGACGAGAGTGAACGCAAAGGAGAGTTTCATGACGCGGCTCCGCATTCTCTGTGGCGCGATGATCCTGTCGTTGATCCTGGCCGGGACAGCGGTCCGGGCCGACGATCCGACGCCGTCGGCGGATGACCAACTGGCCAAGGCCGTCGAGTTGATCAAAGCCGGCGATTACGAAGCCGCGAAGCCGATCCTGGAGGGGATCAACGCCGACGATCTCTCCGAAGATCAGCAACTCGTGCTCCAGCGCAACCTGGCCCTGGTCGCGGAGGCGCTCAAGGGCATCGCCGCCGCGCGGGACGATCTGGCCAAGGGCGAAGCCGCGCTCAAGAGCGACGACCTGGACAAAGCCCGTCCCGCCTTCGAAGCGGTCAAGGCCAACAAGTGGGCGCCGCTGGATCTCAAGGCCCGCGCGGAAGAGGGTCTGAAGCAAATCGCCGCCAAGTCGCCGCCGGCGTCCGCCGAGAAAACCGAAACCGCCGTCTCGCGGCGCATCGAAATCGCCCAGGCCGGTGAGTCCACCCTGCTGGGTCAGCTCGCCATGGAGCACGAGTTGCTCTGGCAACAGGCCGTCGCCACCTACCGCGACGCCGAGGCCCGCATCCGCCGAGCCGTGCTCGACAAGGACTTTGCCGAAGCCCGCCGACTGGTGGATTTCGCCAAGCAGACCATCGAGCTGAACCGCCGCTACGCCTCGCCGCCGGCCCTCTATGAGGACTACCGCGAGCAGAGCCGAGCGCTGGAGCAGTTCGTCAAGGATGAAGAGACCGACTACAACGACTTCCTGATCCGCCAGCAGCACGAAGAGATCGCCAACCGCGAGGCGGAACGGATTGCCCGCATCCGGGCGACCACCAAGGCCCAGATCGACCAGCTCATGAGCCAGGCCGAGGAACTTCGCAAGGAGAACAAGTACGATGAGGCCATCCAGGTGCTGGCCCAGGTCCTCGCCGTCGATCCTCGCAACGAGCAGGCCGCGTACATGAAGGAAATCCTGGAGGACATCTCCACGGCCGTCCGGGACCGCATGGCCGTGGACGAGCGGCATCGCCAGGCCCGCGACCTCTTCATCGAAGGGACAGAGAGCGGTATCCCTTGGCACAAGGACCTGATCTATCCCAAGAACTGGCCGGAAATCTCCGCCAAGCGCAAGGGCGCGGAAACCGAGGCGGAGCCTCCCGAGAATGAGGCCGTCCGCCAGAAGCTGCGGCGGCGGGCGCCTGAGCTGCGGTTCGACGCCCGGGAATTCTCCGAGGTCATCGACGAACTCCGCAAGCTTACCGGCCTCAACATCGTGCCCAACTGGACGGCCTTGGAAGCCGCGGGCATCGAGAAAGACACCGAAGTCACCCTCCGGTTGCAGGAGGTCTCCTTCTCCAAGGCCCTGGAACTGATCCTCGACGAGGTCGCCGCGGGCCAGGCTGAACTGGCCTACACCATCGACGAGGGCGTCGTGCAGATCTCCACCAAGGAGGATCTCAGCCGCAAAACCATCATCCGCGTCTACAACATCCAGGACCTGCTTATCACCATCCCGACCTTCCGCGGCACCCGCATCGAGAACCTGGACCAGAACCAGGGCGGCGGGCAGGAAGGCGGTATCGGCGGCGGCCGCTTCCTCCGCGGCGGCGGCGGTGGCGGCGGGCAGCAGGGCGGCGGCATGTTCGGCGGCGGCGGCCAGCAGCAGGATGACGACCAGGACACCGGCGAGGATCCCCTCCAGCCGATCATCGAGCTGATTCAGCAGACGATCGACCCGGAAAGCTGGCGCGAGAGCGGCGGCAACACCGGCACCATTCAGGCGCTGCATCAGCAGCTCATCATCTCGCAGACCGCCACGGCCCATGCCCAGTTGCGGGACCTGTTGCAGCAGCTCCGCATGGCCCGAGCCTTGCAGGTCGGCGTCGAGGCCCGCTATATCACCATCTCCCGCAACTGGCTGGAGCAGATCGGCATCGACCTCGACATCGTGCTGAATAACGGCACCGCCGGATATGACCGGACGACGATTCTCGATCCGGCCACCAACAACCCGATCCTGGTCCCGCGGGAGTTCACGCGACTCGGCTTCACGCCGGGCGCGCCCGGCGGCGTCGGTCTGCCCATGGCCACCCAGCCGTTCGGACAGCCCTACGGCCAGCCCGGCCTGGTGCCCAGCCCCGGCAGTGGCATGGGCCCGCACTCCGGCCGCATGACCCGCCTGCCGCTCGTGAACAACACGCTGGATCTGGCCTCGCCGTCCGACACCAACATCAGCGGTACCCTCGGCAGCCTGGCCAATTCCACGCCGGCCTTCCAGGTGTTCGGCAGCTTCCTGGACAACATCCAGGTGGACTTCCTCCTGCGGGCCAGTCAGATCGACCGCCGCTCCAGCGACCTCGACTCGCCGCGGCTGGTGCTGTTCAACGGGCAGCGGGCCGCGTTCGAGAGCTTCCTCGAACAGGACTACATCGCCGCCCTGACGCCCGTGGTCGGCGACAACGCCGGCGCCTTCGAGCCGCGGATCGACACGGCCCGGACCGGCCGCTCCCTCGACGTGCAGGCCACCGTGTCGGCCGACCGCCGTTACGTCACCATGACCATCCGCACCTATACCCAGGTGTTCGGCGAGTTCCGCACCGTCTTCTTCGGCGGGTCGAGCACGGTCGGCTCCGGCTTCGTCGAACTGGCCTCGCGCCGCACCCAGCAGATTCGCACGACCGTCTCCGTGCCCGACGGCGGCACGTTGCTGATCGGCGGCCTGAAGCTGTCCGGCGAGCGCGACGTGGACGCCGGCGTGCCGATCCTCTCGCGGATCCCGGTGCTCAAGCGGGCCTTCTCCAACACCTCCAACGTGAAGGACGACCAGGTTCTGCTGATCCTCATCAAACCGACGATCATCATCCACGAAGAGGCGGAGGCCGAGCAGTTCCCCACCCTGTCCTCGCTGGGCAGGTAAGGTTCGGCGGCGGACAGACCCATGCCTTCTCCAGGGCCGGTCGAGCGGCAACCGCGACCGGCCCTTTCGTTGCGCGCGAAGCCCGGGCGAGATCGAGACGGCCGGCCGGCGACCTCCGCGGGAGCCCCGTGGCTTCTCAAGCCGTCACCGTCGTTGCATACTACGGGTCATGCGCCGGAACCGTGAGCGACGAGAGCCGCCGGTCCCCGCTGCCGCCGAAACGGCGACGGCCGCCGGCCCTTCGCAGCGGCGTCGGACGCGCGATATACCCGGCTGGCTGGCGGGTCTGACGGCGGCCGCGCTGGTGCTGGCTTTGAGCTGGTTCAAACTGAGCAGTCTCGACCTCGGCTACCATCTGGCCTACGGGCGACATTTCCTGGATACCGGGCGCATCGTCAATCGCGACCCGTTTCTATACCCCGAGGTCGCCGTCCCCTTTGTAAACGCCAACTGGGGCAGCCAGGTCATCATGGCCGCCGCCGAACGAGCAGCGGGCGCCTACGGCCTCTGCGCCCTGAGAGTCGCGCTCATCGTTCTGATCTTCGCCGGCATCGGCCTGGCCCTCCGCGAGTTGCTGGGCCGCGAGGACCAGCCGGAGGCAGCGAGGCCGCGAACGGGCCTCTGGCTGGCTGCGGCGTGGCTGCTGGCCGCTTTGGCCGGCTACGAACGGTTCAGCATGAGGCCGGAGTTGTTCAGCTACGTAGTCATGTCGGCCATGCTGGTGCTCCTGGTCCGCGGGCCGCGGTCGTGGAAGGCGGTCGCGACCCTCGTCGTTCTGCAACTGGCCTGGGTCAATCTGCACAGCTACTTCCTGGTGGGCGTGCTGCTCTCCGCTGCCTTTCTGATCGGCGAAGCGCTCTGCGGGTGGCGGAGCGCGTGGAGCGGCGGATCTCGCCGGATCGTTCAACGGCTGGCCTTGGCCCTGGCACTGCAAGTCGGGGCGTGTTTCCTGAACCCCTGGCACTATCGCGGCGCGGTGTTTCCACTGGCGACGCTCCAGTATCTGCGTGCCGGAGAAGTCCTGGGCGGATCGGCCGATGCATCCGCCCGCAGCGCCTGGTCGGAGATCTCCGAGTTTCAGTCGCCCTTCAGCTTCAAACGGCAGGCGGTCAACCACCGCACAATCGAAGCCTATTATGTTCTGCTGGCGGTCGCCGGAGGCGGCATGGCGGCTTTGGCGGCGCAACGCCGCTATGGCCCGGCCCTGGCGGTGCTGCTGATGCTGGCCATGTCCACCCAGATGCGGCGAAACATCGCCCAGTTCGCGTTTGTGGCCGCGCCGTTGGCCGCCGCGGCCTGGGCAGGCGTCTGGTCGCGGTGGCAAGGTTCCCTGAAGACGGCGAGGCTGACCCGATGGAGCGTGGCCCTGGGCCTGGCCGCCGCCGCCGTCTGGTGGACGGTCAGCGTCACGGACGGCCGCTTCTACTACGCGGAACGCCGCATCAACCGGGAAGCCGGCGTCGGTTGGTCGGATCGGTTCTCCTCGCGAGCCGCAGCCGAGTGGCTGGCCGCACACGAGGCGTTACAGCCGCGACTCTACGTGGATTACTTCGCGTCCAGCAACTGCCTGCCCTGGCTGCCTCCGCGATTCAAACTCTTCGTCTGCACCAACACCTTCGCGTATGAGGAAACTACGCTGGCCACGGCCTTTCGGCTGGGCCTCGGCGAGATCGACCACCGGGAGTTCTTGGACCGCCAGGGTATCAACGTCGTGCTGCTCCGCTGCGGCCCGGACACGCAAATGCTCGTTCGTCGCCTGGTCGCCGACGACGGAAACTGGGCCTTGGCGTGGTTCGACCGGCACCATGTCCTCTTCGTCCGCCGCCTGGTCGAACATCTCGGCGTCATTCCCTTGCCTCCCTTGACGGAGGCCGACCTGGATCCGGCGGGCTGGCTGGCTGCCGCCGGCCGACCGCGTCATGTGCGGGCCTTGAGTCTCGGAACCCTGGTCAACGTCCCGATGTCGCTGGGATGGCACCGACCCGCCATGGCCCTGCTGGAGGAGGCCGTCCGGTTGGCGCCGGATTACTACGAAGCCTGGGACAACCTCGGCGTCTGTCACGGCAACCTGGGCAACGCCGCGGGACGCGCCGGCGACTATCGCGAGGCCGAGCGGCAATGGCGACGGGCCATCGAGTGCTGGGAGACAGTCCTGCGGCTGTCGCCCGGCCACGCCGAAGCAAGCCGTTACCTCCACGCTACGCGACAACGGCTCGCCCTCTTGCCCGGAGATCGCTAACCATGCCTCCTGGAAGAACCTGGTCCACCGCGTTGGTGCCGCCGCTGCTGGGCAGCCTGCTCGCGACCGGCTGCGCGGCCTCCGCGCCGCCCAGCGCCCAAGAACCGCCGCCCGAGCCGCGGGTCGTCCATTTCGCCCCCGGCATCCGCCTGGACTACCGAACCCCGCAAGTGGAAATCGACGCGCGAGTGATCCTCCGCGAAGGACCGATCGAGTTGTTCGCCTACAGCAAGGCGCCGGTGCCGAAAGAGCACGAAAGCATCTTGCTGATCGACGCACCCGCCGAGTCCGTCTATTACGCCCTCGGGCTGATCGGCCTGAGACCGGGCCGCCCGCCTCGCTACGACGAGGTGAACGACCACATGGAACCGGCGACTGGGGACGAGGTGGAGATCCGCGTCCGCTATGGCCGTGACGGCCGCGTATGCGAGCATCCGGCGACGGATTGGCTCCTCGACGTCGCCACCGGCCGCCCGCCGACTGACCTCCGCTGGGTCTTCGCCGGCTCAGGTCGCGATGCCAGGGGGCGTTATACGGCCAATCTGGAAGGCACGACGATCACCGTGGTCGATTTTGAATCAGCCGTGGTGGCCCCGGCCTCGTCGCATTCCTCGGCGAATGAGTCACTGTGGCTTCACGCCCGTCGTGAGGCGATCCCGCCCGTGGACACGCCGGTGTTGCTGCTGCTACGGCCGGCTTGCGGGCAGGAAGCGTCGCCTCAATAATCTTCGATTTCACAACAAGTTTCAGACCAAAGAGCCTCGACGATGGCCAAGAGCGGATCGAAATCATACGAACCGGCAACCACCGAGAAACAGATATGGGAACTCTGGGAAAAAGGCGGCTACTTCCACCCCCAACCGGACGACCGCCCGCGAGACCGGCGCTTCTGCATCATGATCCCGCTGCCGAACGTCACGGCGGCGCTGCATCTCGGCCACGCTCTCAATAACACCCTCCAGGACATCCTCACCCGGCTGAACCGGATGCGGGGAGCCAACACGCTCTGGATGCTGGGCACCGACCACGCCGGCATCGCCACGCAGGCCACGGTCGAGAAGTTCATCTTCGAGAAGGAGAAGAAGACTCGTCACGACCTGGGCCGCGAGGAGATGGTCCGCCGCATCTGGGAGTGGAAGCAGAAGTTTGGCGGGCGGATCATCGAGCAGCTCAAGCTCATGGGTTGCTCGGGAGACTACCGGCGGGAGCGGTTCACGCTGGATGAAGGCTGCGCCAAGGCGGTGCGGCACACGTTCTTCAAGTTGTTCCGGGACGGGCTGATCTACCGGGGCAAGCGGCTGGTAAACTGGGACACCCAGCTACACACCGCCGTGGCGGACGACGAGGTCTATCACGAGACCGTGAAGGGGCACTTCTATCACTTCAAGTACCCGATCATCGATCCGCGGCCCGGGGAACCAACGCACGTGCATATTGCCACGACGCGGCCGGAAACGATGCTCGGCGATACGGCGGTGGCCGTACACCCGGAGCCGGACCAGGAGTTGGACCGGACCGAGGCGGAGTTGAGAACCCGACTGGCCGACGCCTCAGCGAAGGAGCGGCCGGAGCTTGAAGCGGCGCTGGCGAATATCGCGGACCGCCGCCGGACACACCTGCCGACGCTGCTGAAGCTGCGCGACATGGCCAGGGCCGGGCGGAAAGTCATGCTGCCCCTCGTGAACCGGCCGATCCCGCTGATCTGCGACGAGTGGGCCAAGCCGGACCTGGGCAGCGGCTGCGTGAAGATCACGCCGGCCCACGACCCGAATGACTACGAAGTCGGCCAGCGGCACCACCTGCCGATGGTCAACGTCATGACCGAGGACGGCAAGATCGCGCGGATCATCGAGCCGGACGGCCGCGTGAACCCGCACTCGTCGACATACGAAGGGCTGCGCTTCGCGACGAAGGGCCGCGAGAAAGTCGTGGCGGACCTGCAAGCGGCCGGGCTGGTCGAGCAGATCGAGGACCGGCTGATCGAGGTCGGCCACAGCGACCGCAGCAAGACCCCGATCGAGCCGTTCCTCAGCGACCAGTGGTTCGTGAAGATGGGCGACCTCCCGCCGGAGCAGGCCAAACGGATCGAAGGTCTACGGGGCGCGAGCGGCCTGAATCAACTGGCCATGGACGCCGTGACCAGCGGCCGCGTGCGGTTCTTCCCCGAACGCTATGCCCGCAGCTACCTCGACTGGCTCGCCGAGAAACGCGATTGGTGCATCAGCCGGCAGCTCTGGTGGGGGCATCGGATACCAGTGTGGAGCCGGCGTGTCCACCTCAAGAAGGGTTTGGAAGCCCCCGACTCACCAGTTTTGGGCGAGGTTCTGAACGCGTGGAGTGGGTCGAGCGAATCGAACAACGTGGCCTGGTGCGTGGTGGACGTCGCTACCGGCAACGTCGTTGCCAACTCCTTCGCAGAGCTTCGACAGGTCGCGACGCAGTTGGACGGCGAGTTCACCATCCACGCATGCCTTCTCGGTGACGATGCCAGGCTGATTGCGATTCTGTCCGCAGCCGGCTTCGTACAGGACCCCGACGTCCTCGACACCTGGTTCTCTTCCGCCCTCTGGCCGCATTCCACGCTCGGCTGGCCGGACGCCGATCCGAAGGATGAGAAGACCGACCTCGGCTTCTGGTACCCGACGAACGTCCTCATCACCGCCCGCGAGATCATCACCCTCTGGGTCGCCCGGATGGTCATGACCGGCCTCTACAACGTCGGCGACATCCCGTTTTCGGATGTGATCATCCACTCCGTCATTCAGGACGGCCAGGGCCGCAAGATGAGCAAGACGCTGGGCAACGGCGTCGATCCGCAGGACATCATCGAGGAGTACGGGGCCGACGCCCTCCGCTTCACGCTCGCCGAGCAGGCCACCGAGACCCAGGACATCCGCCTGCCGGTCACGCCCAAAAAGCTGCCCGACGGTCGCACCATCAACATCAGCGAGCGCTTTGAGAAGGGCCGCAATTTCTGCAACAAGCTCTGGCAGGCCTCGACCGGCTACGTCCTGTCCAACCTCGACGGCTATTACGCCCGACCCCTGGCCGTGGCGGACCTGCGTCTGGAGGACCGTTGGATCCTCTCGCGAATGACCGCCTGTCTGACGGACCTGAACGAAGCGCTGGCCCGCTATCGCTTCAGTGAAGCGGCAAAGGTGCTCTACCGCTTCATGTGGGACGAGTATTGCTCCTGGTACATCGAGATGACCAAGCCGCGGCTCATGGATCCGAGCCGCGACCGTCAGGGAGCGGGCCACGACGCCCGCGGGACCGCCCAGCAACTCCTCGTGTACGTGCTGGACCAGCTCCTGCGGATGCTCCACCCGTTCATCCCGTTCGTCACCGAGGGCATCTGGCAGAAGCTGAACGAGCAGGCCCGCCATCGCGGGCTGACCAGCGTGCAAGAGTGCGAGCCGGTCCTGGTCCTGGCGGCCTGGCCGAAAGCGAACCCCGCCCTGCGCGACCACCAGGTCGAAGCCGACATGGGCGTCCTGCATTCGATCATCCGCGCGCTTCGCGAGATCCGCACCCTGGTGAACGACTACCGCGGCCGCACCCGCCAACCGACGCTCCGCACCTTGCCGGAGGCCGTCATCCGGGCCGATGCCGCGGTCTGCGCGCTGGTGGAGACGTATCGCGGCTTCGTCACGCTGCTCGCGGGCTGCGACGATCTGCGGGTCGGCGTCGATCTGGAGAAACCGAAAGGAGCCATGAGCCGCATTGACGGCGGCGTGCAGGTGTACGTGTCCGTCGCGGAGCTGGTCGATCTTGCCGAGGTCCGCCAGGCGGAGGAGGCGAAGCTGGCGGATTTGCGCGCGGCCTTGCAGCGGGCGGAACGACAGTTGGCCAACGAAGATTTCATTCGTCGGGCGGACGCCGGCATCGTGGCGCAAGCCCGCGAGCGGGCCGGGGATCTGGCGGACCAGATCCGACTGGTGGAACAGCATCTCCGCGATCTGGCGTAGGGTATTCCGCGGCGGGCGAGTGGTCCGCGGCGACACGGCGGGCTGCACGCCGCGCGCGGCGGCTCGATCCCGCGGCGAATTGTTGCAATCACCACGGCATCCCGCTACGCTACGGGAACAAGTCGTGCGGAGGCCCAGCGGATGGATATTCGGATGAGTCTGGCGCGGATCGTGATCCAGGATACCGCCGACCAGCAGATCATCTTCCTCCGAGAGGTTGACGGGGACCGTGAGTTTCCCATCGTCATCGGCGACACCGAGGCTCTGGCCATCGATCGGCGTCTGAAAGGCTACAAGAAAGCCCGGCCGATGACTCACGACCTGCTGGCCGACGTCATCGAGAAACTGGGAGGGGAACTGGAGAAAATCGTCATTAACGACTTGAAAGACGGCACCTTCTACGCAAGACTTGTCCTCCGCGTGGACGGGCGGCTGGTCGAGGTCGATTCACGGCCCTCGGACGCGATTGCCCTGGGCGTTGGCACGGCCAACGAGACTCCGGTTTATGTTAGTGAACACGTCCTGCGGGAGGTCTGCCGGTCCTAGCACCGCCCCCTGACCTGCCTCCGGACGCCGCGATAGATCGACAGGTTCACAATGAACTCCGCCACCACCCTCAGCACCCTCGAGCCTGCTTTTACCGATCTGTGTCAAAGAACTCTGGCGGCCCACCCGTGCGCCGCGGGCCGCTTCGTCGTTTCTCGCGCCCCCGCCACGGCCGATGTCATGGGCGGCATCGCCGAAGACAGCGGCAGCCTGGTGCTGACGACCTCCGTGGCGCTGGCTGTGACCACCTCCCTCTGGCATGTGGACCACGACCAGGTTCACCTGCTGCGGATCGAGGAGACCGAAGGCTCCGCCGGGGACCACGTCAACGGCTCACCTCGCGAGGCTCGTCTGCCGCTGACCAGCCTCGACCCGCGAGCGGTCAACGCCGAGCAACTGATGGCCGCCTGCCGCGACCACGGCGCGGAGTGGGCCGCGGCGGCCTGCCTCACCCTCCGTCAAGCCGTGGCCGACGGCGTGGTCTCCCGGCTGGATCGCGGGCTGGTGGTCCTGACCCACGCGCCGTTCCCGGCGGACGTCGATCTCGGCCGATTGTGGGTCGAGGCCGCGGCGACGATCGACGGCCTGTGCCGCCTGCACAATCTCAAGGTGGATCGGCTCCGCAAGAGCCGCGTCTGCGCCGAGGCGATCCTCCCCCTCACCGGCCTGTACAACCTGCGGACTCCGATGACCGCCCTCTCCGCCCCGCCGGACGGCGGTCTCCTGCAACTTCGCTTTCACCCTCAGCTACTCTGCCAACCCCTGGAATTGCCTCCGGGCGTTGCCCTCCGGGCCGTGGGGACCCGCCTCTCGCGGCCGACCACGCCGCAGCGACTGCGCGACACCCGCCTGTGCGCGGAAATGGGCCGCCGGATGATCCTGGATCTACAGCAGCAGGACGGCCTCCGGCTGGACCCGGCCGCGGCCCGGCTCGCCGCCATCACGCCGGCGGAGTATGTCGAGCGCTACCGCGACCGCCTGCCTTCCAAGATCACCGGCCAGGCCTTCGCCACCCGCTTCGGGACGATCCGCGGCCTGCCGGCGGAGCCGGCGCCCGCCGCCACCTACAAGGTGCGGTCGCGGGCCGAGCACTACATCTACGAGAACCGCCGGGTGCACGAGTTCGCCACCTGCATCGCCCGTGCCCGCCGCAGCCACGCGGCGGAGCCGCTCATCGCCGCGGGCGAGTTGATGTACGCCTCGCATTGGAGCCACAGCCAGCGGTGCGGCATCGGCGGCGTGGAGGCCGATCAACTGGTCACGGCCGTTCGCCGCTTCGGGCCGGAGGCCGGCTTGTTCGGGGCCAAGGTCACCGCCGGCGGCGGCGGCGGCGAACTGGTCGTGCTGATGAAGGCGGACGACCGGGCCGAGGCCGCCCTGTCCGAGGCGATCGGGCAGATTCGGGCCGCGACCCAGCGCCCGGTGCATTCCTTCGGCGGGGCGTTGCCCGGAGCGGAGTTCTTCGAGCTCGCGGCTCCCGCGGAGGTCGCGGCGGCCCCGACCGGCTGAGCCGGCCGGGATCCCGCCGCCGGGGTCGTCCCCCCGGCGACCCGCTCACTCCAGGGCCGCGTCCAGGTCGGCCCACAGGTCTTCCACGCACTCCAGCCCCACGCTCAGCCGGATGATCCAGAACTTCCGGCCGTTCCCCGGGTCGGTGACTTCGAGCGGGATGGCCAGGCTTTCGTAGCCTCCCCAGCTCACCGCGATGCAGAAGTAGCGGAGGCGGTCCACCACGCGGCGGGCGGCGTCCCGGCCGCCTTGCTTCAGCTCGAAGCTCAGCATCCCCGCGTGCCCGCGCATCTGCCGGCGGGCCAGTCCGGCCTGCGGGTGGGACGGCAGTCCGGAGTAGAAGACGCGGGCCACGCGGCGGTCGTCCGCCAGGCGGGCGGCCAGGGTCTTGGCGCTGGCCTGGTGGCGGTCCAGGCGCAGGGCCAGCGTCCGCAGGCCCCGCAGCATGAGCCAGCTCGTGAACGGGTCGCAGACCGCCCCGAGGAGCTGACCTTCCATCCTGGCGACGGCGGCGATCCGCTCCCGCGCCCCGACCAGCAGGCCGGCCACGAGGTCGCTGTGCCCGCCGATGTACTTGGTCGCGGTGTGCATGACCAGGTCGATCCCCAGGCGGAGGGGGTTCTGCCAGTAGGGCGTGGCGTTGGAGTTGTCGCAGATGGTCACCAGGCCCCGCGCCCGGGCCAGTTCGGCCACGGCGGCGAGGTCCTGCAACTCGAACAGCAGGCTGGACGGCGACTCCAGGTAGATCACCCGCGTGCGGGGCCGCAGGGCCTGTTCGAATTGGGCCGCCTCCGTCCCCCGGACGTAGGTCGTCTCGATGCCGAACCTGGGCAGGTACTCGCTCAGGAACGTCCGCGTCGGGCCGTAGACCGTCTCCACGCAGACCACGTGGTCGCCGCCGCGCAGGCAGGACAGCAGGGCCCCCGACGCCGCCGCCATGCCCGACCCGAAGGCCCGGGCCGCCTCGCCGCCCTCCAGTTCCGCCACCTTCCGCTCCAGCAGCTCGGTCGTGGGGTTGGCGACGCGGGTGTAGTCGTACCGGGGCGGCGTCTCCGCGTACCGCCCGTCGAAGGCGGCGCAATCCGGGTAGGTGAAGGTGGAGCACTGGTACAGCGGCGGGGCCGCGGCCCCGAGGTGTCGCTCCCGGTCTTCGGCGAAATGGATGCACCGGGTTTCGAACCCCGGCCGGCGGCTGGTGGACACGGCACGGCTCCCTGGGCGGACGCGGACCTCCCCCGCGGCGGGGAGGCCGCATCCTACCGCGCGGGCCGGCGCCGCTCCAAGGGCCGCCGCCCCCCGACCGGCCGAGGCCGCCCGCCGACCGGCCGGGGCCGGCGGCCGGGGCGACGGGGCCGCCGTCGCGGCGGCGGCGTTGCCGCGGCGGGCCGCCGGCGGTACGTTGTCCGCCGTGACGTGATGGACCCCGGCTACGAGCTGTTCGACCACACCGCCGACGTCGGCCTCCGCGTGACCGCCGCGACCGTCGAGGGGCTGCTCGCCCCCGCCGCCGCCGGCCTGTACGCGGTCATCGGCGAGCTGGTCCCCGTGGGCGGGCCGCGACCGGTCGCCTACGATCTGGCGGGCCGGGACCGGGCCGAGCTGCTCCGCGACTGGCTGGCCGAGCTGCTGCTGCTGTTCGACCGCGACCGCCGGGTGGTTCGCGACCCGGTCGCGGCGGAGTTTTCCGCGAACCGGCTGGCGGTGCGGGCGGACAGCTTCGCCGTGGACCCGGCCCGCAGCCGCGGCGAGCGGGAGGTCAAGGCCGTCACCTACCACGGCCTGGAGCTGCGGCGGACGCCCGCCGGCTGGACGGCGACCGTCATCGTGGACATCTGACGCGAGGCCCCCATGAGCGAGAACCGCGCCTACCGCGGCCCTTTGGAGCGGCTCGACGCCGGCCGCTGGCGGATCCCCCGCGACTACAAGCCCGGCATGCGGGTGGACGGCATCATCTACGCCGACGACGCTTTGATCGAGTCCGTCCGCGGCGACCTGTCGCCGGAGCAGGTGGCCAACGTGGCCTGCCTGCCGGGGATCGTCGGGGCGTCGCTGGCCATGCCCGACATCCACTGGGGCTACGGCTTCTGCATCGGCGGGGTGGCGGCCACGGACCCGGAGGAGGGCGGGGTGATCAGCCCCGGCGGCGTGGGCTACGACATCAACTGCGGCGTCCGGCTGATCCGCAGCCACCTGTCCCGGGCGGACGCGGCGGACCGGCTGCCGGGGCTGGTGGAGGCCCTTTTCGGCCGGATCCCCTGCGGCGTCGGCCGGGGCGGCCGCATCCAGTTCAACCGCGAGGAGCTGCGGCGGATCGCCGCGGAGGGCGCCCCGTTCGTGGTCCGCCGGGGGCTGGGCTGGGAGTCGGACCTGGCCATGACCGAGGCCGGCGGCGGCCTGGCGGGGGCCCGTCCGGACTTCGTCTCGGACCGGGCCTACGACCGCGGGGCCGACCAGTGCGGCACGCTGGGCAGCGGCAACCATTTCATCGAGGTGCAGGTCGTCGACGAGGTTTACGACGAGGCCGCCGCCCGGGCCTTCGGGCTGCGGCGGGACGGCCTGGCGGTGATGATCCATTCCGGCTCCCGGGGCCTGGGCTACCAGGTCTGCGAGGACACCCTGCGGGAGCTGCGCGACGCCCCGCGAAGGTACGGGATCGACCTGCCCGACCGGCAGTTGGTCTGCGCCCCGGTCCGCTCGCCCGAGGGGCAGCGTTACCTGGGGGCCATGCGGGCGGCGGCGAACTACGCCTGGGCCAACCGGCAGATCATGACCCACCTGGTCCGCGAGACCTTCGCCGCGGTGTTCGGCGCGCCGGCCGAGCGGCTGGGCCTGACGCTGGTGTACGACGCGGCCCACAACATCGCCAAGCTGGAGGAGCACGACGTGGGCGGCCGCCGGCGGACGCTCTGCGTCCACCGCAAGGGGGCGACCCGGGCCTTCCCGGCCGGGCACCCGGAGCTGCCGGAGGCCTACCGGGCGGTCGGCCAGCCGGTCCTGGTCCCCGGCGACATGGGCCGGTGCAGCTACGTGCTGGTCGGGCGGGCGGCGGCCCTGGAGCAGACCTTCGGCAGCACCTGCCACGGGGCGGGCCGGCTGCTGTCGCGGGGGGCGGCGATCCGGGCGGCGCAGGGGCGGTCGATCCACCGCGAGCTGCTGGACCGCGGGGTGATCGCCCGGGCCCAGTCCCGCACCGGGCTGGAGGAGGAGCATCCCGACGCCTACAAGGACGTGACCGGGGTGGTGGGCGTGTTGGAGCAGGCGGGGATCAGCGCCCGGGTGGCGCGGCTGCGGCCGCTGGGGGTGATCAAGGGCTGAGGCGGGACGGGGTCCGGCGGGCCGCGGAGACGGCCGGGGCCGGGGCGATCGCGCCCGGATTCGGCACAAGACCGGCCCTCTCCGCCCCGCGGGCGGTCCGTCGCAGGGCGAAACGGCCCGTTGTCGGCGCGAGACGGCCCGTTCCCGCCGCCGGACCGCCCGTTTTCGCCGCGAGACGGCCCGTTCCCGTCGCCGGACGGCCCGTTCCCGCCGCCGGACGGCCCGTTCCCGCCGCCGGACGGCCCGTACCGGGCGCGGGACCGCCCGTTCTCGGCGCGAGAGTGGCCATTCTGTCGAGCAGAACGTGCCCGATAACTGGTCGAGCGGGTCCGCCGCCGCCCGGATGACCCCGCCGACGCCCGCAAGAACCAACGCCGCCGCCTATAAAAACCCCTTCCGCCGCCCGGAAAACCCCCCCGGCGCCCGGCCGCCCTCGCCGGCGGCAGTAAAAACCCCCTGCGCCGCCCGGCCGCCCCCGCTCCGCCCGCGTAAAAACCCCCGCCGCCGCCGGCCGCCCCCCTCCGCCCGCGTAAAAACCCCCGCCGCTGCCCGGCCGCCCCGCTCCGCCCGCGTAAAAACCCCCGCCGCCGCCCGGCCGCCCCCGCCGGCGGCAGTAAAAACCCCCTGCGCCGCCCGGATGACCCCGCCGCGGACTAAAGCTCCGCCATCCGCCGCCACAACGCCGCGGCCTGCTCCCGGGCCTCTCGGCGGCCCTCCGCCTCGTCCCCCCCCGCCCACCGCCCGTCCCGCCAGACCCACCGCCCGTCGATCAGCACGTCCCGGACGTGCTGCGGACCCAGACCGAAGACCAGGTGCCCGAACCGGTTGGCCGCCGTCAGCGGCGCCGCCGGGACGTAGTCCGTCACCACCAGGTCCGCCGCCGCCCCCGGCTCCAGCCGCCCCAGCGTGACGCCCAGGGCCGCCGACGCCCGCCGGGCCGACGCCGCCAGCAGGTCCAGCACCCGCTCCGGATCGAGCGGGCGACCGGCGTCGCGGGCCTTGCACCAGGCGAAACGGGCCTCGGTCAGCAGGTCGCCGCCCAGGCCGTCGGTCCCCAGGAGGACCGGGCCGGGCAGGTCGGCCACCGCCGCGTAGCCCACGGCGTTGTTCATGTTCGAGCGGGGGTTGTGGGCGATGGCGGGCCGGTGCCGCTCCAGCAGCGGGCGGTCCGCCGGGCCGAGGTGCGTGCCGTGCGCCAGGACCGCGGCCGGCCGCAGGACCCCCGTCTCCGCCAGCAGCTCCAGGACGGACCGGCCGTGGCGGCGGCGGACCTCGGCCTCGTCGAGGGCGTCCTCGGCGACGTGCAGGTGGACCCCGGCGCCGAACTCGTCGGCCAGGGCGCCCAGGGCCTCGAGGGTGCGGCGCTCCAGCGTGAAGGCGGCGTGGGCCCCCACCAGGGCGGCGCAACGCCCGTCGCGGCGGCGGGCACACCGCTCGAGGTAGCGGCGGTTCTCCTCCAGGCCCAGCCGGGCGCCGTCCGGGCCGTGGCGGTCGGTCGTCTCGTAGCACTGCACCAGCCGGACCCCCACGCCGCCGGCCCCGCGCTCCACCGCGTCCAGCGAACCCACGATGCAACGCGGCGAGGCGTGGTGGTCGAGCAGCGTCGTCGTGCCGCAGCGGACCGCGTCCCAGGCCCCGACCCGGGCGGAGACCTCGATCGCCGCCTCGTCCAGGGCCTGGTCCAGCCGCCACCAGACCCGCTCCAGGATCTCCCGGAAACAGGCCGGGGCGTCCGCCGGCGGCGGCAGGCCCACCGCGAGGGCGGAGTACAGATGCGTGTGGCCGTTCACCAGGCCCGCCAAAACCACCGCGCCGCGGCAGTCGTGGACCGTGTCGGCCGGCCCCGCCGCGACGCCGCCCCGCGCGACGATCCGGCCGCGGTCCACCCGCAGCCCGCCGGCCTCCACCCGCGGCGGATCGAGGTCCACCAGCAACGCGTTCTGGAGCACGAGGGCCATCAGCTTCCCTCCGCGGCGCGGTGCACGACCCGCTCCACGTCGGCCAGGCTCGGGCGGATGTCGTGCGGGGACCCCAGGGCCCGCAACGCCCCCGGCACGTCCTTCAGGCCGTTCCCGGTGATCACGGCCAGCACGTCGGCGCGGGCGTGGAGCAACCCCCGCCGCCGGGCCGCGGCGATCCCCGCCACGGCCGCGGCCGCCGCCGGTTCGGCAAAGACCCCGGCCAGCCGCCCGGTCAGGCCCACCGCCCGCCGGATCTCGTCGTCGGTGACGGCGACGTACGCCCCGCCGCTGTCGCGGACGGCGCGGACCGCCTTACGCCAGTTCCGCGGCACGGCGACGTTGATGCTGTCCGCGTAGGTGCCCGCGTCCGGCCCGACCGTCAGGCGGCCGGTGGCGAAGGCCCGCAGCACGGGGGCCGCGCCCGCCGCCTGGACGCCGAGCATCCGCGGCCGTCGCGGGGCCAGGCCCAGGGCCTGCATCTCGGCCAGCCCCTTGGCCACGCCGGCAATGGAGCAGCCGTCGCCGACGCTGCACGCCACCCACTCGGGCGGGTCCTCCGCCGTCTGCTCCGCCAATTCCAGGCCGCCGGTCTTCTTGCCCTCGACCAGATAGGGGTTGACGGCGCAGTTGCGGTTGTACCAGCCGAACACGCGGCAGCCCTCGGCGCACAGGGCATAGGCCTCGGCGTACGTGCCCTCCACGCGGAAGACCACGGCCCCGTAGGCCAGCAGTTGGGCCAGTTTGCCCTCGGGCACCTGCCGCGGCACGAAGATGAAGGCCCGCAGGCCGGCCACCGCCGCGGCATGGGCCAGACTGGTCGCCGCGTTGCCGGTCGAAGCGCAGGCCAGCGCGGTGCGGCCGTCCTGCACGGCCCGGGCGACGGCCACGGCGCTGGCCCGATCCTTGAAGGAGTTGGAGGCGCTGCGGCCCTCGTCTTTCAGCCGCAGGCGGGCCACGCCCAGGGCCTCCGCCAGCCGCGGGGCCTCCAGGATCGGCGTCCAGCCGACGTGCGGGACCGGCGGGCGATCCGCGTTCTCCACGGGCAGCAATTCACGATAGCGCCAGAGGGAGAAGGGGCGATCCGCCAGGGCGTCCCGGTGGAGGGTCCGGCCGGCCGCCTCCAGGTCGTAACGAACGTCCAGGATGCCCTCGTCGGGCCCGCAGGCCGGGCACGTCCAAGGGCCGCCTTCCGGATAGTCGGCCCCGCAGACGACGCAGCGGAGATTCACGACGAGCGACATGGTGAGCTTTCCTGCTTCCGGGTGGGCTACGGTAGTGTAAGCCCCGGTGCTTGCCAAGTGAACCACGGCCCCGGTAGGCTGGGTCGCCCGAGTTGGGGCTGGCCGACCTCGGTTTGTCCTTCTGGGAATCCTTCAGTGAGCCATCCCGCATCGATCAATGAGCAGGTTCTCGAACAGACCGCCGAGCGCTGCCGGGCCCGCGGCATCATCATCCCCACCTTCGCCCAGCAGCGCGACCCGACCCGGGTGCCGGACGGCATCCGCCGGCGGCTCCACCACCTCGGCCTGAGCGAGGTCCATCCGCTGAATCTCTTTCGCATCACCTGGAAGAACGAGGCCGTGGAGCACGGCGGCGGCTTCGGCCACGGAACCTGGCTGGAGTTCCCCGAATCCCTGACCGGCGTGCCGGCGCGGATCGTCGGGCTGGTCGGCCGGTTCTTCCCGACCGGCGCGCACAAGGTGGGCGCGGCGTTCGGATGCCTGGTCCCGCGCCTGGTCTCCGGGCAGTTCAACCCCGTCACGCAGAAGGCCGTCTGGCCGAGCACGGGCAACTACTGCCGCGGCGGGGCCTTCGATTGCGCCCTGCTGGCCTGCACCGCCGTGGCCATCCTGCCGGAGGAGATGTCCCGCGAGCGGTTCGAATGGCTCCGGTCCATCGGTGCGGAAGTCATCGCCACGCCCGGCTGCGAGTCGAACGTCAAGGAAATCTACGACCAATGCTGGGAGATCCGGCGCACCCGTCCGGAATGCGTGATCTTCAATCAGTTCGAGGAGTTCGGCAACGCGATCTGGCACTACCACCTGACCGGCCCATTCGTCGAGGAGGTCTTCACGCGGCTGGCCGCTCCGCGCGACCGGCTCGCCGCTTACGTTTCCGCCACCGGCAGCGGCGGCACCATCGCGGCCGGAGACTACCTCCGCACCCGCTTCCCGCTGCTGCGGGTCGTCGCCACCGAGGCCCTGCAATGCCCCACGCTGCTCCGCTGCGGCTTCGGCGGACACCGCATCGAGGGCATCGGCGACAAGCACGTCCCGTGGATTCACAACGTCCGCAACACCGACATGATCTGCGCGGTGGACGACGAGCAATGCCTCCGCCTGATGCGGCTGTTCAACGAAGACGCCGGCCGGGCGTTCCTGGCCCGCCAGGGCGTCCCGGACGCCCTGGTGCAGCGGCTGTCGTGGCTGGGCATCTCCGGCATCTGCAACCTGGTGGCGGCGATCAAGACCGCCCGCTACTACGAAATGGACTCCCGCGACGTGCTGTTCACGCCGCTGACCGACTCCATGGACCTGTACCAGTCGCGCATCGCCGAGCAGCGGGCCGCGCACGGGGCCTACACCGAAACCGCGGCGGCCGTGGATTACGCCCGCTGGCTCCAGGGCATCGGCATCGACCATCTCCGGGAGCTGAACTACTACGACCGTCAGACCCTGCACAATTTCAAGTACTTCACCTGGGTCGAGCAGCAGCACCGCGCGGTGGACGACCTTCGCCGATTGTGGGATCCGGACTTCTGGGCCGAAACCTTCGCCCAGGCGGAGCAGTGGGACCGGCTGATCGAACAGTTCAACGCCCGGGTCGGGCTGTCGTATTGACCTGCCGAGACGAATCATGAGCGAAACAAGGATCGAAGACTGGCTGGCGGAGTTGGCCCAATGCCGGTGCCGGCTCCATGAGCGGGATTTCCTCCTGACCTGGGACCATTCGCTGGACGATCTCCGCGCGGTGGTCTTGACGGCCCGCATACTGGAGGCCCTGTGGCGCCAGAATATCTCCGCCCGCGTGTTCGACGGCGGGCTGGCGGTCAGCATCTTCCGCGACCAGTCGACGCGGACCCGCTTCTCGTTCGCCAGTGCCGCCAGCCTGGTCGGGCTGACCGTGCAGGACTTCGACGAGACCCGGTCGCAGGTGGCCCACGGGGAGACCGTCCGCGAGACGGCCAACATGATCTCCTTCCTCACCGAGGTGATCGGCATCCGCGACGACATCTTCATCGGGGCCGGCCATGAGTACCAGTGCCAGGTCGCCCGGGCGCTGGCCGACGGCCACCAACAAGGCGTCCTGCCGCAGCGGGCCACGGTGATCAACCTCCAGTCCGACGTGGACCACCCCACGCAGACCCTCGCCGATCTCGCTCACCTCCAGGAAACCTTCGGGTCGCTGGACGCCCTGCGCGGTCGGCGGATCGCCATGACCTGGGCCTATTCGCCGTCCTACGGCAAACCCTTGTCGGTGGCCCAGGGGGTGATCGGACTGATGACCCGCTTCGGGATGCACGTGACCCTGGCGCATCCCCCCGGCTACGACCTCATGCAGGACGTGGTGGACCGTTCCGCCCGACAGGCCGCCGAGTCGGGCGGCTCATTCCGCGTGGTGCCGGATATGGCCGCGGCCCTCACCGATGCCGACGTCGTGTACCCCAAGAGCTGGGCGCCCTACTCCGTCATGTGCGAACGCACCGACCTGCTCCGCGGCGGCAAGGCCGCTGAACTCAGCAAACTCGAAAAACACTGCCTGGAGCTGAACGCGCGACACCGCGACTGGGAGTGCAACGCGGCCATGATGGCCCGCACGCGCGAAGGTCGGGCACTCTATATGCACTGTCTGCCCGCCGACATCTCGGGCGTGAGCTGCCCGGCCGGGGAGGTGGCGGCGGACGTTTTCGAGCGCTATCGAGTCCGGACGTATCGCGAGGCCGGCTACAAGCCCTTCATCATCGGAGCCATGATCCTGTTGACCCGCTTCCCGGATGTGCCCGCGCTCCTCACCGCCTGTCACGCCCGCCGCCGCCCGCGACGGGGGGCCTAGCCGGGCAGACCCGTCCAGCCGATGGAACACCCCAGATGCTGCCATGCTGTGGCTGAATCAGCGTGCGCCGCTCGTGCGAGAATCCCTTCTCGCACCCACCATTGCGGGAATCCTTTCCCGCGCAGGACCCCATTCGCGCCCCTGGTGCGGGAACGGAGTCCCCCGCTCGTGCGAGAATCCCTTCTCGCACCCGCCATTTCGGGAATCCTTTCCCTCGCAGGATCCCATCCACCCTGGTGCGAGAATCCTTTCTCGCACCCGCCATTTCGGGAATCCTTCCCCTCGCAGGATCCCATTCGCGCCTCATGGCACGGGAAAGGAATCCCGCGATCGTGCGTGCGAGATAGGAATCTCGCACGAGCCGGAAACACCCGACGCAGGACGGCCGGCCGCTGCGCCGATACAAGCGCCGCTGGACGGTGGAGCGGACGATCGGCTGGATCCAACACTTCCGCCGCCTGTGCATCCGTTGGGAGAAGTCGACCAAGCTGTTTCAGGGCTTCCTGCATCTGGCGTGTGCCATTTTGCTCATTCGAGAGGTTTAGGGATAGGTTCTAATGGGTGACACCTTTTCTTCCCCTAATTGCTGGTGCCATCAACAGCATCGCACACGCAAATATCAAGGCTGTTACTCCACACAATTCCCGCACCTCTGAGGACTCGAAACGTGATGGAAGCTCCATTACCACAGCCTGCACGCCCAACTTGCCGAGTTCGGCGACCCATTCCCGTTCGGACTCCGCGAAGAACGGAGTGTTTCCGCAGACAATAATGAAGTACTCCTCCCGTATCGCTGGATCCGAATAACTCTGCGCACTCGTAGTGCTCCGCAGCGAGGAGTATCCTTCGGTGGGATCCCAGGGAAACTCCACCCGCCATCGATTGCGCTCGACGTCTGCCCTCGGATCTGCAACACCGTAGACGACACCCGGATACGTCCCATACTTCCGAACGCCAGCAATGATCGGAACGCGGACGCTGTGCTCAGGGCTAACTGCCCTATTTAGTATAAACGACTCCACACCAGGCTCAAGAAAACATCGTGATATATAGTACTGCTGTTCCAGCGGGATGCTATACTCCATATTGCTTACATACAATATCATACACAACACGACGAGGAATAGCGCCACGCCCAATAGGCATCGGTAGTTCATTAGCTGTCTCCTTTACGACACGGGCCGGAAATGAACTCGATGTCATACCAAGTTATATACCAATTAAACTCATACGGTCCTCCCACGGTTCGTGGATTAGCGGGATCTGTACCCCAGTGCCACCCATCCCAGATTTGCCAAGTGACCGCGCAGCTTGCATTGCAGGAGTCACACAACATGTTCACGTTACAAGTAGCATTGTATGCAAGGCGCACGCACCCCGCATGCCACCATGCTGTGCCATCTGAGGAAAACATGAGAGAAGCATTGCCCGATCGGGAGTCCTTGATGACAAACACAGGCGGCTTCCGATCGCAAGGTGCGCCATGCCTGTCGCAGTTCACGCAAACTTGCTTCAATGCGCTGGTCAGGGTGGACATCGCCACCGCCTTCACTCTTCGCAAGTCCTGCCAGCCACGGGCGGTTTTGCCCCACTCACCATTGGAATCGTAATCGTATTTCTTGTGGCCTGGATTGACGAACCACCACCAGCCTGGAGAGGTGTCGATCATGGGATTGGACGGCGGCTGGTAGTGCTCGGGAACGGGGGGGAAGCACGCTGGGGGATCGTCAATGGTAACGCCGTCGTGGAAGCAGCTGCGGCGTGGCTCGGTCTCCACATAGGGGGCGGAACGCAGCGGCGAGTATGGGGGGGGCAGCGATGTGGCATATTATGACTGCCGCATAAAGGACAGCCTTCAGGGCTGAATAAACCGTGTGGGTCGATGGTGCCGACCGGGTTATTCCGTGAGGCCAAATACAGGTTACTGCCGCCGCGCTCTCCAATTGGATCCCGATTTAGCCACCGTCCCAGCCGCGGGAGCAGATAGCGCTCGCCGAAGTAATACAGGCTGCTCTCAACGTCCCGGTACTTGGTGCTGAACATGAACGGGTTCTTCGGGCCGGACGAGCCCGCGAGGGTCCGAGCGACCAAGGACCCCGCCGAAGGGGTAATACTCGTACCGCGCCACCGCCTGCCCGAAGTACGCCGAGCCCACCCGGGCGTCGATCACCTGGCCGACATTCCCATTGGCGTCGTAGAAGTAGATCATGTACGCATCGTCGGCCTCGGAGGACGTGCCTTGGGTGTCGGTCATGGCCAGCAGCCCGCCGATCCCCCCGGCGCCGTGCAGGCCCGCGGGGCTCTCGCTGACCCCGCCCTGCCACGGCGGGGCGTTGCCGTTCTGGCCGGAGAGGTCCAGGCCCCAGGTGAACTTGGTCATGGGGATATGGCTGTTGCGGGCGTTCAGCTCCATCAGCAGGTTCCAGCCGTCGTAAATGAACCGCCGGTCCTCGGTCAGGATCCACTCGTACGGCTGACTGC
>CAZNFM010000032.1:0-55159 GCA_964572385.1 uncultured Planctomycetaceae bacterium | reverse complement strand
CGCGGGAGAAAGTGCGCGTCGCGCCGCGTAAAGAGGCCGTCCGCGGCGTAAAAAGCGGCGCTGCGCGCGGGAGAGGGGCCGCCGCGCGGGAGCAGACGCCCGTCGCGCCCGGACGAACCGCCGTCCGCGGCGTAAAAAGACGCCGTAAACGCGGGCGAAGGGCCGCCGCGCGGGAGAAAGTGCGGGTCGCGCCGCGTAAAGAGGCCGTCCGCGGCGTAAAAAGCGGCGCTGCGCGCGGGAGAGGGGCCGCCGCGCGGGAGCAGACGCCCGTCGCGCCCGGACGAACCGCCGTCCGCGGCGTAAAAAGCGGCGCTGCGCGCGGGAGAGGGGCCGCCGCGCGGGAGAAAGTGCGGGTCGCGCCGCGTAAAGAGGCCGTCCGCGCCGGGAAAGGACGGCTGGTCGACGGGCGTTCATGGCGCGGCGGCGGGCCGCCCGGCCGCGTCGCCCGCCGCCGCCGCACCGGCCGCGGCGTCCGCGGCACGGGTGACGGCGTCCGCGGCACTGGTAACGGCGTCCGCGGCCTTGGCGACCGCGTCCGCGGCACTGGTGATGGCGTCCGCGGCCCCGAACATGACCGCCGGTTCGTACTCGGACGTTGTTCGCGGCGCAGAATCCGCCGTCCGCTGGTGCGAGAATCCCTTCTCGCACCCGCCTCCGCGGGAATCCCTTCCCGCGGCCGTCGCAGCGCCGCGGGCGGCCGCCGTTCGCTGGTGCGAGAATCCCTTCTCGCACCCGCCTCCGCGGGAACCCCTTCCCGCGGCCGTCGCAGCGCCGCGCGCCGCCGTCAGAGCGTCTGGAGCCGCCGCTGCCGGTCCAGCCGCCGCAGGTCGGCCAGGATCGGGCCCAGCTCGCCGGCCAGCACCCGGTCCAGGGCGTAGTTCGCGTTCACCCGGTGATCGGTGCAGCGGTTCTGCGGGAAGTTGTAGGTGCGGATCCGCTCGCTGCGGTCCCCCGAGCCGATCATCGCCCGCCGGGTGGAATCCCGCTGGGCCCGCTCCAGCTCGTCGAAGTGCCGCCGCACCCGGCTGGCCAGCAGGCGGCGGGCCTTGGCCCGGTTCTTGTGCTGGCTCTTCTCGTCCCGCATGGAGACGGTGATCCCGGTGGGCACGTGCTCCAGCCGGATGGCGCTGGAGACCTTGTTCACGTTCTGCCCGCCCGGCCCGCCGGCGCGGCTGACGTGCTCCCGCACGTCCTTCTCCCAGTCGATGTTGACCTCCGTCTCCTCGATTTCCGGCAGCACCGCCACCGTCGCCGCGGAGGTGTGGATGCGTCCCTGGGCCTCCGTCACCGGCACCCGCTGCACGCGGTGCCCGCCGCCCTCGTAACCGAAATGGGTATAGACGCCCGGCCCCCGCACGGCGACGATCACCTCGCGGTAGCCGCCCAGGTCGGAGGGCGAAAGGTCCAACGTCTCGGTCTGAAAGCCCTGGGCGGCGGCGTAACGGGCGTACAGGGCGAAGAGATCCCCGGCGAAGAGGGCCGCCTCGTCGCCGCCCGTGCCGGCGCGGATCTCCAGGATGACGGCATCCACGGCGGCGTCGTCGCCGACCACCAATCCGTCGATCAACCCGTCCAGCAGGGCCTGGGCCCGGGCGCGCAGCTCGGGCAGCTCGGCCGCGGCCAGCGCCCGCAGGTCGCCGTCGCCCTGGGGATCGGCCAGGATGGCCTCGGCCTCGGCGATCTGCCCGGCCAGACGGCGGTAGTCGCGGTACGGCTCGACCAGCCGGCGGAGTTGGGCGTGCTCGCGGGCCAGGCGGACGATCCGCCGCGGGTCCGCCGCCGCCGCCGGGTCGTTCATCTCGGCGGCGAGCCGGGCGCAACGCCGCTCCAGCTCGTCCAGCTTGCCCAGCACCGCCGGGGGCACGGTGCTCTCCGTCATGCAGGGCCTCCTTGCGGCGGGGGGATCCCGCCGCGGCCGTCGCAACGCCCGGCGCCGCCGCTGTCGGTCCAGGCGCCACCGTCGCAGCGCCCGGCGCGGGCGTCGCAACGCCCGCCGCGGCCGATGACCGCTGGTGCGAGAATCCCTTCTCGCACCCGCCAACGCGGGAATCCCCTCCCGCGCCCGTCAAAACGCCCGCCGCGGCCGCCCGTCCAGCCGGCACCGGGCCGCGCGTCCGGCCGCGAAAAGAACCACGCCGCGGCTCGGCGGCCCCTCCGCACGGCCGGCTGCGGCGTGACGGCGCGATGGCGAAGCTAGGCCTTTTTGGCGGCCTTCTGCAGGTAGTTGGTGCCGAACTTCTTCTGGAACTTCTCGACGCGGCCGGCGGTGTCGACGAACTTCTGCGTGCCGGTGAAGAACGGATGGCACGCGGAGCAGATCTCCACGTTGATCTTCGGCTTGGTGCTGCCGGTGACGAAGCTGTTGCCGCAGCCGCAGGTGACCGTGCAGTCGTAATACTCGGGATGGATGCCCTCTTTCATGGCGAACCTCGGTCGGTCGGGGTCGGATTCGTAACGAGCCCCTGATTGTACCGCGCGAACGGAAAGATGGAAGGGCCGACCCCGGCGGCGCGCGGGTCCGCCCCGGTCCGGCCGGCCGCTCCGGTCGGGAGCGGCCCCCGCCCCGCCGCGGACGATCGGGCCAGGGGACCCGTCGCGGGGTCGTCGGCGGCCGTTAATCCCTTGTGGTTGAATTATTTAGGGCTGCGCGTCGCGGTTGTCGGGCGGACCGCCGGACCGCACGGCGTCGCCCCGACGCAGGCTCGTCGCCGCCTGAACCGCCGTCCGCCGAGAGATTCCTGCTATCCTATAGAGTGGGCCGGAAACGCCCGCGCCGCCGCCGCGACCCGATCGCGGGCCGGCCCCCGCACCGGAGGGAGGATCCATCGTGGTTGCCCCATCAGCCGTCACCCCCGCGTCCCGCCGCGACCCGCGTTCGGCCGCGGCCTTGACCGCGGCGCTGGCCGCCGGCCTCGCCGCCCTCGCGGCGACGGCGGTCGCCGCCGCGGACGACACGCCGTCGCTCCGCCGGCAGACCCATCCCCGCACCGGACAGGTGCTCTACGTCCTGCCGCACGACGGCCCCCTGCCGTCGGCCCAGGCCGACGGGCAGCCGCCGGAGGCCGCGGACGCCCTGCGCCTCTGCGCCACCGCGTTCGGCATCGCCGATCCGACGGCCCAACTGGCCCCGCCGCGGACGGAGACGGATCCGCTCGGCTGGCGGCACGCCACCTTTCCACAGGTGCATCGCGGCGTGCCGGTCTTCTCGGGAATGATCAAGGTGCATCAGGACGCGTCCGGCCGCTTCCGCGGCGCGAACGGGAGATTTTACAAGATTCCCGCAGCCCTCGACCCGCGGCCGCGGATCACCGCCGCGGAGGCGGTCGCGGTGGCGGCGGCTTTCCTGGCCGCGGCGGCCGCGGAACCGGTGCAGGCCTCGTTGACGATCGTCGATCCCGGCTGGTACGGCGACCCGGCGGCCGGGCCGCGCCTGGTTTACCACGTGGTGATGGCCGACGAGGCCTCCCCGGCGGTGGAGGCCTTCTTCATCGACGCGCTGAACGGCGGCGTGCTGGATCGCTGGTCCCTGCTCTGCACGGCGCTGGCACGGCAGGTCCACGACGCCCAGGAAGGGACCGACCTGCCCGGTGTTCTGGTCCGCGGCGAGGGCGACCCGCCGACGGGCGACCCCGATCTCGACCGCCTGTACGACTACGCCGGGGATCTGTACGGCTACCTCGGGCGCGGCTTCGGGCGGGACGGCCTGGACGGCCAAGGTCTGCCGATCATCGCCTCGGGACATGTCGGGGCCGTGGGCGGCGGCTGCCCCAACGCGTCCTGGAGCCTCATCCAGCGCCGCGCCGCGTTCTGCACGGGGACCGTCAGCGATGACTTGGTGGCCCACGAATTGATCCACGGGCTGACGCAGGCCACGGCCAACCTGATCTACCAGAACCAGCCCGGCCAACTGAACGAGAGCTTCTCCGACATCTTCGGGGAACTGGTCGACCTGTTCAACGGCAACGCGGCCTTCGCCGGGCCGCCGCAGGCTTCGCCGGCGTGGCCGACGCCGAGCGGCTATGTCGGCCCCGGCCTGGACCTGGCGAACAACGCGCGCGGCGCGGGCTGCACGCTGCCGTGGACGTTCCCCGACGGCGTCCGCTGGCTGATCGGCGAGGATGCCATCGCCTTCAGCGGCAGCCTGCGGGACATGTGGAACCCGCCGTGCTACAGCGACCCCGATCGGGCCTACAGCCCCTTCCAGACCTGCGACCCGCTGGACCAGGGCGGGGTGCACACCGGCAGCGGCATTCCCAACCACGCCTTCGCCATGCTGTGCGACGGCCGGACCTTCAACGGGCGGACCGTGGTCGGGATCGGCCCGATCAAAGCGGGAGCGGTGTGGTACCGGGCCTTGACCGTGTATCTCACCGTCGCGTCGGACTTCGAAGACGCCTATCTCGCCTTGAATCAGGCGGCGGCCGACCTGATCGGGACCTACCCGCTCGACCCGAGAACGGGCCTTCCGTCGGCGGAGATGTTCACCGCCGCGGATGCCGAGCAGGTCGACCAGGCGCTGCAAGCGGTGGAGATGAACACGCCGGGAGCCTGCGGGCAGTGGACGCCCGTGCTCGATTCGACGCCGCCGCCGCAGTGCGCCCAACCGGCGATCGTCTTCGCGGATGATTTCGAATCCGGCGTCGGCGGCTGGACGGTCGAAAACACCGGCCCGCCGACGCCGTACGACTGGGAGCCGGTGACGAACCTGCCCTTCAACCGGCCCGGCACGGCATTCTTCTGCGCCGACCCGATGCTCGGCGATTGCCAGTCCGTGGATGAATCGGCGGTGCACGCGTTGATCAGCCCGATCGTGACGTTGCCGGCGGATCTATCGACGCCGACGCTGGCCTTCGCGCATTATGTCGAGACCGAGCCGCGTTACGACGGCGGCCGCGTGCTGGTGCGGGTCAACGGCGGGGCCTGGTTGCCCATCCCGCCCGCGGCGATGTATTACAACACGGTCAACCAATCGCTGCATTTCACCGCGCAGGGCAACACCAACCCGCTGGCGGGGCAACCGGCCTTCACCGGCGTCGGCGGACAATGGGGAACCACGCTGGTTGATCTCGGCGCCCTGGCCGGGCCGGGTGATTCGATCCAAATCCGCTTCGAACTGGGCAAGGATGGTTGCTTCGGCTATCGCGGCTGGTATGTGGATGACCTGGTGATTTACGGCTGCCTCAGCAGCGGGGACTGCAACGGCAGCGGCGTGCCGGATGAAGTCGAGCAGTTGGCGGGACCGTCGCGGCCGCGGCTCTGGCGGCAAGACGGCAACGGCTCCTCCGGCAACCTCAGCGACGCCGACCCCCATCCCTCCGTCGGCCTGAATGTGGTCGCCGAGGACTTCTCCCTGCTGCGGCCGCACACCCTGCACGTCCTCCGGTTCCGCGGCGGCTACACCGGCAACACGCCGACGCCGGACCACTTCACGGCCGAGTTCCGGGTCGACGACAACGGCCTGCCGGGCGACCTCCTGGAGACGCGAACGTCGGCCGCCGCGGTGCGAGTCCCGACCGGCCGCCAGTTCCTGAACGTTGACGAATTCGACTACACGCTCACCCTCGAGCCCCCCGTATCCTTGCCGCCCGGCGCGTACTACTTGGTCTTGTACAATAACACCACGGGGCACCCGACGAGCTGGATCTGGCAGCGGGCCTTCTTCGGCTGGCAGCCGGGCATGGCTTACCGGGGCCAGGGCTGCACGGACTGGTGCCGTTCCGAACTGACCAACATGTCGCTGGAGATTCTGGGGGCGATCGTCGGCCGGCAACGGGCCGACCTCAACGCGGACGGCGGGGTCGACGGTCTGGACATTGCCGGCTTCGTTGCCGTGCTGCTGGGCGAGCCGGTCGAGCCCGACGCCCGCTGCGCCGCCGACGTCAACGCCGACGGCATAGTGAATGACGAGGATCTGCCGGGCTTCGTTGAGTGCCTTCTCAACGGTACCTGTCCCTAGAGCGTCGAACCGCCCCAGGTTTCCGCCGCGGAGCTCTTTACCCCCAACACGGACAGTCGCTTTCCGCAAGCGGGGGTTTGTTCTCTCTCAGTTCATTCGATTTGCCGCGCGGAAGTTCTGATGTTCCTCGCTGGCTGATGCTCCGCGGCCCTTCAGTCGAATGCGCCCATCGGTTCGCTTGGTCTTCTGCGAAATCCATCGCGAGACCGGGCGGAATGACCGGGCGGCATGACTACCATTCGCCATCGTTCTACTGTCTCTCGAAATCGGAACCCAGACTGTAGCGGAGGAGAATCCACGTGGCGAATCAGAATCCTTGCGGGCGGAAGCGGCTCTGCGCCGGAGTGCTGTGCGGTCTTGTGCTGTGGTCGACTGTGGAGCCGTTGTGGGCACACCTGGCCATTATCCGCCAGGGAGCTGAGTGCGGCGGCCAGATGGAGACCAACGATCAGTATGGCCGGGCGCTGGCGGTCGGCGACTTCAACGCCGACGGCTACGAGGATCTGGCCGTGGGGGCGCCCTACGAGGACGTGGACACGATGAGCGGATTGGCGGTGGGCGCCGGCGCTGTCTTCGTGAACTACGGCTGCCCGACCGGGTTGACTAACACCGGATACCGGATACTGACGCAGGACTATCTCGGCTCCAGCAGTGAGACCGGCGACCAGTTCGGATGGGCCTTGGCCGCAGGGGATTTCGATCACGACGGCTACGCTGATCTGGCCGTCGGCTCCCCTGGGGAGGACACCACCTCTGGAGCCGTGTTCGTCATCTACGGCTCCGCCGCCGGGCTGACTAACGCCCGCTGGAATGTGATCGGCCAAGGCAACTCCGTCGGCACCAATGAGGCCGGGGATTCCTTCGGCTGGTCGCTGGCCTCGGGCGACTTCAACGGAGACGATCGCGCCGACTTGGTGGTGGGAGTGCCCGGCGAAGACCTGGAGATGATCGAGGGCACCATCAGCACCGCGGGGGCAGTGAACATCTACTACGGCGCGGTAACGGGCCTGTCGGTCAGCGGCGCAATCCAGCTCACCGACGCCCAGACGGGCGGGGACGCGCAGGACGGCGCCTGGTTCGGCCTGTCGGTGGCCGCCGGCGACCTGAACGGCGACGGATGGGATGACGTGGTCGTCGGCATCCCCTTCAAGGAAGCGAGCGGGCAGCCCAATAATCACGGCATGGTAGAGGTATTGTTCGGCTCGGCCGCCGGCGTCACCACCGCCGGCTACGTCCAACTGGACGGCAACAGTATCGGCTTCGCTCCCATTGGTGACGATCGCTTCGGCTGGTCGGTGGCCGTTGGGCGGGCCGACAACGACGCCTACGCGGATCTGGCGATCGGCGCACCCTTCCGAGGCATTCTGTCGGACGCCGGGGAGGCTTATGTCGTGTACGGCGGCTCGGCCGGCCCGAACCCTGCCACTGCGGTCGCTTGCGGGATCACCGGGAACGTGTCCAACATGCAACGCGGCTATGCCCTGGCCTTCGGAGACTGGACCGGCGACGGCTACGATGACTTGGCGGTCGGTGCGCCTGGATGGTTAAGCGGCCAGGGTCAAGTCGTCATCCATGCCTCGTCGCCTGCCGGAGACGGGCTGCAAACCAGTGCCGCCCTCTCGACGGTCAGGACGCAGGAGAATCTGAACGAGATCAGCGAAGCGGAGGATTGGATGGGTCTCTCCCTGGCCTTCGGCGCCTTTGCCGGCGGCACGCGGAAGGGCCTGGCGGTCGGCGTGCCCGGCGAAGACTACGAGCCGTTTCCCGGCTCGCTGGCTTCTCCTCAGACGGACAGCGGCCAGGTGCTCATCGACATGCCGTGGCTGCAAGTGCAGAACATGACCTGTCGCGGGGCGATGCTGACGGGCTGTAACGATGAGATCCTCTTCTCTTTCAAGGCCTTCGAGCCGCATCTGCTGGCCAGCACGACCAAGATCATGACCGCGCTGCTGGCCTGTGAGGCGACGCAGCCGGGGTGCAACCCCTGCGCGAACCTGAACGATGTGTACACGGTGCCGACGGCCCTCTGCGACCCGGCCACCGTGCCGGGAGGGCTGGTCGGGGGCAGCACCGCCAACCTCTGCCCCGGTGAGCAGATCACCTTCCAGAACCTGCTGTACTCGTGCATGTACCCCAGCGGCAACGACGCCGCCTTCAGCATCGCCGATCACCTGTTCAACCCCGGCCAGAACTGCGTGGACAACACCTGCCAGGACATCTTCGATTTTGCCGACCTGATGAACCAGCGGGCGGCAGAGTTGGGCATGACCACGGCGTTCTTCCAGCATCCCAGCGGCGCGGCTCACGGCGCCACCTGGCCCAGCCGCAACGTCGCCAGTGCCAACGACATGGCTCGGCTGGCCTACTTCGCGATGCAGAACCCGCTCTTCAACGCCATCGCCTCCGGGACCAATTGGCCGATGACGCGGGTCAACTATCTCTGCGGCCCCACGAACGTCAACTGGTGCACGGGGGCCACGCCGGTGACGGGCTGCGGCGTGCCCGATTTCCCCAACGCGACCGGCATCAAGCCCGGCGGGACCCCGCCCGCCGGCAGCACCTTCGTCGCCTCGGTGGATCACCCGGAGGGTCGCTTCTTTGCCGTAACGCTCGGACACCCGAACGCCAACGCACGGCGCGCGGAGGTCAACGCGATGCTCACGCTGGCCGCGAACGTCTTCTGCACCGGTCCCTTCGTCCCGCAGCCGCCGCCGCCGGGCAAGGTGCTCAAGGCCCCGCAGGTGCCTGCCGGACCGGGCGGCACCACGGGCTTCAAGATCGACCTCGACCAGGGACCGGATAAGCCGGTCAATGTCCAGGTCAGCCTCTCCCAGGGCACGTCCTCGGCGGAGTTCGATCTGCGGCTCACCCGCAAGACGCAGATCGGCCTCCAGGTGAATGAGACCGCGACCCAGACGATCGCCCCCTTCGACGGACGCGGCGGGCTCGTCATCACCAACATCGGCGAGGATCCCGCCGATATCCGGATCGAGACGGACCAGCCGCCGCAGCAACTCTGGGTAACGCTCGCCTCGGGGGAGTCGCACATCCTCCCGCCGTATACGCCATCCGCTCCGCAGGCGGGCGCTGCACTGGATATCACGTTCCTGGGCAGCTCCGGCATGGCCTACCTGGACGTCGCCGAGGTCGATTACGCGTTTGCGCGGAACCTCGCCGGCGACGGGGCCTTCAACATTCGCCTGACGGCCACGCACTTCATGGGCGAGGATTCGATGGACGTCGTCTTGTATGGCCTGGACGATGACCCCAGCGCCGCCGTTGATCTACTGATTGCGCACACCCATGACGCGGATCCCGGCTGCGACGGCACACTCGATGTGAACGACATTCCTCCCTTCATCGCGGCCCTGATCGACCCCGACGGCTACGAGCTGGGGTACGAAGGTTGCTTCATCGGCTCCGCCGACCGCAACGGTGATGGTTTTGTCGACGGACGGGACATTTCCCACTTCGTCGATGACCTGCTCGCAGTACCCTGACCACACTGCCACACGACTCATCGTCGGCAGCCGGCCCGCCCGGTCACGGTTTATTCACGGACCGGGTGGGCCGTTGCGTTGACTTCATGGATGGGGCGATCGGCGAGCGCACTTTCGAGGCACAGCCTCGCGCACTTCGGCGGTCGTTGGCATACCCGCCGGACGATGGTTACAATACCGTGGTACCTGTTAGAAAGCTGGAACCATGCCGATTGTCGTCACCTGCCCACAATGCCACCGCCGCCTGCGAGCGCCGGAGCGACTGGCGGGAGAGGAAGCGCGCTGCCCGTGCGGCGGTCGGGTAACCGTATTGCCCAACCTGGATGAACCTGAGAATCCTGACCAGCAGCCATCGGCAAGCCCCTTGACGACGAGCGGGCCGGACGCTCCCAGTCATGCTTCCCCGGTGCGGGCGCCGCACCCGTCCGAATCGCGGCGTGGGCGAGAGCGGAGCCTGCTTCTGGAAGGCTTGCGCGAAACCCTGCCTGCCGGGCTGAAAGCGATGGCTCCGTGTTTGATCGCAGCGGTCGTGGTGACGGTGTTGATCATCTACCTGGCCCGCGGCGTGATACCCCTCATCCAGGAATTGATGACCGTGGGCCGCTTCGGCGTGTTGTTGCTGCCGCTGATACTGGCAGTGGTTTACGGTGCGATCTTGGGCTTCGGCTCCGGCCATCGCCTGACCGAAAAGGGCGGCATGGTCGGCTGGCCGGCGTGTGCGCTGGGCGGCATGATCGTGATTGCCACCTTCGTATCGGGACGACTGGCCGGCGAGTTCTTCGTCGAGGGCGGCGTTTTACCGCTCCTGCGCTTCTGGCTGATCGCCGTCAGCTTCACGGCCATGATAGGCATCTCCTACTTTACCCTGTGGGCCAAGTAGGCCCCGCCCGGCGCATTCCACGGAGCCGATGGCAGGGCTATTCCGCAGGAGGAGGAGGGGCCGCCGCCGGCTCGACCACGACGGTATCGGCCAGCAGGTCGCCGATCCGCTGACGGTTGCGACTGACCAGCATCATGGTCATGAACGTGACCAGCAGGCCCGGCGAACCCAACGCGAATTCCACGACGCGGACGGCGTTGCGGATGAGGACCTGACGAACCCGCGGGGGCTCGCCCGTACTGCTCAGCACGCGGCATTTGAAAACCAGCTTGCCCGGCGTCGTGCCGATGGCCAATTCCCAAGCCAGGCACCAGACGCCATACAACAAGATCACACTGTATTGCATGGGCGCGAACAACGACTGCAATCGGGGGTCCGCCGCCCGTTCCTGCAAGGAGGCCCAATCCAACGTCGTCGGCGTATCGTCCATCCGCGAATGCATGAGCGGAACGGCGATCGCCGTCACCAGCAGCAACGCCGGCAGAAGGTCCAGCACTGCGGCCAGCACCCGGCGGCTGACCAGGGCCGGCGCCACGCCCTGCGGCAGGGTCGCGGGCCGCACCAGCCGCTCCCGCCTCGACCACAGCAACATGGTCACCATGCCCATCAACAGGCCCATGACCAGGGCTTCCTCCCAGTTCGATCGAACGGCCGGGTTACTGGTCTCCCCCAGACGGAGCGAGGTGAACCGCACGGCGGGGGACGTTCCCAGATCGGCCAGGCCGAACTCCACCTCCCCCTTCGTCGAGAGCCGAACCACGGCCAGCCGGCCGCGGGCCACGGCCGCGTCACCGGTCGTCGGATCCAGAGCCAGCACCTCCGTGCCGTCGCGGGCCAAACCCTCGTCCTGCCACGCCCCATCGCGATAGCGCATCAACCGAAGCGTCACTCGCCCTTCCGCCGCCGGTTCCCCGACGACGAACACTGGGCCGGAATCCACGGCACCGGCCCAGCCGGCAACCCACTCAACGGCGCTGGGACGGACCCGAGCGGCGGATCCCCACTCGCCATCTCGACGTGACACGCACCACAAGGCGCCTTCCGCATCCCGCCAGAAGAGGTGCAACGTCGCGGAATGGGCCGCCAGCCAGAAGCGGTCGCCGGTCTGCGGCTCCGGCGGCATCGGCAATCGCCGCCAGATACCGCCGGCGAGATGCAACAGTGTCCATCGCGGGCCGCCAGGCTCGGCCGCGGCCCACGCCGGCACCGTCGGTTCGCCGTCCAACACCGTTTCAACCGTCGTCGGAGCGGACAAAGAAGCGGTGGCCGCCACCGCCCAGAATTCAGCGCGATCGGCGGCGCCGGCCCAGGCCGCAGGCGGCTCCGCGGCCTGCTCCCGCCACAAGACCCCGACCGAGGCGCGGCGGTTGCCGTAGTGGTAGTAGACCGAGAAGTCGGGATAGAGAATTCGCAAAGCTTCGACGTCAGCAGCCAGTCGCAGCGGCCGACCGGACACCGCTGGATTGAAAACCGTCTGCACCGGGACGGCGGTGGGGGTTTTCGACTCTCCGATGTGCCAGAATTGCAGGATCGGCTCTCTGCCGCCAAGGGGAGCCGAGCCGGCCACCACCCAGGTGGACCGTTCCGAGCCCGCCACCCACACGCGAACAGGCTTCCACTCCTGAGCCGTCACCGCCCGAGCAAGCAGGGGAACCAGGACCAGGGCCAGGAGCGGCGGCCGCCGCAGACTGATGGCGACGGCAGGTCTCGGATGACAGATGTCATTCATCCGCGGCTCCCGCTTCATTCTCCACAGGGGGCGTAAAGGTCCCTTTCAGCCAATCCGATGAGACGGAAGGCGACCCGCGAATCCAATCCGCCGTCTCTCCTGATACACCCACCCAATCGGGCGAGGTCAGGGCCGGCAGCCGGGCTGGCGGGGTCACCGCGTGAAGCGGAGGGAGCCGACGCGAAGCATCGTTCGGTGTCTCGTCGAACGGTATGGGCTCGACCGCGGGGCTGCCGGCCGCCGCGACGGGTTCGCAATCCGCGTCCACCTGAATCACCTCACGGATGCCCGCCGGAAGCGTTTCCTCCATCGGTCGGCGGAAGGCCCGCGCTGAAACCTGATCGGCCGGGAGGCCCCGCAGACCGGCCAGCATCAGGGTGAAACGCCCCTCATCCAGCGGCCAATGCATCGTAATGGCGTGGGGCACCAACGGCCCTCCCTCCCAAACCTCGCGATAGTCATCCAGGAGGGCGCTGGTGACCACCCGGCCGAAGAAGTCGCGAAACTGCACAACTCGGACCAGGTAAGGCGGAACCCGCTCCACCCAATACTCGCGATCGAGACGGTAGTTGGCGTGCGCAACTGAATCAGGCATGGAACTCAAATCGCCGTCATCGTCCACGCGCAGGTAGTGCAGGATGTCATACGTGTTGCCGAACTTGCGGGCCGGGCCGATCAGCCGAGGGTCGGCATGAGGCAGGCCGCCCAGCATCAAGGCGGCGACGAGCTGATCGGGGCGAACGGCCATCCGCCCGGCGCAGGGCCGACCCAGATGGCGATAGCGGCCCCACCAGAGAGACTGCATCTCCGGCTCGATCCACAGCCAGTACTCATCATCGTTCGAGCCGATCTGCATGACCTGGTCGCCGACGCCGGGCCGTAAATCCAAGCGCAGACCGCGAGGAGACTGAAACAGGAAAGTGCCTTCCAGATTGTACACCCGCTCGACGCGCTGCCGATCGAGGAAACGAGCCGTCACGGAGGCGTTGCTGGACCACAAGGCCCGGTCCAGCCGAGCGGCATTGGACTCGATGGTGCGGACGATCTCCTCCGTCGTCCGCAAGGGAGGGGGGGCCACGGGTTGGACAGGCGGCGGACAGCCGGTCAGGACGGCCAGAGCGCATCCCGCCACGGCGCCGAGCAGCAACCTGCCCGACATGATCCGGCCACGGCAACCCGGGATCGGCCTGGCGTCGTGGATCACGACCGGCCGATTATGTGAGCCGAAGCCCTTAGCTGCGCGACAGATCATCACCTGGAACACTCCCGCCGGATTCAGCCAGGACTTCCCCGCCGGGGGCATCGGCCCACTGTCCGCTCAGGACGGCACCCAGCTCTCCGGTGAGTTCCTCGATCTCCGCGTCCGTCAGGGCCGGGTTGAACACCCGGTGGAGGGACTTGTCCCGGTTGCTGCGCATTTCCCAGAATTCACATCCGCCGTCGCGCAGGGTCCGCTCGTAGCGCAGCAACCGCTTGCGCAAAAGGATCAGCGCCAGGACAAATCGAAAGCGGAGTTTGGAGGGGTCGGGGTGGTCGCCGAGCCGCAGGAAGAAGTTGATCAGGACGTCGTCATCCACGAAGACCTTGCGGGCCGGTTTCTCCTTCCGCGCCAGACGCGTCTTGAAGCAGCACAGAGCCTCCGGCGGCGGGCCGTTCCAGCACTCCTCGGCGATATCGCGGCGTTCGAAACCGGCCGGCGTCTCGATCACGATGGAGTGGAACTCCTCACCTTCCGCAAAGGCGCGGCCGCTGACGCTGCAACGACCGGTGGTGCGCGATACCTCGTAGTCGGTCATGGCGAATCCAAGCCCCCGCGGCGGAACCGCTCTCCGGTCCAACGCCGCATCGCCATGCAGGATAGTCGACTTCGGGGCGATGGAAAAGCCCACCGACACACGCTCGGATGCCCTCGTCAACGCGGCCTTCGGGCCATACAATGCCCGCCCCTGAGGCCAGAAGCGTCGACCGGCGAGCCGACGTGCCGCCGGCAGACTCGGGTTCGCGGCCGACGCTCAGGAGTTCGTGGCGAGGAGATCCATGGCGATTCACCCAACAGCGATTGTCGACCCCCAGGCCCAGGTGCCGCCCTCCGCGGAAATCGGCGCGCATGCCGTCATCGAAGGCCCCGTGAAGCTCGGCGAGCACGTCAAGGTCTATCCCAATGCCTACCTCTCCGGCTGGACCGAGATCGGCGACCGCTGCATCATCCACCCGGGCGCGGTGGTGGGGCACCTCCCGCAGGACTTCCACTACACGGGCGAGCGATCGTATTGCCGAATCGGCGCAGGCACGATCATCCGCGAGTTTTCGTCGATCCACCGCGGCACGCAGCCGGAATCGTGGACCATCCTGGGCGAAAACTGCTTCATCCTGGCCTACGCCCACGTGGGGCACAACTGCGAACTGGGCAACGGCGTGAAGGTCTACAACTGCACGGCCCTGAGCGGGCACGTCACCGTGGGCGACAACACCATCGTGAGCGGCTACTCGCTGGTCCACCAGTTCGCCCGCATCGGTGAATACGTCATGGTCGGCGGCGGAAATAAGGTGGTCAAGGATATCCCGCCGTATATGAAAGTCGGCAACCACGGTCTCTGTGCCGGATACAACGGGATCGGTTTGAAGCGATCGGAGAAGTTCACCAAGGAAGAAATCGAGGAGGTCCGCCACGCCTACCGCACGCTGATGCGGACCCGCCTGCCCCTCAGCGCCGCGGTGGCCGAATTCACCCCACAGGTCAAGACCCGCACGGGACGGAGAATCCTGGAGTTCATCGCCGCTCCGTCCAAATTGGGAATCATCAGCGGCCGCTTGAGCGGGGGTGACGAAGAAAGCGAGACGTAAATGTCCAGGGCTGTGCAAACGCCGCGGATTCTGCATGGGCCGCCTGTCCAGGCGAGTAGCCTGCGGTTTGCCCAGGCAACTGCACCGCTCCACGCAGCGAATTGACCGGGCCGGCGCGTATGTCCGTTCTCCAGAAGTGGCTGCGGTCCCCATATCGCTTCGACGGCGGGTTGTTCCTGCCGGAGCACAAGTCCGTCATCGCCCGCCGGCCGATCGAGAACGTCCCCGCCGACGGTATCCTCCAGATACCCCTCCAGGTCCGGCATGACCTGACCACGACCCCGCTGGTCCAACCCGGCGACCGGGTTCTTCGCGGGCAGAGGCTCGCCGCCGCGGCGACGCCGGACAGTCTGCCGATCCACGCCCCGACTTCCGGAGAGATCATCGCACCAGCCCGAGTCTGGACCGCGGAGGACGGTTATCTGCCGGGAATCGTCCTGCGGCCGGACGGCCACGACGAGCCTTTGCCGCCTCTGCCGCTGTGGATCGAGGAATCATTCCTCGGACAATTGGCGGGGGCGGGGGTCATGTGCTCTCGACCCCGCGAGCCGCTCCACCGGCTCATCCAACGGGCCACGGCTGCCGGAGCAATCCACCTGATCCTGAATGCGATGGAGACCGAGCCGTACCTGTCGGCGCAACTGCGGCTGCTGGTGGAGCAGCCCGGGCGCTTGCTGGACGTGTCCGGCGAGATCGCCGATGCCCTCGGCGCCCATCGCCTCATCATCGCCCTGCCTTATCGGCATCGGCGGGTCATTCGCAGGTTGCGCCATGAAGCGCTGGACCGGCATGTGGAAGTGATTCCGCTGCCGAATCGCTTTCCGCAATGTCACCCGATAGTCATCACCAAGGCCATCTTGCAGCAGGAGGTTCCTCCGGGCGGCGATCCGCTGGATGTCGGTGCACTGGTCTTGCCCATGGAGACCGTGGCGGCCGCGGCCGGGGCGTTGCTGGACGGCCACCCGATGACGCACGTGTGCCTCACCGTGGCCGGCGATGTCGTCGAGCGGCCGGGCGTATACCGCGTGCCGATCGGTACGCCGATGCGGCGTCTGGCCGACCGCGCCGGCCTGCGAGGGCCGGTTCGCCTGGCCATCTCCGGCGGCCTGCTGACCGGCACGCCGCTGGGCCATAATGACGCCGTCGTCACGGCGAACACGACGGCTCTGTTACTCCTCTCCCAGACGGAGAAGCAGGAAGCCGTGCCGTGCATTCACTGCGGTTGGTGCGTGGAGGATTGCCCGGTCGGTCTGAATCCGCCAGCGCTGATGAACCTGGAGGCGGAAGACGACTGTCGCCCGGACGATTTGAACCGGCTCCGGGTCTGCATCGACTGCGGACTGTGCAGCTATGTGTGCCCCGCCGGGCTGCCGCTGGCGGCGTCGATCCGGCGGTCGCGGGAGCGGTTCCTCAGCAATGCCGGAGGATCCCCATGAGCGCACTCCCGACAATCGTCGGTGACGCCTGCCCGGCGCAGGTCCCGCCCTTTCGCACCGGTGGCGACACCTACCGGCACATCCTGCGGGCGTGGATCCTGGCGGCTTCGGTCGTGGCGGCCTGCGGCACCGTGCTGTTCGGCCTGGCCGCGGTGGCGGTCGTCGGGGTGGCCGTCGGGACGGCCATCGCGGCGGAAATCGCGCTGAGCATCATTTCCGGTCGGCCGGTGATCGGCGGTCTGTCCCATGCGGCGTTGACGGGCCTGCTGCTGGCGCTGACGCTGCCCGCCACGGTCCCTTGGTTCGTACCGCTATTCGGAGCGTTGGTGGCGATCGTGCTGGCCAAGGGACTCTTCGGTGGT
This sequence comes from uncultured Planctomycetaceae bacterium, assembly GCA_964572385.1. Lineage (GTDB taxonomy): Bacteria > Planctomycetota > Phycisphaerae > UBA1845 > UTPLA1 > CAZNFM01. The sequence goes on along the minus strand of CAZNFM010000032.1, from coordinate 38,452 downwards.
CTCGGGCAGTATCTCTGGCAGCCAGCCGTGGTCGGGCGGGTCGTCGTGCAATTCCTGTTCGAGGGGCACCTGGCCTTGAGCGGCGGCATGGCCACGACCCCGGTACTGGCGCCGGGGCGGCTACTGATCGGCGACCTGGCCAGGTCCCGTCCGGTCAACATGGCGACATATCGAGGCTGGCGGGCGGGCGACCAGCGGGCGGATGCCGATGCCTGGCTCATGGAGCGGCCCGTGCAAGCCTTGCGACGGTTCGCGGAAGGAGAACTGCCGGTCGACCGCAGCCTGATGTTCGGGGAGCCTCTTCAATTCGAGCCGCTGCTGCGCGACGCCCTACCGCCCTGGGAAGACACCATCATCGGAACGGTGCCCGGCGGGATCGGGGAGACCTGCACTATCGGCCTCATCGTGGTAGGTTTGTTTCTGATCTACCGCGGGTATCTGCGGTGGGAACTTCCCACGGCCATCCTGGCCTCGGCGGCGGTCGCCGCAGCGGTTCTGCCGGTGGAGACGGCCGACGACATCGGCGGTTACCGCTGGCTGCCCATCCTAGCGGTGGAGCAGGACCGCGGCGTTGGGCTGGCCTACGTGCTGCACCATCTCACCGCCGGACAGTTGATGCTGGGGGCCTTCCTGCTATCCGGTGACATGATCGCCACACCCCTGCGCGCCCGGGGACAAGTCCTCTTTGGAGCGGGTGTCGGTCTGATCACCATCTTCATGCGGCTCTACGGCCACCTCGAGGGGGAATGCTACTGGGCGATCCTGATGATGAACTGGCTCGTCCCAGCCATCGACCGGCGGACGCCACGGCCCGTTTTGGGGATGGCCGCGGAGTAGACACGCCGCCGACCGCCAGGATCACCGGACCAACGGGTATGCAGATATATACATCTGTCGAAATTTATCGCGCCCCGGTCCGGGATGCCTTGACATAGTGGACCTTGGTCGGTATCTTCAAGACCATATACACCCCATCAAAGGGCCGGGGTGCGGATGAACATCCACAACACCTTTCGAGAGAGGAGTCCCCCCATGTCTACTGTGCTGCCTCGCCGGTACGGCCGCGCGTGTACCTGCGCCGCCGTGTTGCTCGCGTTCCTCGTCAACGGAGCCGCGGCCCAAACGACCCATCACGTCAACCAGACTGGTTTTTCCTTTGCCCCCGCGGACCTGACCATAGAGGCCGGCGACATCGTTCAGTGGAATTGGTCGTCCGGGTTCCACACCGTGACCTCGGGCTCTCCCTGCACGCCGGACGGTTTGTTTGATGCACCGCTGGACTCAGCGCACCCCCTCTTCAGCCGCCTGTTCGACACCCCGGGGGTGTATCCCTACTTCTGCCGACCGCATTGCCTGATGGGCATGACCGGCACGATCATCGTCGTGCCGCCGCCGTGCCTGCCGGACCCGAGCGGCCGGAGATGCCGCGACACCGTCTGCGGAACGCCGGGCGAACAATGCCGACCGAAATGCGTCCGCCAGGATCCGGCCACCGGAGAGTACTTCGTGGTCGAGTGCGATTGCGTCGGACCGGAGGACTGTCACCTGGAATTCACCCAGTCCTCCAACTGCATCGTGCCGGACAACGGCACCGGTACGGCGGATCTGCCTCCCGTTGGTTGCATCTACAACACGCCCTTGGACGACATGCGGATCATCGACGGCCTGCCCGCCGGAACGACCATCGAAATCGACGCCAGCCAGGGCAACTTCGTCTGCCCCGGCGGCGGCTGGCTATGCAGCTTTCCACCCGGTCCGCCCTGTGCGATTCCCGGAGGAACGCTCGGCGGCATGCAGAGCTGCGCCGACGGCATCCTGACCCTGCCGATGCAAGGGACCGGCACGCTCTCCGGCTTCAACCGCAACATCCCCCTACCCTTCCAGTTGGAGATTCACACCGCCCCCCGCGTCAATGGGAATCCGGTGCAGTCTTTCAACACCGATTTTTATCGCCTGTTCGGTCAGATCACGGGTGACCCGGACTTCGATCTCCTGCGCATCACCGGGGGGACGGACTTCGGCCTGCCCAGCCCGGGACATACGACTCTTGTTCAGTCCGGTCCCAACTGGCAGGTGGACAGCTTCTTCGACATCACTTACCGCATCGACTTCGTTGGCGCTCCCGGCGGATCGCTCGCGGGCCGATCCGGCAGCACGACCGGTACCGTCCGCTTCCGCACCAGCGGAGCGTCCACGACGCCGGTCTGCGTCGGCCTTTGCCCGTCGGGGATGCACTGCGAACTGACCGAAACCGTGACCCCTGAAGGCCTCCTGGACCTGTGTTGCAATTGCGTTCCCGACCAGCCGACAGAGTGTCTGCCGGATCCCGCCGGCCGCACCTGTCAGCCGACCGCCTGCCCGGAGCCGGGCGAGGAATGCCTGCCCCGGTGCGTGGTGATGGAGGATGGAATACCCCGCGTTGTGGAGTGCGACTGCCGCAACCCACAGGAGTGCCACGTCGAGTTGATCCTCGGGGGCGACCCGCCGTGCGTCGGCGACTGCCCGCCGGGCTTCACCTGTCAGCGGACCATCACGCCCACCCCGACGGGCTACATGATCTGCTGCGACTGCGTTCCGGTGCCGACGGAGTGCGCCCCGACGCCGGACGGCCAGGATTGCGAGCCGTACCTGTGTCCCGTTCCCCCGCCCGACCACGAGTGCCGCCCGCGTTGTATCCGCACCAGTCTCACGACCGGCCAGACCTGGATCATCGAGTGCGAATGCCGCGGCCAGGGCGAATGCCGACCCTACTGGCAACCCGGCACGGTGCCCTTCTGCGAGGGCAACTGTCCGCCGGGGTACACCTGTCTTGAGAATCGCATCACCAACCCGGACGGCACGATCGACCTGTGTTGCGACTGCATCCAGCAGTTCTGCCGCTGCCCGGGTGACATCAACGGCGACGGCCTCGTGAACGGCCTCGACATCCAAGGGTTCGTCAACTGCTTCCTCGGCGTCTCCACGCCAGCGGACAACTGTGCCTGCGCGGACATGAACGGCGACGGCCTACTGGACATGTTGGACGTACCCCTCTTCGTAGCGCGACTGCTCGCCTGCCTGCCGTGCGAGCCGGAGCCGTGCCCGCCGCAGGATCTGTACATCGACTTGACCACGGGCGTGGATCAAGCCGGCAATCTGATCCCGGTCGGCACGGATGACGACACCTGGACGGTGACGGTGGACGCCTCCGGCGGCACCGTGCCGCGACCGGCCACGGTGATCAACCCGCACCCGGCGTGGCAGACGATCCCCGGTAGTCAATGGATCAGCGCCAACTACTACGGGCCGAACGGCACGTACAAGTACGAGGTGTGCTTCTGCCTGGACCGCCGCTTCGCGAATCCCGTGCTGAACCTGCTGATTCGCGTGGACGACGCCGGCGACGTCTATCTCAACGGCAACTTCATCGGAGCGGCCGCCTCCTTCGGCGCGGCGACGCCGGCGAACATCACCGTGACCGATCCGAGCCTCTTCGTGGTCGGCCGCAACTGCCTCACCGTCGTGGTCCGCAACATCGGCGGCCCGCCCACGGGCATGAACCTCGCCGGCTCCTTCCAGGCGGCGCGCGGCAAATGCTGTTGCGAGGAAGCGGACCTGGACGCGTCCATCGACACCGGCGTCGAGGACGGCACCGGCAACCTGCTACCCATCGGCGGCAATGACGACACCTGGGAAGTCACGGTGGATCCCAGCGGCGGCACCGTCCCTCGACCGGCGACGGTCATCACCCCCCACCCGGCCTGGCTGACCATCCCCGGCACGCAGTGGATCAGCGCCGCGGCCACCGGGCCGAACGGCTCCTATACCTATCGGCACTGCTTCTGCCTCGACCCCCGCTTCCAGAACGCGCAGCTCGTGCTGGATCTACGCGCGGATGACTCCGCCACGGTCTTTCTGAACGGTGTTCAGGTCGGGGCGACGCCGCTGTCCTACGCCTTCAACACACCACAGCCCACGCACGTCTTTGTCGCCAATCAGGCCCTCTTCCGACCCGGTGAGAACTGCATCGAGATCGTTGTGGTCAACGGCGGCGGCGTGGTGACCGGACTCAACCTCGCCGGGAGGATCACGGCGCGCAACGGCCGCTGTTGCACGGATCGTCTGGGCGCCTGCTGCTTCCGCAGCGGCGCGTGCTTCGTCCTGTCCGTAGAGGAATGCATGGCCGCCGACGGCAGTCCCCAGGGACCGGGCACCGTCTGCCTCGGCGACAACGACGGTAACGGCATCGACGACGCCTGCCAGCCACCTCCGCCCTACGCGTGCTGTTTTGAGAACGGAGAGTGCATCGACCTGCCGGCGGGCGTTGCACAATGCCCGACCGGCGGCCTGCTCATTGCCGGCCCGTGCGGGAACACGCTCGCCTGCTGCCTGCCGGACGGAACCTGCCTGGACACCAACGAGATCTGCTGCCGCGAGGCCGGCGGCACGCCGCAAGGCCCCGGCACCTCCTGCGCGACGTTCAGTTGCCAGCTCCCGCAGGAGTACTCCTGCTGCCGGCCGGACGGATCCTGCGTGGACCTCGCCCCCGGCGTCACCCAATGCCCGGGCGGCGGCACCCTGATGCTCGGCCCATGCGGCATGTACCAGGCCTGCTGCCTGCCCGATGGAACCTGTCAGGATCTGGCCGTGGCGTGCTGCCACATGCTGGGCGGCACGCCGCAGGGTCCGGGCACCATCTGCCAGGGGCTGCTCTGTCAGCCGCCCGCCACATGCCTCCCGGATCCCGCAGCGCCCCGATGTTTGCCCGGTGCCTGCGAGAACCCGGCAGAGATCTGCCTGCCGCGCTGCGTGCTGATCGAGGGGGCGACGGGTTATGTGCTCAGCGTGGTGGAGTGCGACTGCCGCCACCCCGACGCGGAGTGTTACGCGGGCATTACGCCGGCGCCGAGCGTCTTCACGGGCTGTACGGGCGTCTGCCCCCCGGATGCGCCGTACTGCTTCCAGGCGGTGACCGATCATGGCAACGGCACATACACCGTGTGCTGCGACTGCTGGTCGGTTCCACCGAATTGATCGTGTCTTACTGCACTCAGCGCGCGGGGGCGGGCCGCCACGGCTCGCCCCCGCCTCATTTTCACTTCCGACTTGGCTCCTCCAGCCTCGTCAGGTAGTCCACCAGCAACCGCACGCCGAAGCCGGTCGCGCCGATCGGGCAGGTCGGCTGGGCCTTGGTCAGGTTGGCCACGCCGGCGATGTCGAGGTGCGCCCAAGGCGTCTTCTCGCTTACGAATTCCTTGAGAAACATGGCCGCGGTAATGGTCCCCGCCTGGCGGCCGCCGCTGTTTTTGATGTCTCCATCCGTGCCGTTGATCTGCTCCCGATAAACCGGCCAGAGCGGCAGACGCCACAGCCGCTCGCCGGTTCGCTCGCCGGCGGAGATCAGGGCGGAGGTCAGGGCGTCGTCGGGTGAAAGAATCGCGGCGCAGGCATTGCCCAGCGCGATCGTACAGGCTCCGGTCAGCGTCGCCAGGTCAATCATTGCCGCCGGCCGGAAGGTTTTCTCGGCATAGTGAAGGCAGTCAGCGAGCACGAGCCGCCCTTCCGCGTCGGTGTTGTCGATCTCGATGGTCACGCCGTTTCCCGCGGTCACGATGTCGCCGGGGCGGTAAGCCGTGTCGCTGATCATGTTCTCGACCGCGCCGATGACACCGACGACCCGCTGTGGCAGGCGCAACTCCGCCGCTGCCACCAGGGTAGCCAGCACCGCGACTCCGCCGCACTTGTCGTACTTCATGTCGGGGATGCTGTCGGCGGGCTTCAGGCTGTATCCACCCGAATCCAGCGTAACCGCCTTCCCGACCAGAACGATCGGCCGCGAACGGGGGTTCCGCCCGACATGCTCCAGCACGATCATCCGCGGTTTCGTCGCCGAGCCCCCGCCCACGGCGAGGATCGCTCCCATCTTCAGCGCTCGGAGTTTGCGATCGTCCAGAATCCGGCACCGCAACCGGTAACGCCGGGCCAGTCCTTCGGCCCGCCGAGCCAGGGTGACCGGATTGATGACGTTGGGCGGCTCGTGTCCGAGGGCGCGGGCGAGATTGACGGCGCGGGCAATCTTCTCCGTCCGTCGGATGGTCTCCACTACAGACCGGGCGGGACGCCCGGCGGTCGCCAGCAGCAAGGACGACACCGGCCGTCCGCCGTTCTCCGGCGGTTTCGAGCGCATGGACAGATAGCGGAAGCTGCCGAGGATGGCGCCCTCGACCCAAACCGCCGCTCCATCTTCCGCGGCATCGCTCAAGGCGTCCGCGGCTACGGCCACGGTGGCGGCCCGGTAGCGGCCGCACCAGTCCATCGCCGCGGCGGCGGCGTTGCGCAGGTCGCCGGCCGGGGCCGGCTTCTTCTCTCCCAGACTGACCAGCGCCACGCGGCCAAACGGCGCCGACGGCGGCAGGACAACTGCATCCATCGCCCCCGCCTTCTTGTCGAGGTGATGCCGGTGGATCAGGTCCGCGACCCGTTCGGCGACAGGCTCCGGCAGGGTCGGCAGGGTCGGGCACTTGGCCTTGCCATTCGTGGTCAGAACGGGGACCAGCAACACGTCGGCCCTCAGGCGACGGTCCATGACCACGCAACGAACGGTCAACAACGGCGTCTTGATCATGACACTCCCACTGACAGACAGCCTCCCGCGGCAGGAGGCTGAGGAGAGTCTAACCCGGCGATCCGTTTTTTTGAACCCTGCTGGCCCTGGGTGCCGCGGCCTCAAGGCTCCGGACGGTGCCGAGCCATTTCCGTCCGGGCCTGCTGGGCCTGTGGCGACTCGGGGGCCAGATCGCGAATGATCTGCCAGGTGGCCTGGGCGCGATCGATCAGCCCCATGTTCTGCAAGGCCAGCGCCAGATTCGCCTGGAAGTCCACGTTGCCGGGGTTGCCTTCGACGGCGCGCTCCAAGTGTTCCACGGCGATTTCGAACTGGTGCCGCTGGGCGAACAGCAACCCGAGCTGGTAGTGCAGATCGACGAAATCCGGCCGCAGGTCCACGGCCTGCTTGAGCACGGCGATGGCCTCGGCCGTCTGGCCGTTTTCATGCAGCGCCAGGCCCAGCTTGATGATGGCCTTCATGTAGCTGGGATTGATCTCGACCGCCTCGCGAAACTCGGCGATGGCGTCTTCGATCTGTCCGCGATTGCGATAGAGCAGCCCCAGCCGATAGTGCAGATCCGCATGGTTGGGATGCTCGATCACCCCTTGGCGCAACCGTTCGATCTGCCGGGACACGAGGTCGGTGGCTTCGCCGGACGGGCCGGTCGCGCCCACCTGCGCCGGGAGAAAACTGCCCGCCTGCCGCCCCGCGGCAGCCTTCAACTGCATCCGCGCGACCTCGCTGAAGAGCAGGGTGCTGTTCGGCTCGATGTTGCGGGCCATCTCGATGGAAGCGATGGCCTCGTTGGTGCGCCCTTCGGCGTGTTGAGCGATGCCGATCCCGACGTAAGCGCTCAACAGCCGGTCATTCACCTCCAGTGCGAAGGAGAAGCACCGGGCCGCTTCCTGGTAGTCGCCGCCGCGCAGATGCAGCGTGCCGAGTTTCACATTGGCCTCAAGGTAATCGGGGCAAATCCGCAAAGCGTGCTGATACTGCACGCAGGCGGCGGCGTCATTGCCGATCCGGGCGTAGAGGTCGCCCAACCGAACCCGCGTGTCGGCGAAATCCGGTTCGTCTTCGATCATCTTGTGCAGGTGCTCGATGGCCTCGCGATACAGGCCCGCCTGCTCGTAGGTGCTCACCAGGTCCCCGTGCGCCGTCCAGTTTTCCGGCTCCAGCGACAAGGCGTGTTCATAGCGGGCGATGGCCGACCGGTAATCGCCCGCCTTCATCAGTAGGTTGGCCAGCATCAGGTGCAGTTCGGTCTCCTGCGGGTCCAACCGGCACAATTCCGTATAGTGATGGATGGCGATGTCCAGGTCGCCACGGTACGCGAAAATGGCCGCCAGCCGTTCATGGGCGTTCCGCAGGGTCGGGCACACGGTCAGGGCGTCCTGATAGAACCGAATGGCGTCGTCCTGGTGGCCCAACCGTTCGTGACCATAGCCCAGACAGAAGAGGATGGCGGGATCGGTCGGGGCCTTCTTCTGCGCCTTCCGCAGGTGCTCCAGGGCGGCTTCGACCTGCCCCAGTTCGTCATAAGCGCAAGCCAACCCCAGTCGAGCCGCGAAATCCGACGCGTCGCGTTCCAGTAGTCGCAGGAACACCTGCTTGGCGGAAACAGGATCGTCGCTTCGCAGGCACCGCACCGCCAGCCGCATCTGCACGGCCCGATCTTCGGGATGCAACTCCGCCTGCCGGGACAGTTCCTCCGTGCTCTCCTCCGCATCGGCGCCCAACACCCCCTGAAAAGCGCCCGCCAGGTGAGCCACCAGCCCGCGGCCGAGAACTTCCAACAAGTATGACATGATTCTCTTCCCCCCAATCAAGCGGCGCCGAGCGCTTCGAGAGCCTCTCGGGCGCGGGCGTAATTCGAATTCAACGCCAAGGCGCGATGGAAGGCCGTCCGCGCCAGTTGGTCGGCCCCCTCGCGGCGATACAGCTCGCCCAGCAGGAAATGCACATCCGGGTAATCCCCGCCATGGGCGACGGCCTGGTGCAGCCGCTCGATGGCTTGCGCTCGCCGATCGGTCTCGGCATGAAGCCGGCCGAGCTGGATCAGAGCTTGAACGTAGCGCGGATTGATGGCCAAGGCCCGATCCGCGGCGGCAATGGCTGATTCCGTTCGGCCCAGCCGCTGGTACACCCGGGAACAGTGGAAGTGCAGGTCGGCGTAGTCCGGCTGACGCTCCAGGGCGAGTTCGAGGATCCCCGCCAACATCCCGAAGACTTCCTGATCCACCGCGGTTTCCGGCAGCGCCAGAAAGGCCTCCACGAAGTCCGGATCCCCGGCAATGACCCGAGCCAGCTCGTCGAGGGCGGCCTGATCGCCCGGCTGCACGCCCGCGGGACTCGGATCGACGTGCAGATCCAATCCGCGGGAGCGGGCGTCACTCGCCGCCAGGCCCAGCAACAGGGCCAGCAGGGCGTCGTGGGGCCGCAGCTTCTGGGCAATGGCCAGATGACGCACCGCGGCGGCGTGGTCTTCCGCCGCCGCGCAGGCCAGCCCCAGATGCTGCTGCATTTCCGCGTCCAGCGGTGCGCGGGCGACGGCCTCCTTCATGGCGCTGACGGCTTCGACATGGCGGTCGGCCGCGGCGAGGAGCAAGCCGAGGTGATAGCGGAGATCCGCTCGGGTCGGCTCACGATCCGCGGCTTCCGCCAGGGTTTGCACGGCCCGTTCGAGTTGCCCGTCACGGGACAATGCGTAGGCCAGGCGGATAGGGAGGTCGGCATCGGAGACTCCCGCCTCCCGGGATTTCTCCAGTTCGACGGCGGCCATGTCGAAGCGGCCGCGACCGACGTGACAGATCAGCAGATATCGCGTCAGATCCGCCGAGGCGGGATTGATGTCCCGGGCGATGGTCAGGTGGCGAGTGGCGGCTGCGTAGCGCCCAAGCCGCAACTCGGCCAACCCCTGGTGCAGGTGAGCCTGCCCGAGATAGAACCGGCCGAGCGTGCCGGGCAGGTCGTTGCGGTCGGAGATCCGCTCCAGTTCCTTGATCGCCTGTTGATACTGTCCCTGTTCGAAGGCGGCGAGGCCGGCGCGATAGATGTCGGCTGCTTCGCGGGGGTGGCCGGGGCCACTCTGGCGGCGAAATGGGTTCATGCCAACGCTCCCTGGGTCCGAGAAAACGCCAAGCCGTTCGCGTCTTGGCGTACTCAGCCTCAATGATTTCGGCTGCTCGAACGGGCGACGTTGGTTGAAAGGCTCGACGCCGGTGGGAACCGCCGCCGGGTGCGAAATCCAGCCCCCCGGGCCGTCGCACCACGACCCCCACCAAGGCTTGTCTTTCGCCCGGTAATCGGTTAGGTTCAATAATAGTGGAGGACCGGTCGCAGCGGGACAAAACGGGGAAATCCAGCGTTATCGGTCGTACCGGCGCGGGTCGGCCCGGTTCCAAATCCGCCGTCCGCCATTCGTTCCTCGGGGGAGCATCCGATCATGAAGACAGCCTTCTGCATGCGGGCGGCTACCGCCGGAGTTCTGCTGGCGAACGCCGCGGCGCCGGCCACGATCCGAAACGTGCCGACAGACTACCCGACGATCCAACAGGCGGTGAATGCCTCCTACACCGGCGATACCGTCATCGTCGCCCCGGGCACCTACACGGAAATGATCAACCTCTACGATGCGCACCTGCCGTCGATCATCAGCCGCAACCCCGATGATCCGGCCACGGTGGCCGCCACGATCCTGCAAGGCGGGATCACACTGAGTTCCGGGTATTCGCCCCAGGGGACCATTCGCCTCGCCGGCCTCACCATCCTCGGAGACGGCCTCTACCTGGGCTGGAACAACTCGGAAGGGATCGTCGTCGTATCCAACAACGTCATTGCCTTCGGGTATACCGGAGTGCTGGTCGACTCGATCAACCTGGCGGAGGTCCGCATCATCGACAACCGGATCGAAGACACGACGTACGGCATCCTATCCCAGGGCGAACCGGGCTCCACCACGCTGGTGATGAACAACCACCTGGCCTGGAACGACGTCGGTCTGCACGGCGCGATCGGCGACGCCTCGCACAACGACCTGCGGCACCACTTCATCGCGGCCGCCCGGCTGGAGGGAGAAGGGGCTTTCCACGGCAACTACGTGGGTCAGAACCTCGGTGCCGGAGTGCAGGTGTTCGGTCTCCAGCCCTTCGTGGTGCACAACAACTTCATCGTCGCGAACCGCGACGGCCTGCTCCTCGGGAAACACACCTCCGCCGTCAACAACACCATCGCCGCCAACACGGGGGTAGGGGTCGCGTTCGCCGGCTACGGCCTCGACACGGTCCGCAACTGCATCATCCACGCCAACGGCACCGCCGTCACCGACCCCCTCGGCGCCCCCGATATCGCTTACTCCTGCTCCAATACGCCGCTGGCCGGAGTGGGCAACTTCGTAGCCGACCCGCTCTTCGCCGATGTCGCCGCCGGAGACTACCACCTCACCCCGGCCTCTCCCTGCATCAATCGCGGCGACCCGAACTACGACTGGAACCCCGCCGTCTTCGATTACGACGGCGAACTCCGCGTGGTCGGCGGCCGACTCGACGTCGGGGCCGACGAAACGCTCGGAGCCTCGACGGCGGTTCCCGGCGACATGAACGGCGATGGAGTCCTCGACGGTCTGGATATTCCGTTGTTCGTGCAGGCCCTGCTCTCCCCGTGAAGCGGCCTGAACGATCGGGGACTTGTCGTAACCCGGCCGCCCTGTAGGATGATCCCCTAGATAGATAGGAGTCCCGACACGCGAGGAGCCAGGATGGCGACGAAGACGGTCTCGCGCGAGCGGCAGCCGGTCCCCGATAAGGACCAACTGCAATTCGCGTTCACCCCCGCCGGCCGGGAGGCGATGGTCATCCCGCCGGAACCCGCGATCCACGAGGAAACCAGGACCATGAAGCCGGCCGAGCGGGCGAAGCGCAAACACCCCTCCAGACATCCAGAAAAGCGTGCCAAGCCCGACCAATCCGCGACGACGGAAGGAGGGCCGGCCCATTCGACGGAGGAACACCCGTCCGCCGTCCCCGCGACCGCCGCGAAACGCCCGGCCTACGCCACGGCCGAGACCCTGTCCAAGGCCCAGCGTGAGATCTCCGTCTCGGAGTTTTTCGCCAAGAACCGCCACCTGCTCGGCTTCGACAACAAGCGAAAGGCCCTGCTGACGACCGTCAAGGAGGCCGTGGACAACAGCCTGGACGCCTGCGAGGAGGCGGGCATCCTGCCGGAACTGCACATCCACATCGAACAGGTGGACGAGGATCGGTTCCGGGTGCGGGTCCGCGACAACGGGCCGGGCATTGTCAAGCAGCAGATCCCCAACGTCTTCGGCAAGCTGCTCTACGGCTCCAAGTTCCACCGACTGAAGATGAGCCGCGGGCAGCAGGGCATCGGCATTTCCGCGGCGGGCATGTACGGTCTGCTGACCACCGGCAAGAGCGTGAGGATCACCTCGCGAACCGGCCCGAAGAAGGACGCCCACTACTATGAGATCCAGATCGACACCCGAAAGAATGAGCCGACCATCGTAGTGGACAAGCCGGTCTCCGTGGACTGGCCGAACGGAACCGAGCTGGAAATCGAACTCGTCTCCGCCTACACCAAGGGCCGCCAGTCGGTGGACGAATACCTGGAACTGACCGCCATCGCCAACCCCCACGCCACTATCTTCTACCAGCCGCCGACAGGCGACGCCGTGGAATGGAAGCGCGGCACCACCCAGATGCCGCCGCCGACGCACGCCATCAAGCCGCACCCCTACGGCATCGAACTGGGCGTGCTCATCAAGATGCTCCACGACACCAAGTCGCATTGGCTTAGCGGCTTCTTGTCCACCGAGTTCTCGCGAGTCAGCCCCGCCACCGCCGAGGAGATCTGCAGACTCGCCAAGCTCAGTCCCCGCTCGGCTCCCCGCCGAATCGCCCGCCACGAGGCCGAGACGCTGTACAAGGCCTTGCAGGCCACCAAGCTGATGAACCCGCCGACCAATTGCCTTTCGCCCATCGGCGAGCGGCAGATTCTGGCCGGCCTGCTCAAAGGCGTGAAGGCGGAGTTCTTCACCGCCACGACCCGTGCCCCGGCGGTGTATCGCGGCAATCCCTTTCAGGTGGAGGTCGGGCTGGCCTACGGCGGCGAACTGGGGCCGGACCCGTCCGACCTCGAGGAAACCAACGGCGATGAGGCGGTCGTGCGGCGCGGCAAGGTGGTCAAGGAACGCCGGGAACCCACCGCGGCCAAGCTCATGCGCTTCGCCAACCGCGTCCCGCTGCTGCATCAGCTCTCCGCCTGCTGCATCTACAAGAGCGTGACTGAGGTGGACTGGCGGCGATACGGGTTGAGCCAGCCCGGCGGCAGCCTGCCGCAGGGGCCGCTGGCCATCTTTGTGCACCTCGCCAGCGTCTGGGTGCCGTTCACCAGCGAAGGCAAGGAGGCGATCGCCGACTACGACGAAATCCGCAAGGAGATCAAGCTGGCCGTGCAGGACTGTGCCCGCAAGTTGCAGGCCTACCTCAATCGCCGCAAGCAGAAGCAGTATCAAGCGGACCGCCGCAGCATCTTCGAACGGTACATCGCCGAAGTGGTCAACGCCTGTAGCAGCATCAAACGCGTGAATCGGGCGGAGCTGACCGCCAATCTGCAAGCCATCGCCCGCCAGGTCACGGCGCGGGCTGATGAAGAACTGGGTCTCGATGGCAAGGCCCGCAGAACGGACGGCGACGAGCCGGCGGCCGCCGCGTGGTCAGGCGGCGAGTACGGGGATCACACGATCGTCGTGGATCCAGGTCGGCCCGCGGGGCCGCTTTTCGAGGCCGATCACGCCGCGAGGGAAGCGGGCGTTGCCAAGGAATGAAACGCGGTAGGCCGGGCAACCGGCCCAGCACGAGGAGTCACTACGATGGGTAAGCGGATCCTGACAGCGGTTCTCCTTCTCGCCTGGTGCGGGTGCGACCAGAAACCCGCGGCCCCGACCGGTTCCGGCGGCACCGCCACCGGCCCGGCCGCCGCCCAGCCCAGCCGGTTCAGGATCGCCGTCATCCCGAAGGGCACGACGCATGATTTCTGGAAGTCGGTGCATGCCGGTGCGGTCAAGGCGCAACGGGAATTGGGCAACGTTGAACTGATCTTCCGCGGCCCCGAGAAGGAGGACGACCGCGAGCAACAAATCTCCCTGGTACAGAACTTCGTCGGCAGCCGCGTCAACGGGATCGTACTCGCGCCGCTGGACGACCAGGCCCTGTTGCCCGCGGTCCGACAGGCCACCGCCGCGGGCATCCCCGTCGTGATCATCGACTCCGGCCTGGCCGGGGAGGCGGGCAAGGACTTCGTCAGCTTCGCGGCCACCAACAACTACCAGGGCGGACAACTCGCCGGACGGCGAATCGGTGCCGTGTTGGAAGGTCGGGGCCGCGTGTTGCTATTGCGTTATCAGGAAGGCTCGGCCAGCACCGTGGAGCGAGAGCGGGGTTTCGTTGAGGCCCTGGCCGGTTTTCCCGATATCGAGCTGGTCGATCCGAAGCGCTACGCCGGCCCTACCCGGGCCACTGCCCAGGAAGCATCGGAGAATCTGCTGACCGTTCATGGCGGCGAGGTGCAAGCCATCTTCTGCCCGAACGAATCGTCCACCTTCGGCATGTTGCTGGCCCTCCGCAGCAGAAACCTGAGCGGCAAGATTCGTTTTGTCGGCTTCGACGCCAGTCCGGGGCTGGTCGAGGCCCTGGGCAAAGGCGAACTGGATGGGCTGGTCGTCCAGAATCCCATGAAGATGGGCTACGTCGGGGTCAAGACCGCTGTCGAAGCCCTGCAAGGCAAGGCGGTCCCGACGCAGCAGGATACCGGCGTGGTGATCGTCACCAAGGAGAACATGGATCAGGCGGAATATCAAGAGCTACTAAATCCTGATCTAGCCCGGTACCTTGACTGAATCGGCCGGACCCTGCCCTCCGCGAACGCCGCGGGACCGGGTGGTCCGGCTTTCGACCCGCCGCTCGATCGGCTAACCTGCTCCAGTGTCGCCTCCCCGACTGCAAATGAACGGCCTATGCAAACGGTTCGGAGGAACCGTCGCGCTCGCCGAGGTTACGCTCACGCTACAACCCGGCGAGGTTCTGGCCTTGATCGGCGAGAACGGCGCGGGCAAGTCCACCTTGATGAAGATTCTCGCCGGTGCGCTGCGACCGGACGCCGGGCGGATGTGGATGGACGGTCGACCCTTCGCGCCGGACAGCCCGCTGGCCGCCCGGGATGCCGGCGTGGCCATGATCTATCAGGAGCTGAACCTGGCCCTCGATCTCACCGTCGAGCAGAACATCACCCTGGGTATTGAACAGCACACCGCTGGGCTGATCCGTCCCGCCGCCGCCCGCCGCCGCATCGCCCAAACGCTGAGCCTGCTGAGGAGGCCGGATATCCGACCGGATACGACGGTGCGGCGGCTCTCCCCGGCCGATCGACAACTGGTGGAAATCGCCCGCGCCTTGCAGACTGACGCCCGCGTGCTGGTCATGGACGAACCCACCAGCAGCCTCGGCCTGGCGGACATCGATCGGCTGTTCGAGGTCATCCACCGGCTGCGACAGGAAGGCGTGGCGATTATTTACATCTCGCATTTCCTGGAGGAAGCCCGGGCCGTCGCCCAGCGGTATATGGTGCTGCGGGACGGGCGGAACGTCGCGGCTGGTGAGATGCATCAGGTGTCGCTCGCGCAACTGGTCGAATCCATGATCGGACGACGGCTCGAGGAGATGTTTCCCCGCGTGCCCCACGAGATCGGCGAGCCGCTGCTGGTCATCGATGGACTGCGGGGGCGATCGACACCGATCAATGCCTCCCTGACGCTGCGTCGCGGAGAAATCCTGGGGCTGGCCGGGCTGGTCGGAGCAGGTCGGACGGAGTTCCTGCGGACACTGTTCGGGCTTGATCCGGTCCTCGGCGGCGAGGTCCGCATCGCCACAGGATCCGGGGCGGGCGGCATGTCGCTCTTGCGGCCGAATACTCCCGCCGCCTGCCTGAACCGGGGCCTCGGCCTCTTGAGCGAGGACCGGCAGAACGAGGGGTTGGCGGTCGGGCGCACCATCGCGGACAACGTGACGCTCAGCCGTCTTTCGCCGTTCAGCCGACTGGGCTGGCTCAACCTGCGGAGGATGCACCAGACCACGGCCGATTGGATTCGACGCCTGGAAATCCGCTGCCGCGGCGGCGGGCAACTGGTGCGGGATCTTTCCGGCGGAAACCAGCAGAAGATCGCTCTCGCTCGGCTGCTGCACCACGACGTGGACGTACTGCTCCTCGACGAACCCACCCGCGGTATCGACGTCTCCAGCAAGGCGCAGATTTATCGACTCATCGGCGAACTGGCAGCCCAGGGCAAGGCCGTCCTGGTAGTCAGCAGCCACATCCCGGAACTGCTGGGCATCTGCGACACCATCGCGGTCATGCATCGAGGTCGAGTGGTGGCCGCCCGACCCGCCTCCGCCTGGACCGAGCACGACATCATGACCGTCGCCGTCAGCGGCAAGGAGTCCCCCGCGTGAGCGGCCCGACGCTTGAACCGACACCGTTTGTTCCGTCAAGTCGCCGTACTCTCTGGCGACAGCGGCTGACCGCCGCCCTGGCCCCGTTCATGGGCCTGATCGTGGTGGTCGCGATCTTCTCGATCATCGCCCGCGAACACCCCCTGACCATGCTCAACATCCAGACCATTTGCGTGCACATGGTGATCGTGAGTATCGCGGCGATGGGCATGACCTTCATCATCATCAGCGGCGGCATCGATCTCTCGGTCGGCTCCGCCATCGCCCTGACCAGCGTGGCCGTGGCTCTGGCCTTCAGACAAGGCTATCAACCCCCGCTGGTCCTCGGCCTGGCGCTGGCCGTCGGGGCCTTGTGCGGGCTGTACAACTCTCTGCTCATCACGGCCCTCCGGCTTCCGCCGTTCATCGCCACCCTGGGTACGATGGGCTTCTATCGCGGGTTGGCCAAGTGGATCTCCGGCAGCATGCCGGTCACCGCGCCCACGCACGGATTGGAACACTGGGTCCAGCCCGTCCCCAGGCAGGAATGGCTGCCGCTGGCCCCGGCGGTCTGGCTGGTGCTTCTGCTCGGCACCCTGCTGGCCCTGACCTTGCGCTACACGATCCTCGGGCGATACACCTTCGCCATCGGATCCAACGAAGCCACGGCCCGTCTATGTGGAATTCGCGTCCCGCGAGTCAAGGTTTGTATTTATGCGCTGGCAGGCGTGCTGACCGGCCTGGCGGGTTTCATGCAGTTCGCCCGACTGACGCAGGGCGATCCGACGGTCGCCGCAGGCCTGGAGCTGGACGTCATCGCCGCGGTGGTGATCGGCGGCGGCTCGCTGGCCGGCGGCCAAGGCTCCATGTACGGGACCCTCGCCGGCGCTGTCCTCATGTCCTACCTGCGCAACCGCTGCACGGTGCTGGGTTGGTCGAACTTCACCCAGGAAATGATCGTCGGTCACATCATCATCGTCGCCGTCGCGGTGGACCAGTGGCGGATGCGGCGAGCGTCGCAGTGATGGCGGACGCGGTCAGACCCAGCAGCAAGCCGGGAAATCGATCGGACCACTGCAAGGGCTACCCAGCCCGCAACAGCGCTTCCAGCATCTCCCGAACGGTCTGTTCGAGAATCGGGTGCACGATCTCGGGGGCGATCTCCGCCAGCGGCTCCAATACGAAGCGGCGCTCGTGTAAGGCGGGATGCGGCAGAGTCAACTCGGCCGAGGCGCGGATTTCGCGGTCGTAGAGCAGCAGGTCGAGATCGATCGTTCGCGGACCCCAATGCACTTCCCGCTTTCGCCCCAGGGCCTCTTCGACGCGAATGCAGACCTTGAGCAGCCGCTCGGGAGACAATGTCGTTCGCAGGTGCGCCGCGGCGTTGAGAAACTTCGGCTGGCCCGGCGGGCCGCCGACCGGGTCCGTCTCGTACAGGCTGGAGACCGCCGCCACCTCGATCTCGCGGGTGGTCTCCAAGGCATTCAACGCGGCGGTGATGGTCTTCTCCCGCCGGCCGAGGTTGGCCCCCAGGCCGATGTAGGCGTCGTGAGCTGAGCCGATCACCAGCGGAGCCTCGCCATGCGGTCGGTCGCCTCCCGAATCCGGGACACGTCGACCGTCAGGGAAAACCGCACAAACCCCTCGCCCGGAGGACCGAAACCGACGCCGGGGATGGCGACCACGGCCGCTTCGTCCAGGAGCTTGGCCGCACACCGCATGGAATCGTAGCCTTTCGGGCACCTGGCCCAGACGTAGAAGGTGGCCCGCGGGGGCTTGACCGAGAAACCCAACTCGGCCAGCCGCGGCACCAGCAGATCGCGCCGCTCGCGGTACAGCGCCCTGATGCCGGAGATCTCCGGACGATCGACGCCCCGAAGGGCCGCCACGCCGGCGTGCTGAATGGCGGAAAACGCCCCGGAGTCCATATTGCCTTTGACCTTCGATAAAGCGGCCAGGACCTCGGCATGGCCCACGGCGAAAGCCAGACGCCAGCCGGTCATGTTGAAGGTCTTGCTGAAGGAGTGCATCTCGACGCAGACGTCTTTGGCGCCCGGCACTTCCAGGATGGAATGCGGCCGGTCATGGTCATCGAAGTACAACTCCGTATAGGGCGCGTCGGAGCAGATGATGAAGTCGTGCTTCTTCGCCAGCCGGACGCACCGCTCGTAGAACTCCAGCGGGGCCACCGCGCCGGTCGGGTTGTTCGGGTAGTTCAGGAACATCAGGGCGGTCTGGTCGAGCGTCGAAGCCGGAATGGCCTCCAGATCGGGCAGGAAGCCCCGCTCCTCGGTCAGCGGCATGAAATACGGCACCCCGCCGACAAAAAGGCTGGCGGCGTTATAGACCGGGTACGCGGGCGTGGGGATCAGCACCACGTCGCCGGGGTTCACCACGGCCACCGGCAGATGCCCCAGCCCTTCCTTGCTGCCGATCAGGGTCAGCACCTCCCGCCGTAGGTCCACGGTGACGCCGAACCGCCGGAGCATCCAGTCGGCGACCGCCTGCCGATACTCCATGACGCCGACATCAAAGGGATAGGTGTGGTTCTTCGGGTCGTAGATGGCCTCGGCCATGCGGTCGATGATGAACTTCGGCGTGGGCTGGTCGGGGTCGCCGACGCCGAAGTCGATGACATCCTTGCCCGCCGCGATGGCGGCCTTCTTCTTGTGGTCGATCTCGATGAACAGATAGGGAGGAAGCTGGTCCAGCCGCGCCGCCCGCTGAAAGGCCATCGCCATTCTCCATTGCACGGCCGCGCGGGCCGCCCAACTGCTGCACACGCCGAGGAACGGCGTGCCTCATACTCCGGCAGGAAGGGCCATTGTAAAAACGGTTTCCGCGGCCCGTCAACAGACACCTGGACCACGCAAGATCCTTCCGCGGCGTCGCGGCAGGCCCCCTGCGGCAGCCGTGCGGACCGCAGGCGGCCCGCGGTGATCTGGTCATGGTCGGCGCAATAAAGGGGGCGTCCGGCTCTGCAGGAGGCAACCAGAGCCGAACGCCGTGGAGTGTCGCGTCTTCCCCTTCAACCTCTGCTCAGGGTCGGTGTGGTGTCCCGCGACCTGCTTCGCGACGATCACTCCTGATGACGAATGATGACGTTTTCTTCTCCAGGTCGCAGGGTTCCGTTACGGGTCGCCCTGCTGCACAGGTCACCCTAACCAATGCAAACATAAGATACGACCGGCCGGCAGGCAAACCAATCTTTCGGAATATTCTGCTCCTGCCGCGCGAAGGTCCGATCATGCGGACGCTATTCACCTCCTGGCTCTTCGGGCAACTCGAAACGCACTTCCCGACCCATGCCGGGAAATGACAACGTGATGGTCTTCTCCCGGCGAGGAGGACAACCGGGATAGGCGTACAACTGCAAATGCACCTCGTCCCAAATCGGGTCTCCGCAGCGCAAGGGCCAGTCCGCGACCCGCTCGAAGCGCGGGTCTTCCGCCAGAAGCCGACGCAACAGCCTCCGCGGCGGCGGATCCGCGTCGATGTAGTGCGTCCGCGGCAGCTCGGACTCGATCACGATGTAGCGGATGCCGTAGCGGTCCAGCAGTGCGACGATGTCCTCCGGCGTTTGCACGAAGACCTCCGCGGCGTATTGCATCCGCGCCGCCCGCGCATACAGCAGCTTGCTGGCTCGAAGGGGCACAAGGCGGCGGCGAGCGTCCGGGTCGAGATAGACATCCAGGACGAATTGGCCGTCGCGGACGGCGTCGACCAACACCAGATCGGCATCGGCGCGCCGCTTGAGCTCGGCCACCGCCTGTTCGTAGCCGGGCAATCGGCCGGTGGCGTCCCGCCAGGCCAGGGCCGCCTGACCGAGCACCAGGACGCTCAATAACGACCACCGGCCGACGTCTCGCCGGCGGCTCAACACCGGTTCCCCAGCGCCGCCGGGACGCGTGAGGAACCGCACCGCCGCGAAAGCCAGCGGCGGCAGGGCGAAGAAGAAGTATCGCGGCTCGCGCGCGGAGATCACCGAACAAAACGCCGTCCACGCCCCCAGCCAGAGCAGCAGCAACCCCCGAAAGCCCCGATCGACGGTCCCCGCGAGCGTGACGATCCCCAGGAGGACCACCGGCAGTAGCGGCCAGCCGACGATCTCGGGAAGATGTCGCGGGTAGAACAGAAGGTCCGGCGACGGACGAACCAGATGCGGCACCAGCGCGGAGAAAGGCCGCGTCGCCGCCAGATACGCCGCCACCACGCCGGCGGCGACCATCAGGCTGCCCAGCACGGCGGGCCGCCGCAGCCAGAGCCGCCCAGCCCGCGTCAACAGCGCATGCAATACCAGCACCGGACCAATGAAGACAGCGGTCTGTTTGGTCAGGAAGGCCATGACCAGTGCCGCGCCCCAGCCCGCCGCTCGCCACCACCGCGCCCGGCCCCGGTCCAGCTCATAGAGCCAGACCGCCAGCAGCAACCAGAAGGTCGCCGGCCATTCCAGCATCACGTCGTTCAGCCACAGCACCCCGTGCGGGCAGGTCAGCAACAGCAACGCGGCCAGCAACCCGCTCGGCCGATCGAACCAGTGGCGACCCAGCCGATACATCAGCAGGACGGCTCCAAAAGCAAAGAGCAGGACTGTCGATCGCGCCGCCCAGACGCTGACCCCGAACAACCCGAAGACGGCCGCCTGCACCGCGGCGAAACCCGGCGGCCAATAGACGAAGATGCCGATGGCCGGGAATCGAATATAGAAGTGCTCCGCCCAGGACCGCCAAGCCTCCATGTCCAGGAGACCTCGCCCTCGGCGCACCGCTTCCTGGACCAGCTCGTACAGGAAGATCCCATCAAAGGTGTGATGAGGAGCGTCGGACCACCCTAGCCCCCCGGCGCCGAGATCCCGCCCCCCTAGCAGAACAACGGCCACCAGCAACACGGCCGCCGCCAGAAGGTCCGCCGCACCCCATGATCGTTCCGTGCAGCCCGCCGCTCCTTCCAAGGATTCGGCGGGGTCGCAAGCGGCGGCTCCGGCCGGCGACTCCGACGCCTCTCTCTCCCGCGAGGATGAAAACGATTCCGTCATGGATGCGGGAACTGAAAGTCCTCGATCTGCATCTCGACGCTGCGACGGCCGTTCCACTCGTTCAACACGGGGCGAAACGCCACGCGGCAGCGGCGACGGTCCAGCAACTCCTGCCGCAACCGGCCCATGCCGAAGGCCACGCCCCGACATTGCCGCCGCCCGTTGCCGAGCGTCAGTTGCAGATGACTGGAGCCGGCGCCCACGGCTCGCGGCTCGCCCACCAGATCCAGCCAATCCGTCGCCAGCATCGGCGACGGATTCCCCGCTCCGAACGGTTCCAGCAGCGACAAGTCCGCCACCAGCCGCTCGTCCAGCTCCTCCAGATCGGCCACGTCGTCGATGTGCAACTTCGGCCGCAGGTCGGCGGGCGTCAACAGGCGACCCGCCAATTCCTGAAAGGCCGCGCGAAAGTCGCCGACCCGCTTCGATTCCACCTTCAAGCCCGCCGCGGCGTCATGCCCGCCGAAACTGAGCAGGTGCTCCGAACACTTGGAGAGCGCCGTGTGCAAGGGGAAGTGGCGGATGCTCCGGCCCGAACCCTGCCCAACACCCGAACCGCGGTCCAGGGCGATCAGCACCGACGGCCTGCCGAACTCCTCCACCAGCCGCGACGCCACGATCCCCACCACGCCGGCATGCCATTCCTCGGACGCCAGAACAATGGCCCGAACCGTATCGCCATCTTGACCCTCGGCGACGACCATTTCCCGGGCCTGGGCGGCAATCTTGCGCTCCAGAGTCTGTCGGGCACGATTCTGTTGATCCAGATTGGCGGCGATCCGGATGGCCTCGTCCGGCGACGCCCGCGTCAACAGGTCCACGGCGAGTCGGGCATGTCCCATCCGGCCGATGGCGTTGAGCCGCGGAGCCAGCTTGAAGCCGATGTCGTAACCGCTGAGCTTCCGACCGGTCAGGCCGGAGGCCTGAATCAAGGCCTGAACTCCGGCCAGGCGGCTGTTGGCCAGGCCACGAAGACCGTGGCAGGCGATGATCCGATTCTCGCCCTTGAGCGGCACGACATCGGCGATGATCCCCAGTGCGGCCAGGCTGGTGGCCTCGACCAGGAAATCGCGAAAGGCCGGGCCGACCTTCCTGCTCTCCGAAACGAGTTGGGCGACTGCCCAGGCCAGCTTGAAAGCGACCCCGGATCCGGACAGATCCGGGTTCGGATAGGTCTGCCCGTCGCTTCCGGGTATCGACGGGTGGACGATCATCGCCTCCGGCAGGATCAGCCGCCCGGTCTCGTCCCGCAGAGGGGCATGGTGGTCGGTGATGATCAGGTCTACGCCGCGACGTCGCGCTACCTCGGCTGCCGCTACGGCAGTGATGCCGCAATCCACGGTGATGATCAGGCGAGTCCCGTCGGCCGCCAGCGCCTCCACCGCCTGAGGGTTGACGCCGTAGCCCTCCTCCAGGCGATGCGGAATGTAAAATCGCGGCTGTCCGCCCGCCAAGCGAAGGCAATGCCACAAGATGGCGACGCCCGTGATGCCGTCGACATCGTAATCACCGAAAACAACGATTCTCTCGCCGCCGCGAATCGCTTCCTGGATCCGCCGGGCGGCAGGAATGGCCCCGGGCATCGACTCCGGCGGGGAAAGCTCCGCGAATTGCGGGCGAAGAAAGGACCGCGCGGTCGCCAGGTCCGCCACCCCACGGTTGTACAGCACGTGGGCCACCACCGGCGAGACACCCAACACCCCGGCCAAGGCCTCTCGGCCCGACCACGGCGGCGCGATCACCCAGTCCTTGGGCATGTACGGCAACCTCTGCTTGGCGATTCCGTGCGGCGGAGGACGTTCCCTTGCCACAGGAAGCATGGTACGCTGAACAGGCGAATCGGAACAGAGGCCGCGAACGATCGAGGCGCGCGCCGGGCGGCGTTCCGACCGCCGGCAGAAGTGGTACCTCCGATGGTGCGAATCAAGATATGCGGCATTACGCGACCGCAGGATGCCATCGCCGCCGCGGAGGCGGGGGCGGATGCCATCGGGCTGGTGTTCGCCGATTCTCCACGCCAGGTCTCGACGCGGCTGGCTCGACGGATCGTCGCCGAACTGCCGCCGCTGGTGTCAGTGGTCGGAGTATTCGTGAACGCCCGCGCCGCCACGGTGGAGCGGGCCTTCGGGGAGGTCGGCTTGGCCGAGGTGCAACTGCACGGCGACGAGCCGCCGGAGTACATCGAACGGCTGAACGGCCGTCGTGTCATCAAGGCCCTGCGGGTGCGCGACCGCGGGTTTGTCGAGCAGGCCAGGGACTTCCGCGCTGCCGGCGTCTGCGGCATCCTGCTCGACGCCTTCTCCGCCCAGGCACGAGGCGGCAGCGGGAAACGATTCGATTGGGACCTCGTGGCCGCGGCCCGTGATAGCGGGCTGCTGGAAACCGACGTGCCGCTGATCCTTGCCGGCGGCCTGACCGCGGAAAACGTCCGCGCGGGTATTCGCCGAGTCCGGCCTTGGGCGGTGGATGTCTCCAGCGGCGTAGAGGACGAACCGGGAATCAAGTCCCCCGAGAAGATCGCCCGCTTCATCGCCGCGGCGCGTTCGGCGTAACCGGGGCCGATGCCGCAGCCTCGGCAACCCCAAGCCGAGATTACGGCATGAACCGGAACCGCACCATCGCCGCCAGATAGCGGGCCACGTCGAACGGCCGGATCTTCTTGCCGTCCGCGCGGCTTCGCGGACGATACTGCACCGGCCGCTCGACGATGCGGACGCCCATGCGGGCAAGCTTGGTGGTGATCTCCGGCTCCATGGCGAACCCGCGGCTGACCAGCCGAATCCTCCGCGCCAGATCGGTGCGCATCATCTTGTAACACGTGTTCATGTCGGTGAGGTGAAGGCCGTTGATGAGGTTGCAAGTCAGGTTCAGGAAGCGGTTGGCCCAGAACGTCGGCAACCTGCGGAGGTGGCTGACATCGCCCATGAAGCGAGACCCGTAGCACACCGCTTCACCGCCGTTTCGCACCACTTCCAACAACGGCAACAGGTCGGCCGGCTCCAGTTCCAGGTCGGCGTCCTGAATGACCACGTACTGCCCGCGAGCGTGACGCAGGGCCGTCTGGATCGCCCCCCCTTTGCCGCAGTTGCGCTCGTGAAAATGAACCTGCACATCGGGCCAGTCGGGCAGCTCGCGCAACACCTCGCGGGTACCGTCGGAAGAACCGTCATCGACGACCACGATCTCGCGCGACACGGGGAAGGGCACGGCGCGAACCTTCTCCAGCACCTGCCGGATGGTGTGGCGCTCGTTGTAGACCGGTATCAGGATCGACAGCCCGACCGAGCCTGTTGGCGGGGCGGATGTCTTGGGTGTCGGACTCACTGCGGCACCTTCACTCCTCGCTGCCTGGCCACCTCCGCCGCTCGCTCATAACCCGCGTCGACGTGACGGAACACGCCCATCGCCGGATCGCAGGTCAACACCCGCTCCAGACGCTCGTCGGCCGGCTTCGTGCCGTCGGCGACGCAGACCATGCCGGCGTGCAATGAATAGCCGATGCCGACGCCGCCGCCGTGATGCACGCTGACCCAACTGGCCCCGCAGGCGGTGTTGGCCAGGGCGTTGAGGATCGGCCAGTCGGCAATCGCGTCGCTGCCGTCCTTCATGCCTTCCGTCTCGCGGTTCGGCGAGGCCACGCTGCCGCAATCGAGGTGGTCGCGGCCGATGACGATCGGGGCGGAAACCTTGCCGCGGCGCACCAATTCGTTGAAAGCCTGCCCCGCTTTGGCCCGCTCGCCGTAGCCCAGCCAGCAGATGCGGCAGGGCAGGCCCTGGAATCTCACGCGCTCGCCCGCCAGCCTGATCCAGCGCGCCAGGTGGGCATTCTCCGGAAACAGCCTCAGGATCGTCTCGTCCGTCGCCGCGATGTCCGCCGGATCGCCGCTGAGAGCGCACCAGCGGAACGGGCCGGAACCCTCGCAGAACAGCGGCCGGATGAACTCCGGCACGAAGCCGGGAATCTCGAACGCGTTCTCGACGCCGGTCTGTTTCGCCTGGGCACGGATATTGTTGCCGTAGTCGAAGGCCACGGCCCCGGCCTTCTGCATGGCCAGCATGGCCCGGACGTGCGCGGCCATCGACTCCATCGCCAGCTTGATGTAGCGATCGGGGTCGGCTCGCCGCAGCCGCAACGCTTCCTCATACGAAACCTGGTGCGGAACATAGCCGGCCAGGGCGTCGTGGGCGCTGGTCTGGTCGGTCAGCAGATCCGGAGTGATGCCCCGCTTCGCCATCTCCGGCAGGACGCCCGCGGCGTTGCCCAGCAAACCGACGCTCAAGGCCCTCTTCTCGCGCCGGGCCGCCATCACCTTCTCAATGGCTTGGTCGAGACTCTCGGTCGCCTCGTCAAG
This sequence comes from uncultured Planctomycetaceae bacterium, assembly GCA_964572385.1. Taxonomy (GTDB): domain Bacteria; phylum Planctomycetota; class Phycisphaerae; order UBA1845; family UTPLA1; genus CAZNFM01. Next base: position 12,976 of record CAZNFM010000032.1, on the reverse strand, counting down.
GTACTTCGTCTCCAGTCGACGCTGGATGCGGTGAGGATCGACCTCCACCACCAGGCAGGCCGCACCCTGCATCGTCGCGGCCAGCGGCTGTGCTCCGCCCATGCCGCCCAGGCCCGCGGTCAGGACCAGCCGTCCCCGCAAGTCCCCGCCGAAATGCCTCCGGGCCGCCGCCCCGAAGGTCTCGTACGTGCCTTGCAGGATCCCCTGCGTGCCGATGTAGATCCAACTGCCCGCCGTCATCTGCCCGTACATGGTCAGGCCCAGTGCCTCCAGGCGGCGAAATTCGTCCCACGTCGCCCATTTGGGCACCAGCAGCGAATTGGCGATCAGCACCCGTGGCGCCGCCTCATGCGTCCGTACCACGCCGACGGCCCGACCGCTCTGGACCAGCATGGTCTCGTCGTTCCCCAACCCACGAAGGCAGCGAACGATCCGATCGAAGTCCGCCCAGCTTCGGGCCGCCTTGCCGGTCCCGCCATAAACGATAAGTTGATCCGGATTCTCCGCTACATCGGGATCCAGGTTGTTGTGCAGCATCCGGAGGGCCGCCTCCTGATGCCATCCGCGGCAGGAGATGTCCCTGCCCCGCGGCGCCCGCACCGTGCGAGGACCGCTGCCTTCCGCTATGCCCGGCTGGCTCATGTCTAGGCTCCTGTACGCTGGTTCGTTCTCCACTGTAGGCCCCACCGGCTGTTCCGGCAAGCAATTCGCCGAAGCGCCTAACGGTGCCAACCTGCGGCGTGTCTATGATCATGACGGCGGCGACACCGGGCGGGGAAGCCGCGCTCGCACCTCCGGCTTGACCCGCCCCCGTCCTACGGAGGAACTGCCATGACCTGGAGAAACATCCTCAGCCCGTTTGCAGCCTCGGGCATCCTCTTGATCACCGCGGCCGGCGCGCAGAGCCAAGTCACCGAGAACACGCCGGCAACCACTGCGGAGTCAGGGCGGCCGCCAGCTCCCTGGTTGAGCTCGACCACGCAACCGGCCGCGACCGGCGAGCCAGTCGAACCTTACCTGCTGCGGCCCGGCCACTACGTCCTGCCCGGCGAGTACGGTCCCACCTACTGGAGCCCTCACCTGCGACCCTTCCCCGACTACAGCCTGCACCGCCAAGCCCCTCGCCGCATCGCCACCGCTCAACGCTATCGTTACTTCCGGACGCCGCGAGGAGCCTACTACCCTGGGTATCGTTACGAAGCACCGACCCCGTACCCGTCTTATTGCGGACCGGTCCCCTACTCCGGCGGCTACTGGTCCGACCTCCGCGAGGCCTACGAGCAGGGCCGCTACGACGCCGACCACGAATACGTCTGGTATATCGCCTCGCAGCGGGCCGGCGGGCTGCTCAACCAGCACCGCGAGCTTTTTGAACAGGCCCTCATCCAGTTTCGTCAGGGCCGCTACGACTGGGCAGCCATCAAGCTGCTCGGCGCTGCCGAGAAGAACCACGCCAACGCCGGATCACGTCTACACGCCGGGCACGCCCTCTTCGCCCTCGGCCGCTACGAGGAGGCCACGAAGCTCGTCGTGCGGGCATTCGAACTCTCCCCCAGCCTGGTGATGCGGCAATACGACATCCGCGAGGAGTACGGCAATTCCGCCGACTTCGATCGCCAACTCGCCCGGCTGAAGAATTATGTGGCCGCCCGCCCCGACGAGGCCGCCCCCGTGACGCTACTGGGTTATATCACGTTTTACACCGAAGGCCCGGCGGCGGCTTATCCTTACTTGCAACGTGCGGCCCAGCTCGACCGAAACAGTTACTTCATCCCCAAGCTGCTGCCGCTGGCCCGTGCCGCCAGCGGCATGGAGCCACCGCCGCCGCGGAACGATCCCCCCATGGACCAGCAAGCGTCTCCGCCCGCCGCCCCCGTGGCGACGCCCAAAGCCGCTCCGCCGGCCACGCCCTCCCGAACACCCAGCCGCCCGGACGGTCGCAGCGGGGCCGTGAACGAAGGCGGGATCCGGCAGGTCAAGGTCTGAACCGCATTGAAACGCCGATCAGCCCGGATCCGCGACGTTGCCAAAGCCTTCTCCGCGGGCATAATCTCCCGTGGTGGGGCCGGTCGGCCCGCCATTGCGCCGGATGCCGCCGCCCATGATCGTGCTGATCGACAATTACGACTCCTTCACCTACAACCTCGTCCAGCGGCTCGGTGAGATCGGCCTGGCCCACCCGGAGCTGCGCCACGACATCGTGGTCCACCGCAACGACCAGGTGACGCTGGACCAGATCGCCGCCGAGCGGCCCACGCACCTCATCATCTCGCCCGGACCCTGCACGCCGCGGGAGGCGGGCATCAGCAACGACGTGATCCGCCGCTTTCTGGGGCAGGTGCCCATCTTCGGCGTCTGCCTCGGCCACCAGTGCATCGGCCACACCTCCGGCGCGACCGTCACCCGGGCCAAACGCGTGATGCACGGCAAGACCAGCGAGATTCACCATGACGGGCGCACGATCTTCGAAGGGCTCTCCAACCCATTCGTCGCCACCCGCTACCACTCCCTGATCGTGCTGCCGGAGACGCTCAGCCCGGACTACGAGGTCAGCGCCTGGACCGACGAGCAGGAGTGCATGGCCCTGCGGCACCGTCGGGAGCCGGTGGAAGGCGTGCAGTTTCATCCGGAGAGCTTCCTGACCGTCGAGGGAACGCAGATCCTGGCGAACTTCCTGCGGCGGTCGTGAGCAGTCCGTCGTCGTCTTCAGCCGGCCGGCACGATCTCGAAATCGTACCCGCTCAGGTCGACGTTCACGTGCGACATGCGGCTCGGCTCCGGCACATGGAAGATCGGTGCCGGGCCGCTCCCCGGGTAGGTGAGCTCATCATGCAGCACGCCGCCGGGCACGGTGAAGTAGCTGGTGGCCGGGTCGTTGGGCCGCAGTTCGAGCACGATGAAATCATCCGCGGAAAGCCGCCCGTCCGCAGCCTTCGCCTGAAACTCCGCCATTCCGCAGGCGGCCACGACGTAAAGCAGCGGCTTGCTGGACGGATCGGCGAAAAACAACCAGCTCTCGATGTCCCCATGGGCAGCCAGGTGGTCCAGCCTGGTCCGGTTGCAGGCGACGACGAGCATCTGCCACGGGCCGGTACCCTCGTTAGCGAGTTCGACCCGCTCCACCACCTGTTCGCCCTGCGGCACCGTGCGAGCCTTCTCCGACGGCCACAGCCGACGCAGCAGGCCCTTCGACTCCATCTCGTTCATCAACTGCGGCGTGGCCCGCCGCGCGGTCAGGCGAATCTGCTTCATATGCCGGCTTCCTCTTGCGGCCCGCGGCGACGCCACCAGGGGCTCTGCAGGCCCATGATCATCGGCGGCCCGCAGACCGGCCGCAAGTCGACCCGGCCCTTACACGGGCCGCTCATGCGAGAATCCTTTCGCGCACGCCCCCGCCACCTTCGCTCGTGCGAGAATCCTTTCTCGCACGCACGCCCCCGCCGCCGCGGGATCGGATTCCCCGGAGCGTGGGTGCGAGAAGGGATTCTCGCACCAGCAGAACGCACGCCCCCGCCACCTTCGCTCGTGCGAGAATCCTTTCTCGCACGCATGCCCCCGCCGCCGCGGGAACGGATTCCCCGGAGCGTGGGTGCGAGATGGGATTCTCGCACCAGCAGGGATTCTCGCACCAGCAGCGAAACTTCTTGATACGACCCGAAGAACTTCGATTTCGTTGCTTGCCGCGGCTTCGCGGATGCACCGCCAAAATGATCATCAGAGTCAGGGTAAGGCCGAGAGTGCATGGCTCGGGTATGGTCGAGAGTTGCACACCGAAGCTGCCGGAAGTAAACCGCCAGTCCGAAACTGAGTAATTCAGGTACGCGGATCCGGGCTGGGCACCCGAGCCGGCCTCCCAGCGAAAACTGCTGCCGAGGCATCCAAGTTGGACGATCTCGATCCACCACACACTTCCGCCGAGCAGCCTAACTGGAACGGCAAGGTCCGCTTCGTAGCGGTACTCTGCCGGATTCATGTCAACTAACACATGCCGACCCGTTGCCGTACGCTGCGGATTCAAAACGCTCTCTTCGTAGACTATGTTGTTGTTATCCGGCAGGCCGTCGCCCGACCGCGCGCCGTAGAAGCGAATGCGCATGGTCTCGTCGCCGGAGGGCGGCTGATTGGTCTGGCCGACGGTGCCGTAGAATCCCCACCACACGACTCGCCGTATCGTCGCATCCTGGCCGAGCAAGATGTTGTCCGCCAACCGTTGCCAGACTTCGTTGCCGAAGTAATCCTGGAACAGAGTGTCCGACGCCGGGCCCCCGGTCAGATTCGGCAACTGCTCGACGATCGTCTCCCCGCCTCGTGGCCCGCCCAGCCAGCGGCCCTCGGCATCCCACTCCGTCGGCGCGGCGGTCGCTAGCGCCGCCCAGCCCAGCACAACCCCCACGACCGCCAGCCCGCCGCCCCCCATTCTTATCGCAGCAGTCATCGGGAACCATCCAGCAAACCGCGTCGCCCTCCAAGGCTACCATCTCAATTGTACTCTCGGACTATGTGCCAGCCAAGAGACAAATCCTGATCCCCCTCGCTCGTACGAGAATCCTTTCTCGCACGCATGCCCCCGCCGCCGCAGGAACGGATTCCCCGGAGAGTGGGTGCGAGAAGGGATTCCCGCACCAGCAGAGATTCTCGCACCAGCAGACTGTGTGTCGGTCAAAGTACGAATCCAGCCGGTCCCGAACCCGCCACGCTGGCCTTCCTCGCCCTGCCGCTCGTCCTGCTCCGCCGCCCCCTCCGCGGACGGGGTTGAGGCCTGACCTTGACCTGCTTCCCCGCTCTCCACTGGCCGGTCGGGAAGCGGGGCATTCTGGCTGCTGCCGATGGATTCCGTTAGCATGTTAGCGATAACGTCCAATCCCACGCCAACGGAGACCTGCCGATGCACCAGATCACCAACTCCTCGCGGCGATGGCTGGCGACACTGGCCGTGCTCGCCGTGCCGGCCGCCGCCCCCGCTTGGGCCGAGGATGAGATCACCCTCTCCCGCGACAACGTCGCCCTCACCAAGTCGGTGAAGATCAAGCCCGGCATCTACACCATCAGGGATGCCGACAACAACGGGATCCTGCACGTCAAGGGCCGGGGAATCGTCATTGATTTCCAAGGAGCCACGCTCCGCGGCCTGAAGCTGCCCGGCGCCGACCTCAGCACGCTCGAGGGCATCGGCATCGCGGTCCATGACGCGGCGGAGGTGACCATCCGCAACGCGAAGATCCACGGCTACCGCTACAACATCCACGCCCGGAAGGCCCCGGGTCTCCGCCTCGAAGACTGCGACACGAGCTGGAGCCGCGCCCACCGCATCGCCGAGCGGGGCCGCCCCGTCGAGATCTGGCTGGTTCTCCGCAGCCTGGAGGCCTGGCGCGACTACGGCGGCGGCGTCTGGATCGAGGACAGCGACCGCTGCGTCGTGGAGCGCTGCCGAGGGACCGGCGCCCAGAACGGCCTGCTGCTGATCGGCTGCAACGACGGCCGCGTGAGCGAGTGCGACTATTCGTTCAACTCCGGCTTCGGCGTCGGCCTGTGGAACTCCAGCCGCAACACCGTGGCCTGGAACCGCCTCGACTTCGTCAATCGGCCCTGGGGCGGCGGCTGGGGCGGCGACTCGGCAGCCCTCGTCGTCGTCAACCACTCCCACGAGAACTTTTTCGTCGGCAACTCGCTCACCCACAGCGGCGATGGCTTCTTCCTCACCGATCGCTTGAACGGCGGCTTCGACGGACAGAAGAAGACCTCGAACTTCGACGGGGCCTGCAACCGCAACGTCGTCGCTTATAACGACGGCTCCTACTCCACCGCCAACGCCTTCGAAGGCACCTTCTCCACCGGCAACATCTACTACCGCAACTGGGCCAACGACTCCAACTTCGGCTTCTGGCTGGGCTTTTCCGACGAGTCGGTGCTGCTGAAAAATGAGATCCTCCGCAACCGCTTCGACGGCATCGCCATCGAGAACGGACGCGGCACGCGCATCAAGGGCAATGTCTTCGGGGAGAACCGCGGCGCGGCCATCGCCCTGTGGGCCGGCGGCGAACCGTGGGTCCGCGAGCGACACCCCTCCACCGACATCGACATCCGCGACAACCTCATCCGCGAATGCGGCCGCGACTGCCGCCTCGACGGCTCGACGCAGGTCTCCACCGGCGGCAACCGGCTGGAGAAGACGCCCGAGGCGAAGTTCGCGTACGTCGACCGCCCCCCGGCCCTGGCCCTCGGCAAGTTCCGCCGCTCGGCCGCTTACGGCAAACTCCAGGAGATCCTGGCCACGCGCCCCAAGGACTTCGTCATGCTGCGCGACGAGGACGGCCCAAAGGGCGTCGGCTGGATCCAGGCCGACGACTACGCCCCGCGCGACTACCGCGGACAGCTCGTGCTCTGGCGGCCGCGTGATGCCGGTACCCTCGAGCTGCTGCCCGTCACCAAGCACAAGCTCGCCTTCGCCACGCCCGATTGGATGAGCGTGAGTTACGACGAGGCCGCCGGAGTCCATGTGGCCTCGGCCGAACCCCGCGGCGAGGCGGGCGAATGGAAGACCTTCACGCTACAGGTGTCCGCGGAAGGGGCCCGCAAGGCGCAGATCATCCGCGGCACCCTCCTGACCGCCGAATGGGAAGTACGATGGTACCGGTGGGACCGGCCGGAAAAGCTCGCCTATGAGGACGCGGACGGTTGGCAGCGGCTCTTCGCGGCGGAGCCGCTATACCGACAGAAGACCCGCGACCTGAGCAGCCGGCTCTGGACCGAAGGCCACCCGCCGAACGTGCCGCGCAGCCACTTCGCGTTAGTTGCCACCACCCAGCTCAAGCTCCCGGCCGGCAAATACCGTGTGAACACCCTCTCCGACGACGGCCTGCGTCTGTTCATCAACGACAAGGAGGTGATCTCGCGCTGGAACCACCACGGTCCCGCGCCGGACGAGGCCGAAGTGGAGCTCGATCAGGGCCTCCACCGAATCCGGGTCCATTACTGCCAGGAGGACGGCGCGTCGGCCCTCTCCTTCTCTCTTCAGCCGCTGGAGAAGAAATGACCTCCCGAGAACGAATCCTCGCCGCCTTGAATCGCCGCCCGGTCGACCGCCTGCCGATGTGCGAAACCGCCTTCTGGCCGGAGACGCTGGATCGCTGGCGGCAGGAAGGGTTTCCGGCGGAGGCCAACCCGATCGACTACTTCGGGCTGGATCGCCTCGCTTGCATCAACGACCTGTTCGACCCGTCGTTCGGCCTCCCGGAGCGGACGCTGGAGGAGTCCGCCGACTATCGCATCCACGTCGACCGCTACGGCAAGACGCTGAAGACCCCGCTGCACTCCTACAACCCGCCGGTCATGCTGGCCCCGGCCCTGCGGGACGACGCCGAGTGGCAGCGGCTCAAGCCGCGGCTATCCCCGATACCGGAGAAGTTCAACAACCCCGCCGCCGAGGCCGATTACCAAGCCGCCAAGTCCGCCGGGCTCTTCACCGCCATCACGCCCGCCGAGCCGATGTGGTTCGTCATCCATCTGACCATGGGCTTCGAGCTGGGTCTGGCCGCCCTCGCGGCCCGCAAGGCCCTAGTCAGCGACATGCTGGCCACCTACACGGATTACCTACTCGCCATGCTGGAGATGACCCTCCAGCGGGGCTACACCTTCGACGCGCTGTGGTTCTGGAGCGATCTCTGCTACCGCAACGGCCTGCTCTTCTCGCCGGCCTCCGCCCGCAATTTGGTGCTGCCGCACTGGAAGCGGTTGGGCGAGTTCGCCCGCCGCCACGGCCTGGCATTCATGTTCCACTGTGACGGCGATGTGCGGCCGCTGATCCCTCTGCTACTGGAGGCGGGTTGCCAGGCGATCCACCCCTTGGAAGCCCGGGCGGGCAACGACCTCCGCGAGCTGAAGCCGCAGTACGGCGACCGTCTCTGCTTCATCGGCAACATCAACGCGGACGTAATCGCCACGAACGACCCCGCCCAAATCGAACAGGAAGTCGCCGCCAAGGTGCCGGTGGCCGCCCGCCATAGCGGGTATATTTACCACATTGACCACAGCGTTCCGCCGACGGTTTCGCTCGGCAGCTATCGCCACCTGCTGGAGTGCGTTCGGCGGCACGCCGGGAGGACGGTTTGAGTCGGGCGGAGGCGGCCCGGCCGACCGTCTGGCAGGCAGCTTGCGGATCGGCTAGAGTACATGGGCCGTCTGGCAGGAAATGGAGATTCGTGATGTCCGCATACCCTCCCAATCTGGCGATATTCCAAAGCATCGGGCCTTGGGAGCTGGTCATCATCGCCATCGTCGCGCTGCTGATCTTCGGCCGCCGGCTGCCCGAAGTCGGCCGCTCGCTGGGCAAGGGCATCGTGGAATTCAAGAAAGGCCTACGAGATACCGAGGACCATCTCCGCAACGCGGGCGCGGAAGAGTCCGATCGCCGCGACGCGAAACCGAAGGATCGCCTTGCCAGCTCCAGCGGCGAAGAAGCCAAGGGCTGACCCCCGAAGGCGGCAGCGGCCTTGCCACGACAGTCCCCGTCGTCGAGCCTACCCGCATAGATCAAAAAAAACCGCCGCGCCGACCATCGGGCGGCGCTGTGGGCCGCCTCAGTCGGCGCGGCGGGTGGCATTCGCGATTTAACGACGATCGCGGCGGCGGCGTGAAGACCACCCCACGCCGCCGCCCGATCGCGTCAACATCACAGGCCGAGTAGCAAGGTCACGAACGCGGGCACATCATCCATCGTGACGAACCCATCGGCATTCACGTCGGCCGCGCAGAACTCCGTGAAAGTGAGGCCCGGCGCGTAAGGATCCAGAGCAACCGCGGCGAACAACTGGATATCCAGGCCGTTCACGACGCCATCGCCGTTCACGTCCCCGATGGTGACTCCGACGCAACTGAAGTTGACCACGGCGATCAGCTCGATGTCGTCGATGTTCCAACCGGGGTAGGTCACGCCGGCGTCCGTCGGACCCATGCCCCAACGGATGTAGAGCGATGCGGCCCCGTCCGCCACCGAGGAAATGTCGTAGGTTTGCAGCGACCAGGCGTTTTCGCTGATCACCGCGGCGGTCGGATTCTGCCAGATCGTGGTCCAGTTCGTTCCATCGGTCGAGACGCCAATGGTCGCGAAGTCATGGAGCGAACCTTCGACCCCCAGCCACCGCCGGAAGCGGAGCGTGGTTCCGCTCAACCGCCGGCAATCAATCGGCGTGGTCGTCAGGTACCGTGGGACCGTCATGTTATTGGAGTAATCCCCGGTCAGATTGTACCCGTACACGTTGCTTCCGGTATATCCGCTGTTCGGATCGCGGTTGTGCGACCCGCCGCCGGTCGGCTGGCCGAAGGCCCACAGACCCTCGGTCGCCCAGCCCGGGTTGGTGTCGAGCAGCCAACTGTAGGCCACCTGCGGCACACCGGGTTGCATCGAGGTGGTCACCGTGGCCACATTGGAGGTCGCCGTGGCGTCGCGGGCCGTAAAGGTGAACGACGAACCCACGATCTGCCCATAAGGCGGCAGATACCGCACCACATTGCCACCCACCAGCGTGTGCGGAACCGAAAGGATCTGACCCGCGTTCGGATCCACCAGCAGGCCGGTGCCGGAGGCGGGCAGGCTCTCGATCACGAACGTCAGGGGGTCTCCGTTCGGGTCGGTCGCGGACAACACGATATTGGTCGGCACACTCGGTGCCACCGTCAGATTCTGATTCTGGGCGACCGGGTCGAAGGCCGCGCCACCGATGGTGATGTTGACCGTCGCCGTATTGGAGTCGCCTCCACCAGGCGGCGTCCCGCCGTCGTTCGCCTTGAACTCGAAGCTGTCCGAAGGCCGATACCCGGCCTGAGGCGTGTACAGCACCTGGTTACCGCCATTGGCCAACGTGTACGGCACCGCATTGATCGGGCCGCCATTCGGGTCGCTCAGCGTCCCGTGGCCGGGGAGGCTGGTGACGATGTAGGTCAGGCCGGCGGGCGGGTCGGGCAGTCCATCGTCGGTCGCCGTCAGCGTCACCAGCACCGGCGTGCTGACCGGCGTCGCGGTTGCGACGTTCGACGCGATCGGCGGAACCGGCCCCGTATTGATCACCAGGTCGATCATCCGCTGATGGCTGCGGTTCAGCGAATCCGTCACCCGGAAGGTTGGCTGGAAAGTGCCTGCCTGCGTCGGGATACCGCTCAACACGCCGTCCGGGCTGAGCGTGACGCCCGCCGGCAGTGTGGCCGGCCGTGTGAACTCCAGAGAGTTCGCGTTGGTCAGCGACGCAGCGTTGTTGTAGCTGGCGAACAGGTAATTGGTCCCATTTCCGGCGGAGAGACCGATGGTCGGCGTCAGGCCGGTGTTGCCGCTACCGTAGTGGAACTGAATCCGCCCATCTTCAAACAGCGTGATCGAGAAATTGCACGGATTCCCGCCGGAATACGTCGTGGCCGCCCACCGGAAGGTGACCTGCCCGCTGATTCCCGTGTACACGAAGATGTCACCACCCGTGCCGTCGGTTCGCAGGTCGTCCCACATGGCGGCGATGCGGTTCTTGGTCAGGAAGGCCGAGTCGCTGTTGCTGTAGTCGGAAGCGGGGCCGTCCATATTGAGATACCCGTTGCTGCCGACATAGATGGTCGTGTAGTCGCTGCCGTAGAAGGGGAAAGCGAACGGCAGGGTGTAGGACCAACTGTTGTCGTCCGCCCTCCAGTTCTGGGCGGTGCCGACCACGCTGAACTGGCTGCTGCCCAGATTGGTCTCATAGTACTGGCCGGCGGTCAGAACGATCCAGTTCAGCGGAGGCTGCCCGTTGGACGCCTCCAGCGACACCGGCCCGTAGAGCCCGTTCAACAACCCCGGCGGGAGGGACGTGGTGGTGATCACCGGAGCGTCGTACAGCACGAGAATGGACACGATCGCGACGTTGGAATCTCCGCCGTCGGGCGGCGTGCCGCCGTCGTTGGCTTTGAACTGGAAGGTATCCGTCCCGTAGTAGCCGGGCGCCGGGGTGTAGAGCACCTGGTTGCCGAAATTCAGCAGGCTGTAGGGCAGATCCCCGGCGGTGATCACATGGTTGTTCGCCGGGTCGGTCAGCGTGTTTCCGGACGCCGGTAGCGAGGTGATGATATAGGTCAGCGCCCCGGGCGGGTTGGGCAAGCCGTCATAGTCCGACGCCTGAAGCGTGACCAGCAGGGGCGAACCGACCGCAGTCTGCAAGTTCGAGTTCCGGGCCCGCGGCGCCCCCGAACACAGGCTCAACGCCAGTTGCACGGCCTCATAGGCATCGACAATGCCCAGGCCATAGGCGTTGTCCTCGCCGGCCGGCCCCAGGTCGACGGCCGTCTCGTAAAGCACCTCCTTCACTTCCTGAACCGACAAATCCGGGCACGCTTCGCGAATCAAGGCCACGACACCGTTCACATGCGGAGAAGCCATCGACGTGCCGCTCCACCCGCTGGCCTCATAGCCGCCGCCGGGCACGGAGGAGTACACGTTGACTCCCGGCGCGACCAGCTCCGGCTTGATCGCGGCACTGCCGTCCGGAGTGCAGTAGCTCGGGCCGCGAGAGGAGAAATCGGCGATCGGCCACCCGGCGGTGTTGGCGTCAATCGCCCCCACCGAACAGGTGCGAAACGCGTCCGTCGCGCGGTCCGGGGGGCGCCCGATGGTCTGAGCGCTGGGGCCTTCATTGCCTGCGGAGAAGAGAATCACGATACCGGCCGCCTCGCAGGCGTCCAGGGCGGTCCAGAAAGTCTGATCACAAGGAGGATACCCGTGACTCGTGGTCACGCGCCAGGAGTTCGAGCAGACGGCGGGCACATCCCAGTTCGTCGCGGGATTGCCATCTGGATCGATCAGCCACTGAAAGGCCGCCAACGCATCCGCCACGGTCTGCGGAATGCTGACACGGTCGATGACGGCGGCGTGGATCCACTGAGCGCCCGGCGCGACGCCGATCTCGTCCCCCGGCGGGCCGCCACAAACCGAACCCATGGTATGAGTGCCGTGCGCGCCAAAGCTCTGCGGGAAGGTCGTGTTCGTCACCGGATCGAACCACGCCCACTGCGGGTGGCCGGCATAGCGAGGATCAGCCACGCCTCGCCAACGACTGGCCAGGGCCGGATGCGTGCCCTCGACGCCGGTATCCAATGTCGCCACCAGGACGCCTTCGCCGGTGAAACCGAGGGCCCAGACCTCCGGCGCCCGCACCGCCACCAAACCTGAAGTCGGCGTTCGAGGACTGCCGTCGCGAGGCTCTCCCTCCGGCGCGGCCTTCTCCTCAGGCTCTCCCACCGGCCGGATCAGTTCGATGCCGTAGTTCAGGTAGACCGTATCCACGTCCGGCCTGGCCGCCACCGCCTGGATCACGGCGGGAGTGGCATCCAACCGGAAGCAGTTCGCCACCCAAAACGGCTGTACCTTCGAGATCGCCCCATTCGCGCGGAAACCTTCGACTGCCGTGAGGACCGACGCCTGCGTCGCGGAAGCCCGATCCTGTAAGGTCGTCACGACGACTTCGTGACGGTCCTTCAGCGTCACGCGACTTGCATCAAGGACAGAGTTCAGCTCAGCCAGATCCACCCGGTCCTGAAGGTAAACCAGGACGGAGATGGTCTCGTCCGGCTTCATCGAATCCAAAACCGATTGCAGACCCGGTTCAATGACGCCCGCACCAGCGGAGCTGAATGCGGCGCCGAGCAACAGGGCCACCATCCCCACTCCCAGAATCAGCTTCCTCATGGCTTCTTCCTTCAAATGGGCGCCGCCCGCCCAACCTATCGGAGCGGACGGCACAGTCACCTTTTGAACACCACTGCCGATACTCCGCCAGAGCATATCATTCTCAGGAGCCGGCAACGCTCACAACCGGTCAAGAAACATTGCCCAATGTCTACAGCCCCAGCAGGGCGTTGACGAACAGGGGGAGGTCGTCGAGGGCGACGAAGCCGTCCTGGTTCACGTCCGCTCCGCAGAACTCCACGAAGGTCACCGCCGGGCCGTACGGGTCCAGCACCACCG
>CAZNFM010000031.1:0-56976 GCA_964572385.1 uncultured Planctomycetaceae bacterium | reverse complement strand
GCGGACCCGCGCAAAATCCGCCGAACGTCCGCGTTGCCGCCCCCGCCGCCCCGTCCCGCGGACCCGCCGCCGCCCCGCGTGGCCCCGCCGCCCCGGCGCGGGGATTCCACGCCGTACCGCGCGGCCGGGCCGGATCGAACGGTGGACGGGCCGGACCGGGCCGATATCGCCCCGGCGTCGGCCGCGGACCCGCCGACCCGGCTGGCGGTCGGGACGGCGGCGGCGTATAATCCGCCCGGCGGAACGGGAGACCGGACGCCGCCGGGTCGGGAGCAAGCCATGAGCGACGGGACGCAGCACCGGGCGGGGGCCGCCGACCCGCGGCGGATCCAGGACTGGACGCGGTTCGAGATGCCCCGGCCCGCCCCGCGGCCCATCCTCGCCCTCGGCGGGGAGCTGAAGGCCGCCCTCTGCCTCTACGCCGGTCGCGAGGCCGTCCTCAGCCCGCCCGTGGGCAACCTGCCCGACCCGGCCGCCTACCGCGCGTTCGCCGCCCTGGTGGAGCAGGCCCCCCGCGAACTGGGCCTCCAGCCCGAACTGGTGGCCGCCGACCTCCACCCGCGATACCTCTCCAGCGCCCTGGCCGCCCGCCTGGGCCGACCCGTCCTCCGCGTGCAGCACCACCACGCCCATCTGCTCAGCGTCCTGGCCGATTGCGGCGAGTCCGGCCCCGCCGTGGGCCTGGTGGCGGACGGCGTGGGCTACGGGTCGGACGGGGCCGCCTGGGGCGGGGAGGTGCTCCACGGCGACGCGGCGGGTTTTTACCGCGAGGGCCACCTGGAGTATTTTTGCCTGGTCGGCGGCGACGCCGCGGCCACCGACTGCACCCGCCCCGCGGTCGCCCTGCTCCGCCTGGCCTTCGGCCCGGCCTGGCGGGAACACCGCCCGCCCGCCCTGGCGGACCTGCCGGCGGAGCGGCTGGAGCAGTTCGAGCGGCTCATGGCCCACCCGGCCCCCAGCCTCCGCACCTCCAGCCTCGGGCGGGTCTTCGACGGGCTCAGCGCCCTCGCCGGGCTGTGCCTCCGCAACGACCGCGAGGCCCAGGCGGCCGTCGCCCTGGAGGCCGCGGCCGGCGACGCCCCGGCCGAGCCGTACCCGTACGAATTGATCGAGGCGGCGGGCACGCTGCGGCTCTCGCCGGCCCCGTGCGTCCGGGCGGTGGCGGCCGACCTCCGCGCCGGCGTCGACGCCGGCACCGTCGCCGCCCGCTGCCACGAGACGCTGGCCCGGATGCTGGCCGAGGCCGCCGACCGCGTCTGCGGACGCCGCGGCACGGAGACCGTGGTGCTGGCCGGCGGCTGCTGGGCCAACCGGCGGCTGCGGACCCGGGTCGGCGAGCTGCTCGCCGGGCGGCGGCGGCGGGTCCTGCTGCCGCGGCGGGCGTCCGGCGGCGACGCCGCCCTGGCCCTGGGGCAGGCCCTGGCGGCCGCGGCCTGGGGGAGAGGAGACTGACCATGTGCCTGGCCGTACCCGGCAGGGTGATCGAGGCGGAGAACGAGGAGATGCTGGTCGACTTCCAGGGCAACCGGGTCCGCGTCAGCCGGGTGCTGACCCCCGGGGCCGCGGCCGGAGACTGGGTCCTGGTGCACGCCGGCTTCGCCATCGCCACGCTGGACGAGGCCGAGGCCCGGGCGACCTGGGACTACCTGCGGCAGTTGCGGATCGACGCGCCGGCGGACCCGGACGCGGTCCCGGGAGGCTGAGATGAACCGCTCCGCGGCCGCCCTCCGCGAGGAAATCGACCGCCTGGCCCAACGGATCGGGCGGCCGGTGCCCTTCATGGAGGTCTGCGGGACGCACACGGTCGCGGCCTTCCGGAGCGGGATCCACGCCCTCCTGCCGGCGAACGTGCGGCTGGTCAGCGGGCCGGGCTGCCCGGTGTGCGTGACCGCCCAGCGGCACATCGACGCCGCCCTGGAACTGGCCGGCCGCGAGGTGGTCCTGGCCACGTACGGCGACATGCTCCGCGTCCCCGGCCGCCGCGGCAGCCTGGAGCGGCTGCGGGCCGCCGGGGCCCGCGTGCTGGTGGTGGGGTCGGCGCGGACCGCCCTGGCGGCCGCCCGCGACCGCCCGGGGGACCAGGTGGTCTTCCTCGGGGTCGGCTTCGAGACCACCGCCCCGGCCACGGCGGCGACCGTCCTCGAGGCCGAGCGCGCGGGGATCGCCAACTTCTCCGTGCTGATGGGCCACAAGCGGGTGGTCCCGGCGATGCAGGCCCTGCTGGAGGCGGGCGACGTGCCGCTGGCCGGCTTCCTGTGCCCGGGGCACGTCAGCGTGATCATCGGGGCCGCGGCCTACCGGCCCATCGCCGGGCGGTTCGGCCGGCCCTGCGTGGTGGCCGGGTTCGAGCCGCCGCAGATCCTGGCCGGCCTCGCCGCCCTGCTGCGGCAGGTCGCGGAGGGCCGGGCCGAGGTCGAAAACGTCTATCCGGCGGTCGTGTCGGAGCAGGGCAACCCGGCGGCGCAGCGGCTGCTGGAGCAGTGCTTCGTGACCGCGGACACGCCGTGGCGGGCCCTGGGCGTGATCCCGCAAAGCGGCCTGGAACTGGCCGAAAGATACCGCCGGTTCGACGCCCTGGACCGCTTCGGCATCCGGCTGGGGGAGGACCGGGACCACCCGGAGTGCCGCTGCGGCGAGGTGATCCAGGGGAAGGTGGCGCCGGTGGATTGTCCGCTGTTCGGCACGGCCTGCACGCCCGCCGCGCCGGTC
This sequence comes from uncultured Planctomycetaceae bacterium, assembly GCA_964572385.1. Classification (GTDB taxonomy): domain Bacteria; phylum Planctomycetota; class Phycisphaerae; order UBA1845; family UTPLA1; genus CAZNFM01. The sequence continues at coordinate 54,267 of CAZNFM010000031.1, read as the reverse complement.
GGCCCGTGCATGGTCAGCAGCGAGGGGACCTGCGCGGCGTGGTACAAGTACCGCCGCACGGCCGCGGGGGGGCGGCGGTGAGCGGCGGCGGGAGGCGAGCGGGTGAGCGTGAACGAGACGGGGGTCGGCGGGCATGAACGGGTGGTCCTGGCCCACGGCGGCGGGGGCGAACTGACCCAGCGGCTGATCGCGGAGTGCGTGCTGCCGGCCCTGAACAACGAGCGGCTGGCCCCGCTGACCGACAGCGCGGTGCTGCCGTGGCCGGGCGGGGACGCGGCCTTCACCACGGACTCGTTCGTGGTGACGCCGCTGGAGTTCCCCGGCGGGGACATCGGCGTGCTGGCCGTGGCCGGGACGGTGAACGACCTGGCGGTGATGGGGGCGACGCCGGTGGGGCTGAGCCTGGGGCTGATCATCGAGGAAGGGCTGCCGTTCGCGGTCCTGCGGCGGGTGATCGGCTCGATCGCCGCCACGGCCCGGGCCGCGGGGGTGCCCGTCGTGACCGGCGACACCAAGGTCATCGAGCGTCGCGGGGGCGACGGCCTCTTCATCAACACCGCGGGCCTCGGCCGCCTGCGGCCGGGGGTGCGGCTGGAGGTCGGGCGGGTGCAGGCGGGGGATCTGATCCTGGTCAACGGCCGCCTGGCGGAGCACGGCCTGACCATCCTGTCCGTCCGCCGGGGACTGGGCTTCGAGTCGGCCCTGCGCAGCGATGCCGCCCCGCTGAACCACCTGGTGGCGGACCTCCTTGACACCGGCGCGGACCTCCGCTTTATTCGCGACGCCACCCGCGGCGGGCTGGCCGGGGTGCTGGCGGACATCTGCGAGCAGCGGCAGCTCAGCATCCGCATCGACGAGGAGCGTCTGCCGATCTCGCCGACGGCGCGACACGCCGCGGAGATGCTCGGCCTGGACCCGGTGAACGTCGCCAACGAGGGCGTCCTGGTGTGCGTGGCCGCCGCCGACGACGCCGACCGCGTGCTCAAGGCCATGCGGCGGCGGCCGGAGGGCCGGCATGCCGCCGTGATCGGCGAAGTGACCGACCAGATGCCGCCGCTGGTGGAACTGCACACGCGGGCCGGCGGGCAGCGGATCGTCCAGCGGCCCTACGGCGAGGAGTTGCCCCGCATCTGTTGAACCGCTTGAGAATGCCGGTAAACCATGGGCGCCGCGGGCCGGACCATCCTGGTGATCGACGACGACCCCGACGTGCATGACGCCGCCCGCCTGATCCTGGAGGGCGAGGGCCACGCGGTCTCGGGGGCGGTGACGGCGGCGGCCGGGTTGGATGCCGCCCGTCGCTCGGCCCCGGCGGCGATCCTGCTGGACATCATGCTCGATACGCCGACGGCCGGCTTCGAGGTCGCCCGGGCCCTCCGCCGCGACCCGGCCCACGCGACCACGCCGCTGATCTTCATCTCCTCCATCGGCGCGACCGCCTGGCGGGAGCAGGCCGAGGAAGCGGGCCTGCCGCTGGGCCCCGCGGACTGGTTCGTGGAGAAACCCTTCGATGCGGCCACCCTCCGGCAGACGGTCCGGCAGGCCCTGGCCGCGGGAGCGGAACCGAGCTGAAGCATGATGACGGACCTGGTGGAGGAGTCGCTGGGCAAGCGGGGCTACCGGGCGGAGGCCCTCCTCTCGCTGATCCGGCTGCGTTGGTTCATCAACCTGCGCTGGATCATGATCCTGTGCTCGTGGCTCTGCGTGACCGTGGAGCACCTCCTGAACCCGGCGGTGAGCCGCCCGGCCGGGCTGACCTGGGTCCTGGTCGCCTTGACGGCCGTGAACGTGCTCTGGACCGGCGTGTCGGTCGGGCTTCGACAGTACATCGCCCGCGTCGGGGAGGGCGACAGCCGGACCCTTCGGGCGGCGGTCACCTGGGCCAACGCCCAGATCGCGGTCGATCTCCTGCTGTTGACCGCCATCCTCCGCTACACGGGCGGCGTCGAGAACCCGATGGCCATTTTCTACCTCTTTCACATGGCCATCGCCTCGCTGCTGTTGCGGGCCTGGCAGGCCATCTTGCAGGGAGCCTGGGCCTTCGCCCTGTACGCGGGCATGGGGGTGGGCGAACTGTACGGCGTCCTGACCCCGCATTACGAGTTCCTGCCCGGCCGGAGCGGGTTCGGGTTGCATGCGGAGTCGGCCTACGTCTGGGCGGCGGCGATCGTGGTGGGCTGCGGCATCTTCGGGACGCTGTACTTCACGTTGCGAATCGCCTCGCGACTGGACGAACGGGAGCGGGTGCTGCGGGCCACCAACCAGGCCCTTCGGCAGTCGCAGGAGGTCTTGCAGGAATTGCAGCGGCGCAAGGCCCAGTTCATGCGGACGGCGGCGCACCAGTTGAAAAGTCCCCTCGCCGTGATTCAGACGCAGGTCGGCTTGATCCGCGACGGCCTGGTTCCGAAGGAATCTCTCGACGCGTACTACGAGAAGGTCATCCGCCGCTGCCGGGAAGCCATCGACCAGGTGACTGATCTGCTCACGTTCGCACGATTGCAAGAGGCGGATCCGCAGCGGCGGCCCGGCTCGGCGGCGGACGCGGGCAAGGTCCTGAGCGACCTGTGCGAGCGTTTCGCGCCCCTGGCTTTGGCCAAGGGCCTGCAATTGGAGCGGGAGATCGCGGCCGAAGAAGACCTGATGGTGCCGGTTGAGCCGCTGGATCTGGCGGATGCGCTGGGGAACCTGATCGACAACAGCATCAAGTACACCCCGGCCCCCGGAACGGTTCGAGTCGCCGCCACACGGCAGGCCGGTGAGGTCTGCCTGACCGTCGAGGACTCCGGTCTCGGCATGCCCGTCGAGACCCAGCAGGAGATGTTTGACGCGTATCGCCGGGGCCGATTGGCGCTGGAGGCCGGCATCACGGGCAGCGGATTGGGCCTGAGCATCGTGCGCGCGGTTGTGGAGCAGTGCGGCGGGACCATCGTCGTCCGTTCCCGCCCCGGGCAGGGATCGCGGTTCACGGTCCGCCTGCCGGCCCTGGGCACGCCGGGAGTCGACGAGTCAAGGCCCCAGTCGTTTAATGTTGTCCGAATAGAGTGATCTTGGCCTGGCGGCCCGCGGCTGCTGCGAGGCTCTGGGCGAAATCCCGCAGGGAGGTTGTCGCGGTTCACGGGTTGAAGATAAGCCGGAGTAGCGTTTGCATCGGAGTATCGGGTACGGTTACCATCTGTGGTTCCCCGCGAACGGTTGGCCCGCAGATTGCTTACTGTCGCCATCCGAGAGTGGGCGGGCGGCCAGCGTGTCTTGTGGCGGGTCGACGGACCAGCGCAGCGACGAAATCGGGTTGTCTCTCCTCCCGAAACGCGGTTGCGGCGGTCGATCCGTAGGGATGTCATGCGAACTCGCCGCGTTGATCGTGCGCGGCGGAGTCAGTGGAAAACGAGGGCAAGTCAGCCTGAACGACCATTGAGGTGCCTATGAGCGCAAGTCCCCAGGCGGCCATCAAGCAGATCTGTGAGTCTTTTGGTAACGATCGCCGGCGGATGATGGACATCGTGCGTGCGGTCCAACAGCAGTTCGGCTGCGTCAGCGGCGAGGCCATGACTTTGATCGCCCGGCAGGTCGGCACCCACCGGGTGGAAGTGGAGAGCGTCGTGTCTTTTTACGCCTTCCTGTCGGCGCGGCCCAAAGGCAAAGTGGTCATCCGGCTGTGCAATGACATCATCGACGAGATGGCCGGCAGCGAGCGAGTGGCCAAGGCCTTCTCCGAGGAGTTGGGCATCCAGTTCAACGAGACCACGCCGGACGGCAAGATCACGCTGGAATACGCCCCCTGCATCGGCATGTGCGACCAGGCTCCGGCGGCCCTGATCAACGAGGTGGTGGTGACCGAACTGTCCACCGATGCCGCCCGGCAGATCGTGCGCGATCTGCGGAGCCACATGGACCCCAACCGTCTGGTGCATCGCCTCGGCGACGGCAACAACGCCCACGAGCTGGTGCATGCGATGGTGAAGAACAACATCCGCAAGGAAGGCCCGATCATCTTCGGCCCGATCAATCGCGGCGAGGCCATCCGCAAGGCCATCGCCATGACGCCGGTGGAGGTGATTCGCGCCGTCAAGACCGCTCGGCTTCGCGGCCGCGGCGGGGCGGGCTTCCCCACCGGCATGAAGTGGGAGTTCACGCGGGCCGCGCCCGGCGAGAAGCGCTACGTCGTCTGCAATGCGGATGAAGGCGAGCCGGGCACGTTCAAGGACCGCGTCATCCTCACCGAGCGGGCGGATCGCGTCTTCGCCGGCATGACGATCGCCGGCTACGCGATCGGCTCGGACGAAGGCATTCTGTATCTTCGCGGCGAGTACGCGTATCTGCGGGAGTTCCTGGAGCACGTCCTGCAAAAGCGGCGTGATGACGGGCTGCTGGGCCGCAACATCCTCGGCAAACAGGGCTTCCATTTCGACATCCGTATTCAGATGGGGGCGGGGGCCTACGTCTGCGGCGAGGAGACCGCTCTGCTCAGCTCCTGCGAAGGCTTGCGCGGCGACCCCAAGAACCGCCCGCCGTTCCCGGCGCAGAAGGGCTATCTCGGCTGCCCGACCGTCGTGAACAACGTCGAGACCCTCTGCTGCGTGACCAAGATCCTGGAGGACGGACCGGCCACTTTCGCGGAGCATGGCTCGGCGGGCAGTGCCGGGACGAAGTTGCTCAGCATCTCCGGCGACTGCAAGCGGCCCGGCGTGTACGAGGTGGAGCTGGGCATCAAGCTGGCCGACGTGCTGAAGATGGCCGGCGCCGAGGACGCCATGGCGGTGCAGGTCGGCGGGGCCAGCGGGCAGATGGTCGGGCCGGAGGGCTACTCCCGGACGATCTGCTTCGACGACCTGGCCACCGGCGGGTCGATCATGATCTTCGGCCCGGAGCGGAATATCCTCAAGGTCGCCGAGCGGTTCATGGAGTTCTTCATCGAGGAGAGTTGCGGCTACTGCACCCCGTGCCGCGTGGGCAACGTGCTGCTGAAGGAGCGGCTGGGGCAGATCATCGAGGGCCGCGGCGAGCCGGGCGACCTGAAGTACCTCCAGGAATTGGGCGAGGCGGTCAAGATGGCCAGCCGGTGCGGCCTGGGCCAGACTTCGGCGAACCCCGTGCTGACGACGCTTAAGAATTTCCGGCCGGCGTACATGGCCCTGGTCCGCGAGAACACCACCGGCCTTCAGCCGACCTTCGACCTGCGGGCGGCGGTGGCCGATGCCGAGGCCATCGTGGGGCGGCAATCGGTCCACATTTGACGGAGAAGGAACCCTGTCATGAGCGAAACGATCAACTTCGTCATCGACGGCGCTGAGATCAAGGGCCGTCCCGGGCAAACCATCATGGAGGCGGCCGAGGCGGCCGGGGTCTACATCCCGCGGCTGTGCTACCTCAAGGGGCTCGTGCCCCACGGCAGTTGTCGCGTCTGCACCGTGCTGGTGAACGGCCGGCCGCAGGCCGCCTGCACGCAGCCCATCGCTCCCGGCATGATCGTGGAGAACAACGTCGAGGCGGTGACGAAGGTCCGGCGGGCCATCGTGGAAATGCTCTTCGTCGAGGGCAATCACTTCTGCATGTTCTGCGAGAAGAGCGGCAATTGCGAGTTGCAGGCCATGGCCTACCGGCTCGGCATCACCGCGCCGCGGTTCCCCTACCAGTTCCCGAAGCGGGACGTGGACGCCTCGCACCCCGACATCTTCATCGATCACAACCGTTGCATCCTGTGCGCGCGGTGCATCCGGGCCTCGCGCGACGTGGACGGCAAGAATGTCTTCCAGTTCGTCGGCCGCGGCCCGCACAAGCGGGTGGCCGTCAACGCCGAGGCCCACCTGGCCGATACCAATATCGCCGTTACCGACAAGGCCGTGGAGGTCTGCCCGGTCGGGGCCATCCTGCACAAGCGGGTGGGCTACGCGATTCCCGTGGGCAAGCGGCGGTACGACCATCAGCCGATCGGTTCCGAGGTGGAAGCCGCGGCGGCCGGGAAGTAAGGAGCACGATCATGGCCAAACCGAGAGTCGCAACAACGTCTCTGGCCGGCTGCTTCGGCTGCCACATGTCCATCCTGGACATTGACGACCGTATCCTGAAGCTGGTCGAGCTGGTGGACTTCGACAAGTCCCCCATCGATGACATCAAGGAATTCACCGGCCGATGCGCCGTGGGGCTCATCGAGGGCGGCTGCTGCAACGAGGAGAACGTCCGCGTCTTGCAGGATTTCCGCAAGCACTGCGACATTCTCATCTCCCTGGGCGACTGCGCCACGATGGGAGGCATCCCGGCCATGCGCAATACGATTCCCCTGAAGGAGTGCCTGGAGGAGGCCTACCTCAACGGCCCCACGGTGCATAACCCTTCTCGGCGAATTCCCAACGACCCGGAGATCCCCCTCCTGCTCAGCAAGGTCTATCCCTGTCACGAGGTCGTGAAGATCGACTATCACCTGCCCGGGTGTCCGCCCTCGGCCGATACCATCTGGCAGGCTCTGACGGCGCTGCTGACTAATCAGCCGCTGAATCTGCCTTATGAACTGATCAAGTACGACTGATCCCTCGCGGAGGTTGCACGTGGTAGCCCTGAACGGAAAGCGCAGAATCGTAATCGAACCGGTTACCCGGGTCGAAGGCCACGGGAAGGTCACCATCCTGCTCGACGAAAAGCGGCAGGTTCAGCAGACACGGCTGCACATCGTGGAGTTCCGCGGATTCGAGCGGTTCATCCAGGGCCGGCCCTTCTGGGAGGTGCCCGTGCTGGTGCAGCGACTCTGCGGCATCTGTCCGGTCAGCCACCACCTGGCCGCGGCCAAGGCCATGGACCGTATCGTCGGCGGCGAGAACCTGACCCCGACCGCGGAGAAGATGCGGCGGCTGATGCACTACGGCCAGTTCTTCCAGTCGCACGCCCTGCATTTCTTCCACCTGGTCTCACCGGACCTGCTGTTCGGGAAGCCGGGCGATCCGTTTTCCGGTTTCGCCGCCGACGTGGCCATCCGCAACGTCATCGGCGTGGCCGCGAAGTACCCGGACCTGGCCGTGCAGGGGGTGATGATGCGGAAGTACGGCCAGGAGGTCATCCTTCGCACCGCCGGCAAGAAGATCCACGGCACCGGGGCGATTCCCGGCGGAATCAACAAGAACCTCTCCCTGGAGGAGCGGGATTTCCTCCTCAAGGACATCGACCAGATGCTGGCCTGGTCGCGTGGTGCCCTGAAGATCGCCAAGGATTACACCGTCGAGCACCTGGAGAAGCTGGCTTCTTTCGGTTCCTTCGAGTCCAACCACCTTTCGCTCATTCGCGCGGACGGGGCGATGGACCTCTATCACGGGGGCTTGCGGGCCATCACCGCCGACGGCCGGAAGATCTTCGACCATGTGGATTATCAGAAATACACGGACTACATCGCCGAGGAAGTCCGCCCCTGGTCTTACATGAAGTTCCCCTTCATCAAGTCGATCGGCCCGGAGAACGGCTGGTACCGGGTCGGCCCGCTGGCCCGCCTGAACACCGCGGACTTCATCGACACGCCCGAGGCCGAGGCGGCGCGCAAGGAGTTCATGGCCGTCACCAAGGGCAAGCCGAACAACATCTCGATGGCCTATCACTGGGCGAGAATCATCGAGCTGCTCCATGCCATCGAGAAGATCAAGGAGCTGCTGCACGACAAGGATTTGCAGGGCAAAGACCTGGTGGTCAAGGGCGAACGGCGCGAGGAGTGCGTCGGCCTGATCGAGGCCCCCCGCGGCACTCTCTTCCATCATTACAAGGTGAATAAGAACGACCAGGTGGTCATGGCTAACCTGATCGTGTCCACGACCAACAACAACGAGCCGATGAACCGTGCCGTGCAGAAGGTCGCCAAGGACCACCTTTCCGGCGTGCCGGAGATTACCGAAGGCCTGCTGAACCACGTGGAGGTGGCCATTCGGGCGTATGACCCGTGCCTGTCGTGTGCCACGCACGCGCTGGGCCAGATGCCGCTCACGGTGGAGTTGTTGGATCACGAAGGCAACGTTTTGGACCGCAAGAGCAAGGGATGATCGCTCCGACTCCCAAGGTGCTGGTGATCGGCTACGGGAATCCGGGCCGGCTGGACGATGGACTCGGCCCGGCATTGGCCGAAGCGGTCGAAGGATGGCGTCTGTCCAACGTGACCGTGGAAGCGGATTACCAGCTCACCGTGGAGAATTCGGCCACCGTGGCCGAGCACGACGTGGTGATCTTCGCCGATGCCGCTGTGGACGGCCCGCCGCCTTTTTGTTTTCGACGCTTGTCCCCGCGGGCGGAGGTGAGCTTCAGCAGTCATAGCCTGTCGCCGGCCGCGGTGTTGGGGTTGGCGCACGATTTGTTCGGCGCGACGACGGAAGGCTACCTGCTGGGCATCCGCGGCTACGCCTTCAACGAATTCGAACAGTCTCTTTCGGAGCCGGCCAAGGTGAATCTGGGCGAGGCCCTGCGGTTTCTGGAGCGGCTCTTGCGGGAAGGCGGCTTCGCCGAGGCGGCCAAGGCCTTCTCGAGATCGTCGGCTGAGGCATCTGCACCCGTGAACGAGGTTGTATCATGAAAGACGGTAAGTTTGTCATTCTGTACGTCGACGACGACCAGGACTTCCTCGATGCCGTGCGGATGATCCTGGAGCCGAACGGCTACATCATGGCCGAGGCCCTCACCGCCGAGCAGGGGCTCAAGGTGTATAAGGAGCACCAGCCGGACTTCATCATCGTGGATCTGATGATGGAGGAAGTGGACGCCGGCACCAGCTTCGTCAAGGAACTGAAGGCCCTGGGCAACACCGCGCCGGTCTATATGCTCAGCTCGGTGGGCAATTCCCTCAGCATCAGCACGGACTACTCCAGCCTGGGCTTGAGCGGTGTCTTCCAGAAGCCGATTGATCCGCAGACTCTGCTGACGGTGTTGAAGACCAAGCTGAAGAAGTGATCCCCCGGGGTCGGGCGACCCATGCCCGCCTTGGCGTGAACCGCCGGTCCGGTCCCGTGCACGAATTCTCGATAGCAGAGGCGTTGGTGACCGCAGCCGAGGCGGAGGCCCGCCGGGTGGGGGCCACGCGAATCACGCGCCTGCATTGCCGGATTGGGGCCTTGCGGCAGGTTGACGGCGACCTGTTGCGCGAGGCGTTCGAACTGGCTCGTGGCGGCACGCTGTGCAGCGCCGCGGAATTGACGGTGGAGCGGACCCATCTCCTGGCGGACTGCCCGGGCTGCCACACACCCTTCCCGATCATCGATTGGCAGTGGAATTGCCCGACCTGCGGCAGCCACGGCATCAATGCGGCCGGCGGGGACGAGCTGGAGCTGCTTTCGCTGGAGGCGGAGGTGCCCGATGAAGGTTGAAGTCCTCCGAAACGTGTTTGCCAAGAACGAGCACGCGGCCCAGAACAACCGCCGTGCTTTCGACGAACGCGGCATTCTGTGCGTGAATCTGCTCGGCGGGGCCGGGGCGGGCAAGACCTCCGTCCTGGAGGCGGTGCTGCCGATCCTGCGCGGCCAGGTGCGTGTGGGAGTGATGGAGGGGGATCTGGCCACGACCCGCGATGCGGATCGAATCGCGGCCTTGGGTGTCCCGGTGGTGCAACTCCTGACCGATGGGGGCTGCCACCTGAACGCGACGCTGGTGGAGCAGGGCCTCAGCCGCTTGCCGCTTGACGATATGGACCTCCTGGTGATCGAAAACGTGGGCAACCCCATCTGCCCGGCCAATTTCGATCTAGGCGAGCATCTGCGGCTCAGCGTGTTGAGCGTGGCGGAGGGGGACGATAAACCCTCCAAGTATCCGTTGCTTTTTCGGAACGTCTCCGCGGTGTTGCTGACCAAGTGCGATCTTCTGCCGTACGTCCGATTCGACGTCGCTGCGGTGACGGAGGATCTCCGCCGTTTGAACCCCGCGGGACGAATCTTCTGCACTGATACTCGCACCGGGCAGGGTTTTGGCGATTTGGCCGACTGGATTCTCTCGCACCGCCGGCCGGCCTAGGCGGTTCCTAGTACGTTAGCGCCACCCTCCGTTCCAGTTGCTCGCTTTCCCGCTGTCCGAAATCAATGCTTCTACTCAGGGCCGAAGTGGCCGATAGAGGAGCATCATAGCGCCGCGGCGGCCCTGCGGAGGGCCGGCGGCGTGGTCGCGAGCCCTTGCCGGAAGGGGTGCGGCGCAGTACTGTAGAACCACCGGCGTCACGCTGGCCGGTAATGTGGTTTGCCTCGAGCTTCCCGTCGCGAGTATCTCGGGCCCGGCTGCGGAACCCAGCAGGGAATCCGCTCGTCCCCGAGCCTCCGCCGACCGCTAAGTCCCACCCGGCAAGCTTGCATTCCCAGGGGCCGGTCGCGACCGGCGCCGAACAGCGAGATGGGAGACCTTCATTCATGAACAAGCGTCAGATGGTCACGATCGACGGCAACCAGGCAGCCGCGCATGTTGCCCACGCGTTGACGGAAGTCATTGCCATTTACCCGATCACTCCCTCGTCAACGATGGGAGAATGGGCCGATCAGTGGTCCTCCGAAGGCCGCACGAATATCTGGGGGACCATTCCCTCGGTCGTGGAGATGCAGAGCGAAGGCGGTGCGGTCGCCGCGGTGCACGGCGCGGCCGTCACCGGCGCCTTGACCACGACGTTCACCGCGTCGCAGGGCCTCCTGTTGATGATCCCCACCATGTTCAAGATGGCGGGCGAGTTGACTCCGACCGTCTTCCATGTGTCCGCGCGGACCGTGGCGACGCACGCGCTGAGCATCTTCGGCGACCACAGCGACGTGATGGCTTGTCGATCGACAGGCTACGCGCTGCTGGCTTCCGGCTCCGTGCAGGAGATCATGGACCTGGCCCTGGTCGCCCATGCGGCGACGCTGGAGGCCCGGGTTCCCTTCCTGCACTTCTTCGATGGATTCCGCAGCTCTCATGAAGTCATGAAGATGGAGGAGCTGAGCTTCGATGACATGCGGGCCATGATTCCCGAGGAGCTGGTTCGTGCCCATCGCGAACGGGCCATGACTCCCGACCGCCCCATCCTGCGGGGTACCTCCCAGAATCCGGACGTGTTCTTCCAGGCCCGCGAGACGGTGAATCCGTTTTATGCCAAGTGCCCGGACCTCGTGCAGAAAGCGATGGACCGGCTGGCCGGCCTCGTCGGTCGCCAGTATCACCTGTTCGACTACGTCGGAGCGCCGGACGCCGAGCGAGTGATCGTCATCATGGGTTCCGGGGCGGAGACGGTGCATGAAACGGTAGACTACCTGAATCAGCGCGGGGAGCGGGTCGGCGTGGTGAAAGTCCGGCTGTATCGCCCCTGGGATGTGAACCGCTTCCTGGCCGCGTTGCCGAAGACGGTCAAGGGCATCGCCGTGATGGACCGCACCAAGGAGCCGGGGGCCGAAGGCGAGCCGCTCTACAAAGACGTGGTGACGGCGATCGGCGAGGCCCACAGCGAAGGCCGGCTGCCGCTGGCCGCTCCGCCGCGCGTGATCGGCGGCCGCTACGGCTTGTCGTCGAAGGAGTTCACGCCGGCGATGGTCAAAGCGGTGTTCGACGAGTTGACCAAGGCCAAGCCGAGGAACCACTTCACCGTCGGCATCAACGACGACGTCAGCCACACCAGTCTGGAGTACGACCCCGCCTTCGTGACCGAGGGTCAGGACGTGGTGCGGGCCATGTTCTACGGGCTGGGCTCCGACGGTACGGTGGGGGCCAACAAGAACTCGATCAAGATCATCGGCGACGACACACCGAACTTCGCCCAGGGTTTCTTTGTCTACGATTCGAAGAAGGCGGGTTCCATCACGGTTTCGCACTTGCGGTTCGGGCCGCGTCCCATTCGTTCGACGTACCTGATCACCTCGGCGAACTTCATCGCCTGTCACGCGTGGACCTTCCTCGAGCGGTACGACATGCTCGCCAACGCGGTTCCCGGGGCCACTTTCCTGCTGAACAGCCCGTACCCGCAGGCGGAGACGTGGGATCGGATCCCCCGCAACGTGCAGCAGCAGATCATCGACAAGAAGATCAAGGTTTACGCCATCGACGCCTACCATGTCGCCAAGGAGACCGGCATGGGGGGCCGCGTGAACACCATCATGCAGACCTGCTTCTTCGCGATTTCCGGCGTGCTGCCGCGCGAGGAAGCCATCGCCGCCATCAAGAAGGCCATCAAGAAGGAGTTCGGCCGCAAGGGCGACGACGTCGTCAAGAAGAACTGGGATGCCGTGGACCGCACTTTGGCGAACCTGTACGAGATTCCCGTCCCGGACCGTCCGACCAGTTCCATCGAGCAGCCTCCGCCCGTGCCGGCCGCCGCGCCGCCGTTCGTGCGGAAGGTTCTGGGCGAGATCATCGCCGGCCGCGGCGATCTGCTGCCGACCAGCGCTCTGCCCAACGACGGCGTGTTCCCGGTGAACACCACCAAATGGGAGAAGCGGAACATCGCTCTGGAGATCCCGGTGTGGGATCCGGAGACCTGCATCCAGTGCGGCAAGTGCGCGATCGTGTGCCCGCACGCGGCGATCCGGCTGAAAGCTTATGATCGGGCCCTCCTGGCCAAGGCACCGCGGACTTACAAGTCGGCGGAGGCCCGCGGCAAGGAGTTCGAGGGGCTGGTGATGACCGTGCAGGTGGCGCCGGAGGACTGCACCGGTTGCGGCGTGTGTGTGGAGGCGTGTCCGGCGAAGAACAAGAAAGAAACCAAGCTCAAAGCGATCAACATGGCCTTCCAGCCGCCGCTCCGGGAAAGCGAGCGGGCGTGTTACGACTTCTTCCTGTCCTTGCCGGAGCTGGACCGCCGCAAGGTCAAGATCAACACGGTCAAAGGCTCGCAGTTCCTCCAGCCGTTGTTCGAGTATTCGGGCGCCTGCGCCGGTTGCGGCGAGACACCTTACGTGAAGCTGCTCACGCAGCTCTTCGGCGATCGGCTGATCCTCAGTAACGCGACCGGCTGCTCGTCGATCTACGGCGGCAATCTGCCGACCACGCCGTACGCGGTGAACGCGGCGGGCCGCGGCCCGACCTGGTGTAATTCGCTCTTCGAGGACAACGCCGAGTTCGGTTTCGGCTACCGCCTCACTCTGGACAAGAACGCCGAATACGCTCGCGAGATGCTGAAACGCGTGGCCGATCAGGTGGGTGTCTCCCTGGTCGAGTCGATCCTGAACGCCGACCAGGCCGATGAGGGGGGCATCGAGGAGCAGCGGCAGCGCATCGCCCAGCTCAAGCAGAAACTGGCCGGCGTCGAGGGTCTCGATGCCGAGCGGCTGCGGACGCACTTCGCCGACTATCTGGTCCGCAAGAGCGTCTGGATCCTCGGCGGCGACGGTTGGGCCTATGACATCGGCTACGGCGGGCTGGATCACGTGCTGGCCTCGGGCCGCAACGTGAACGTGCTGGTGCTCGATACGGAGGTGTACTCGAACACGGGCGGGCAATGCTCCAAGGCCACGCCCCGCGGGGCCGTCGCCAAGTTCGCCGCCGGCGGCAAGCCGCAGGCGGAGAAGGACCTGGCCATGCTGGCCATGACCTATGGCTCAATTTACGTGGCGACGGTGGCGATGGGCGCCAACGACGCCCAGACGGTTCGCGCCTTCATCGAGGCCGAGAACTACAACGGCCCCTCGCTGATCATCGCTTACAGCCACTGCATCGCCCACGGCATCAACATGCGGCTGGGTCTGGAGACCCAGCGGCAGGCCGTTCTGAGCGGGCATTTCCCGCTGTTCCGCTTCAATCCGGCGCTGGCGGCCGAGGGCAAGAACCCGCTACAGCTTGATTCCAAGAAACCGTCGATTCCCTACGAGGAGTTCGCGTACAATCAGAACCGCTTCAAGATGCTGACCAAGAGCGCCCCGGCGGAGGCCAAGCGGCTACTGGAGTTGGGCCGCCGCGACGTGGAGCAGCGCTGGAACATGTACGAGCAGTTGGCCTCGATCCGCATCGTCGGCGGCAACGGCAATGGTCACGGCGGCAACGGTGGGGCGGGGGATCATTGAATCGCGTCCCCCCGGCCCGCGCCGGAGCCTCCGCCGCTGCTGCGACCGAACACCAAACCAAGACGGAAAAGAGCAATCATGGATCTTTCGACAACCTACCTGGGCATGAGGCTGAAGAACCCTTTGGTGGCCGCCGCCGGCCCGCTGACCGCGGACCTCGGCAAGATTCGCCAACTGGAGGACGCCGGTGCGTCCGCCGTCGTGCTGCACTCTCTCTTCGAGGAGCAGCTTCGCCATGAGGCGGATGAACTGGACCACCACTTGTCGCACGGCGCCGAGAGCTACGCGGAGGCGCTGAGCTACTTCCCTGAGGCCGGCGAGTACAAGCTGGGACCGGAGGAATACCTCGAGCACGTCGCCGCCGCCAAGAAGGCCGTGGGCATTCCGGTGATCGGCAGCCTGAACGGGGTCTCCGTGGGCGGCTGGACCGAATACGCCAAGAAGATCGAACAGGCCGGCGCGGACGCCCTCGAGTTGAACGTGTACTTCATCGCCACTGATTTCGCGGAGACCGGCGCGCAGGTCGAAGAGCGGTACCTACAGGTCTTGCAGGCCGTCAAGCGGGCGGTGCGGATTCCCGTGGCGATCAAGATCGGCCCCTTCTTCAGTTCCATGGCGTGGATGGCCCGCCGCCTGGACCAGGCCGGCGCCGACGCGCTGGTGCTGTTCAACCGGTTTTACCAACCGGATTTTGATCTGGAGAATCTGGCGGTGGTGCCCGACGTCGTGCTGAGCACTCCCTTCGAGATGCGGCTGCCGTTGCGCTGGATCGCCATCCTGTACGGCAATGTGCAGGCGAGTCTGGCCGCGGCCCGGGGCATTTCCAGCGCCGAAGATGTGATTAAGATGATCATGGCCGGCGCCGACATCACGCAGTTGCTGTCCGTGCTGTTGCGCAAGGGCATCGGCCAACTCGGGGAGATCGAATTGCAGATTCGCGAGTGGATGGAGCAGCACGAGTACGTCTCGATCGAACAGATGAAAGGCAGCATGAGCCAGAAATCCTGCGCCGACCCGGCGGCTTTCGAGCGGGCCAATTACATGCGAACGCTCCAAAGCTACGTCTGATGCCCGCACGCGTAGGGGGGCGCGGGACCTCGGCAGAGAGGAGCCATCCCATGTGTCCTCCCGGCAAGTGGAGCGGTAGCGAACTCGCCCAACTCGTCGAACGTCAGATGCGGAACTGGGAGCTGGCCAGAGCGCAGCAACCGACCGCGGCCCCGGACCAGACCCCGCGGCCCGTCGCCGCGTACATCGCCCTATCCCGGGCGGTCGGCTTGCCGGCCTTCAAGGTGGCGACGTGGCTGAGCGAGCGGTTGGGGTGGCCGATCTTCGACCGCGACATCCTGCAAGTAATGAGCGGCGATGATGACTATCGTCGTCGGCTTTACGCCCATATGGATGGCCGCGACCTGGGTTGGCTGGAGGGCTTCGTTCGCGGGCTTACGCAGAGTCGCTACACGCGCGACGACTACTTCCGGCGCCTGAGCGAGACCGTCCTGTCGATCGCTCGGCAAGGTTCCGCCCTGTTTATCGGTCGCGGGGTTGCCCACATATTGCCCAGAGATGCGGGTCTGGCGGTGCGGTTGACCGCTCCGCGGGAGTTCTGCGTGGAAAGCTACGCAAGCCAGAAGGGGCTGACGATCGACGCGGCGACCAGCGAGGTCGCGTCCATTGAGGACGAACGGGCTCGCTATGTTAGGAATCACTTCCACATCGACTGGGAGAACCCCGCCCACTACGACTTGGTCGTCAACATGGAGCGGTTCCCGGTCGAGGCCACCGGAGAACTGATCCTCACCGCCGCGAAGCAGAAGGGCCTGATTCCCCAGCCGCACGCCGCCGTGTAGTCCTTTCGGCACGTCGATTGCATATTCTGGTGGTGATGGCCCGACCGCCGGTCGCGGAACGCGGGTGCAGCGGGGCGAGTTTCACAGGGGGGCCGCATCATCCGGCGGTTTCCGTCATCCGGATGTGGAGCGATTTCGATGGATTTGAGAACCCAGGCGTTTGAATATCATTCCAAGCCGTTTCCCGGGAAGGTGGAGACGGTCCCCACCAAACCGTGCGCCACCCAGCGTGATCTGTCCCTGGCCTACACTCCGGGCGTGGCGGAGCCGTGCCTGGCCATCGAGGCTGATCCCGAGAAGGCTTATGAGTTCACCTCCCGCGGCAATCTCGTCGCGGTGATCTCCAACGGGACGGCCGTGCTGGGCCTGGGTAACATCGGCGCGCTGGCCGGCAAACCGGTGATGGAGGGCAAGGGCGTGCTCTTCAAGCGTTTCGCCGGTATCAACGTCTTCGACCTGGAAATCAACGAGCTGGATCCCGATCGTTTCATCGAGATTGTCCGTTCGTTGGAGCCGACCTTCGGCGGCATCAATCTTGAAGACATCAAGGCGCCCGAGTGCTTTCGCATCGAGCAGGAACTCCAGGCCTCGATGGACATTCCGATCTTTCATGACGATCAGCACGGCACGGCGATCATCTCCGGGGCCGCGCTGGTCAATGCCTGTCAGTTGGTCGGCAAGCGCCTTGACCAAATCCGCGTGGTCATGAGCGGTGCCGGGGCCGCCGGGATTGCCTGCGCCAAGTTCTATATTGCCTTGGGTGTCAAGCCGGACAACCTCATGCTCGTCGACACCAAGGGTGTCATCTACAAGGGTCGTGAGGAGGGCATGAACCCCGTCAAGGCCGAATTCGCGGTGGATACTCCGGCGCGGACCTTGGCGGAGGCTCTGGAGGGCGCGGACGTCTTCTCCGGAGTGTCGCAGGGCGGCATCGTGAGCGGCGAGATGGTCAAGAAGATGGCCAAGAACCCTATCATCTTTGCGATGGCCAATCCGACGCCGGAGATCCTGCCGGAAGTAGCCCGCGGTGCCCGACCGGATGCCATCATCGCCACCGGCCGCAGCGACTATCCGAACCAAGTCAACAACGTGTTGGGCTTCCCCTTCATCTTCCGCGGGGCCTTGGACGTGCGGGCACGCAAGATCAACGAGGCGATGAAGCTGGCCGCCTGCCGGGCCTTGGCGGACTTGGCTCGCGAGGATGTGCCGGATGAAGTGCTTCGCGCCTACGGCCTGAAGCGTTTGCAGTTCGGCCCGGAGTACATCATCCCCAAGCCCTTTGATCGGCGGGTGCTGACCTGGGAGTCGGCGGCAGTGGCCCGCGCCGCCGTGGAGTCCGGGGTGGCCCGTCTCCCGCTGCCGGATGTGAACGCCTACAAGATGAAGTTGGAGGCGTCGTTGTCCCGGGCTCACGAGTTCATGGGCCAGATACGCCATCGCGCCCGCGGCAGCCGCAAGCGAGTCATCTTCGCCGATGGTGAGCACGCCACCGTCATCCGAGCCGCCGTCCGCGTTCTCGAGGAAGAGTTCGCCCTCCCGGTCCTGGTCGGCGATCCCGAGCGGATTCAGGAGCGGGCCCAGGAGTTCGGCGTGGATCTGTCAGGCATCGAGATCGTGCATCCCAAGCGCCACCCGGATCGCGAGGAACTGGCCAAGTACTTCTACCAGCGTCGGCAGCGCCGCGGCGTCACCTGGGCGGATGCCTGGTATTACTCGAGCCGCCCGGACTGGTTCGCCGGGCTGATGCTGGAAACCGGCAAGGTCGACGGTCTCATCACCGGCGTCCGCCGCAGCTATCCTTACGTCATGCAGGCCTTGTTGCAGACCTGCCAGCTTCGCCGCGGAGTGCGGCGCATGGCCGGGCTCTACATCGTCCTGACCAAGAACAACGTCTACTTCATGGCGGACTGCACCGCCCAGATCGACCCCACCGCCGAGGAACTGGCGGAGATCGCCCTCATGACCGCGGCGGTCGCTCGTTACTTCCACATGACGCCCAAGGTGGCGATGCTCTCGTTCAGCAACTTCGGAACGGCCCCCTGCGAGCAGACTCGGCGCGTGGTGAAGGCGGTGGAATTGATCCGGGCCCGCGACCCCAACCTGTGCGTAGACGGCGAGATGCAGGCGGATACGGCGGTCAACCCCGAGATCCAGCAGCGGAGCTTCCCGTTCTGCGAGTTGCGGGGCCGCGCCAACGTGCTGATCTTCCCCAACCTGGCCTCGGCCAACATCGCCTGCAAGCTGGTCCGGCACCTCGGCGGCGCCGAGGCCATCGGCCCGCTCACGCTGGGTTTCGAGCGGCCGATCAACATCCTGCACCCGACCTGTGACGTCGAGGACGTGGTCAACGGCACGGCGATTACGGTCATCGAAGCCCTGGACGGCACGCTCTGACGGCATCACGGAGGGCCGCCTCGGTGTCTCCAGCGCGGAATCCCGTCGATCCCCGCCGCGCCGCGGCCTGTTCGACCGGGGCGGTCCGTGGCCCTGCGGCCGCTCGGTTTTCGTTGACCCCGGCTGACTTCGGCGCATACAATGCGGCATCCCCTCGGCTCACAGCCGATGGGCCTCGTGTTCGGGAGTGAGTTGAAAGACAGCCGTCGCATCACCAGTCAGGTTCAGGCCGAGCGGGCCGTTCTCGTCGGGGTTTTACTTCCGGGCGAGGACCGTGCCGCCACCCGCTACGACCCGCTGGCGGAACTGGCCGCATTGGCCAGGGCCGCGGGTGCCGAGGTCGTCGGGCGCATGATCCAGAAGCGGACTCGGATCTGCCCTGGCACCTACATCGGACACGGCAAGGCCGAGGAGTTGGCGGCCTATGTACAGGACAAGCAGGCCGACCTGGTCATCTTCGACAATGAACTGACGCCCTCGCAGATCCGCGACCTGGAAGAGCTTCTCCATCGCCACGTCATCGACCGTACGGAGTTGATCCTCGACATCTTCGCCAGTCGGGCTCGGACCAACGAAGCCCGGTTGCAGGTCGAACTGGCCCAGCTTGAATACACGGCCCCGCGGCTGCGCGGCATGTGGACGCACCTGGAGCGTATCGCCGGAGCGGGCGGCGGCACGGCGGCCGGCGCCGTGGGCGGAATCGGTACTCGCGGCCCGGGGGAACGGCAGATTGAGATCGACCGCCGCATCGTGCAGAAAAGGGTGACCTTCCTGCGGCGGCAGATCGCCCAGATCGACCGGCGGCGGCTGCGGGAGGTTCGCTCCCGTCGTGATTACTTCACCATCGGGCTGGTCGGATACACGAACGCCGGCAAGAGTTCGCTGATGAACGCGCTCACGCAGGCCGGTGCGTACGTCGCCGACCAGCTCTTTGCCACGCTGGACACCAAGACCCGCCGCTGGGAGCTGGGCGGGGGCCAGACGGCACTGCTGTCCGATACGGTCGGTTTCGTGCGCAACCTGCCGCACCAGCTCGTGGCCTCCTTCCGGGCCACCTTGGAGGAAGTCATCCATTCCGACCTACTGCTGCATGTCGTGGATGCCTCCAGCCCGGATGCGGTCGGGCAGACGCGGGCGGTTCGGCAAGTCTTGGCGGAGATGGACTGCGGCGAGATACCCGCCATCACCGTGTTGAACAAGATCGACGCCCTCCACGATGAGTCCGCTGCTCACCTGCTGCGGGCCGGCGAAGCCGACACCGTGGAGGTCTCCGCGGTACGGGGAGACGGACTGGATATACTGACACAACGAGTCCTCGAACACGTCCGAAATCATTACGTCCGAGTCAAACTCGAGACCGACCCCGCTAATGGGAAACTGCTGGCGTATCTTCGCCGGCACGGGCAGATTCTCGGGCAGTTCGTCCAGGAAGGCCGGCTGGGCTTGGAGGTGCGGCTGCCGCGTGCCGAGATGTCCCGGGTCTGTGGACTGGGTGCGAGGGTGCTTGAAGCCTGACCATCGACGGATCGATCGGCGGATGCCGTTGCACTTCTTTTCGTTTTTCTCGCCGAGGTACATGAACGAGGTCAAGACCCACTTCCGGTGGGCCGAATAAGCAAGGCGGGAATGGACTGCCCGGATTGGGATTGGCGGTTCCCGGCGTTCCCGGGCCATCCTCCTCGTCTGCGGCTCGGCCGGCGAAGCATGCGCCCGGCCCTGTTGCTGCACCGGAGGCATCCAAGCCATGAACTGGGTGAGCAGACTTGAACCGGACAGAGTTGGCGAGGTGCTGGAGCAAGCGATTCGCACGCAGGCCCAGGTGGTCTTGGAGATCGTCGGCGTCAAGGGCGCTACGATCAACGGCTTCATCGTATCGGGCGATGACCAGGCGCTACTGATGGAGGTCACCGGCCGCTTGCCGCTTTCCGTCGGGCAACTTGCCGACGCCAGCGGCGAGGCTCGCTTGTACATGGACAAGCGGTATTCCTTCGCCGCAAGGATCCGGGCGGTGCGGAAGGTCGGCGACACCCTGAGCCTGGCGCTCCACCGACCGACTGCGGTTGGACTAGTTGAGCGGCGGCGATTCCAGCGCGCTCGCCTGGCCCCCTCCAGTCGAGTCGTCCTGCGTTGGGAGCGGGAAGGCGCGGCCCACCAGCAGGTGGCCGTGATGCTGAACGTCAGCGTTGAGGGTTTGGCTTGCCGACTCGAGACCGCTGTTGCCACACTGATTGAGCCGCAAACCATGCTGCGGGTCCGATTCTCGCTGCCGGGCAGCAACCACCGGTTCGACCTGCCGGCCACGCTCTGCAATCGCACCGCGGCCAGCCCGGGCTATACCATCCTCGGCCTGCACCTGTCACCGGGTCCGGAACATGCCGCCGACGTCGCGGAGTTGAATCGCCTGCTGCGGCAGCCGCAGGCGGTGTCGACAGGAGTGGAAGTCGTCGCATGAATCAAGGCACCCTCATCGGCCCGAGCAGTCAGCGGTCCATCCTGATGTGGGCGGTACAGCGCCGGATTCCCGCGACGATCTCGGTTCTTGCCGGGGGCTGCTGGCACAACTACCGCTCCCAGTTGCTCGCGTTGGAAGGCAATTTGCTGCGGGTGAGATACCCTGCGCCGACCACTGATGCGCCAGCCGCGGATCTGACTCCGGGAGAGCAAGTCGGGGTTTCATTCCGCCGCGGGCACAAGAAGTGTTTATTTGTCAGTACGGTGGTGCTGCGTCAGCAGGCGGGGGACGCCGCGGACGAGCCGCACGAAGCCCTGGTGCTGCGCGTGCCGGAGGAAATGCGCGAACTTCAGCGGAGAGCGTATCAGCGAGTGATTGTTCCGCCCGATTGGCTGATCGCCGCCCGAGTCTTCGCCGGAGGGCTGCCGCTGGACGGGGAGCCGGCCGTGCCGAGCTGTGCCGGGCGTATCCGCAACATCTCCGTCGGCGGCGTATTGGTCGACATCCGCGCCGACCAGAACCCGCGGCTCGGCGTGGGCGACATCGTCGGCCTCGAGATCACCCCGCACCCGGGCCGTCGGCCGCTTCTGGCCGAGGCCCAGTATCGTCATTGTGCGATGATCGGAGCCGACCGCATCGGCCTCGGCATGCAACTGCTGGGCTTGGAGCACAACGTGCCGGGTCGAGCCTCGATTGTGGAAGTGGCGGCACTGGTCAAGGAAGTGCAGCGAGAGGCCGCTCGGCGCTCTCGCTCCGCGCCATTCTGAATGACACCAGAAGTCAACGGCTGAGTACTCGGCGAACCGGCGGTTGCCGCGGTCGCGCAGACTCCGCGCTAAGCGGCGCAGAATCCGCCGACCGGCGGTGGGCGCGCAAAAAAGAGGATCCGAGCTCGCCGTTACTCGGACCCTCCAAGCCAGGCTGTCCCGCCAAGCGGCGGGAGACCCACAGCCTCGTTTCATCCATCGGCCGTTTCACCGGCTTTCGTGAGCAGGCAACTAAAATCTTTTCTGCGTTCGCAGAACCCCGTGCTTATCGGGCCTGAATGACGCAGTGTCTCCCGAGGCCGCGATCGCTGAGCCCCATCGGCGAGGTTGTGCCGCTTCGTGGCGGCAGCGGAGAGCGACGCTATGATATGCCGTCATGCCCACTCCCGGTCTCAGCCGCGGATGCCTGATCAATTACGACACCCGACACCTGGGCCAGGTCTTCACCGACGTCCTGATTATCGGCGCCGGCGTGGCCGGGCTGCGGGCGGCGATCGAGGCTTCCGCCGAGGTGGCGGTGATCGTAGTCTGCAAGGACGCCGTACCCGACTGCTGCACGGCCTACGCCCAAGGTGGGGTTGCCGTCGTTACCGATGCCGCCGACTCCATCGAAGCCCATGTCGCCGACACCCTACACGTCGGCGGCGGCCTGGGCCATCGTGAGGTGATCGAGCTGATGGCTCGCGAGGGGCCGGTTTGCCTGGAGGAGTTGCGGTCCTGGGGTGCCCGCTTCGATGAGGAGAACGGTACCGTGGCCCGCGGCATGGAAGGCGGGCATTCGGCTCGTCGGGTGATTCATGCGATGGGCGACGCGACCGGCCGAGAGTTGAGCCGCGCCCTCACGCAGCGAGCGGCAGCCGGCCGCAACACTCGCCTCTTCGAGAACTGCTTTGTTATCGACCTGGTGGTGGCGGAGGGCCGTTGTGTCGGTGCGCTCTGCCACCATGCCAAATACGGTTACCAAGTGATCTGGGCCAAGCAGGTCATCCTGGCCAGCGGCGGCGGCGGCTGCCTGTTCCGTGAGACCACCAACCCTCCCTCGGCCACGGCGGACGGGCATGCCATGGCTTTTCGGGCTGGGGCGGTTCTTCGTGACATGGAGTTCACCCAGTTCCACCCGACCGCTCTTTATCTGGCCGGGGCCGCGCGGGCGTTGATCAGCGAGGCCGTTCGCGGCGAGGGCGCGCACCTGGTCGACCGCCAGGGCTATCGGTTCATGAAGGATTATCATCCGGACGTGGAACTGGCCCCTCGCGACGTCGTCAGCCGCGCCATTCTGCGGCACATCGTCGCCACCGGGTCGACCTGCGCTTATCTGGACGTTCGACACTTCCCGGCCGGGCGCTTCGAGGCTCGGTTCCCCAATATCGCCCGATTGTGTCGCGAGTTCGATATTGATCCCGCCCGAGATCTGATCCCCGTGCGGCCCGCGGCCCATTACATGATCGGCGGCGTGGCCGTGGACGCGGAGGGGCGTTCCACGGTGGAAGGTCTCTTGGCGTGCGGGGAGGCGGCCTCCACCGGCGTTCACGGGGCCAATCGGCTCGCCAGCAACTCGCTGCTGGAGGGTCTGGTATTCGGCAAGCGGGTGGGGTCGCTGGCGGCTCGTCTGGCCCTCTCCAGTTCCCAACCTGCTGCCCCCTTGCCTCTTCGGCACGAGGTTGAACCGAGTCTGCGAACCGAGCTGGATTTGCCGGACGTTCGCAACAGCTTGCGGGCACTGTGCTGGCGAAACACCGGGATCGAGCGGATCGGCTACCGGTTGGAGGAGACCATCGAGATTATCAGGTTCTGGGATCGTTACGTCATGGATAAGGTGCTGGACGACCGCACCGGCTGGGAGACCCAGAACATGCTGACCGTGGCCCGCTGCGTCGCCGAAGCCGCCCTGGCGAGGCAGGAGTCCCGGGGCGTTCACTTCCGCAGCGACTTCCCCGAACGGCGGGACCGCGAATTTCACGGACACTTTGCCATCCGCCGGACGCCCGACGGTTTGCAATGCTGCTTTGAGCCGCTTATGGCGTCGTCCTCGTCCCAGCCTCGTTCGGTCTGAAGCCGTGGTCCGCTTTGGTGGAGGTTCGTCGTCGCGTCTGACCGAGGCCGCCGGCGGATCGGGCCGAATACTTCATCTTTTGCTTCAGCCTTCGGCGGCGATTCCACCGCCGCGCTCACTACTAATCGCCGGGAGCCGGCAAACCGATATGCTCCCCATCTCACCCAGTTGCCGGTTCAGGAGCGTGGAACGATGTCCGTCCAGCCAGTCGCGCGAGAGTCCCATGGTCAGGATGCCCCTTTGCATCGCAATCGAAGCATCATTGCCGTGCTGATCGGGATCATCGGCTTCTTTTCGGTTTGGGGAATCAGCGCGGCCTTGGGCGATCCAGGAGATGCCTGGCAGGCATTCGTGGATCTGCCTTCGGCGGTTTTGGTATTCTTGACTCCGGTGACGGTTCTGTATGCCGTATATGGTTGGTCGGGCATTTTCGCCGCCTTCCGGTGGATTGGGCGAGAGCCGCGGGAGACTGAAATTCAGACGGCTGGCCAGGCGGCGGCCTTCTTCCAGTTGGCGGCGGCCTTCTCTCTGGCCGGCGGCTTCCTGGCCACGATGATTGGACTGATGCTCGCGCTCCGGAACGCTCCGCAGTTGGATCGGATCGGCCCAGGCATGGCTGTTGCGTTGCTGGGTCAGCTCTACGGCGTCTTTCTCGCCGTGGCCTGTGTGGCCGTCGCCGCCCACATCGCTCGTCGGCAGGAGAAGTCGTCCAACACGATGCCGCTGGCCACCCGCGTCGCCGGGATCGCCGGCCTGACCGCGATCGCGGGCACGCTCACTGCCATGATCGCGTTCGGTATGCTCATGCTTGGCCGGACGCCGTGCTTTTGAGCGTCAGGGCGACACCAGATAGAGCGTGCCATACGCTGACTGCCTCGGCTCGAGGTGGAAGTCCTCGATGCGGCGGAGCACCGCGGCCCGTTCCAGATCGGCGAACAGCGACTCGTCCACCGATTCCCAGAACCCGTAACGGCTTCTTCGCAGTCTCCTCATTTCTCCCCAGTCGACGTAGACGGCTGCGTAGCCGCGATCGCGGAGCCACGCTGCCACCGTCCGTGGCGTCCCGCCTGCCGCCACCTCGGCCAAGGGATTGCGATTGAAGACCACGCGGTAGTCAATGCCCTCGTTCAGGTAGAACCGCCGCGCGTCTCCCACGACCAGGACGCGGCGGCCCTCTTCGGCCAAGCGATTCAGCCTGGGCACATGCGCCTGCCAGGGCCACAGGCCCTGGGTGAACCACGCCAAACCGTCGCCGCCTTGTTCGTTGCGGATCTCCGCGATGCTGAAGGCGCCGCCGTCCCGAAAGGTGTTTGCGGCGAGGCCCAGGTTCACCGCCGCCGCACCGAGTAGCGCTACCAGAATCGCGGCCCTCGCAGGAGCGGAGCGGATCTTGTCTGCCGCGGCCCCCGCGATCACTGCGGCTGGAACCACGCAGACCACCGCGAAACGCCATACCAGGTGCGTCCAGGCCAGCCAGACGGCCATGCCCGCGAGGAGCAGGATCCAACAGGGCACCAGCGAGGTCTGTTCGAGCGGGTCGTTGCTCTTGTTGGACGACTCCGCCGGCGCGGCGGCCCGTCGTTGGCGGAACCGCCGGACTGCCCAGGCGAGGCTTCCCCCGATCGTCAAAGCCGGCATCGCCCCGAACCATCGAGAGGCGATGACCTCGCGCCACAGCCTCTGGGCCCGCCGCAGCCAGGGCCGATCCTCCGGCGCGGGCAGATGCCCCTCGTGCCACCGCGCGGCCAGTTCTTCCGACCAGACACCCGGCCGTTCCGGCATGAATGCCCGCGCCAGGGGAAAGACCGGATTGCCGGTCCAGATTGCATTGCGGACTAACCAAGGTCCGAAGGCCGCCGCCCAGCCCAGCAGGAAGATCGCCGCCAGGCGGAGTCGGTTACCGCGGCGGGAGGTGCCGCCGGACGACGCCTTTCGCCAGGGTGACAACAACACGGCACCGACCAGTGGCGCGAACACCAGGGGCGCCGCCGTGTACTTACAGCCGCAAGCGAGCCCGGCGGTCAATCCGGCGATGAACGCCCAGCGCCCGCGTTCCTTCTCGGCAACGCGAGGTAATCGCAGGACCGCGGACAGCGACAGCGCGGCATATAGAATCACGCCGTTCTCGACGTAAGCGAGGCCGCTCAGGTAGGGGAGGAACGGGCACGTGGCCGCGGCCACGCCGGCGGTTACTCCTGCCGTGGGGCCATTCTCGCGGCCGGCCAGCCATATCGCGGCCACGGCCAGCCCGCCGAGCAGCGCGTGCAGCAACTGGGCGGTGAAGGCGGCTGCGATCGGGCCGCCGCGCAGCACCATCGCCAGGAGATAGAGCATTTCCACGTTGAATGGGAAGTTGCTGTAGATGTTGTGCGGCAGGTAGGTGATGCGCCCGGCCTCGAAGTACTCCCGCGGAACGCCCAGGTGGTACTCCAGCACGTCATAGCCGTGGCCTTCCTCCGGCCAGAGCATGCCCGGCGGCAGCGTGCTCGCAAGCAGGGCCAGAATGGCGGAACCGGCGACGATCAACCATGCCCAGCGAAGACGTCCGAGGTTTTTCCAAGGGTGGTCGCCGATCTCCGGCGTGCAGGATGCGACCCTCGCTCGCGCGGCGATTCTCCAGATGCCGGCCCGCCATAGGCCGCCGAGTACGCCACCGGCGATGATGGCGATCCACAACCAGCGGTGCAGCAAGCCCAACAGACCAGCCGCGAGCATCAGCAACGCCAGGCCGCCCAATCCCAGTCCGGCGCCGAGGAGAATCTGGTGTCGGCGTGGTGCGGTGTGCAGGCCGAGCAGTCGCAGCAGCCACAGGCCGTAGCCGGTCGCGGAGGCCACCACCGCGGCGGCCACCCATCCGTCCCGCAGCATGATCCAGAGCGACACCGGCGACAACCAGCTCAGCCCCAGCGCGACCGCCAAAGCCACCACGGGCAGTGCTAGGAAGGGATGGAGGCGGGCCAGGTCGTCGGGCGTGGATGATTTGGCGGCGTCAGGCATGAGAGCAGCGTCATCGCCGCGGCAGCAGACCGTCCCTGAGCCGGCGCCGCGGCTCAGTACTTCGGCTTCGCGGCTGCTTCTTCGTACATCTTACAATAGCTTTCGTAGCGGTCGATGGAGATGCTTCCAGCCTCGACCGCCGCCTTCACGGCGCAGCCCTGCTCGTGGGTGTGCGAGCAGTTCGGAAAGCGGCATTGCTGGATTCGATCGACGAATTCCACGAAGCAGGCCTCCAGCTCGCCCGGCGCGACGCCCGCCGGCTCGAACTGCCGCAAGCCCGGTGTATCCACGACGTAGCCGCCGAACCGCCAGCGGAGCAGGCGAGCGGTGGTCGTCGTGTGGCGGCCGCGCTGGAGATCGCTGAGCGTGCCGACCTTCAGGCCCAGGTCGGGATCCAGGGCGTTGAGCAGGGAGCTTTTGCCAACGCCGCTCGGCCCAAAGAGCACCGCCGTCCGGTCGCGGAGCGACTCGCCCAGGGCTTCGAGGCCCGACGGCGTGGCGACGCCGGGTTCACCGCGGGCGCAGGTCCGCAGCACGCGGTAGCCGATTTTTTCGTAGGCCGCCGCGACGGATGCCGCGAAGCCGCTCGCGTCGAGGTCCATCTTGTTGATGCAGATCAGCGGTTCGATGCCGCCCCGGTGAATCGCCACCAGGTAGCGGTCAATCAGGTGCGGCCGCAAGGGCGGCTGGTCCGCGGCGACCACGATCACGGCGATCTCCACGTTGGCGGCGACGACCTGCACCCGCCGTTCGTACTCGCGGGTCAACACTGAACGCCGCGGCTGCACTTCCTCGATGACACCTTCAGGCGGTTCCGGCGAGGCTGCCGTCGCCGCGGCACCCGGCTCGTCGACCTCGGTGGCCGGCCGGAACCGCACGACATCGCCCACCGCCAAGGGCGTCCGCTCGGCGATCAAGCGCGTCCGCAACATCCGCCGGATGGTGCAGGACCAGGTTCGGCCGTTTTCTTCGACGTCGGCATACAGCCCTCGCAGGGCGACCACTCTGCCCTCCCGCGCCGTGCCCGCCGCCTCCGGACCCTCGCGGATCACCACGGTCCGCTTGCGGCTCAGTTCGCTCTTGCCGCCGATGTTTTGCAGCCGCACGGCGTCTTCCTGCTCGATCTCATCGCCGAGGATGCGACGGGCATAGCGGCCCTTGCCCCGCGCCGGCTGCACGCGGTTGCGGCGCAGTTCCACCCGGACCTTGCGGCCGGGCCGGCGCGGCGGGCGGTCGTTCTTAGCCACGGTCGGCCCCCTGGGTGGTCGGCGGCGGGGCGGGCCGGGTGGCGGTTTCGGCGGCGGAGGAGGGTGATTCGTCCGCCGGCCGCGACGCGGCCTGAGGTGGGGGAGGGCGCAAGGTAATGGCCAGCGTCACGAGACGGTCGGCGGGCTGCGTCGCGGCCGCTGGCCCGGGGTCTCGGCTTCTTTCGAGAACCTCGGAGTCTACTGAAAGGAGTAGGTCTGCTGGCATGGTTGCGGGAAGAAGCAGAACGCATGCCGCCATCCGGAGGCGATGGGAGGCCGCATCGCTGGACACCGCAGCGAGGTGGTCAAGCAGCGGCTCGGCCTGGCCGCGCGGGATCCGGCAAAGGATCTGTATCTCGTCGAGTGCGGCCAGCCGCCACAGAATAGCCCGTGTTTGGACGGTCGGTGGGGCGGGTTCGCCCGGGTTCGAGGCTGGTCTGTCGCCGGACGAGGCTGGTTCGGCGCCCACCGCCGGATGCACGACGAAGAACGCCTGCTCTACGCCGATCGGTTCCGGCAGTTCGGCCTCGGCCAGGTCCGGCACGCCCTGCTGCTGGAGGAATTCGCGAATTGTCTCGACCAAACGGGCTTGGGTCGGCTCGTCCGCCTCCACGGTGGTCAGGTGGTCCACCTGTTCGGCGGGCCATGCGGCGAGGTCCGCCTTGGCCATCACGCCCGCGGCCAGGAGCGTCTCCAGCGTGATTACCTCTTCGGCGGCAGTCGAACCGCGTCCGCCCGCGGCTTCCGTGGCCTCGTCCGCCATCCCGCCCCGTTTGGCGTCTGCGGCCTCTCCTGCGGCGGGAGCGGACTGGTCCGCGGGCGATGCGGCGTCCATCGCGGCCAGCTCCGCCGGCTCCGCGTCGGCGGTCTTGGCTTGGTCCGACTGCTCCAGCTTTGTCGGGGGACCGACATCGTCCGGCGGCATCGGCGAGGCAAGCGGCTCGACCGCACCGGCCGGTGGTACCGTCGGGGCAACGGGGGCCTCGGCCGCAGGCCGCGGCGCGGCGATGCGGCCGGCCGTGGCCGATACCGTGTCGTCTTTCTCCAACGCGAAGACTTTTCGCTCCGCGGGTTCGATCCGCATCGCCAGCGTTTCAGACACTGCGGACTCGCCGGGTCGCGGCGGCGGCTCCCTGCGGTCGCCCCTGGCCACCACGTCGGGTGCCGGGGCCGCCGTTCGCAGGTACGGTCGCACTAGCCAGCCCGCCGTCGCCACCAGGGCCAGCGACGCGGCGAGCGCCAGCCCCCGCGCCCACCACGCTTGTCGGGCGGTCCCGACCGGCGACGCCGCCTCGCCCAGCAGCGCCGCGCGCTCCAGCCGGGCTACGGCGTTTTCCACGAAGTCCGGCGGGGCCGCGGCCCGCGGCAACGCCGCCACCAGCTCCGCCGTCCGGCGCAACTCGTCCAGCAAGGCCCGCGCGGCGGGATCGGTGGCCAGCAGCCGCTCCACGGCGGCCCGCTCGGCGTCCGTCAACTCGCCGTCGAGGTACGCGCTCAGTTGCTCGAGTTGTTCAAGCCGCTGGTTCATCATTACCTACTCGTTGCCGCCTCGCCGTCGAAGAGCGGTCGCAGTTCCTCCCGCAGAGCCAGCCGCGCCCGGTGCAGCCGCGACTTCACCGTGCCCGTGGCCGTTTCCAAAATCGCCGCGATCTCCGCGTAGTCCAGCCCCTCCAGGTCGCGGAGTACGATGATGGCCCGCTGCTCCGGCTCGAGCCGGTTCAGCGCTGCCTGCACCGCCCGCTGGGTCTCGCGGCTCACGGCCTGCTCATCGGGCCTCGGTTCCGGCGCGGCCGGCCCGGGCGTGGGCGGCTCGCAGTCTTCCTCCGGGCGGCTTGCCCACGCCTCCAACGAGTGCGTGCGTGTGGTCCGCTCCCGGCGGCGGGCGCTCAGCACCAGGTTGACGGCGATACGGAAGACCCAGGTAAAGAGCCGCGCCCGACCGTCAAACCGGTCCAGAGCCCGCCAGGCCCGCACGAAGGCCTCTTGGGCGAAGTCCTCCGCCTCCGTCGGCCGCCCGCAAAGCCGCAGGCAGACGTGGAACACGCGGTCCTGGTAGCGGCGGACGAACGCGCCGAAGGCGGCGGGGTCGCCCTGCCGGCAGCGTTCCACGAGGGCGGCCTCGTCGAGGTCGCCTGCCGCCGTCGCGGGCAGGGCCGGCCGCAGGCCCTTCAGGTCCGCCGGCACCGCTCCTGTCGCTGGCGGCAGAGGCCCTGTGGCCGCTGGTGGGCGGCTCGTCGCTAGTTGCTCGTTCCCTGTCTTTGGACGCATGGGCGGCCTGCCGGTTCCGTGGGGCAGGATACCCGCCCCTGGCGGCGGAATAAAGGTGCCGGCGGACGGACGGCCGGACGAGGCGGCCAAGCGACGGGGGGGCGGGCGGGGGTGGGGACGGGCCGGCCGGTCCGGTTCGGCGCTCGCCACGAATCTCAGTTCGAGCAGCCAGGCCGCCAGCACACTCAGCAGTCCGATCAGCGGCTCGAGCCGGTCCGTGTGTTCCAGCCGCCGCAACACGACAGCACATCCGGTTTTCTCGGCCTTGTGAAATTCCGCGATCAACCAACGCAACGAATAACCATCGGTTGCGAACAACGCTGCCGCCGGCTCCCCGCAGGGCAGGCTGGCGCACAAGAATCATTCCAACTCCACTCCGTCGTCTGGCGGCGGGCCGGTGGACCGGATCGCTTCAATCCACCAATATGATCCACGCTCTTCGATCGGCACGTGGCGGGCCTCGGTACGGTCGTTACCGAGGCCCGGGGGCCGCAACCGCCGTCGATGATACCGCTGATGACTCAGGCCCAACGGTCGTCACGTCTGCGGATCCACCGTCAACACGTTTTGCTGATGCAGAACGCTCGGCGGGATGACCGTCCACCGGACCATCGCCTAATCCCGCTTCACCCTCCGCGCTGCGGCCGGTGAGTTGTCCGGCGGTGGATACTCGGCGACGCTGCGCGTTAACAGCGTCCTCCTTCACTACCTACCGCCGGGCCAAAGATGGTGTCTCACGAAGATTGCGCCGGACCGCCGCGCCACGCCTGCCCCGGCAGGCGAGCGATCAACGAAGAACGGACTTGCCGCACCGCCCGGGCCGGGTCGTACTCGATGCTCGTGCTGAGCAGCGGCGCGAGGTCGCCCAGAAACCCCGGGTCCTTCTCTTTGTCGTGCAGGTTCTGCTCGAACTGGGCCCGGGAGACGGGATGGCCGTCATGCTCCATGTATCGCAGGAAGCACGCGACGACCCGCTCCGGCCGGATGAGCTGGCGCTCCAAGCAGAGCCACAAGTCGAACAGATCTCGACCTTTCCGCCGCTGGTAGAGTGCCCGCAGTTTGGTGCCCATCAGTTCGTCGAGCTGGTACGTCCTGATTCGGGCTTCGGCGGCGAACCACGGATTCGAGATGGCCAGCGGCAGCCGCTGAAAACCATCGGCCGCGAAATGCTCCCGCGTGTTGACCTCGATCTTGAGCCGCAACGGCCTGACCGGTGGAATCTCGGAGTCGAACCGATAGATGAGCGAGAAGCCGCCCTCTGCCCGGTCGCGGGTCGGTCTTCCGAGCCATGGGTCGAGCCCGGCACGAATCGCATCGATTAGCGGTCCAGCCGGAGCGGCCTGGGTCTGCACGAGGTCGATATCCTCCGAGTATCTCGCCCCGGGCGTGATGAACAGCTTGTAGAGCGCTGTGCCGCCGCGCAGGGCGATCTTCTCCGAAACATGGGCATCTGCAAATAACGTGACCACGGCGCGCGTCAGGGCCAGGTCCTGCTCGACCTGGGCGTCGTCGGGCCACGGCGCGACGGAACGCCAGGCGGTGATGTGGGCCTGCGGGATCACGCTTCGACCTCCACCAGCCCGTTGATCCATAGCCGCCAGCGTCGATCCTCGCCAGCGCCGGTTACTGGCAAACCAGATCGCAAGGGTTGGGATCGCGCGATGCGGCTTTTTACCCAGTGGTGGACGGCGTTGGACAAACGCCGCTGCCGCAGTACATCCAGTATGTAGCCCAGCCGCTGCGTGTTGGGCACGTCGCACACTGCCTTCAGTGCGGCCACCAGCCGCTCCGGTTCCAGCCGAGGCGCCAATTCCCGGATGACCGTCGCGACGTAATCCAGGTGCCCGGCCGCCTTGGCGAACCGGACCAGGTCCACAACCGTGGTCTCTGGCGACGACACCCGCATTGTCCCGGTCGGTGTCTTAACCTGGACGGTCTCCGCCCGTTGGAGATACCGGCTGGCGAAGAAGCGGACATGCGAACGCCCCACCCGGATCGACCGCACTGTTCGATCGGTGATGACCTGAAACTCCTGCGGCGGCTGAGGGGCTGCGCCGTGAATCGCGGCGGCACTGAGCAGGGCAACATAGTAGGGGAGCTTCATCGCCGCCATCAGGTCCGCGACGAACCAGGCGGGTGGTGGGGCCCCGGCGGAACGATACTCCAGCGGCACGATGACGAAGAAGTACTCCTTGGAGCGGACCAGCCGCCCGCTCTTGACCGCACGCTGCAACGCCTTGCGTACGGCCGTGGCGGACAGTCCGCTGTCGCGCACCGCCTGCTCCCGAAGGAACGTGTACCGCCCCCGCGCCTGTAATGCGTCGATCCAGGATTCCAGCGACATACGGGGCATGGTTAACCCAAAAACCGTCTGCGCAATCGGCCAGTAAATGTCCTTCTGCGCAGACTAATATATCGGCGTCAAGGCCCGTTCTCAACCGCCTTCCTGCTTCGGACCGTTCGCCGGGCTTACCGACCACAGGGACCGACCGCAGCGACGGCGGCATGCCCCGCGTCGCCAGCAGTTGGCGGGTTCGAAATGTCCCATTCGGGGGCCCGATCGCTTTTTGCCCGTTAACTAACTGGCGATGTGAACGAGAGAGCGCGAGAGTTTGAGGCGTCCTGCAGGGGCTGCCGAGCGCAACCTGTGGGGTTGCGCTCGAAACCTCGGCGCGCGGCTTCCGAACCGAGAGCGCCGCCCGCCGCGGCGAAATCGCCGTAACTCTTTGCAGGCAACGGGTTGGGGCGACCATGCGGAAAGGCCGCGAATCGGCGTGGGCGTAAACGAAGACGGGCTCTCTCTTTCGAGAAAACCCGTCGATCTCCCCGAATGTAACCCTCTCCATAACCACTCTCGCGCCGAGGAGCAAGAGCGCCATCATCCCGCACCGCCCGCGTCAGTCGCCCTCAGCGAACGGACACCCAGGGCAGCGTCGCGGGAATGTGCCCGGCCATCTCGCGTCTCATGAAAGGAAACCGGACGCTGGCTCAACCCGAACCTGGTCCACCAGCCCAAGGTCGTCCAGAACCTGCTTCAGGTCTGTCTGGAAGGTTTGCGCTACTCCCATTTCCACGGTGACCGAGAACTCGATTCCAATCTTCAGCTCTGAACCGCTCCGCAACTTCGGCAGAAGCTTCGTTCCCAGACGATTCCAAACTTCGGGTGGCACGTCGCCACGGATTCTGAACGTCCGCGTGGCAGAAACGGGTACTGGTACCGGCTCGGGTTTCGGTTCAGGCTCACGACGAGGAACCGGTTCCGGTGCGGGTTCTGGTCCCGGACCGACAGCCGGTACGGGCTCCGGCGCAGCTTTCAGGATCTTCGCCTTGCCCTTCAAGAGAAGGAACACGCCCGTCTCAAAGGTGACATCCGCCGGATCAATCGATTCTTCGAAGAGAATCCGTTCGTAGCCGCCGTCGGGCTTCTGCCCAAAAGCAAGCCCGAAATCCCCTCTGCTCACGAACTCGACGATCTTGCTGCGCAGGGTCGCGTCCGGGTCCAGGAGCCGCGTGAGGGAACCATTCAGGAAGCTCTGCCGGAGACTGGCCAGCGGCCAAGCGCCGGACGCCTTGAGTGCCGGTGGCCAGTTGCGCTCGATGTAGCCCGCGCCGACGGACTCGTTCAACAATGCCTGCGATTTCAGCGCCGTGATGACCCGGCCACAGAGCGTCTCGCCCCCGCTTGAGTGCCCGGCACCAAGGTCGATGGTCTTCAGCCCATCGGGCTCCTGGCTGTCCGCGATGACGACGAAGCGGTAGCCGCCCCAGACCTCGTCCTTGGCGGCTTCCTCCGCATCCGTCACCTTCGACTGAAGCTCCGCTCGGTCGCTGCGGTCAAAGTCCCCGCCAAGGGTCCCCTCGGCCACTTCCTTCGCCACCCGCTTCCAAGCCAGCCACAATTCAACCTTTTCCCGGAAGTCGCGTCCGGGCCTCTTCAGGCACCACACGAGCGACCCGGGGTACAGCCTGGGCGACTTGCCCCGCTGTTTGGTCCATTCCGCTATCTGCTGGCGCAGCGAGCCGGTTCCAGTCCACTCAGACTCCGGCTCGACGACCACCAGCGTAAGCCGCGGCGTATCCTGCACGGCAGTCCCGTCCTCGGGGAATCGCACCAAGGGCACCGTAGCACCGCGTTCGAACTCCTTCTGAATGAGCATCCGCATAGCGGGCTTGATTTCGGACTCCTCGTCGAGTGACGCCCGGCGGTCGCTCACGACCTTCTTCATCGTCGGCTGGTGGCTGATCTTGAACCCGTCCGAGCCCACGCGCCGGATGAAGTACGACTTGTCCTCCAGCGTGAATGCGGCAGTGTCCACTGAGGTCGTATCGACCTCCGGCTCGCCGAGGGCGAATCGCAACTCCGGCAGGTGCGCCACCTTGTCCACCTGCCCGCCGGAGGACTCAAACAGAATCGTCGTCCCCACGCGGCGGTGGATATTCCGCAGGGCTCCTTTGGTGTCCGCGTCGAGTGCCCGGGCATGCGACTGCGCGCCGGACAGGTCGGAATCGATGGCGGCCACGAGCCGGGATTCGCCGAGCTGTCCCAGCACGATGCTGCGGAACTCCGGCACCTCCAGCGGCGCGGAGCCGAGCGTGATAAGCGGCTCCCGCCGGGCCTCGGTGAATCCCGTCCGGTAGGCCCAGGAAATCCACTGCGCGAGCATGGCCAACGTCCCTCGCGTCTGCTGGTACTGCGAGAGCGCCTGCCATTTCCTCTGGAACACCGACAGCGTCGCCGGGTGGAAGGGATAGCAGACCTCAAACCGGCCGCGCAGGTACTCCCTGGCCTTGGCCTCCGTCGCGGCGCTGTCCACCGCCGTCCACTCGGGCGGCAATTGCGCCCTGCGCTCGAAGCACCAGTCCGCATAAGCCTTGGCGACATTCTTGCGGACGCGGTCGCTGCCGATGTCCTCGAAAAGCCGACGCCGCACGACCTCGCTGATCTCCGTCTCGTCGTTGGCAATGAGGTCCTTGGCAACTCGCCGCACGACCTTGGTAATCTTGTCCTGCCACTGCATGTCCCAGTCGGTCATCTCGACCTGGCTGCGCGGCAGGCTGATGACGGCGGCCCCGTGCGTTACGCCTGTGGTGGCCACCGTCAGGTTCTGGATGAAGGCGTGGAACTGCTCCGCCATACCGCGGTGACGGTTCAGGAAGTTGAGCACCTCGTCGAAGAGCAGCAGCACCGGCCCGCCCGCCGCCTTGAACACGCGGACCAGCGACTCCGTCCCTGGCGGCGTGGTCTTGGCGGCCGCGCCCAACTCACGCACCCCCGCATCGCCGGCCAGTTGCCGGGCGATGTCGATCCAGGGCGTCTCACGCCCTTCCTGCGGGTCCCAGGCGTTCCCGACGAACACGCCCACCCGCGCCTTGGGCACCGACGAAAGCCCGGCCGCCTTGAGCAGTTCCGGCACACCGCTGTATCCGGCCGCCTTGTCGCCGCACGTGGCCAGGTGATAGAGCGCGGTCAGCGTGTGGGTCTTGCCGCCGCCGAACTGCGTGATGAGCGTCATCACCGGGGCCGTGTTGGCCGTCTCGCCGGAAAGCCGCCGCAGGACCATCCCCGCGTGCTCGCGCAGCGCCCGCGTGAAGCACGTCCTCGCGAAGAACTGCTTCGGTTCCCGGTAGTCCTCGGGCGCGGTCCTGGCGATGACCTGTTCCAGGTGGATGGCGAACTCGTCCGGGTTGAACGAGCGGCCCTCGCGGACCTCCTTGCGCGGCGTGGCGACCTTGTACCAGGGTTCCATCGCATCACTTCCCACGGGGGCGCAAGGCGGATCGAGGCAAGAGCCTTCTCACCTGGTTGCGAATCCGCCTCGCCAGACTCACGGCACGGCGGGCCTCCGACAGGGGAATCTCCGGCCAGAACGGATAACGCGCCCCGGTTGCGTATTGTGTGAGCTGCCTCTGCTGTTCGACTTTCAGACTCGGGGAGAGCCCCTTGGGCAGCAGCGCCACCAGCACCTCGATGTCGTGCGTCTTCGGGAAATCAATGCCCGCCTGCACGAGCGCGGCCTTCAAGTACTTCTCGACGCATTGCTGCGCATGGAAACAGACCGTGTCCGTCGGGCAGTCTCTGCCGAGTTTCAGGCTGTGGGCGGCGTTCTTGAGATCATTGTCGGCCTTGACCGCCCATTCCCGGACTACCTGCGCCACCTTCTCGGGTTCGGGCATACAACACCTTCCCTTCCAGAACGGCCGGTCGCTCAATCGTTCCGGGAATCTCCTTCCGCCACTCGAGGTCTTCCGGCGTCGTTACGACGATGTCCTTGGGAATGCCGAAGTCGTGCAGCGCCACTCCGATGGCAACCTCCACGGCGCGTCTGGAACCGCGTACGGGCATGACCACCAGCAGGTCCACATCGCTGTCTGCTCCCGCCTTGCCGCGGGCGTGGGAACCGAACAGGATGACCTTTTCCGGATGGAACTTCCGCACGATCCGCCGCGTCATCCGGTCGATCGTCTCCTCCACGGATCTGCTCGAAGACATCGACGAGTCTCCTATCGCACAGCGGCCAGCAACATGGCATCCAGCAGCCGTTTCTCTTCACTGCCCGCAGGATACAGCGCCGACAGGGCGTTGGCCAGCCGCAGGAAGTCCGGGCCACGCTGCTGTTCGGACTTGATCAGCTCCCGCAGGGCGTTGGCCTGGCCGCCCGCCTGGAGGAGCATGGCTGCGTGGACGCGGTCCAGCGTGGTCGCCTCCTTTTCACCACCGAGGCGCGGAGAACGCAGAGATTCTTCATCGAGGATTATCTTCGCTTTCCCTCTGCGCCCTCTGCGTCTCTGCGGTGAGTCTTCTTTGATCTCAGGGAAGAGCATTGGCTGGACGGAATGTGCGGGGTCTTCCAGTATCCAATCCGCAACCGCCTCCGCTCCCTCATCCCCGAAGAGCTGCTTGGCGCGTTCGGAGACGGCCATCAGCCGCACCACGCCCTTCTTCGTCTCGATGATGCGACCTTCCCACTTGGGAAGGTCGATGCCCAACGGCTGGGCGAAGCGCCGCACCACGTCGAAGACCAGCGAAAATCCCTTCGACCGCCGAGACGCAGAGGACGCGGAGTCTTCATCATCTGTTTCTTCCGTTTCCCCTGTATCTTCCTCCGCCTCTGCGTTCTCCGCGTCTCTGCGGTGAGCTTCTCCCCCGTTGGTGGACTGGAGCGTCCAGAGGAAAAGGGCCGTCAGGCGGGCGTCCTCTTCCACCGCCCCCGCCGCGCCGTTGACAATCCCCCCTCTCCCACTGGGAGAGGGCTGGGGTGAGGGCGTCTCGGTGCCAAGCACCTGCTCCAGCGCCGTGCGGCCGACCACCTCCCAGACCTTCTCCAGAAACTCGGCGAGTTTCACCTCGCGGCCGTCGGCGGTCTCGACCTTGCGGTAGCGGCTGAACACCTCCAGCGCCGGGCCGATGCAGGCGAAGACCAGGTCGGCGCCCCGCACTCCCTCCCGCTGGAGCCGCTCCATCCAGCCCCCGACTCGGCGCGGCAATTCGCGGAGCACGTCCGACCAGTCGCCGACACCTCCCTCACCCTTGCTCCCTCTCCCAGTGGGAGAGGGATGGGGTGAGGGCCGGGGGCGGCAGATGAGGTGGACGCTGGTGGCGAGCGCCGCCGACTCGCGCGCGCGCAGTCGCGAAGCCATTTCCGTCGCGATGGGCCAGGAACCGGTGATGGTCCAGCCGCCGCGAATCATGCCCGAAAGCAGCGCTTCCCAGCCTTCGGTGGTCTTGTGGGCGAAGACCACGGCGCCCACGCCATCCTCGCGCAGGATGCGCCGGCCTCCGGCGAAGGCTTTCGCCATCGTCCCCTCGAACCACGTGCGGTCCTTCGGTGTCCGCTCAGCGTCTCCCACTCTCCCGACGGTCGACGGAGCACACCCCTCTCCCTTTGGGAGAGGGCAGGGTGAGGGAACAAACTTGGTTTCGTCCTGCACGGCCTCGCGTGCCTTGGGCGTAAGCCGATTCTGCGAGTCGAAGGGATCTCGCAGGAGCGGATGATTGGGGAGCGCCCGCTTGAGCCAAACGAAGAAGAAATCCGAAAGGTCGGCGTAGGGCACCGCGTCGTAGTAAGGCGGATCGGTGAACCAGACGTGCGCTGTCTCGTCCGGCAGCGGATGCTCCGTGGCGTCGGCAAGCTGGACCTGGGCAGGAGACGAATTCCCTCGCAATTCAACAACTTCAGCGACCCAGTTGAGCTCTTGTACTATGCTTCCCGATTCCTCGCGCAACGGATTAGCTTCACAGTAATCCCACACGATAGGAAGCGCTTGCCTGGAAAAAGTGTGTGTTCCCATGTACTCGGCGGTCGTCTTCCAACCACAGAGACTACTTTGCTTGTCAGCCAGTTTCGTGAGAACACAAGCCATCGCGGTCCTTACTGCCTCGCTCAGGGCTTCGTTCTCTGTGCTCTCTGTGCCTCTGTGGTGAGTCAGCAGCCGCACCAGCGTCACCAGCGCCACCTTCTGTCGCGCGGTGAAGAGGTCGCCCCACTGGAGCATGCCGTAGCGTTGAACGCGGAAGCCGAGCGTGCCAATCGGGGGAAGCGGCTCATCCGGCACGGAGCAGAGACCCTCACCCGGCGCTTCGCGCCACCCTCTCTCAGGGGGAGAGGGACCCTCACCCGGCGCTTCGCGCCACCCTCTCCCAGGGGGAGAGGGGCCCTCTCCCGGCGCTTCGCGCCACCCTCTCCCAGCGGGAGAGGGGTGGAGCGTCACGACGGCCAGCATCCGCGCGCCGCCGGTGCGCCGAGGAGTGCCCTCACCCTTGCCTTTCCCAGCGGGCGAAGAACCCTCATCCTGCCCTCTCCCAGAGGGCGAAGAACCCTCACCCTGCCCTCTCCCAGTGGGAGAGGGTTGGGGTGAGGGTCCGAAGATCACATCCGCGCCGCCGCGCTGTTCAGACAGTTGTGCCCTCACGCGGTCTGGTGGCAGGACGGTGCCGCAGCAGAGGCATGTCGCCCTGGCGCGGGTGACCGTTCCTTCGGGCACTTCGCTGTCGTTCTTCGGCTGAAAGACCTCGAACTCGACATGCGGCACAACTCCCTCTCCCCCTGGGAGAGGGACGGGGTGAGGGCCCTGCCCCCTCTCCCTGTGGGAGAGGGCTGGGGTGAGGGCCTCCCAGATCTGCTCCAACACCGCCTCCGTTTCCTTCAGGACCTCATGATTCCAGAAGCGGAGTACACGCAGGCCACGCTGTTCGAGGAAGGCGGTACGGCGTTCATCGCGCGCCCGCTGGTCAGCGTGTTGGCCACCATCCACTTCGACTACAAGCTTCGCTTCGTGGCAGTAGAAATCAACGACGTAGGGTGCGATGGGGTGCTGGCGCCGGAACTTGGCGCCGCCCAGGCGCCGGTCCCGCAGCAGGCGCCAGAGCTTGGATTCGGCATCGGTTTGCTCTTTGCGCAGTGACCGGGCGAACTCGCGAAGCTCAGCGGGCAGCACGGCCGGGCCGTGGTGACCCTCACCCTGCCCTCTCCCAGAGGGAGAAGAAGCCTCACCCTGCCCTCTCCCAGAGGGAGAGGGGTTGCGGACAACCCGGTAGCGCAGTGCCCACTTGCGGTTGGCCTTGTTGCACAGCCAGAACGAACGCACGAGCGGGATTTCCGCGCCGCAGTTGGGCGACTCGCACCGCACCGTCCGTGCCCAGAGGTAGGCGATGGGCGTCGCGCCATCCGGATCTTTCGGGTAGAACTCGGCCAGTTCCTTCTCTGCCTCCTTCTTGATCTCGCCGCCCACGCGGCGGAGCTCCTCGGCGAGCTGCGGCCCATGGCGCGGGATGTCCTCCAGCATGACCTTGAGGATGAGACACGCCACCGGGTTGAGGTCCGACGCGAACGCCTCGCATCCCAGGCGCAGGGCCTCCAGAGGGATCGACCCGCCGCCGGCAAAGGGGTCAACGACCAGCGGCGTCTCGTCGGGGTGCGCGGCTTTGACGAGGCCCCGGCCACAGCGCAGGTATGCTGCGTCGGCTGAGCGGTCCCAGTCGGCGAAGTCGCCGATGAACTCCAGCAGCGCCTTGCGCAGCCCCTCGTCGCTGCGCACCTGCTCATCCCACCGGCCCGGCCGGCCAGGCAGCTCGAGCAGCAGCCGGCGGGCCTGCGTCTTGAAGTCGCGCGGGCAGTGCTCATCGCACGGGTCGGGCAGCAGCAGCGCCAGCAGCATGCTGCGGCAGGCCGCGAGCGGTCGCCGCGCCCACCACAGGTGCAGCGTGGAAGGGTGCCCGTGCCGGATGGACTTCTCCCGCGCCGAGTGCTTCGAAACCACGGCAATCGGGAAATCCACCTCGGCCAGGCGTTTGCATTCCTTGGGGATCATGCTGGTGTTTCCTCATTGGTCGTGCCGGGCGGTTCCTCTCGAAATACTCGGATGAAGTCAGAGCGATCATTCAACCGAATCAGAACCGGGTCGCGGCATGAAGAGGCACGGCCGAAGACCACCGCATGCCGGTCGTCGAGCGTCGAGAGGACGCGAGCGTAGTCTTCGCCGATGTAGTTCTTGAGAAACTCCATTCCCGTGGCATCGAAGACCCGCAGCGCGAACACGGTGTTGCACTGATTCAGGATGCTTTTCGTGACGTTGGCCGTGCGCTGCGTGATAACCAGACATCCAAGGCCGAATTTGCGACCTTGGAGGATGGCCTTAGCCGTGCCGTTCGTGGCGGTTTTATCTCCCTCGCTGGCCACAGCGTTCCACTCCGGAATTAGCGAATGGGCCTCCTCGTAGACGATGCAGCATCGGGCCTTATCCGTCATGCCCTGCTGCTGGAGAACTTCAAGGGCCGCCTCGGTAATGATTCGCGTGATCTCAGTCGGCGTGAGCGTCGCCATCGACGCCTGCCCCGAATACGGCCTGCTGACTTGCTGCCACACCTCGAAGCGGGCGGGGTTAAGTATCTTTAACTTCCTCTCGTTGTTGTCTGGAGCAAGAAACGCCGTAAGTTGCTCTTTCATCCTGATCGTGAACGCTTGGATGCTACCGCCTTCATCGACGTTCTGCTGGACATTCGTTTTGCCGGCAGGACCAACGGCGCTCAGGTCATTAATGCTTTGCTGTTCAGCATCGGCATCGTAGTATGGCGCAAGCTCCTTGGAGTACTGGTCTGTAAGGTCGAGGCAGATGACCTTTACGCCGGTCTTGATCAT
Organism: uncultured Planctomycetaceae bacterium; assembly: GCA_964572385.1. GTDB lineage: Bacteria > Planctomycetota > Phycisphaerae > UBA1845 > UTPLA1 > CAZNFM01. The sequence goes on along the minus strand of CAZNFM010000031.1, from coordinate 13,146 downwards.
GCGTTCGACAAGTTCGAACGCCAGGAAGGACTTGCCTACGCCGAGAATGCCGAGGATCGCAGTGTTGTGCGTGACGAGGAGATCGGGATCGACACGGACGGGATACGAGGTTCCGGGGAAATGTCCAACGGACTCCTTCGCTGGTTGCGCCCGCGTGTGTGGCGCAAGCAGGATAGCCTGATTAGGCTCCGGAAGCCAAGGAACGGAGTCGAAACTCACGTTCGCCGGATTCCAGGAACCGATCTTCTTTGCATGGGCATGCACATAGCCGCGGGTATTCTTCTGCTGGATGATTTCCTCCCGCGTCAAGCCGTCGATGATTTGATATAGAACCGTCTTCTTGGCCACCTCGACCTCTACCAAACTGCCGAGCCGTAGGTCGAGATCGGTACGCACCAATTCGATGCGCAGTTGACCCACGCTGGTTTCGGGCGCGACAAGGCCGAGAAACCTGATGCGCGCATCCGCCGCGTCCTTTGCCGTGGCTCCGTCGATTCCATCACTGTCAAGTTTGTACGCAGAACCAGCGGTTACGCCTTGGTTGATACCAGGTAGGTCCAACGTGAGCGCGTCTGTGTGCGAGCCGCGCAGATGAAATGCACGGAGCCAGCAGCCCTCTGCGAAGCCGACGTAGTCAAGCGCGATGGCCGTACCTGGGCTTCCTCGTTCGGTGCGCGCCAGGATCAGGTCGCCAAACGCAGCGCTGGCCGTCGCGTCCTCCCGGATAAGAACGATGCCCGGGGTTTCATGACCGACGACTTGCCCAATGCGCGCTACGTCGGTCCGCGTAGCCCAGACGCCCCTCAGTCGCCCAATCAATTCGGCGGATCGCTCCAGAGGGCGGAAGGCGACGAAGACGGCCCAGGCAATGCCAATGATGAAGTATTCGCGGGCCGCTCCGCGGTGATACGTGATCAAGGCGAAGAGGAACACAACGGAGAAGACGGCTCGGGGCGCCCCAGTCGCGTCGGCCAGAAGGTAACACGACCGCGCAAGCCGCTGCACGACAGGCCGGGCTGAATCTTTGAGTGCGATGGCGAGGATCGCCGACACAAGTACCAGGGCGACATAGAGCAGCGCGATGGACCAAGTGAAGCGGTCGAATCCCGTAGTCGCCGCGGAGCCCCATACGTTCGCGGCGAGGAGCGTGATAAGCGAAGCAACACCATACGAGATTGCATCAACCGGCTTCGTGAAGAACGGTGTGACCAACAGACTGCCAAGGAGTAGAGCGGCAAGTGCGGAATAGAACCAGATGCCACGTTCGCTCGTGGGCGGGATCACCGATCCGATCGAAGCCCATGACGCGATCAACAGGCCCAGCACGTACAGCAGGAGGATGATCAAGCGGCCTCGCTGGCCAATTGATGGAAACGATGTTCTATCCATGCGTCGGTCCTCCTTGGTCGCTGGAAGGAGGCTCTTCTGCTTGTGAACTCATGGGTTTCGTCATCGCGCTGACTTCCATCCAGTAGTGTGCGACCTTGGTGACCTCGTGCCACGGGAAGCGGGCCGGGTCCTTGATGGGTTCCTGGAGTGTGGGCTGCGCGGCACAGTTGGTAACGACGTAGAGCCAATAGCAATCTCGCCGGTCTTCGGACACGCGGCGCTCGTTGGGCGTCAGCAGGATCGTCCCGGTCGCGTCGGCCAGGCCCTTGACCTCGATCAGGCGCAGTTCGCCAGAGTTCACGTCGAGGCTGGTGATGTCGTAGCCGAGGTTCTTCTCGTGGACGTCGTAGACCTGGCGTCCCTGGGCCTTTTCATACTCCACGACCACCCGCATGGCGATGGCTTCCGTCTCGGCGCTGGGCTGAAGGCGGCGGACTTCAGACGACTGCCGTTCGGGGTGCGGCAGGACGAGAACACTGGCGATGCGCTCGACGGCCTGAAGCGTGAGCGACCGCTGGCGCTCGAGTTCCTGTCTGCGGCGCTCGCGCCGGGCCAGGAGTTCGGCGTGGCGGTTTTCGGCTTGGGCCAGGCGGCCTTCGGCCCCCGGTTCCTTTCGCTCGATGGCTTCCTGGGCCTTGCCGATTTCCTCGTCCGCCCGCTGGAGAAGCTCCGTCAGCGACAGTTCCACGTGCTCGGCGATCCGCTGAACCTCCGCCAGGCGCTCCTTGCGGGTCTCTTCCAGAAAGGGCTGGAGCGCCTTCTCGTGCAGCCACGCAGAAGGCTCGGCTTGGAAGGCGACCGGCGGAAGTTCCGCAGGCGCATCGGCGGGGGTGAAGTTGTTGAGCGCATTGGGCTCTTGCAGGCGCGGCTCACCGCCGGCGGTGATTTCCACAGCGAGGAGATTCTCGTGGACCACGTGGCCCAGGCCGTCCACCACCCGGGCACGGTAGAAGTCGATTCGTGACGGCTGCTCGTGCTGGAGGGAATAGAAGCAGGCTCCCTTGGCGAAGGCCCCGGCGGCTTGGGCACAGGTGTGCCGGCGGACGGCTTCGAAGAGTGGATGGCCGGGCGTGACCCATTCCAGGTTGTGTTTTTCCGCCGAATCGCGGTCGGTCGAACATCGCGGGTACTTGGCGGCAAGAGGCGGGAGCGTCCAGTCGGATGCACGTTCATATTCACGCAGGCGAGGCGGCGTCCGCCCCGGTTCGAAGGCGTGGGGAAGGTGCGAGATGTCCTTCACCTCTAGCCCGACGTAGGGGGCGGCCTCTCGGATGAAACGGGCGACGGTCTCCGGCACGACGCGGCGTTCTTGTGCCCGGGCCCGACGCTCGATGAGCATCTCTAGGTTGAGCTTCTTGGCGGCCAGGCCTTCGAGGGCGTTCTGGCAGATAGCGCGGAAGCGGCCCTCATCGACGTTTTCGAGCAGGCGCTCCTCGAGGTCGGCGTCGCCCAGTCTCCCGGCGTAGTAGTCCCGAAGGATGCGCTCAATGTGGGCCGCCGGCAGGATTTCGCCGACGACGTTGAACACCGCGTCGTCGTCTAGGGCTTCGCGGATTTCCTGGAGTTTCTCAAGCAGCCGCTGGAGCACGCGGCCCTCGATAGTGTTCGTGGCGACGAAGTTGAAGATCAGGCAGTCCTTGCGCTGGCCGTAGCGATGAATGCGGCCCATGCGCTGTTCGAGGCGGTTGGGGTTCCAGGGGATGTCGTAGTTGAAGAGGATGTTGCAGCATTGGAGGTTGATGCCTTCACCCGCCGCCTCCGTGGCCACGAGCACCTGGATCGCACCGTCGCGGAACTGCTGCTCCGAATAGAGCCGAGTGCCCGGCTCATCGCGGGAACCGGGTTTCATGCCGCCGTGGATGCAGCCGACCCGGAAGCCCCAGCCTTTCAGTTTCCCAACCAGGTAGTCGAGCGTGTCCTTGAACTCAGTGAACAGCAGAAGGCGCTTGTCCGGGTGGTCGAAGAAGCCCTCCCTGCGGAGCAGGTCCTTGAGCTTCGACAGCTTGGCCTCGGAGTCGGTGCCTTCCACGGCCTGTGCCTGCCCGACGAGTTGACGAAGTTCGGCAATCTCCTCGCGCACCTGTGCGGCGTTGCCGGCCAGAGTAATGGCCTCGATCATCTCTTCCAGTCGCTCGCGTTCGTTCTCCTCCATTTCCTCGATTTCTTCTGGGTCCGGAAGGTCGGGCGGGGCCAACCGTGCCAGCTCCTGGGCGCGCTTCAAGCCTTCCTCAAGCCTTCGTGCGCGGTTTTCGAGGCTGTGACGCATGGCATAGGTGCTAGAGGCCAGCCTGCGCTGATAGAGGGACATCAGAAAGCCGACCGCACGGGCGCGGGGGTCATCGCCTTGGGCAGCAGCCTTGGCGCTCTGGCGCTTCACGAAGCGGGTGATGTCACGGTAGAGCTCGAACTCCTGCCCGTCGATCTGGAAGTCCACGGTGTTCGGAATGCGCTTTGTGAAGATCTTCTCAGCCACCCAGGTGCCGTCTGGCCGCCGCTCGGGGAAGTAAACCATCGCCTCCTTGGTACGACGCAGGTAGAACGGCGCGCGGCGGCGGTCCATCGCCTCGCGGATGGAGCGGACATCGGCGTAAGCGTCCGCATCAAGCAACTGAAGGAACAGGGAGAAGTTCGCGAGGTTGCCCTTGTGAGGCGTCGCCGTCAGCATCAGGATGTGGTCCGACGTGTCCCGCAGGAGTTCGCCGAGGGCGTAGCGCGCGGTCTTGCGGGCCGGAGGTGTCCACGACATGCGGTGGGCTTCGTCCACGATCACCAAGTCCCAGTGAACCTGCCTCAACCCCGGCAGTATCTCGCTCCGCTTGGCAAGGTCGAGTGACGTGATGACCTTCTTCTGTTCCAGCCACTGATTGACACCGAACTGGTCTCGGATGTCGCCGCCCTTGAGCACCAAAAACTTCTCGTCGAACTTCTCCTTGAGCTCGCGCTGCCACTGGAAGGCGAGATTCGCCGGGCATGCCACCAGAATCCGTTCGGCCAGACCGCGAAGTTGGAGCTCGCGGATCAGCAGCCCCGCCATGATCGTTTTCCCGGCCCCAGCGTCGTCGGCGAGCAGAAACCGCACGCGGGCGGGCTTAAGGAGGTAGTCGTAGATGGCTTCAAGTTGATGCGGCAGCGGGTCGACGCGGGAAATGGAAAGGCCGAAGTAGGGGTCAAACTCCCACGCGATTCCCAGTGAGTACGCCTGGAGGCCCAAGCGGAGGAGCCGTCCGTCTCCGTCGTAGGAGAAGCCGGCGTCCAGAATGGTTAGTCCTTCCAGGTCGCGGCCGGTCAGCGTGACCTTGCGAAATCGCTCGGTCTGTGTGCCCACGAGGCCGACGGTCCAGGTTCCGTCCCCGCCAACTCGGACCGTTTCGACGCGCATCGGCTCGTTGAACAGCGAGCCCATCAACACCTGGCCCTCGTGGATGGGATGCGTTTCATTCATCCGGATGGCTTTCTCTTCCGCGACGACTTGTTCTGGGCGTCCAGCTCCACCTTCATCTCCAAGAGGCGCCGGATCAGGAACGGCTGCGGAGTCCGCTTGCCGTTCTCCCAGCGGTTCACCGAACCGAAGGTGACACCGACCTTCTGTGCGAAGTCCTCCTGCGTCAGGCCGAGCCTTTCGCGAAGCTCCCTGACGAGCTTCGGAACGTCAAGATCAAGCATGTTCGCCATCCTACCAGCCGGTCCCTCAAGTGGCTTCTGTCCCTTATGCAACTCGCCATAGCATCTTGCATATCTCGGCCGGCTTGTCAACGCCCGCGGCATCCAGGAAACGCGGGGCCCAGGGTGTCATGTGCCATCGGGCAAGCCGGCACACGCGATTGGCCAGCACGACGGCATCGCTATGGTCAGCTTCGCCGGAGAGGGTTCGGCCGCCTCGTCACTTACCGCAGCCTCAACACCCCTTCGCTTCTTGGTGTCCGCGGTTAGGTTGAAGCGCTGCCGGTGGTTGTAGTTGGCTGATCAGCACGGCTGCGCCGGAGCAGGCCGCAGCAGTGAAGAGCCAGGCGGCGAGCTTCGTCGAGACCGCGGGTGATGGCGAAGACGGCTGCGACCGTCCAGAAGGTCTGACAAGCCCAGCAACCGAGCAGGTAGTACAGCGCCCGCCAAGGCAGGGAGGTGCTCGATAGGCGCCGAAGCTCGGCGCGGCGGGCGTCGAGCTCGGGTTCGGTGAGCGGGACGGGAGCGGAGTGCTTGTCGCCCTGAAGGGCGTTGAACTTCTCCGTGAAGGCGTCGGAGATGTACTTGAGGAAGATCGCCTCCTCAGCAGAATTCGTGGGTGACTTCCGGCCCATCGTGGACCAGCGGGAGCAGTTCCGAAGCAGAAAACACGGGAAATCTGACCGGGCCCGGTCGTACGGCGGCCGCCTCCAATCTGAGCGCCGGTTTGGCGTGGGCCTGCTCAGGGCCCCACGTGAGGGGAAAGAAGCCCAAGGAGGGGGCCTGGGGGGAACCTGCGGAGCTGGTTCCACCAGATTTCGACCCACAAATTCTGCCGAATAGCCGGAAACCCAGGGGGTCATGTTTCACGCCTTTCACATCGACGATTTTGTGCCGGCGAACCACCCGCTGCGGTCGATCAAGCGGCGGGCGGATGCGATCCTCAAGGACATGTCGGCGGACTTCAACCGGGCCTACACGCGGCAGGGCGCCCCGAGCATTCCGCCGGAGCGCCTGATCAAGGCCCTGCTGCTGCGGGCGCTGTACAGCATCCGCAGCGAGACGCAGCTCGTCGAGCAGATCGGCTACAACTTTCTGTACCGCTGGTTCCTCGACCTGCAGCCCACCGACGGCGTCTGGGTGCAGGAGACGTTCAGCATGAACCGGCAACGCTTCGAAGCGCACGGCCTGGTCCGCAAGTTCTTCGACCGGATCGTGGCCGAGGCCATCCTGGCGGGTCTGGTCAGTGACGAGCACTTCAGCGTGGACGGCACGCTGATCGAGTCGTACGCCTCGATCAAGAGCCTGCGGCCGATCCAGAGGAAAGATCAGAAGGTCAGTGACAGCGCCGAGGATGACGACCCCGGCAATCCGACCATCAACTTCCGGGGCGAGAAGCGTTCCAATGCGACGCACCGCAGCATCACGGATGCGGAGGCGCGGCTGGCGCGAAAGGGCAAGGGGCAGCCGGCCAAGCTCAGCCACGGGGGCCACGTGCTGATGGAGAACCGCCACGGCCTGTGTTTGGACATCGCCGTCTCGGACCCCAGTCCCCAATACGAGCGCGTGCTGGCGGGCGTGATGCTCGACCGCACGCGCCAGCGTCACGGGCTCTGCCCCCGGACGCTCGGGGCCGACGGCAACTACAAAGCCGGGGCGTTCCTCGCGGCCCTGGAGCAGGACGGCATCACGCCGCACGTTCCCCTGCCGGACGGGCCGATCCGGGGTGACGATGCGGCGGCCGCAGCGCGCCGGCGAGCGAAGCGACGGATGAAGACCAGGGGTTACACGATCAGCCAGCGCGTCCGCAAGCGGGTGGAAGAGCTGATCGGCTGGTGCAAGAGGGTCGGCGGCCTGGCGCGAGCCGGGTTCATCGGCCGCTGGAAGATCCAGCAGCAGAGCGAGGCGACCGCGGCGGCGTACAACCTCCTCCGCCTGGCTCGGCTGGCCCCGGCCGGGTAGCACACCCGGTTCCCAACGGGCCGGGCGAGCGCGAAAGGCAACACTCGGGCGGCGCAGATCCATACCACGCACTCGAACGCAGACCACAGAATGAGAATCCCGGCACATTCGGCCGCTCTTTAGCGGCCTGCTAATCGGCTCTCGCGTGTCGTGATCACACGACTCGAACCGCGCTGGCCAGCGCGGTACTCCGTGAAGCCGAGGAGACAGTGTCAGGTGATTCGGCAGCCGCTGGGCAATTCTCAATCTCCGGGATGAAATCACGCGCCGGCGGCATTCTATCTATCATGGAGTCGGAAACCGAACCGTGAAGAAGCTGGCGGAGGCATTTGCGCGGTTTGTTCAGCCGCACTGGCAGCGGCTGCATCTGGTTGCGCGCCGCTACGGGGCCTGCGCGCACGATGCGCAGGACCTGGTGCAGGAGACGCTCCTGCGGGCCTGGCGGAACTTCGCGCCGACGCACGAGCGTTCCTATGGGCGGGCCTGGTTGTTCGTGATCATGCGTAACGTCGCGTGCGAGTGGCGCAGGACGGCCCAGCGGCGCATCCGCCTGGCGCCCGACGCCGGCTCCGAGCTGACCGAGGTCCTGGCCGCCGACGCCACCGCGCCGCTGAGTCCGTTGCCGATGATGGGCGAACGTGAGTTCCGGGAGTTTCTTGACGACCGTGTCGCGGCGGCCCTCGACGAACTCGATGCGTCGTTTCGCGAGGTGGTGGTGCTCTCGGTGGCGGGCGGGTTGAGCTACCGCGAGATCGCTGAGGTGCTCGACTGCCCGCTCGGCACGGTGATGTCCCGGATGGGGCGGGCGCGGCGAATGTTGCGTGAACGGCTGGCTGAGTATGCGCGGGCCCAGGGATTCGCAGCGGAGCGGCAGCCATGATGTGTAGCGAGATCCGCGAATACCTGTACGCCTTCCTGGACAGCGAACTGGATGCGCCGCTGAGCATCGAGGTGCAGCGGCACATCGAGCGGTGTCATGACTGCGCCCGCGAGGCAGAGACCGAACGCGCGATCCGGCAGCATCTGGCGCGCGCGATTGAAGCCGAGAGCACGGACAAGGTGGTGAGCGACGCCGCATTGGAGCGCGCTGTCCGCCGCGCGACGGGGCGTGCGCGGTGGCTGACCGCGTCGTCGCGCCGCGCCAGGCTCTTGACGGGGATCGCGGCCGCGCTGGTGCTGGTTCCGCTTATCGGGTTTGCGTGGCGTAGCGGATGGGGGCGACATCCGGACGCGCCGTTCGCGACCGTGCTGGTCGCGGATTTCGAGCACTTTGTGTCCACCGGCCAGACGGTTCAGCTCAACTCGGATGACCCGCAGACCGTCTCCGACTGGCTGCGCTCGAAGACCCAGCTTCCCGTCACGCTTGCGACCGCTGCGGGCCGGGGCTGCAAGCTCGTCGGTGGCCGAAAGTGCGAGATCGGCGGTCAACCCGCGGCGTTTGCTGTTTACGAGATGAAGGGTCAGCCGATATCGCTCGTGGCCGTGCCCAGCCGGGTCGCGGATTTCGCAGGGCTGCGGCGCGTCGAGCGCGACGGGCACAGCTACTGGGTGGATCGCTGCCAAGGTCACACGGTCGTAGCGAGCCCGCGTGGCGAGCTGGTCTACGCCTGTGTTTCCAAGCTGGACGAGAAGAAGCTGCTACACTTGATGTCGGAGGCCGTGCACGGCGGCGGAGATTGAGTGGATCAGAAGACCGAGAACGCACGGTATCTGTGAAACGAGACTGGAGAAACGGACTGGCGCCGCAGCGGGCGGCGTCACAAGCCACTGTTCCGAAGATGAAAGGAAAGACCGATGAGGACAGCCATTCTTGCAAGTCTACTGGGAATCAGCCTGGTCGCTTACGCGCTGGCGCAGGAGCACCCGGAGCACCCGAAAAAGGCCGCGCAGCCGGCACAGAAGTCGGCACCGGCCGGGGCCGTCCAGGCAGTGGTTACGGGGCAGAACTTCTGTTTGGGCTGCACGTTGAAGAAGGAGGCGGGCGCCGCCGCGCAGTGCAGCAAGTATGGGCACCGACATGCGCTGAAAGTGACTTCCGCCACCGTTGCCGGGAAGGAAGTGCCGGAGATGAAAGGATGGGTGCTTCACTACCTGGATACCGATGATGCACAAGCCTACATCAAGGAGCATCACGACGAAACGGTGACGCTGAAGGGCAAGGTCTACAGCGAGGCACGCGTGCTCGAAGTGGAGAAGCCGGAGGCTGGGAAGAAGCCCGAACACCCCGAGCATCCCCAAAAGCCCTGACAGCCGGAGTGTCCCAACTACCGGAACCAACGGGTCGCGACGCCGAAGACTGGAAGGACAGGCACGATGAAGCCGAGGATTCTCGCAGCTCTGCTGGGCTTGGCCATCGCCTCCAGAGTGCTGGCGCAGCAGCAGAGCGTGAGTGTTGAGCAGATCGCCGCGGCGATTGAGAAGCACATCGCCGAGAAGGCGGAGGCTGGTGGCGGTTACTTCCGGCTCCCGCACAACGGCAAGGAGTTGAAACTGAAGCTGGTCCGGGTCCACATGGAATACCTGGCGGACCTGGGCGGAGGCGCGCAGTTCGCCTGCGTGGACCTGTTCGACGTGGCGGGCGATGTCTACGACGTTGACTTCTTCCTCAAGGGCGTCCCGGGTGACATGACGGTGACCGAGACCAGCGTGCACAAGATCAACGGACAGCCCTACTACGCGTGGGAACAGAAAGAGGACGGCACGTGGGTCCACGTCCCGGTGGACCCAACCTCGCCCCGTCAACTGGGTGTCATTCACGAGAAGGACGCGTTCGAGTTCACGTATCGGGTCACCCTGCCCGAGATCACGGGCCCTGCCCGCATGTGGCTGCCCGTGCCGACCTCGGACGCCTTCCAGACCGTCGAGATGAAGTCCATGCAGACGCCCGGCAAGCCGCGCGTCCTCGAGGAGCGTGAACACGGAAACCGCGTTCTGTTCCTGGAGCTGGGGCCGGCCGACAGCGCGAAGATCGTGGAGCTGAAGTATCAGGTCCGCCGCATCGAGAAGGAGATCTACCCGTCGCGGGCGGCCGAGGACGTGGCGAAGTTCCTCCGGCCGGAAGGTCGCGTGCCGATCGACAAGAAGTTCAGGGACATCGCCGAAAAGGCCGTCCAGGGGAAGAAGGGTGCCGTGGTGCGTGCGCGGGCGCTCTACGACCACGTCATCGACCGTATGCGTTACCAGAAGTTCGGCGACTACGGCCGGGGCGATGCTGTCTACGCCTGTGACGTCGGCACCGGAAACTGCACGGAGTATCACTCCTACTTCATCGCACTGGCCAGATCGATCGGCATCCCGGCGCGTTTCGCGGTCGGGGCGGCGATTCCTTCGGAGCGAGACGAGGGTGGCATCGACGGCTACCACTGCTGGGCGGAGTTCCACGCGGACGGAAAGTGGTGGCCCATCGACATCAGTGAGGCCGACAAGTACACCAGCCTGGCGACGTACTACTTCGGCCACAACCCTGCGAACCGTATTGAGTTCAGCCGGGGCCGCGATCTGGTTGTCGAACCCGGCCCCGCCTCGGGCCCGATCAACTTCCTCGCGTTTCCGGTGCTGGAAGTCGAGGGCAAGCCGGTCAAGGCTCCAACCGAGTTTCTGTTCCGGCGCGTGAGCGACACATCGACCGGGGCGGCGTCAAGCTCCAAGTGCAAGACGTGTGCGCTGGCGATGTTGACGGACGCAGAATGCGCGGTTTGCAGGGTAGCCTGCAACGACGACAAGAAGGTCGAACCGGCCAGGCCGTGAACATGGTGATCGATTGAGTCGAGTAATCAGGCACCTGGGCGTCGGACTCACCGCCCTGGGCGTCTGCTGGGCCACTGTCATGGGCATGGCCCAGCAGGTGACCAGTTCCGCGCCGGCGGCGGAGTCGCGCACGGCGCCACGGCCGCTGCCGTCCGTGGAGCAGCTCCGGAAGCTGCCGCCGGATGGCCGGCCCGAGTTCAACCGGCTCGTATTCGAGAAGAGCCCGTATCTCCTTCAGCACGCGCGCAATCCAGTGAACTGGTTTCCGTGGGGCGACGCCGCGTTCGAGCAGGCCCGCAAGGAGGACAAGCCCGTCTTTCTTTCGATCGGCTACTCGACGTGTCACTGGTGCCACGTGATGGAGCACGAGTCGTTCGAAGATACGGACGTGGCGCGGCTGCTGAACGACGGCTTCATCTGCATCAAAGTGGATCGTGAGGAACGCCCGGACATCGACAACGTCTACATGAGCGTCTGCCAGGCGACGACGGGCCGTGGTGGTTGGCCGCTGACGATTGTCATGACGCCCGACAAGAAGCCGTTCTTCGCAGGGACCTACTTCCCGAAGTCCGCCCGCTTCGGGCGGCAAGGTCTGGTCGAGCTGCTGCCCCGCCTGGGGGAAGCCTGGAGAACGCAGCGCGAGAAACTCGTCGGGAACGCGGATCGGATCGTCCAGCACCTGCAATCCGCGGGTGCGCGCGCTCCTGCGGCCGAGCCCGGCGTCGAAACGTTGAAAACTGGATACCGCCAGCTCGCGGATCGGTTCGATGCAGCGCATGGCGGGTTCGGAGCCGCGCCGAAGTTCCCCACGCCCCACAACCTGACATTCCTGCTGCGCTACTGGCGCCGCACGGGCGATGAGAACGCGCTCAAGATCGTCAGGCAAACGCTGCGCGCGATGCGGGCCGGCGGCATCTACGACCACATCGGGTTCGGTTTTCATCGCTACTCGACCGACGCCGAGTGGCTCGTTCCACACTTCGAGAAGATGCTCTACGATCAGGCCCTGCTTGCCGTCGCCTACGTCGAGACGTTTCAGGCTACGCACGAGGCCGAGTTCGCGCAGACCGCACGTGAAATACTCACCTACGTCCTTCGCGACATGACCGCGCCGGAAGGCGCCTTCTACTCGGCCGAAGACGCCGACAGCGAGGGCGTCGAGGGCAAGTTCTACCTCTGGACGGCAGACGAGCTGCGTCGCGCGCTCGGCGAGCAGGACGCCGACCTGATTGCCCGTGCCTTCGGCGTCAAGGCCGACGGGAACTTCACGAACCCGCACACGCCTCCCCGGACGAACATCCTGCACCGAAGCGGAACGACGGCAGAGCTGGCGCGCGAGTTGGGCATCGAAGAGCCTGAGGCGGTGCGTCGTCTGGAAGCGGCGAGGCTCAAGCTCTTCGCCATGCGCGAGCAGCGCGTGCGGCCGCACAAGGACGACAAGATTCTCACCGACTGGAACGGGCTGATGATCGTCGCGCTGGCGAAGGCCGCCCGCGTTCTGGACGAGCCCAAGTATGCCACGGCTGCCCAGCGCGCCGCGGACTTCGTGCTGGACCGCCTGCGTGATTCGCGCGGGCGGCTGCTCAAGCGGTTCCGCGACGGGGAGGCCGGGCTGCCGGCCCACCTCGACGATTACGCCTTTCTCGTCTGGGGCCTGCTCGAACTCTACGAGTCCAGCTTCGAGGTTCGAAACCTCCAGGCGGCCCTGGAGCTGAATCGGGAGATGCTCCGGCACTACTGGGACGATGCGGTCGGCGGGCTGTTCTTCACTGCCGACGATGGTGAGGCGCTGCTCGCACGAACCAAGGAAGTCTATGACGGCGCGCTGCCGTCGGGGAACTCGGTTGCGATGCTAAACCTGCTGCGAATTGCCCGCATCACAGGTGACAGCGCACTCGAAGACAAGACCGCCGCCATCAGTCGGACCTTCTCGGCCGACCTCAGCCGTGCGCCGTCTGCGCACACACAGTTCCTGGGCGCGCTCGATTTCGCGCTCGGGCCATCGTTCGAGATCGTGATCGCCGGCGACCCGGCGCGCGATGACACTCGTGAAATGCTCCGCACGCTGCGCGGCATCTTCCTGCCAAACGCGGTAGTTCTGCTCCGCCCCGACGGCTCCGCGGGGATCACGCGCATCGCCGAGTTCACGCAGAGCCAGACTGCCGTGGACGGCAAGGCGACCGCCTACGTCTGTGTGAATCATGCGTGTCAGGCACCAACCACCGATCGGCATGAACTCGTCAAGCAACTCATACCCCGTCGCTGAGTTGTTTGCTCTTGCCACCGTGCGGTGAAGGCGGGTGCTTGCCGCGGTCTCACCAGCTCTTCAGTGCCTAGGTTCTGTCTGACGAATGGCTTTTGCGTCGATGTTAGTCCTGAAGGACCACG